>DFHS01000005.1:0-117115 GCA_002372695.1 Bacteroidales bacterium UBA3717
TTCGGAAACACAATTGAACATCAAACGCTTGATGGATATCGGTTGTTACCGTGGAGTTCGTCATCGTATCGGTCTTCCCGTTCGTGGACAGAGCACCAAGAACAACGCCCGCACGCGCAAAGGACGTAAGAAAACTGTTGCAAACAAGAAGAAGGCAACGAAGTAATGTTAAACCGAATTTGAGTTTGGCAGCATAGGAGAATAATTATCAATTCTCAATTGTCAATTCTCAATTAAATTAATCTATCAAGTATTATGGCAAAGAAAGCTATTGCAGCAAAGAAGCGCGTAGTGAAGATCGAGGGCGTTGGCCAGCTTCACGTGATGTCTTCTTTCAATAATGTTATCGTTACTGTTGCTAACGGTGACGGCCAAGTTATCAGCTGGTCTTCGGCTGGTAAGCAGGGCTTCCGTGGCAGCAAGAAAAATACTCCGTACGCAGCCCAAATGGCAGCAGCTGACTGCTGCAAGGTCGCTTATGACCTCGGTCTGCGTAAAGTGAAAGCATACGTTAAGGGTCCCGGACAAGGACGTGAGTCGGCTATCCGTGCCTGCGTCGCTGCAGGTATCGATGTAACGGAGATCGTAGATGTGACTCCGATGCCGCACAACGGTTGCCGTCCTCCGAAACGTCGTCGTGTATAATTGTTTAATCCTTTAACGTTTAGAAAATTATGGCAAGATATATTGGCCCAAAATCTCGCATCGCACGCCGTTTCGGCGAGGCTATCTTCGGCGAGGATAAGGTGCTTGCAAAACGTCCGTACGCACCCGGACAACACGGCGTTAACCGTCGTAAGAAAAACTCTGAGTACGGTACTCAGCTGGCTGAGAAGCAGAAGGCTAAATACACCTATGGTGTACTGGAGAAACAGTTCCGCCTCCTCTTCGCTAAAGCTGCACGTACCAAAGGTATTACCGGTGAGATCCTGATCCAGCTTCTCGAGTGCCGTCTCGATAACATCGTTTATCGTCTCGGTATGGCGCCTACCCGCGCTGCTGCTCGCCAGCTCGTTTCGCACCGCCACATCACCGTGGACGGACAGGTTGTGAATATCCCTTCCTACTCCGTTAAACCCGGTCAGGTAGTGGCAGTTCGCGAGAAAGCTAAATCCCTCGAGGTGATCAATGAGTCACTCCAGGGCTTCAACCATGCTAAGTATGGCTGGCTCGAGTGGAACGAGGCTGACAAAGCCGGTAAGTTGCTCAATATCCCCGCTCGCGCTGAGATCCCGGAGAATATCAAGGAGCAATTAATCGTTGAGTTGTACTCTAAATAATCATTAAATTCATGGCAATATTAAATTTCATCAAACCTGACAAGGTTATCATGTTGGATTCGAGTGCTACCAAAGGCGTATTTGAATTTCGCCCACTCGAGCCGGGGTACGGAATTACGATAGGCAATGCGATCCGTCGTGTGCTGCTGGGCAGCCTCGAGGGATATGCCATCTGCTCTGTCAAGATTAGTGGTATTGATCATGAATTTGCTACCATCCCCGGTGTCATCACTGACGTTACCAACCTGATCCTTAATCTCAAACAAATCCGCTTTGCTCACAAAGAGGGCATCGAGGAGGAGACCGAGACCGCTACTCTCCACGTACGTAAGTCCAAAGCTTTCCTCGCTGGTGAGTTCAACTCCGTGCTCCAGAACTTCGAGGTCCTCAACACCGATCTCCGTCTTGCGGAGATGGACGACTCGGCGGATTTTGAGATCCAGATCACTATTAACAAAGGACGCGGATACGTGCCCGGTGACGAGAACCGCAAGAAAGACGATCCTATCGGCACCCTTGCTATCGACTCTATCTACACGCCTATCCGTAACGTCATGATCTCGGTTGACCAGTACCGTGTCGAGCAACGTACCGACTATGAGAAACTCACCCTTGAGATCACTACCGACGGCTCCATCACCCCGCAACAGGCGCTGACCGAGGCCGCTAAGATCCTGATCTACCACTTCATGCTCTTCTCCGACGAACGTATCGTCCTCGAGGAGGAGACCAAGAAGAACTCTTCCGCTCTCGACGAGGAGATCCTCCGTATGCGTCAGCTTCTCAACCAGAAGCTCCAGGATATGGACCTCTCCGTACGTGCGCTGAACTGCTTGAAGCAAGCAGAGGTAGAGACCCTTGGCGAACTCGTTAAGTACCACCGTGCAGACCTCTTGAAGTTCCGTAACTTCGGTAAGAAATCGCTCACCGAACTCGACGAACTGCTTGAGCGTAATGGCCTTGCCTTCGGGATGGACATCTCACGTTACCATGTGAATGAGTAATCTCCGTTAACTCCTTAAACTTTTTTAAACTTAAAATTAAACTTTATTATGCGTCATAATAAAAAATTCAATCACCTTAGCCGCAAAGCTAACCACCGCGCTGCTATGCTCAGCAACATGGCTTGCTCGCTGATCCTCCACAAGCGTATCAGCACCACCCTCGCTAAGGCTAAAGCGCTCCGTATCTACGTGGAGCCGATTCTCACCCGAGCTAAAGAGGACAACATGAACAACCGTCGTCTGGCGTTCTCCCTCCTCAAACAGAAAGAGGTCGTTACCGAACTCTTCCAGAATGTAGGCGAGAAGATCGCTAACCGTCCCGGCGGCTACACCCGTATCCTCCGTACCGGTTTCCGTCTGGGTGACGCAGCTGAGATGTGTATCATCGAGCTCGTGGACTACAACGAGAACATGCTCAAGGAGACCAAGAAAGCAACCAAGAAAGCTACCCGCCGTGCCGGCAAGAAAGCCGTTAAGGAGGCTGTAGAAGAGGTTGCTGCTGAGGCTCCCGCTGCAGAGGAGAAGGCTGCTGAGTAATAAACCCTCGGTATTTCGAGATTTCGATATATCGATAAATCGTTAAAAACAATGTTTTTAAACGTTAATCAGCATAATGAAAACGTGACAGATCTCGCCAACGCTAAGGTTGGCGAATCTGTTTCTGTTTCCGGCATGATCCATAATGTCCGCGTCACCAAGTGGGGCGGATTTATTGTGCTTCGCAAGTCCCGCGGACTCCTCCAGGCTGTCGTCTCCAATGAGACCTCGAAGTTCTTCGACGAGGCCGGCAACGAGATCGCGATGAACGACCTCTGCCGCGAGATGGCGATCACCCTCACCGGTACCGTCAACGAGGCGAAGATCAAGGACCCCGCAGCGTTCTACAACACGATAGAGATCGCAGTAGCTGAGGTTCGCGTCCTGAGCCGTCCGACGACCGCCGAGGTAGTGGATATGAACGCCCTGAAGTTCGGCGACGAGGAGACCCTCTTGCGCTATAAGTTCGATAACCGTCAGGTGACCCTCCGTAACCCGCGCGACATGGCGATTCTCAAGGTGCAGAGCACTATCGCTCGCGCTTTCGGCGAGTTCCTGAGTGCTAACGGCTTCACGCAGATCTTCACTCCGAAGATTGTGTCCGAGGGTGCAGAAGGCGGTGCGAACGTCTTCAAGATGGATTATTTCGGCAAGCAGGTCTATCTCGCGCAGAGCCCGCAGTTCTACAAACAGATCGGCGTCGGCGTCTATGAGCGCGTCTTCGAGATAGCTCCCGCTTACCGCGCTGAGAAGCATGCGACGAGCCGCCACCTCAATGAGTATATCTCCCTCGATGTGGAGATGGGCTTCATCAAAGGTCAGGAGGATGTCATGATCCTCGAGGCGGCGCTGCTGCGTCATATCATCGCGGTCGTAGAGCGCGATTGCGCCCACGAGTTGCAGCTGCTCAACGCCGTCAACCCCGTGCTCCCCGAGCAGGTTCCCGCATGGAAACTGAGCGAGGTACACGAGATCCTCTTTGAGAATAATCTTTGTGAGGCGGACCACCGCGGTGAGGATGACCTTGCGCCGGAAGAGGAGCGCGCTATCTGCAAGTATGCCTTCGAGAAATACGGTTCGGACTTCGTGTTCGTCACCCATTTCCCGTCCGAGCACCGTGCTTTCTACGCGATGGACGACCCAGAGGACCCGTCGCTGACGCTCAGCTTCGACCTCCTCATGCGCGGCTTGGAGATCACCTCCGGCGGCCAGCGTATGCATAAAGAGGCGGACTACCGCGAGAAGATGCTGCGCCGTGGCATGAACCCCGATGCGTTCCATTTCTACCTCGATACCTTCAAGAACGGCATGCCTCCTCACGGTGGTTTTGCCATCGGTCTGGAGCGTATCACGGCTTGCTTCTTAGGCATCGCCAATGTCAAGGAATGCTCGATGTTCCCCCGCGACATCAACCGCGTAGCGCCTTAAGCGCAACGGCAAACAAAAAGAAATCCGACCCACAAGGCCGGATTTTTTTGTGCTCTTACGCGCCGTAAGTAGCGCACGTTCGCGACCGATTAGCGTACGCGTTCGCAGTAGCTACCGTCGCGGGTGTCCACGCGGACGATCTCGCCTTCGTTGATGAACAACGGCACGCGGATCTCAGCGCCGGTCTCCAGTGTAGCGGGCTTCAGGGTGTTCGTCGCGGTGTCGCCCTTCAGACCCGGCTCGGTGTAGGTGATCTGCAGCTCTACCTTCGTCGGCAGCTCGGCAAACAGGATCGTGTCGGTCGAAGCGTCGGAAACGACATCGCAGGTCATGCCCTCTTTGAGGAAGTCCACGCCGGTGATCAGGTCATGAGCGATGGGCACCTGCTCGAAGGTCTCGTTATTCATGAAGATGTAGTCAGCACCCTCTTTGTAGAGGAACTGATACGGGCGACGCTCAACGCGTACGTCCTCGAGTTTCTCACCGATGTTGAAGCGGCGCTCCAATACGCGGCCATCGACAACATCTTTAAATTTCACACGCATAATTGTGTTTCCCTTACCCGGTTTAACGTGAAGGAACTCAATTACGAAATACAGACGGCCGTCCATGCGGATGCATACGCCGTTTTTGATGTCTTGAGAGTTAATCATAAATGGTTATTTGTATTATTTTATTTACCTTTGCTCGAAAAATCGCGCAAAGTTACAATTTTTCTTGCATATATGCAAATTTTTTAGTAATTTTGCACTCAAAATCGAAGTATTATGGAATCATTGCGTGCTTTTTTTGGTCCTTTTGACATTTGGCAGGTACTATCCTCGTTTGTTTTCCTGATTGCTATCATCGATCCTTTCGGCAATATACCCATCACTATCTCGATGCAGAAAAAGGGCATTAAGATCCATGCCGGCAAGGTCTGTATCGCCAGTCTGGTGATCTTGATGTCCTTCCTCTTTTTGGGCGAATGGATGCTCAAACTCTTCGGCGTGCAGATTGAGTATTTCGCTATCGCCGGTGGTTTCGTGATCTTCCTGATGGCATTAGAGATGGTGCTGGACATCACAATCTTCCAGAACGACAAGCTCGAGGGCGAGATCGGGTCCGGCAGCGCTATCGTGCCGCTGGCATTCCCGATGTACGCGGGCCCGGGTGCTTTCACAGCGTTGCTGGCGATCACCGCAGAGTATTCGACCGGCAACCTCTGCATCGCTTTGCTGCTTTGTATGTTGGTGCTCTACCTGGTGCTGATCGGCACAAACTGGCTGACGAAGTACCTTGGCACCACGGCGCTTTATATCATCCGTAAGTTTTTCGGCATCATCGTCCTTGCCATCTCCTGCAAGCTGATGTTCGGCAATCTTGCGACGGTGTTTTAAATCATAAATCATAAATCTATATGAAAAGCTTTAGTGAAATGACTATCGCGATGGCCTCGGACCATGCGGGATTTGCGTTGAAGCAACAGGTACAACTGTTCCTGGAGGACAACGGCGCACAAGTGAAGGACTTCGGTTGCTACAGTTCGGAGAGCTGCGACTATCCGGATTACGCGCACCCTCTGGCGGACGCTGTGGAGAAGGGTGAGTACGAGTTTGGCATCATCATCTGCTCTACCGGAAACGGTATCTGCATGACCGCCAACAAGCATCAGGGTATCCGTGCTGCTCTCTGCTGGGACACGAAGTTAGCGGAGCTGGCGCGCCAGCATAATAATGCGAATGTCCTGGCTCTGCCTGCCGGATTCATCTCCTCGGTAAAGGCCTTGGACATCGTTCGTACGTTCTTCCAGACCGATTTTGAAGGCGGCCGCCATGAGCGTCGGGTTAACAAGATCGCGCTTCATTAACGCGTTACGTTGTTACGCGAGTTATGCGCTGAATCGTCTCGGTTCAGCGCGTTTCGTACGCCATACACCCCTCTTCGTCTCTGTCGAGCCCTCCGCCGTCTGCCAGCTCCGCTGCCCGGCGTGTCCGGTGGGTCTGTCAGCGCAGCGGTCTGTCAGCCCGCAGGGCGGTCTCATGCCGTTCCCCCTTTGGCATCGGGTTTTATCTGAGGTCAAGGGGACGGCATTTGTCATCCAGTTTTATTTCCAGGGCGAACCCCTGCTCAACAAAGACCTGCCTCTCATGATTCGTGAGGCGCACGACGCCGGGCTTTATACCATCGTCTCGACCAACGCGCAGGCGATGACTCCTGAGCTCGCAAAAGCCCTTGTCGCCACCGGACTCGACCGTATCATCATCTCCATGGACGGCCTGACGCAGGAGTCCTACTCCGCCTACCGTGTCGGCGGCTCCCTCGACCAGTGCAAAGCCGCTCTCCGCTACCTCCGAGAAGCTAAATCAGTCTGTCAGTCCGAAGCCGGTCTGACTATCGAACTTCAAGTCCTGCGGTTAAAATCCAACGAGCACGAGTGGCGGGCTTTCCGGAAGGAGTACAAAGCCCTTGGTGCGGACCGGCTGGTCTTCAAGACCGCCCAGCTCTACGACTACCGTCACGGCCATCCGCTCATGCCCTCCGAGCCCCGCTACCGCCGCTACGAGCAGCATGCCGACGGACTCTGGTACCGCAAACCTCTTGGCAAGGGTTGTTTCCGCGTATGGAGTGGGGTAGTGATTGCCGCCAACGGCGATGTCCTGCCGTGTTGTTATGATAAGGATCATGCGCACGCGTACGGCAATCTCCGCACCGCCTCTCTCCGCGAACTCTTTTCCGGCCCTGCTGCCCGCACCTTCCGCACCCAAGCCATGCAAGAGACCCCAAAAATCTGTCAAGAATGTTGGAAATAAAAACCTTTGAAGTCGGGTCCTTCGGGACGAACATGTACCTCGTGTCCGATGAAAGCGGTCTTTTACTTATCGACCCTGCCTGCAGCTCCCTCTACGAGCAGCAGATGCTCTACCGGTCTGTCAACGAAGCCGGTCTGTCAGCTGAAAGCGGTCTTACTATCCTCGCCACCCACGGCCATCTCGACCACCTCTGGGGCGCCGCCTGGGCGTGCGAACAATGGCAGACCCCGGTTCTCATGCATGAGGCGGATATCCCCATGGCAAAGGCGATGCAGGCGC
Organism: Bacteroidales bacterium UBA3717; assembly: GCA_002372695.1. Classification (GTDB taxonomy): domain Bacteria; phylum Bacteroidota; class Bacteroidia; order Bacteroidales; family Paludibacteraceae; genus Colicola. The sequence goes on from DFHS01000005.1 coordinate 7,321, forward strand.
AGTACGACCTCTTCGGTATCGGCGGCACCCCCGTTCCCTTCCCCCTCGAGCCGCTACCCCTCAATCCATCAATCCACCATTCAGCGGCGGAGCCGCGGCTCATTCCATCATTAAAAATCCTCTCCACCCCCGGCCACACGCCCGGCTCGGTCTGTTTTTATTTCCCCGATGACGGCGTCCTCTTCTCCGGCGACACGCTCTTTCAAATGGGTTACGGCCGCACCGACCTCCCCGGCGGTGACATCCGGCAACTCTGGCACTCGCTCGATCTCCTTCTCGCCTTGCCGCCTGAGACTGTCGTTTATCCCGGTCACGGTGCCCCCACCACCATCGCCGCCGAACGCCGCCGCTGGTAAATCGGTGACTGCATTTACCCCTTATTTACTACTTGTTTTGAGCTCATTTAGGACTCATTTAGGGCTTGTTTAGGGCTCAATCCCGCGACGTGATCGCGACTACATCGTGACCAGTACGCAGGGTCAGTGTCCCCCCTCTTTTGCTATATCCATTTTGCCAAAATACGTAAAAAAGCACTTTTCTACTTCCTGAGCCCTTAATTTTAGTAATTTTTATATTAGTAACAATTTTATTACTAATTTTTTTGCTACTTTCATTTTTTTTTCGTACCTTTGCAGCGGAAATGAAAGCAATTTCTTTACATAGCGTCGTGCCCGTACGGGCAGAGGCGCGGGAAGGCGCAGAGCAGGAGACCCAGATGCTCTTCGGCGAGCTGTGCGCCGTGTTGGAGGAACAACCCCGATGGTACCGCATCCGCCTGGACGCGGATGGTCAGGAAGGATGGGTCGATGCGAAGATGATTGCCCCTATCGCCGGCAAGGATTATACCGCTTACCGCCGGGCGCTGAAGGATGCCGCTGTGGTCGCTATGCCTATGGCTTACGCCGTGAGCGAGAATAACGGCCAGACCATCCCGCTGACCGCCGGAACGCGGCTCACGAACTATAAAGACGGCCGGTTTGAGGTGTTAGGTGTGGGCTTTCGTATCGATCCGTCGATGGTGCTTGCCAAGCCTCTCGAACTAACTCCGCAGAACCTCCTGCAGGCGGTGCGTTTCTTCCTGAACGTCCCCTATTTATGGGGCGGCAAGAACGCCATGGGCATGGATTGCTCAGGCTTCGTACAGGTCGTCATGAGTCTCTTCGGCAAAACCCTGCCGCGCAACGCCTCCCGGCAGGCTTCCTGCGGCCGCGCTATCCGCTCGCTCAAGAGCGCGCAACCGGGTGACCTCCTCTTCTTTGACCACGAGGACGGCAAGATCAGTCACGTCGGTATTCTCCTCCAGCAGGCCTCCGACCAGACCCCGACAACCCTCATCCATTGCTCCGGGCGCGTTAAGGTAGAGCGCCTCGATAAGACCGGCATCTTCTCCGTCGAACTATCCGACAAAGCTCATCCCGATGGCCTTTATACGCATCATCTGGTAGCCATCCGAAGAGTATAAAAATGAAGCAACCCCACATTCATGCAAGCATGATGTGGGGTTGTTGCATTTCGTACCGCGAGTGGGACTTGAACCCACACAGCCATCACTGGCCAAAGGATTTTCGTACATTCGCTGTCGATCATTCAGCGTCTGCTTGGACTATGTCTTAACCGTATCCCGTAGGACGTAGGTTGTGGGTATATAGTCTCTACACATTTAGGCGTTGCCGCCACTTAGCTCGGCGTTCTTGACATTTATAAGGCTGTCACCTTCGCCGAATTAGCCCACTTCTACTTCAGGCCTTTCGACCTGAGCACTCTTTACCTTTGTTTTTTCCTCGATAATTGGTAGTTAGCGCATGACAATTAGGGCATAATAACTGAAGATTTTCCAATCGTTGGTCATCGCGTATAGCATTGATGTGATGTAACTCCAACGCTATCGGTTGTCCTTGCCATTCTGTCAATCCGCAACATTCACATTTACGTTGCTTAATACCTTCGCGGAGCAAACGCTCACGCAAATGATTTGCATTCACAAATGTAGAATGTTCTACCAAAATCATCTCTAACGGTTGAGGTGCTCGGAGTGGCTTGTGCCGTATTCCTTGATTCCAACCTTGTCCCGTCATGTGAGAGGTGTCGAGGTGTAACTCTTGAATCTTGCGTTTAACGGTGTCGTAGTTGCTTCCGGCTACACGCAGATGTAACTTTTCAATTACTTGCGCATAAGAGAAACTTGTACGTACCGCTTCTACAAAATCTTGATCAGTCCATTTTCGTTTAGACATAAGCAAAAAATGTTTCGCTAAAGTCCTTCGTGTCTACCGATTCCACCATCGCGGCGATCTTGGTTTTCCAAAATCGGGTGCAAAGGTACTGCTTTTTTTTCATATTACCAAATATTTTCATAAAAAAATGATTTTATTGCCTATGTATTTGCGTATATGGAAAAAATTTAGTACCTTTGCGCACTTTTATATTATGGCAAATAAACGAAAGATTATAAACGACCCGGTTTTCGGATTTCTGACTATTCCGAACGAGTTGATATACGATGTCTTGCAGCACCCCTACGTGCAGCGTTTGAGCCGCATCAAGCAGTTGGGTCTCTCCTATCTGGTGTACCCCGGCGCGGTACATACGCGCTTCGGGCACTCTATCGGTGCCATGCACCTCATGCAGGAGGCGATTCTCTCGCTCCGCACCAAAGGTGTCGAGATTAGCGACGAGGAGGCGACGGCAGCGCAGATAGCTATCCTGCTGCACGACATCGGTCACGGGCCTTTCTCCCATGTACTGGAACATACGATCGTCAACGGCGTCACCCATGAGGACATATCCCTCCTTATGATGATGCGCATCAACGAGGACCTTAACGGCCAGCTCGACATGGCGATCGCGATCTTCAAGAACGAGTATCCCAAACATTTCCTCCACCAGCTGATCAGTTCGCAGTTGGACGTCGATCGTATGGACTACCTCTGCCGCGACAGTTTCTTCACGGGCGTGCAGGAGGGTCGCGTGGCGAGCGAGCGTCTGCTGAAGATGCTTGACGTGCGCGACGACCGGCTTGTGGTGCAGGTCAAGGGGATCTACTCCGTGGAGAAGTTCCTTGTGGCGCGCCGCCTGATGTACTGGCAGGTCTATCTGCATAAGACCTCCGTGGCGGCGGAGCAGCATCTTATTAAGATTCTGAGCCGCGCCAAAGAGCTTGCCCGCGGCGGTAAGGAACTCTTCTGTGCCCCGGCGCTCAGGTACTTCCTCTACCAGCCTGTCTCTATGGCGCAGTTCGCTCCGCGGAGCGAAGCGCTGGACCAATACGCCCTGCTGGACGACAACGATGTGCTCTCTGCCATCAAGGCGTGGATCAGCAGCGACGACAAGGTGCTGAGCCTCCTCAGCGAGAGCTTCATCAACCGCCAGCTCTTCCGCGGCGAGTTGCTCGATGCGCCCCTTAGTGAAGCAGACATCACGGCCCTCAACGACCATTACGCCAAGGCTTTCGGGCTGGACCCGGAGGACGCTTCGTACCTCTGGAGCGAGCATGTCTCCACCTCCAACACCTATTCCGAGAAAGCCGACACGATCGATATCCTCTACTCCGACGGTACCGTACGCGACATCGCGGAGGCCAGCGAGATACTCGACCTCGCCGCACTGACCCGGAAACCCATCAAACGATATGTTTTCAAATTACGAACAAGAAATTAAAAATTGCGAATAGTGGAATTTAGTGCACAACAGATAGCAGCCCTCCTTGGCGGAGAGTTATATGGCAACGCCAATGCCATGGTCAGCGACGTAGCCCCGATCGAACAAGCAGAGGCCAAGCACCTCTCCTTCGTGACGGACGAGAAATATATCCCTTGTCTGCAAAACACCAAAGCCGGCGTGGTACTCATCACCCGTTCCTTGGTAGCCGGCAAGATCGCCCTTCCCGACGGTGAAGACAAAGCCGGCGGCGCTTTCATCCTTGTGGAGAATGCCCGCGGCGCAATGGGACAACTTCTGGCGATGGTAAGCAAAGCGATGTTCCCTGCGAAGAAAGGTATCGAGCAGCCCTCCTTCATCTCCGAAGGGGTTGCCATCCCCGCAGACGCCTACGTGGGCGCCTTCTCTTATATCGGACGGAACGTGCGTCTGGGCGAGGGAGTACAGATTTACCCGAACGTCTATATAGGCGATAATGTCACGATCGGCAAGGGTACCATCCTCTATGCGGGCGTGAAGATCTACTCCAACTGCCTTGTCGGCGAGGGATGTATCCTCCATGCCGGCGTAGTCGTCGGTGCCGACGGATTCGGCTTCGAGCCGGACGCACAGGGCGTCAACCGGAAGATCCCGCAGATAGGGAACGTCATCATCGAGGACGACGTGGAGATAGGTGCCAACACCACCATCGACCGCGCCATGATGGGTTCAACCATCGTTCACAAGAATGCGAAGATAGACAACCTCGTCCAGGTGGCGCATAATGTCGAGGTAGGCGAATCGACTTTCCTCTGCGCGCAAGTGGGTATAGCAGGCAGTACGAAGATCGGCAAGCACTGTATCCTCGCCGGCCAGGTTGGCGTAGCGGGACATATTGAGATTGCCGATAACTGTATCTTCGGCGCCCAGAGCGGTATCGCAGGCTCCATCAAGAAGCCCGGTATGTACATGGGCTACCCCGCTATCGATGCAGGTATCTGGCGCCGCGCGGTGGTCAAATTCAAACAATCAGGAACAAGAAACAAATAATTACATGAAGCAACATACTATCAAGGAGAGTTTCTCCCTCAGTTCGGTCGGCTTGCACACGGGTTTGCATATCACGGCGACGTTCAACCCCGCCCCGGCAAACACCGGTATCTGTCTGCGCCGCATCGATCTGCCCAAGCAACCCTGCTATCAGGCGTTGGCGGACTACGTCTCGGCTACCGAGCGCGGCACCGTCCTGGAGCACGGAAAATGGAAGATTTCCACCGTCGAGCACGCGCTGAGCGCCCTCTATGCCATGGGCGTGGATAACTGTGTCATCGACGTCGATGCACCGGAGATGCCTATCCTGGACGGTTCGGCGCGGTTCTTCGTCAAGGAGATCCAGCGCGTGGGCCTCGAGGAACAGGACGCCGAGCAGAAAATATATGTCGTTACCGAACCCATCGAGTATATCTCCGAGCACGGCAATAGGATGCGCATCGAGCCTTGCGACCACTACGAGGCGGATGTCACGATCGCTTTTCAGTCGGTCCTCCTGCGTGAGCAGCACGCTACGCTCACCGACCTCACGAAGTACCCCATGGAGATAGCTGCGGCGCGTACCTTCTGCTTCGTGCGCGAGATAGAACCCCTCCTGCGCGTCGGTCTGATCAAAGGCGGCGACCTGCAGAACGCCCTCGTCATCTACGAGACGGAGATGTCCCAGGAAGGTATGGATTATTTCTGCGACAAGATGGGTCAGCCCCATCTGGACGCCAAGAAACTCGGCTACCTCTCGCCTCTCAACTACCAGAACGAGCCCGCGCGGCATAAGCTGCTCGACGTCATCGGAGACCTCTCCCTCCTCGGCATGCGTATCCAGGGACGTATCGTAGCCTACAAACCCGGACACACCTTCAATACGCAGTGTGTCCGTCGATTAAGAAACCAAATATTAAGCGAATAAATATGATTTCTCCTTTAGCATCTATTCATCCCGAAGCTAAGATCGGTGAGAATGTAGAGATAGGTCCGTTCGTCTGCATCGACCGGGACGTAGAGATCGGCGACGGATGTGTCATTGATTCCAACGCTACTATCTGCCGCTATACCAAATTAGGCAAGAACTGCCATGTCTTCCCCTCCGCCGTCATCGGCGCTATCCCGCAGGACCTGAAGTTCCACGGCGAAGAAACCTGGACCCTCATCGGCGACAATAACGTCCTCCGTGAGTTCGTCACCGTCCACCGCGGTACCTTCAGCAAGGGCAAGACCGTCATCGGCAATAATAACCTCATCATGGCATACTGCCACGTGGCGCACGACTGTATCCTGCATGATCATATCATCATGTCCAACTGTACCCAGCTTGCCGGTGAGGTGGAGGTGGACGATTTCGCCATCGTCGGCGGCGGTACCCTCGTCCACCAGTTCAGCCATATCGGCGGTCACGTGATGATACAGGGCGGTTCGAAGATCAACAAAGACGTACCGCCGTTCGCTATCGCAGCCCGCGAGCCCATCTCCTATTGCGGCATCAACTCCGTCGGACTCAACCGCCGCGGCTTCACACCCGAGCAGATACACACCATCCAGGAGGTGTACCGCATCATCTATAACAGTGGTCTCAACACCACCCAAGCGCTCGCCAAAGTAGAGGCAGAGATGCCCGCTTCACCCGAACGCGATATGATTGTTAATTTCGTTAAGGCCTCGCCCAGAGGTATCATCAAAGGATAAATTATGGAAGTAGAGAAAACGCAAAATGAGGAACGAAGCCTCAATTTTATTGAGCAGATTGTAGAGAAAGACCTCGCTGAGGGTGTCAATAACGGACGTATCCAGACCCGTTTCCCGCCGGAGCCGAACGGCTACCTGCATATCGGCCACGTCAAGGCCATCTGTATGGACTTCGGTATCGCGGAGAAATACAACGGCGTTTGTAACCTCCGTTTTGACGACACGAACCCGGCTAAGGAAGACACCGAGTACGTAGAGACCATCGAGCGCGATATCCGCTGGCTTGGCTTCAAATGGGGACAGATCTTCTACGCCTCCGATTATTTCCAGCAGCTCTACGACCTCGCTATTATGTTCATCAAACAAGGCAAGGCCTACGTCGATGAGCAGACGGCGGAGCAGATAGCCGAGCAGAAAGGTACGCCTACCGAACCCGGCGTGGCTTCGCCTTACCGTGACCGGCCGATAGAAGAGAACCTGCGTCTCTTCGAGGCCATGCAGCGCGGCGAGATAGAGGAGGGTAAGATGGTTCTGCGCGCGAAGATCGACATGGCAAATCCGAATATGCATTTCCGTGATCCGATCATGTACCGCATCATCACCTCGCACCCTCACCACCGTACCGGACGCAAGTGGAACGTCTATCCGATGTACGACTTCGCCCACGGACAATCCGACTATTTCGAAGGCGTGACGCACTCGATATGTACGCTCGAGTTCGAGGTACACCGTCCGCTCTACGACTATTTCATCGACCAGTTCAGCGGACCGAACTTCTGCGGTCTCTCGCCTTACGGCCCGGACTACCGTCCGAAACAACGCGAGTTCAACCGCCTCAATATCACCTATACCGTCATGTCCAAGCGTAAGATGCTGCAACTCGTCAAGGAAGGGCTGGTAGCCGGCTGGGACGACCCGCGTATGCCGACCGTCTGCGGTCTGCGTCGCCGCGGCTATACCCCGCAGGCGATCCGTACCTTCATGGATAAGATCGGCTATACCAAGGTCGAAGGCATGATCGACCAGGGCCTCCTGGAGCACACGATCCGTGAGGACCTCAAGGAGACTGCACCTCGTGTCTGCGCCATCTTCGACCCCGTCAAACTCGTCATCACCAATTACGAGGGTGGGGTTTCCGAGACCCTCGTCGCAGAAAACATTGACGGCCACCCCGAACTCGGTACCCGTGAGATGAAGTTTGGACGCGAGCTCTGGATCGAGCGCGGCGACTTCCTCGAGGAAGCGGATAATAAGTTCTACCGCCTCTCTCCCGGTGGCCGCGAGGTACGTCTCAAAGCCTCCTATATCATCCAGGCTACCGGCTGCGAGAAAGATGCCGACGGCAAGATCACGACCGTCTATGCCACCTACGACCCGAACTCTAAGTCCGGCACCGAAGGCGGTAACCGCAAGACCAAAGCGACCATCAACTGGGTGGAGTGCAAGTCCGCACTCGACGCCGAGGTACGTCTCTACGACCGCCTCTTCGCAGTAGAAAACCCCTCTGCTGAGGAAGGCGATTTCCGTGACCTGCTCAACCCCGACAGCCTGGAGGTGAAGACAATCAAGATCGAGAGTGCCCTCCGCTGCGAGTTGCATGAGCCGGTCCTCAAGGACGGTATCGAGCAGGAGAACCACTACCAGCTCTTGAAACAAGGCTACTTTGTAGTGGACCCGGATACAACTTCCGATCACCTGGTTCTCAACCGTACCTGCTCCCTCAAGGATAACTACCTCAAATAGGAATACTTAGGTTGACTTAGGACTACCTATGCGAACGCGCGTTTTCAACGGCAAAGAGCAGATCTTCTGCGTCTGGCGGCACCGATGGGTGCGGCTGACGCCGGAAGAGTGGGTGCGCCAGCAGCTGCTGCACCGCATGGTGGAGCAACTCGGCTATCCCGCCTCGCTTATCGCCGTTGAAGTGGCGATCACCGTAGGGGAGGTGCACAAGCGCTGCGACGCCGTTGTCTATGGTAATCTCTCCCTCCCTTCGGGGGAGGGACGGGGTGGGGCTTCCCCCCTCCTCCTCATCGAGTGCAAGGCGGAGACCGTCCCTCTGACCCAGAAGACCCTCGACCAAGCAATCACCTATAATCGTAAACTCAACGTGCCGTTCCTGCTGCTGCATAACGGCCCGCAATCTATATTTGTAACACTTAACCCGGATGGAACAAATCATTACGCTCAACGATGCCCTGGATACACCGACCTTCTACGGTGTGAATAATGCCAATATCCTTTGTCTCAAGAACCAGAATCCCGACGTACGCGTCGTGGCGCGCGGATACCAGGTCAAGGTCTCCGGCTCCGAAGCCGCCATCGAGCGGTTTGAGAAAGCGCTGCGTCTCTGCGAGACCTTCTGCGTGCGCAATAACCGCCTCACGGAGCAAGATATCCTGCTCCTCCTACACGGCGATAAACCTCATGAGCAGGCTACCGACAACCTCATTCTCCATGGCGTCAACGGCAAGTCTATCTATGCTCGCTCTACAAACCAGCAGGCGCTCGTCCAGTCCTATGAGGACAACGACCTTCTCTTCGCTATCGGTCCTGCCGGTAGCGGTAAGACTTATACGGCGATTGCTCTTGCCGTGCGGGCGCTCAAGAACAAAGAGGTGCGCCGCATCATCCTTTCCCGTCCTGCCGTCGAAGCAGGGGAGAAATTAGGCTTCCTGCCGGGTGATATGAAAGAGAAGATCGACCCGTATCTGCAGCCCCTCTACGATGCCCTGCAGGATATGATTCCTTCTGCCAAACTGTCGGAGTACATGGAGAAAGGTACCATCCAGATCGCCCCGCTGGCCTTCATGCGCGGACGCACCCTCTCCGACGCTGTCGTCATCCTCGACGAGGCGCAGAACACGACGGTGCCCCAACTCAAGATGTTCCTCACCCGACTCGGTATAGGCGGTAAGATGATTGTCACCGGAGACCTCACCCAGGTGGACCTGCCTGCCTCCCAGAAGTCCGGTCTGCGCGACGCCATCGAGCGCTTTCAAGACATCAAAGGGCTGCGTATAATAGAGTTTGACGAGAAAGATATCATCCGACATCCCCTCGTCAAACACATTGTTGCCGCCTACGGCAAATAACCCGTCACTCTCTTATCCTATCCGGTAGGCCTTGGGCGTCACGCCCACACGGGATTTGAAGAAGCGGTTGAAGAACGCGACGTTGTCAAAACCCAGACTCAGCGCGATCTCTTTCACCTGGTGGTTCGTGAGTTTCAACTGCGACTTGGCGTCCGTGATGATCGCCTCGATGATGATATCTCCGGCGGTCTTGTTTCCCACCGACTTGATGGTCGAGCATAGATGCGGCAGCGTCAGTCGCATCGCCTCGGCGTACTGGCTCACGTGGTGCCACTGCTGGTAGTGTTGCAGTACCAGCTGGCAGTAGTCCTGATAGATCTCCGTCTTGCGGTCCAGCGGCTTCACCAGGTACTCGTCCTGCTCCTTTGCATACTTCGTATAACTCGTCTGCAGCAGGTTGAATATATGTACCATCTTCTCCGTGTCGAGCATTGTCGGCTCGGCGTTCAGCGCCGCGATGATCGTGTCGTACATCGAGCAAAGTACCTTCATGTGGTTGTCGCTCACGTGGATCTTCGGCGAGTGTAACTGCAACGCCGACAGCGACATGCGGTTGTTCACCGTGTATTTCTCCAGAAACTTACTGCCAAACACAATCCAATAAACCAACGCGTCGTCCGAGAACTCGCGGATCAGGAAGAAACTGCCCGGCTCGAGCAACAACACGTCATTCGCTTTGAAATCATATTCGGTTACGTTAATCGTCGCGTGCGCCGTGCCGCGCACCAACAGGGCGTACACGCCGCACATGATTTTACAGGGGAACCGACCGTATTCGTTCATCAGTTTACCACTCGCGTCACCAACCATGTAATCGCCGTACGGACAATCTACAATAGGGATATTATTCTCGTTCATCTTAATAATTGTATCAAATTCGGGTGCAAAGATAGTACTTTTTTTTGAATTATGCAAATATTCGTACTCTTTTTGTGCTATTTTATGCAAAAAAAAGAAGAACCACTCTCGTGATTCTTCCGTTGACCTAATGCGTTTCGCTTAGCCAAGTTTGTTTACGAAGCGTGCCAGTTTCGATTTGAGGTTGGCAGCTTTGTTCACATGGATGATGTGACGCTTAGCCAATTTGTCCAGCATAGAGCTTACTTTAGGCAGAGCCTCTGCGGCTGCAGCTTTGTCGGTAGTCTTGCGCAGGTCGCGCACAGCGTTACGTGCGGTTTTAGCGTAGTAGTGGTTGTGTGCTTTGCGCGCTGCCGTTTGGCGAATACGCTTCAAAGAGCTTTTGTGATTTGCCATCTTTGTTTTTTGTTGTTTTGTATCCTTCGGGCTTTGAGAGGATCACCCGCAGGAGATTGTTTTATAGGAAGGTCATTTTCTCTCGGTGTCCCCGAAGTAAACCAAGCCGCAGGCTGTTTGCTCAGGGGAGAAGTAGTGCCAAGGGGAATCGAACCCCTATTGCAAGAATGAAAATCTTGAGTACTAACCGTTATACGATGGCACCGCGCGTTCGGCAACAAGTGTGCATTGTCCATACCGCTCCGCTAAATGGACGGGCAACTTGTGCCTCCGCTTTCCCCACTGAATGCACTTCGTTGGCATTCATCGGGGGCCCCATTTTGGGGAAAAGCGGGTGCAAAATTACTACAATTTTTTGAATTGACCAAATATTTTTGCATTTTTTTTACTTTATTATGCGTTTTTGTGTCCAAAACGCCAAATATTCTTGCTCCGACTGCCCCGGAGTGGGGATTAATTCCGCTTTTTTGAGTTCCCCTAATGTCTCCAGGTCCATGATCGTCGAGTAGCCCGAACGGGCGATGATATGTCTCGCGCCATGCAAGACCCTCGCTAACTCTTCGTCCCCTAAGTACGGCACGATGGTGATGTTCCCCCGTTTCATGCGCGTGTTCGGTCGGTTCATCAAGCCCTGCACGATCAGTACTGACTCCTCTTTGCCCGCGTACCGCGCTGCTATCTCCCGCTCCAAGATCGTCCGTTGCGGCTCCAGGCCACTGAGTAGGGCGACCGTCTCATAGGAATCAGTCCTCCGTGAGCTCATTTCCGTGACCATATCGTGACCATTACGTACGTCACGGTAGGGTTCGAACCTGCTTTGGGGGCCGATATAAACCCATTTACCATTTGGACAGGTACCATGTACCATTTTCTGCGGATGCCCTAATTCGCCGCTCAGGCTTCGCTCTTTCTCCTCATAGTCGGGTATCCACACCTCTTTATATTTTGCGCATACGCGTGCGTGAAGCCGCTCTGCGAGTCCTTCTAACCACCGCCATCCGCGGGGTAGGAAGATATGCAGCTGGTGGGTCATATAGACACTCCGTAACTCCGGATTCGCCTTCTTCGTCTTTGGGCTAAGATAGCATCCGAAACGGTTATCCGAGAGCACCATGTCGAACTTCTCCTCGCGTAGCACCGCCTGCAGCAGCGCATGATCCTTCATCGCCCAACTCAGGATTTGCGGCATCGCTTTCACCATCGCCCAGACCTGCCGTCTGCCTTTCCCGTACCTTAACTTCAGCGGCGCAAGATAGACGTACCTTAGTTTCGGGAAATGTCTTCTCAACAGCGTCAGGCTCTCCCCGTCGCCGCCTAAGATGACCTCATGACCATCGGCGATGAAACGCTCTACCAGCGGCACGCAACGGCTTGCGTGACCCAGACCCCAGTTCAATGGTGCGATGAGAATCTTCATTGTAGTGGAAAAATATTATGCAGAAATAGAGACCTCGTACCCCTTTGCACGTAGCGGCGAGGCGATGCGCTCCATCTCTTCGCGGGAGATCTTCTCGAGCCGCTCCTCCGGCGTCTTGCGGTCGATGACGTAGATCATGATCTGTTTGGGGTGCAGCCTCTCGACCGCCCGGTACCACGCTTGTAACTCTTCGGGTGTCGTGTTGTCGATGGGCTTGCCGTCATGCTCGCCGCGGAGGAAACAGGTCTGCAGCGTGAAGTCACCCTCGAACTGCGCCAGCCATCCCATGATCCGCTCGACCGTCAGCTCCTTGTTCACCGGCAGGTCGATCCGCCGCATCATCTCGTCCGTCCCGGCGTCGAGTTTGAGGATGCGGTTGTCGCATCGCTTCAGCGCGGCTACCACGTCCGGCCGTCCTAACTGCGTCGAGTTGGACAGCACGCTCACTTTGGCGTCCGGGCAGTATTGGTCCCGCAGGGCACAGGTGTCCTCGATGATGCCGAGGAAATCCGGATGAAGGGTCGGTTCGCCGTTGCCGGAGAAAGTGATAACGTCGAGAGATGTACCATTTGGACAGGTACCATTTACTATTTGGCGTAGCTTCGCCTCCAATGCCGCACGCACCTCCGCGCGGGTCGGCAGTTTCGGATGGTCCACCGGCGTATTCCACCCGCACTCGCAATACACGCAGTTGAATGTGCAGAGCTTATGCTCGAGCGGCATAAGCTCCATCCCTAAACTCACGCCGAGCCTCCGGCTATGAATCGGTCCGTATGCAATCTCTGAAAACAACATAAACTTCCAAACTTCCAAACAAGGGCTTTTAGCCCCAAACTTCTAAACCCCTACTCTATTTCCCAAAATCTTACATATCTCGTTTCGTTGGGCAATGAGCTGCGGCTGGTAGGCCAGCAGTTGTGCCTGTTTGTCCCAATCGCCTGCCTCCTGCGCTGCCTTCAGGTCCTGCTCCACCTGCTCGATCTGCATGTTGATGACCGTCAATTTGATCTCGTACAGCAGTTGGGTCACGAGTTCGCCCAACCGTCTCTCGCCGTTGCTCTGGACGAACTGATACCGCTCGGCGATCATCTCTATCGCCAGACTGCTGACCGTGGGATCGGGGTGGAACTTAAAGAACTCCTCCGATCTAAATCCCTCGTCTTTGCAGTGTGCCTTGAACTCGTCCATGATCGTCTGATAGACCGGTACCGGCGGGGCTATCTCGTCGCCCTCGAGGGTGTAGATGATCACCTCACCGATGGTATAGACGGTGCCGTCCACCTCTATCGGCCGCTCGCCGTAACGGACGAGAAGCTGGATGAGGTTATAGTAGTTCTGCTCCAACGGTGTCTTCGGGGCTACCACGGGTTTCTGCTGGTGAACCTGAGTCGGGTTGACGACCGCCGTCGGGTTCACGGCTTCTTTCTGGGCTTCGTTCTTCGCCTCCTTGTCGCGTTCCTCCATCTTCTTGCGGCGGATAGAGACGACCTCGTTGGTCAGAACCTGCTCGCTCATGTGGAGCCGCTCTGCGCAGTCTTTGATATAGACCTGCCGCGTGATGATATCCGGGATGATGGCGATGGAGGACGTGATATCTTTGATCAGCGCTGCGCGTTTGAAGGGGTCATCCCCGGCATCTTTGCTCAGCAGCGCGGATTTGAAACGGATGAAATCTGTCTGGTGCTCCTCGATATAACGGATGAACTCCGTGGAGTCATGGCTCTGTGCGTAACTATCCGGATCCTCTCCGTCCGGCAGCAGCACCACCTTGACGTTGAACCCTGCCTCGAGGAACATGTCTATACCTCGTAGCGCTGCATGGATACCTGCCGCATCGCCGTCGTAGAGCACGGTGATGTTACTCGTGAACCGTTTGATGAGCCATATCTGCGGCTTGGTCAGCGCCGTACCGCCGCTCGCGACGACGTTCTCAATTCCCGATTGGTGCATCGAGATGACATCCATCTGTCCCTCCACGAGGTAGCACATATCCGTCCGGGAGATGGCTTGTTTGGCTTGGAAGAGGCCGTATAACTCGTTGGTCTTGGAGTAGATGATGGAGTCCGGCGAGTTGACGTATTTGCCTACGTTGTCTTTCTTCTTGAGGATACGTCCGGCGAAGGCTACCGGCTTGCCGCTGACGGTGAAGATCGGGAAGATCACCCGGTCGCGGAACCGGTCGTACAGCCGTCCGTCCTCGCTCTTGCCCACCACGCCGACACCGATCTTGGTATCGACATTATTGGTGATGAACTCCTCCTTGAAGCCCTGTTCCTTCAGGGCTTTTGCCAAGGGGTTGCCTTTCTCCGGCGAGTAGCCAAGCTGGTACTTCTTTATGATGTCGTCCCTTAGTCCGCGCTCGTGAAAATAACTCATGCCGATCGCCTGACCTTCGGGAGTCTCCCAGAGCTGGGACTGAAACCATTTATTAGCGAACTCGTTGACGACGAACATCGACTCGCGGTTATCCTGCCGCTGTTGCTCTTCAGCAGTCATCTCGCGGTCCTCGACCTCGATATGGTACTTCTTGCCCAACTGTTTCACCGCCTCGACGAACGAGCACTGCTCGATCTCCATGATGAATTTCAAGGCATGTCCGCTGGCTCCGCAACCGAAACACTTGTATATACCTTTGGAGGGGCTGACAGTGAACGAGCCGGTCTTCTCGTTATGGAAAGGACAAAGCCCGATGAGGTTCGCGCCGCGTTTGCGCAGCGTGACATAATCGCTCACTACCTCTTCTATCTTGGCAGCCGCGTGGATCCTATCTATCGTCTCGCGGGGAATCATTAATGATACCAGAAATAGATACCTAACTTAATACTCCATTGGTCGAACCGTCCGCGGGTATGTACACCGTTGGCGAAGTCTGCGCTCTTATAGGGGTTGATCAGACCGAAGTCATACCCGCCTCGCAGGAAATAGCGCTTGTACTGGAATCCCGCTCCGACACCCCAGGTCACGTTCAACCGCTTGAACGAGTTCTCATCGTCCTCCGACGTATAAGCGTTCATGCGGCCGCCGCGGGTGTAGATGACTTCTTCGGACGGCAGGTGGGTTACCGGGTCAATCGGCATGTCCCGCGTGTCTTTGCGCCAGTTCAGCGCCAGACCGCATTGGATGGTCGGACCCGTGTAAAGCATCAGGTAGGTCTCTTTCGCCACCTCGAACTTATACTGCCAATCGACGAAGAGCTCCACCTCGCTGTAGGTGATCATCGTGCGGTCCTCCGGGTAGTCGTTGTTGGGGTAACGCTGCTTCCATCCGCCGTTGGAGACGCCGAAGGTATAGTTGATACCGATCGTGCTTCCGAAGCCTGCGATATAACTCGCGTCATAGACCAGACCGGCCTTGAAACCGTTCAGGGGGATATGGTGGCTCAGACTGTCTTTCGCATTCGGGTCATTGACGCGCAATGTCGGTCGCGCCCAACCCAGCTGGATGCCCAAACCCTGTTTCGGCAGATCTACCGCCCGGGCACCCATCGCCAGGCATACTGCCATCATTGTCAAAAAAACTTTCTTCATATTTCTTCTTTGTCTTTATTCTGTGTTCTGTCAGCGCAGCGGTCTGTCAGCCCGTAGGGCGGTCTTTCTGAACACATCGATCGGGCTGGTCGGCCGGCTCTCCTCTTCCCAGAAGAACTGCGTCAGCCTGTCTCCGCCTTCGGGAATCTGGTCCATGGGGTAGAGGACTCCCGTGGTCTCTTTGGTGAACCGCATGTGGTGGATCTTCCTCTCCTCTACGTACATCCGGATAAAACTGCTCTCCGTCGTGTTCATCCCTACGTACGAGCCGTCGCTCTCTTTGGCGTAGTAGATCGTCAGGGCGTTGCCGTCGGTGTCGATGGTCTTCACTTCGCCGTCCACGAGGTAGGCGATGACCTCTTTGCCGCTCATCTGGTTGAAGTACTCCAGGGTGTCGTGCATCACGCATAGCGCATTTCCCGTTCCTACCGCGTGCTCCACTTCGCCGTTGACGATATAGACGGTGATGCTGTCGGCGGCTATCTGCTGGTTCTCGCTCCAGGTGATAGGGTGGGTATAGAGGTGCATCGTCGAGTCCGAACCCAGATAGACCATCGAGTCGCAGACCATCTGCATGTCGTCGCGGAAGACCCGTACGCCGTAGTATGCCCGCGCGCGGCGGTAGGTGCTGTCCAGACGGGCACTGTCGGTATAGTTCATCTCTTCGGTAAAGAGCGTGTCGGCGTGGATATAGGTATAATGCGCGGTGTCGGACCAATCGACCATCAATGCGCTGTCGGTCGCGTACCCGCGGCTGTGCTCCTCCCACATCTGTCCGTACTCGCCCGTCAAAGTGATATGTTGCGTTGAGTCGCTCATCGACATCTGTCCGAGGACCTGACCGAAACCGATCCGTTTGTCGTAGTAGATGGTGTCGCCGGTCATCATCTTACCTTCTATATGGTGCACCACCGACCGGTCGAGGAGCATCGACCGCTCCGTCTGGGTGTTGTACCATCCGCGCGAAGTGTGGATGTCCGTCTCCTTCTCGTAGATGATCTCCGTCGGGGAGACGATGTCGGCTACCTTCGTGTCGGTGTTGTAGAGCAGGGTGTCGCTCGTCAGTACGAACTTCGGGTTCGTGAGGACGACCTCTCTGCTGAAGACCGCCTGTTTGGTGTTCGGCCGGTAGCTGCCGCGGACGGAAGTGAGGGTATTGAGCGAGTCCCGTACTTCGCCTCCTGCGAAATAATAGGTTACTCCTGCCGCGCGGTCGTAGTTGAGGCTGTCGGTGGTGAGGATAGTGGGGTTCTCCGTCTCACGGCCGTGTATCAGCTGTACGTGGCTGCGGAGCCGGGCTAACTTGATGTTTCCGTCATAGAAGAGCTTGTCGCCAAATCCCCGCAAGGTGTCGCCCTGCACGAACCGCACATGTCCGAAGGCGTCCAGCGAGTTCGTGCCCTCGTAGAAATACGCGCTGTCGCAGTACATCAGCGCCTCCTCGTGGCGGAAGATCACATTCCCCCTCAGGATCTGCGCATTCGCTATCCGCTCCTCGTCAAAACTCAGATTCTCCGCCCGCTCCAGATACACCATCGTCTGGGCAAAAGAGTAAGGAATAAGGAATAAGGAATAAAGACTAATTACTATTAGTCGATGGTAATATATCTTTATTCTTTTAGCGAGCATAGCGAAGCGGTCTTTATTCTTAGCCTTTCGGCACGATTATTTCTTTGAGCGTAGCGGTCTAATGAATCCACCCCGGGTACTCAAAATCGCATCCTTGCCATTCGGGGCTGATCTGCACGAAGGTGCTCTTCTGTTTCTTGAGGATCCACTCATGGATGAAGTCTGCGCTCAGTTTGGCTTCTAACATCCCTTTGATAGCCTGGAAGTCATCGGTGAGGTTGGCGCGGTGCACGTCGGTCTTCTTCGCCACGCGCACGATAGCGCATACCTCGCGGTTCTTCGCGGGATCCATCATCACGAAGGGTTGGGATACCTCGCCCTCATTGAGGTTATAGATCTGCTTGGCGATCTCCGGCGCGAGGTCCTGGTACTCAAAGCGACTGCTGCCGGTATTGGGGTTGATCATCAGACCGGCGTTCATGACGGTGTTCTTATCCTGCGAGTAGCGGATGACCGCCTGCTCAAACTGAATACTGTCCGCCTCGATGAGCTGACGGATACTATCCAGCCGCTCGATGGCGTTCACCTTGTCCGTCGCACTGATACGCGGGCGGAGGAGGATATGGCGGCAGTTGATGCGCTCGCCTTTCTTCTCGATGAGCTGGATGATATGGTATCCGTATTCGGTCTGCACGATACGGCTCACGCGCTTGGGGTCGTTGAGGTTAAAAGCCACGTCGGCAAACTCGCTGACGAGTTGTCCGCGGCCGACGAACCCTAACTCACCACCGCGCTTGGCGCTCTCGGTGTCCTCGGAGTAGAGGCGGGCTAACATGCCGAAATCCGCCGTGCCGTTCTGCACACGCTCGGTATATTCGCGCAGCCTGCTCTTCACCCGCTCCGTCTCTTCGGCCGGTACCGGAGGCTCGAAACTCAGTATCTGCACCTCCACCTGTGCCGGCATCATCGGGATGGAGTCGATGGGCAGTTTGTTATAGTACCGGCGTATGTCTGCCGGCGTGGGTTTGATGTCGGCAGTGAGTTTCTGCTGCATCTGCTGGATGATCATCTGGTTGCGGACGGTAGTCATCATCTCTTCGCGGATCTCGCTGCTGGTCTTGCGGAAATACTCCTCCATCTTCTCTTTCGAACCGATCTGGCTGATGTAGTAGTTGATCCGCATATCCACTTGGTGGCTCACCGACGACTCGTTGGCTTCCACGGAGTCCAACTCTGCCTGGTGCAGGAACAGTTTCTGCACGGCTAACTGCTCGGGAATGACGCAATAGGGGTCGCCCTTGATCTGCTGACCCTCGTACTGCGCCCTCAGTCGCTCTTCCTCTACCTCACTGCGCAGGATAGCCTCGTCGCCGACCACCCATATCACTTCGTCTATCACCCCCTGCGCCCGCACCGCCAGGCTCAGGGATAAAAATATATATATGATACTTCTCTTCATAATCAATCTGTGTTCTGTCAGGCCGTAGGCCGGTCTTTATTCATAAAACTTTATCGTTCCTTTCTGTATGGCCTCGTTATAAAGCCGTTCGCGTTCTTTTTGCAGGAACTCCACCTGTCTTGTGTTCAGTACGATCTTCTCGATCCGCGGACGGGCGTAGTCGATAGGCATCTGCTCGCCCCGCAGCTTCTTGTCCGTCACCTGCAGCAGGTAGGTCTTCACGCTGTCGGCTTTCTCAATCTGGTTCTTGGTCTTAAGCAGGCTCTCGAGCTCGGTGCGGTCCATCGGGATAGTACCTAACAGGTCCGTCGTGGTTCGCCATCGGTCGTCAAAAAGCTCATAGCCCGCGGCGTTCTGGTAGGCGTATTTCTCGATGGCGTCCATGTCCTGTTTCGCCATCCAGGCGCGCAGCTTGTCGATCTTCGGCGCGTCGTTCGGTACAACGACGATCATGCCTCTGACGATGCTCTCGTCCAGGATGAACCGGTCGGGCATCTCCTGGTATATCTGCGCGACGGTACTGTCCGCCACACCTTTGGGCATCCGCCGCTCGACCAGGTACTCCTCGTAAGCGTGGACGTAAAGAGCCTTCCGGTAGTCCTCTACCATCCGGTCGATCTCTTTATTGGAGCGGCCTTTCGCCTGCTCATAAACCAGCTGATCTTTCGCCCACTGACTGATATACTGCTGCGCCACGTGGATACTGTCCTCGCCCGTGAGACCCACCGTCAGCGAGTCCAAGGTAGAGCGATAGAGGTACTGACCGTTGACTTCCGCCACGGAGCCTACCTGCTGTTTCTTCTCTAATACCGTACATCCGACAAGCAAAAACCCTGCCAAAACAACCGAAATGATCTGTTTCATTGTCATAAAATCATATTTCGGGCGCAAAATTACAAAATTTCTTGCACATACGCAAATTTTTTTGTACTTTTGCGCCCGAAACGGAACGATTATGGACAAGATTTCTTAAATTTCCGAAAGATCGCAGCCTGCGTACCTCGCCGCGAAACGTTTCTGGTTAGCGGCTTCAGCAGGTGTTTTTAGGAATGATTCTCATATCTTTTTTATTTTAGTGTAACAGTACGTAGAGGTCGCGGTCACGTCGCGGTCATATCGCGGTTTTGAGCCGTAAATAGGCCTCAAATAGGCAGTAATTAGGCAGTTATAGGGTGGATGTCGGGCGGATGTCGGATAATATCCGACCTAATGAACGATGTTTTTGAGGGGTTGACAGGATGCCGTAGACGCCCTTAGTACGTACACATACCCCCCTATAGGGGGCGTATGTAGTACTAACGGGCTCAGGTATCCTCGTCAAAAAGTTGCTGTTGGCGTTGGATGGCATATAACCGACTACCGTTATTGAGGATCGTTTGAAGCAGGCCGCTATCTCGCGCTTCGGCTATCAGTTTTTCCGCAAAGTGCACAGAACGGATATTGGCGGCATTCATAATTTGAGACCGTAAATCATTCCATGTCAGCGAGTTATCTTTTAGTACCGATCCGAATAAATGGGCCTTATCGATTTTGCCATCGGGGGTGAGGTATTCGGGGTTGAAGGAGGTTTTATCCTGCCTGAAGGCAGGAGCACTTGACGAAGTGGCGGTTTGTGGGATCTCGCAGGCGACGGGTAGGCCATCGGGTGTGAGGCAAAAGTCGATGCGGTTGGGCATATCGTACTTGCGTGTTGCGGTCTGCTTGACGGTGAAGATACGGGTGTCGGAGTTCTTGGAGCACTCGTAGGTCTCGAAGCTCTTGTTCTGCAGTTCCGTACCCAGTGCACCCCGCAGGGTCTTGTCCTCCACCGCTTTGTTCTGGTGGAGGACACAGACGATGCAGGTCTTGTATTCCGAGGCGATATAGAGCAGCTGGCCGATGAGTTTCTGCGCCTCCTCGTAGTTATTGATGTCGCCCACGGCATCGCGTATGCCATCAAAGATGACGAGGTCCGGCCGGCAGATAGAGATGGCGGTGACGACATGTAACATCCGATCCTGCCAGTTGACCGAACGGAGGTTAAAGACGTTGTACTGCTCCTCGCTGGGCTGCTCTCCAATCATCGCTCCGATGCGGTCGCGGAGGATCTCGCAGGTGCTATCGGGGCTTTGCTCGGTATCAATCCAGAGTACGCGTATAGGTTTGTCACTAAGGCTTTTCAGCCCGATAAATGTCTGCCCGCTTGCTGCCGCCATGAGCAGAGAGTTGAGATAGGTCTTGCCGGACTTGGCTTTTCCGGTCACAGCTACCAACTCGCCCTTGGCGAAACAGGGCGTACCGTTCCATGTGTAGAGGAACTCATGCGGCGGGATCTGTGAAGAGGCAGTAATCCGCAGTTGCGAAAGCTTCTCAATAATCGTTAGTTCTTCCATTTTCATAGTTTTTAAATTTGATGCAAAGGTACAACTTTTTTGGGGCTTGGTAAATTCCATCGACCACAAAATGCATCCCACGAGAAATCCGGGGCATAGAGGTCCTTCTCGGCGAGGAGTTGGAAGGTTCGTTGACGTACCGCCTCATCGAAGCGATGGATGGATCGAAGCCGTCTGGAAAGGGTACGATAGTCCACCTCCCATCCGAGTTCGCGTGAGAGGATACGCGCCAGTTCGGGCTGGGATGTCCATGGTTGCGTAGGCCAGTGCTGATGCGTGATGGCCAGAACGGAGGATGAGTTACGGGCGTACAACTCGATAGCGAGATGACGGTACGTGTTTCTGCGCTTGCGCGCAGTGGGTGCCTGGGGTACAGGCGAGTTTTGTAATTTTGTCATAATGCACAAAATAAAATTGTTGAACATTCGCGGCAGATAACGCCACGGGTTTCCCGTTGTGGAAAACCGCTACAAAATTACAAACTTTTACACGGGACCAAAAACCACACACTTTTGTATAAAAAAAGAGCACTCTAAAGAGTGCTCAATCATATTCCAATAGGTCTTGTTATCCTTTTAGGTTCATTCAAGGCAAATTTTTCTTTTTCATTTTATCAATCTCAATATGATATTCTTCGATTACTTTTATTTTTTTTTCGGTGTGATAGCCACATCCGGCACTCCCTCTGCGGCGGCATTCCTACGATGGCTTTCTTGCGCCAATAGCGGTCTATTCCAAAGGAGAGAAAGTGGTTCAGAAAATCATAGGTACCCGATATGTTATCGAACAAGGCACCTATGTCTTTTTTCTTTTGACTGATGAGGGTATCTGTTACCATAAAGATATCGAGATTTACGAATTACGAATTACAGCATAAGGAATACCCCGCCGGAGATGAGCAGCGAGCCGATGAGTACGCGCAAGGTAACTTTCTCGTGTAGGAAGATAAACGCCAAGAGGATGGTGAAGACGATGCTCAGTTTGTCGATAGGCGCAACGCGCGACACATCGCCCAGCTGCAACGCCTTGAAATAGAACAGCCAACTCAGTCCCGTGGAGACGCCCGATAAGATAAGGAAAAGCCATGTGTGCCACGTGATAGTGGTGATGCCCTCTGCCTTATGACCGAAGAGGACTATGCCCCACGTGAGCAAAAGAATGATAGTCGTGCGGATAGCCGTAGCCAAATCAGAATTGACACCCTGTATCCCCACCTTAGCGAAGATAGCAGTTAACGCGGCAAAGAATGCCGACAAGATTGCATAGATACGCCACATATTTTTTAATTATGACTTAAGAGCAATAGTTCGTGAATATTTTTTTTAATAAGTTTATTTTGTGATAGTTAAGTACTATCGGACTATATGTTATAAGTTCGTTGGCTCTGAGCAAACCTGTCTCCCAGTCTCTTTCTTTACCGGTAAACTTATACCGTTCGTCATAGTCATAGGGAACTTGGTTGTCGATGAGTTCTCCATAAGCGACACGTTCCCCTTGTTGCTCATCCTCGTATATATAACGCCCCACCTCATAGCGTGTTTTCACCTCGGCAATCTTTACAGAGTTAACCACATACCCTCGTGCCTGCTCTATAAGCGCAGAAATTCGTTCAAAGAGGGAGTCTATCCTTTTCGTTGGTTCCATATCTGCCATAGTCTTATTCACACCGCAAAGGTACTATAAATTTTTCATTTTCGCAAATCTTTTGCAAGTTTTTTGTCCTAATCTATATATTTTTATCGTTTCCGGGTAATAGCCGCACGCCATCGCTCAACAGGCAGACATATTGAAATAATAGCGTTTATGACGCTTGTTTTCTGACCCATTAGAATGTAGGAAACTCTGACGGAAATTCAGATGACAAGACAAATAAATGCTTGTGGGTGTATTCTAGCCCACCCGTACCTTGTAGATATTATTCTATTACTACTTTTTTACGACATACGCAAGTATTTCTGCGATTTTTCAGCAAATGTAATCATTTTGTAACATCTTTTTTATTTTTTGTTGTATTGTAACACGATTGTCACACTGCTGACATACGCTTGACATTTTTTTGCTGTACCTTTGCCGACGAAAACAAAAAGTCTGTTAAGGTACAATGAAGATTGTCAGTATTCTCTTATTTATTCTCCTCGGTCAGGTCAAGGACGCCACGACCCACGAACCGCTTATCGGCGCCACAGTGCTCATCGAGCAAACCGGCCAGGGTACCACTACTGATTTCGAAGGCAGTTTCTCGCTCCAAGTTTCCCGCGATGCCACCCTCGAAGTCAGCTATATCGGTTACCGCTCGCAGCGAGTAGCGGCCACCTCCTCCGACACCTTATTTATATACATGCACGAGGAGACCGAACTCCTCAGCGAGGTGGAGATCACCGGTCAGCGTGCCACCAACAACGAACTGGCGCTGGTTCGGGCCGAACGCGAGGCACTCGTAGTCAGCAGCGGCATCTCGGCCCAGCAAATCAGCCGGGCGTCGGACAAGGATGCCGGTGAGGCCATTCGTCGCGTACAAGGCGTCTCGCTCATCGACGATAAGTTCGTGATGGTGCGTGGCCTCAGTCAACGCTACAATCAGGTCTGGCTCAATGGCGCAGCCGTGCCGTCCTCCGAGGCCGACTCGCGTGCCTTCTCCTTCGACCTCATCCCCAGTTCGCAACTCGACAACCTGCGCGTCATCAAGTCGCCTGCGGCCGAATATCCGGCCGACTTCTCGGGCGGTATGATTCTCATCGAGACCAAGCAGGTACCCGAGCAACGCACCTGGTCGTTCGACCTATCCGTTTCTGCCAACGACCGCACGCATTTCCGCCCATTCTACCGCCAACACCGAGCCGAGAATGACTGGACTACCTCGCGCCTGCGTCCTATCGTGGATGCCAGTGCCGGCATACTCGGCACCGAGACCTGGTCGCTGCCGCGCGGACAGCACCTCTCGATGCTGCTGAGCGCCAATTACAGTCACCAGTACAAAGCCTACACTGACATGACCAATAACCTGCTGGGCACCTACGACGAGGCGCAACAGCGACCTGCATACTTGCGCACCAGCACGGATAACCAATACAACATCCACGACCGTGTAGGAGCGATGTTCAACCTCAACTACTCGCGCCGCTCGGGTAAGGACCGTATCGAACTGAAGAATATCTTCAATATGCTCATGCGCAACCGCTACACCTCGCGCGACGGTGTCTCCGCCCAGAGCGACCACGAGCAGCAGGCCGAGTACAATTACCAGTCGCGCCTCACCTATAGCGCCCAGTTCACCGGTCGCCACCGGTGGACGCAGGATGTCTTCGACTGGGATCTGGGGTATGCCTACAGCAATCGCCTCCAGCCTAATCGACGCCGCTACCTCCGTAACGATGCCCTCGAACCGGGTGTGATGGCGCTCTCCTCGAGCAACGATGTCAGTCGCGAATCGACTACGCTGCACGAGCACCTCGGCAGCGTGGCGCTCAACTACACCCACGACTTCGAGTGGGGCCGTTTCTGTCCGACCCTCAAGGTGGGGGCATACGGCGAATACCGCAGCCGCAGCTATCGCACGCAGCTCTGGCTTCTCACCTGGAACCAGGATAACCGTCTGCCGGAGAACTTCCGCTACCTCGACCTGCCGACTGAGCTGCTGACGGACGAGCATTTCGCTCCCGACAAGCTCTATTACCTCGAGCAGATCCGCTGGCGCAACAACTACGATGGCCGTCAGATCCTGCTCTCGGGCTATGCAGCCGTCAATCTGCCGTGGGGCATCTTCAACGCCTACCTCGGTGTCCGATTTGAGCACTCCGACATGGCGCTGACGCGCAATACCCGCGACCGCGAACCCAGTCCGATGACGAGCCACTACACGACCAACGACTTCTTCCCATCGGTCAATCTCGCCTGGCGATTCCGCGAGCAGCATCAACTCCGTGCCTCGTATGGTATGTCGATCAACCGCCCCGAGTTTCGCGAGGTTTCGCCAAGTGTATATTACGACTTCGACCTCGCCTCCAACGTGCAGGGCAATGTCTCGCTCGAGTCCTGCCGCGTACATAATGCTGACCTCCGCTACGAGTTCTATCCCACCGGTAACGCCGGCGAATCGGTCTCGCTGGCCGTCTTCTATAAGCACTTCCGCAACCCCATCGAGTGGACCTACACCGTCACGGGCGGAACGGACCTCACCTATGGTTACCAAAATGCCGAGGGAGCGTACAGTTACGGCCTCGAGGGCGAAGTCAAACTCGACCTCGGCCGCATCGGAGCCAAGGGCCTCAGTTGGTCGTTCAACGGCAGTCTGATTCGCAGTCAGGTGCTCTTCCCGGATGGATCGTTGCAGCCAAATCGCCCCATGCAGGGCCAGTCGCCGTACCTCATCAACACCGGCTTTTTCTACCGTCATGCCGCTACCGGCTGGTCCGCCTCCGTGCTCTACAACCGGATTGGCAAGCGCCTGATTGGTATCGGACGCAGCGTGGGACTGACCGGCAGCGAGGACACGGCTAACGTGCCCGACTCGTACGAGATGCCGCGCGACCTGCTCGACCTCAGCCTCGGTAAGGACTTCGGCGAACACTGGACCCTCCGCCTGCTCTGCAAGGATGTCATCGGCGAGCGTGTCCGCTATCAGCAAGGAACAGAAACCATCAAATCCTACCGACCCGGTAGGAGCTTTCAAATCAATATTAAATACAAATTATGATTATGACAAGAAATCTATTTTTCGCCTTCGCCACCGCAATCAGCGTGGCGCTGGCAATGAGCAGTTGCAAGCAGAATGAACCCGAGCAGCCCACCGATCGCCACTGGTCGGAGAATGGTGGCCTCAAGGCCGCAGACAATCTCCTCTTTGGCGACACCATCGGCAATGGCGATGATGAATTTGTCTTCGTGGGCAAGCAGACCCTCCGGAAGGGCACCTATATCCTGAGCGGTTGGGTCTATATCGCGGAGGGGGCCGAACTGACCATTGAACCCGGTACCGTCATCCGTGGCGAAAAGGAGAGCAAGGCTGCTCTGATTGTAGAACGTGGCGGCAAACTCTATGCTCGCGGTACTGCCAATGCACCTATCGTCTTCACGTCCGCTCAACCGGTCGGTCAGCGTCGTCCGGGCGACTGGGGAGGACTGATCCTCTGCGGTCGTGCCAAGAACAACCAGACCGAGCAGCAGATTGAGGGTGGCCCGCGCTCGAAGCACGGTGGCGACAACGATGGCGACTCGTCCGGAGCACTCAGTTATGTCCGTGTCGAGTTTGCCGGCTATCCCTTCCAGACCGACAAGGAGATCAACGGTATCACCTTCGGTTCGGTCGGTAGCGGTACGCAGATCGACCACCTGCAGGTCAGCTACAGCAACGACGACTCCTTCGAGTGGTTCGGTGGTGCTGTCAACTGCCAATACCTAGTGGCATTCCGCGGCTGGGACGATGACTTCGATACCGACAACGGCTTCTCCGGCCATGTGGAGTACGGCCTCTCTATCCGCGACTCGCGTCTGGCCGATGTCAGTATGTCTAACGGCTTCGAGAGCGACAACTGTGCCGATGGCGCCAGCGTGACTCCCTATACCTCCTGCCTCTTCGAGAACATGCTTTTCCTCGGTCCGAAGTACAACGATCCCGCCTTCTCGAACACGGCCGATTATATCAATGGTGGCGATGTCTATCCCAACAACGGTTCCTCGCTCGGCCGCTTCCAGGCCGGTATGCATATCCGCCGCAATTCGCACCTCTGCTGCCGCAATGCCGTCATCGTCGGCTGGCCTGTGGGCGTTATTATCGACAACGAGAAGGGCGACTGCCGCTCGGCTGCCGAGTCGGGTCTACTGAAACTCAACAACATCCGCGTAGTCGACTGCGATGTGCTCGCCTCGGATGCCAACAAGGACCTCAAGGACCGCCTCTGCACCTCGTACAAGGACAAGACCTACGACGATGCACAGCCCAGCTGGTCGCACACGTGGTTCCTCCAGCAGACGGGCAACACCCTTGCTTCGGTGCAGGATGTCGACCTCACCCACACCTGGACCGATGGCTGGACCTCCTTCGATCCACAGAACGAAAAGTATTAATTAACAATTAACATACGCAGCAGACCTGCTAAAAAGGAGAATTTCGGTTGGGAAGGACCGAAATTCTCTTTTTTATTTGCATATATCAAAAAAAAGCAGTAATTTTGCAGCCCGAAAGACAAACAATTCTACTTTATGTTTATCATCGGCATTGCGGGCGGTACCGGCTCGGGTAAAACAACGGTAGTCAAGAAGCTCATCGAGCGCCTCCCTAAGAACGAGGTAGTAGTCATCCCTCAGGACTCGTATTACAAGGACAGCAGTAACGTGCCCGTGGAGGAGCGTCAGAACATCAACTTCGACCACCCCGATGCGTTCGATTGGGCGCTGCTGACGAAGCATATCGCCATGCTCAAAGAGGGTCAGCCCATCGAGCAGCCGATATACTCGTATATCACCTGTACCAGACAGGAGGAGACGGTGCATATCGAGCCGAAGGACGTGATTGTCGTAGAAGGGATCATGGCGCTGCGTGAGCCGAAGATGCGCGCGCAGATGGATCTGAAGATCTTTGTCGATGCCGACGCCGATGACCGTCTGATCCGCGTGATGAAACGTGACGTGGTAGAGCGCGGACGAAGTGCCGAGCAGGTGATCGAGCGTTACCAGCGCGTGCTCAAACCCATGCACGAGCAGTTCATCGAGCCGTGCAAGCGTTTTGCTGACGTCATCGTACCGCAAGGCGGACATAACAACGCAGCGATCAACATGCTGGCGAAATTCGTCAAGCAGCAGCTGAGGGAGAGGGATTAGAGTTGTTCTGGAGTTTATTTCTGACATATTTGAAGATCGGGACGTTCACGATAGGTGGAGGTTACGCGATGTTGGCTTTGATCCAGCGTGAGGTGGTGGACCGGAGAGGGTGGATCGACGAGGAGGAGTTTCTGAACATGATCGCCTTGGCGCAAGCTGCTCCGGGCATCATCGCAGTCAATAGCGCTGTCTTCATCGGTTGGCGTATCGGCGGATGGAAGGGTGTCGTCGGTGCGGTTTTAGGGGCGGTACTGCCGTCCTTCGTCATCATCCTGCTGATCGCCATGGTCTTCAGCGAATGGAAAGAGTTGCCGGCGGTGGAAGCGGCGTTCAAGGGTATTCGTCCGGCTGTAGTAGCACTCATCGCGGCGCCGTTAGTGAAGTTGGCACGTTCTGCCATGAAGAGGCCTACCCCCGACCCCTCCGTAAAGGGAAGAGAGTTGCGCAACGCAGCGCCCTTGCTGATTTCGTTAGCCGCCGCGCTGGCGATCTGGCTGGGGCATGTTAATCCCGTATGGGTGATTTTAATTACTATCGTATGCTCTATCTGCAGTTGTTTCTTTCGTTCTTTAAGATAGGTCTCTTCGGTTTCGGGGGAGGCTTGGCGGTCATGTCGCTTATCCAGATGGAGGTAGAGGAGTACGGATGGATGAGCCCGCAGGAGTTCGTGGATATCGTGGCGGTGAGTCAGGTGACTCCGGGTCCGATAGGTATCAACTGCGCGACGTACGTCGGTTACACCGCCACGGGTTCGGTCTGGGGAGCAGTCCTGACGACGACGGCGATCGTTCTGCCGAGTCTCATCATCATGCTATCGATATGCAGGGCGTATTTCTGGATTGACAAGCGGTTTCACGACAACCCGTATTTTACCCGGACACTTCGGATGCTGCGTTTCACGGTGATCGGTCTGATCGCTGCGGCCGCCCTGATGCTCGTCAGACCGGAGACCTTCATCGACCCGATCTCATGGATTATTTTCGCGGTTGTGGCGCTCTTCACTATTCTGCCGGAAATGGCAAAAAACAAGATGACCGAGGTTCTCAGTCATCCTATCTTATTGATCGTTCTTGCCGGCGTAGCCGGGTACCTTATTTACGCTTAGATCTTCTCTAATTTCGCGTGGGTAAGGAGCAGGGTCTTGGTGCCCTGGGTATCGAAGTTAATCTCAATCTTATCATTCTCCGTGACCTCGTCCCGATAGACGCGGACGACGGTGCCGTCTCCGAAGACGCGGTGGGTGACGCGATCGCCGGGAGAATATAGACCGCTTTGCTGACAGACCGCTGCGCTGACGGACCGTTTCACTGACAGACCGCCCTGCGGGCTGACAGACTGATTCACTAAGGGATGATAGGTCTGTGTTCTGTCAGGCGTAGCCGGTCTGTGTTCTGTCAGTCCGTAGGACGGTCTTTGTTCTTGCAGGCCGAAGGCCGGTCGTTGTAGGTCGAGGTACTGTCGGTCGATGTCATTGAGGAAACGTGAGGGACTGTTGAACGCCATCTGGCCGTTACGGAAACGCTGGCGGGCGTAAGAGAGATAGCACCGCTCCATAGCCCTCGTGATAGCTACGTATAGCAACCGCCGCTCTTCCTCTATCTCGCTTGGCTTGACGCAGAACTGACTCGGGAAGAGGTTCTCCTCCATGCCACCGATGAAGACGACGGGAAACTCCAGACCCTTCGCGGCGTGCACCGTCATCAGCGTCACGCGCTCCGTGGTGTCGGAGAGGTTCTCGTCCTGGTCGGTCTGCAGGCTGACTTCGCTGAGGAAGTCTGTGATGGGTGTGAAGTCGATGCCTTCTTCCTGCCGTTGTGCGACGAACTCCCGGATGGCGTTGAGGAGCTCCTGGACGTTCTGCGCGCGGTCGATGCCTTCGGGTGTGGTGTCGAGGGCGAGTGCGGTCATCACGCCGGAGACGCGGAGCGTCTGTTCGGCGAAGGTATAAGCGTCCGTCTCTTCGCTGAGTTGGGCGAGCTGGTCCATGAGGAGGGCAAAAGCCTGCAGACGTTTCTTCGTGGCAGCCGCGACGTCGAGTCCTGTCTCCTCCGGCAGGCGCATGACCTCCAGATAAGGCAGATGATGCTCGATGGCATGAGCGGACACTTTCTTCATCGTCGTATCGCCGATGCCTCGTCCGGGAAAGCCGACGATACGGAGCAGGGCTTCGTTATCTCGGGGGTTGACCGCCAGGCGGAAGTAGCCGAGGGCGTCTTTGATTTCCTTGCGTTGGTAGAACGACGTGCCGCCATAGATGCGGTAGGGTATATTGCGTTTGCGCAGTTCGTTCTCGAAGACACGGCTCTGCGCGTTCGTCCGGTAGAGGATGGCGATATCGTCGTAGCCGTACTGGGTATGAGCTTTGGCGATTTGCTCGGCTACACCGTTGGCTTCGGAGCGGTCGTCCATATAGGCATTGAGCCGCAGGGGTTGTCCTTCCTCTTTCTCGGAGAAGACGGTCTTCTCGATCTGGTGGATGTTCTTATGGATGAGGGAGTTAGCGGCATTGACGATATTGCGGGTCGAGCGGTAGTTGCGCTCGAGTTTGAAGAGTTGCGCCCGGGGGTACTGCTGACGGAAATTGAGGATGTTGCGTATGTCCGCTCCGCGGAAGGAGTATATACTCTGCGCATCATCCCCGACAACACAGATATTATCCTGGGGTGCAGCGAGTCTGCCGACAAGGAGGTACTGGACGTAGTTCGTATCCTGGTACTCATCGACGAGCACGTAGCGGAACATCAGTTGTAGCTGCTCGCGCACGTCGGGGTACTGGTCCATGAGGCGTAGCATGTTGATCAGCAGGTCGTCAAAATCCATGGCGTTGGCTGCTTTGAGTCGCGCTTCGTAGAGGGCATAGACGGTGGTGATGTCGTACAGCCGTGCCTCGCGGTCGGCCTGCAGCAAGTCGCGGTTCTGGCCGTACTGGGAAGGTGTAATCAGATTGTTTTTCGCCATGGAGATCCGACCTAAGACGACTGTCGGTTTGTATATCTTCTCGTCCAGCCCGCGCTCCTTGCAGATGGCTTTGATGACGGACTTGCTGTCGGAGGTGTCGTAGATAGTGAAATCGCGGGTGAAGCCGAGTTTCTCTGCGTCGTGTCTCAGCAGTTTCGCGCAGATACTATGGAAGGTGCCCATCCAGAGGTAACGTGCGTCGTTGCCGACGAGCTTCTGAATACGCTCCTTCATCTCCCGCGCGGCTTTGTTGGTGAACGTCAGGGCTAAGATATTCCCTGCGGGAACGCCTTGTGACAAGAGATAAGCGATGCGGTAGGTCAAGACTCTGGTCTTGCCCGAACCGGCACCTGCGACGATGAGCGACGGCCCTTCCGTAGCCGTGACCGCAGCGCGTTGGGTAGTATTGAGTTGATCTAAAAATTCCATAATCGCTACAAAATTACAACAAAATTTGCACATACGCAAAAAAAAGTGTAACTTTGCAGCGGATTTTATGATTTGTGAGGATTTACATAGTGCCTTATCGAAGATTTTGAGCTCGTATGAGCCCGATCAGGTCTGTTTTGTTGTCGATGAGCAAGTAAGGGGCATCATTGAGGCAAATAAGGGGCAAATCGGACTCAAGTGCTGTACACTATCGGTGTCCGAATCGGAAAAGACCCTTGAGACGGTGCAGAAGATTTGGGATTTCTTCTTCTCTATCGGCCTCACGCGTCGCGGCGTCGTCGTCGCTGTCGGCGGAGGGGTGTTGACCGACCTCGTGGGTTTTGCTGCCGCCACTTATAAACGCGGCGTGGGTTATATCAATGTCCCGACGACGTTGTTGGCGATGGTCGATGCTTCGACAGGCGGTAAGACGGGCTTTAACTACCACGGTCTCAAAAACAGTATCGGTGTTTTTGCTCCACCGGTAGAGACCCTCATCTGGCCGGGATGGCTGCAGACGCTGCCGGCGAAAGAGATACTGAACGGTTTTGCGGAGATGCTGAAGACGGGGCTTATTGAAAGCCCCAC
This sequence comes from Bacteroidales bacterium UBA3717, assembly GCA_002372695.1. GTDB lineage: Bacteria > Bacteroidota > Bacteroidia > Bacteroidales > Paludibacteraceae > Colicola. The sequence continues at coordinate 39,171 of DFHS01000005.1, forward strand.
CCTTTGGCACGACCTGCTCAACTACGATTTGGAGGCGATGCCGATTGAAGAGTTGACGCCGCTGATCCGGCGGTGCGTGGAGGTCAAAGAGGCGATCGTTGCGGCTGATCCGAAAGAAGAAGGGCTGCGCAAGGTGCTGAATTTCGGGCATACGTTCGGTCACGCGTTAGAGGAGTTGAGTCACGCGCAAGCCCATCCGGGTGTCGAGCCGCTCGACCACGGCTACGCGGTGCTGTACGGCATGATTGCGGAGCTGTACCTGTCGGTAACCAAACTCGGCTGCGAGCGCGAGGTGCTGCAACAGCTGACGCAGATCATGATACATACGTACGGTAAGCCTGCCTGCAAATGTTCCGACCGCGAGCGGCTGATAACGCTCATGAAGCAGGATAAAAAGAACGAGCATGCCGCTGAGATCAACGTCACGCTCCTTCGGGCTGTCGGTTCGCCGGTAGTCAATCAGACGATCACTGCTGAGGAAGCCGATGAGGCATGGGAATATCTGTTCTCCCTCTGATTAAAGTTTTTTCACCGACCTTTATACATCTCCTCGTAGTATTTCTCGTACTCGCCGGAGGTGATGTTATCCAACCAGGGCTGGTTGTCCAAGTACCAGCGGACGGTTTTCTCTATACCTTCTTCAAACTGCAAGGAGGGTTCCCAACCCAACTCTTTCTGCAGTTTCGTCGAGTCGATGGCGTAGCGCATGTCATGCCCTGCGCGGTCGGTGACGTAGGTGATGAGGTCGAGGTCGGCTCCTTCGGGACGACCCAGGAGGCGATCGACGGTCTTGATAACCGTCTTGATGATATCGATATTCTTCCACTCGTTGAAGCCGCCGATGTTATAGGTCTCGGCGATGGTGCCCTTATGGAAGATGAGGTCTATCGCGCGTGCGTGATCCTCTACATATAACCAGTCGCGCACGTTCTCTCCCTTGCCATAGACCGGCAGGGGTTTGCGGTGGCGGATATTATTGATGAAGAGCGGGATGAGTTTCTCGGGGAACTGGTAGGGACCGTAGTTATTCGAGCAGTTCGTCACGATGGTCGGCATGCCGTAGGTGTCGTGGAAAGCACGGACGAAATGGTCGGAGGACGCTTTCGATGCCGAATAAGGCGAGTGGGGGTTGTATTTCGTCGTCTCATAGAAGAAGTCCTCACCGTACGCCAGATGGTGCTCGGAGGAGGAAGCCTTGGTGGTGAACGGCGGTTGGATGCCCTCGGGGTGGGTCATCTGCAAAGCCCCATAGACCTCGTCCGTGGAGATGTGGTAGAAACGCTTGCCCTCGTATTTCTCCGGCAGGGACTCCCAGTAGAGTTTCGCCGCCTGGAGCATGGAGAGGGTACCCATGACGTTCGTCTTGGCGAAGGTGAAGGGATCCTTGATGGAGCGGTCCACGTGGCTCTCTGCCGCCAGATGGATGACGCCGGTGACGTGCTCCTCCTGCATGAGGGCGTAGATGGTGTCAAAATCGCAGATGTCTGCGCGTACAAAACGGTAGTTGGGTTTGTCCTCGATGTCCTTGAGGTTAGCGAGGTTGCCTGCGTAGGTCAGTTTGTCCACATTGATGATCCGGTAGTCCGGGTATTTGTTGACGAAGAGCCGTACGACGTGGCTTCCGATAAATCCGGCTCCGCCGGTGATGATGATACTTTTACTCATATTACGTACCTTACTTGTTTGAAATGATATATTCGTTCTTGTCCTTTTTTGTCTTCCAATAAGATCTCGCCGGTCGGCAAGACGTCTTTTATCGCGGCCTCAAACGGGCCGTCTTTATCTTCGAACGGCCAGAAACTTTCCCTTCGATAGAGATGTGACTTATAGTACGCCCAGACCTCCTGTTCGGGTTCGCTGAGTACGCGCTGTACTGTTTCGAACAGATGGTTCATCAAACGCTCGATGTCGTATTCTTGCCCGCGAATCTGTTTGAGCGAAACGGGATTCGGCGCGTCTGAGACGAAGGTCGTCTGATTGACGTTCAGCCCGATGCCTGCTATCGAATACTTGATCTCATTGCCTATTATGGCATTTTCTATCAATATACCTGCTACTTTCTTGTCCCCGAAATAAATGTCATTAGGCCATTTGATCGTAAAATCTTCCCCTATCACCCGCAGTAACGCCACACCAATTGCTATATTGAGGAAGTAGAGGTTCTTGTTGGGGGGAAGCAAGATGGAGCAGAGCAGGTTCTTTCCTTCTTCGCTCTCCCATCCGTTGCCGGCCTGTCCGCGTCCTGCGGTCTGGAAGGCGGTGTACAGAAAGCGCTCGCCTTCCCGCCATTCGCCCTTCGCCAGCAGTTCCTTCATCAAGGTGTTCGTACTATTGGTGGTGCTTATATACATCAAGCAGGTATTGTTGGATGACCGTTTGGATGTTACGTGCCTTGCCGGGAGCCGAGTTGATGAGGATCGCAAAGACCCAGGTATCGCCGTTGGGCATGTTGATGTAGCCTGCGAAATTCTTCGTTCCGGCGATGGTACCGCTCTTGGCGTGGATACGTCCTTCGAGCGGCGTGTCGGGACAAAGGGATTTCAGCGTGCCGGTCTTGCCGCTTATCGGCAGCGAAGCAATCCATGCCTCTTTGTTCGGGCTCTTGGACATGATGCTGAGCAGCTGCACGAAGGCTTTGGCGCTGACGGCATCCTGCGGCGCGAGCCCGCAACCATCTTTGATGATTGCATTCTGGACGGAGACGCCACGCCGACGCCAGTAGTCGCGGAGCAGGTCCTGACTGTTATGGATGGTGCCTGGCAGGGTATAACGCGTGCCCAAGTAGCGGAAGAGCGCCTCGGCGTAGAGGTTGTTCGAGTTGATATTCGTCTCCTTGATGATCTCCGACAGGGGTTCGGAATAATGGGTGTATAGTTCCGTCCTGGGCGGAGTCAAGGGGTTATAATCCGCGATGTAGGTCGCTTCCCGTTTGACGGTGATACCTGCTGCGGCTAAGCGTGCCTGCAGGTGTTGGACCAGCAGGAGTCCGGGGTTCGGCAGGTCGCCTTTGACACCGAAAGTGCCTAAGTTAGACGGCACGGCGCCGGTAAGGTAGCGTTCGTTGCTGTACGGCAGACCGCTGACGAAAGCACCGTCGTAGGTGATCTTCTCGCACCGCACGTGGTTGATCCATCGGAGGCCTCGTACTTCGGGTTCGGTCTTCACGACCGCAGCCGTAGAACCTACCTCGCCGCTCTTGAGAACGATATTCATCGTGTTGCCGAAATAGTTGAGGCTGAAGATGCCCGGCGCGTAGTAGTTTCCTGCGTCCTCGCAGAGCCAGTTGGGGTTCTGCGCCTCGCCGTCGAGCATCGTCATGTCGGCAATCACACCGCCGTCGATGCGTTGGATGCCGGCTTTCTGTATCGCCTTGACCCATTGATCGAGGAATGCCGTGCGGCCTTTCCATCCCAAGGAGGGGTCGCATCCTCCGCGGACGTACAAGTCGCCGTGGAGGGTACCGTTCTCGATCGTGCCGGTGTACTCGATGATCGTCGGGAACCGGAATCCCGGTCCCATCGTCTCGAGCGCGGCAGCCGTCGTCAGCAGTTTCATTACCGACGCCGGCGGCACCACGTGGTTCTCGCGGTAAGAGTCAATCACTTCCCCGGTCGTCATGTTCTGCACAAAGACGGACATATTCGCCTGCCCCGTGATGGGGTGGGTTGTCAGGAAGTTGACGGAGAGTAATATACTAAGAAAGATACTCATGCATTGCTTTGGCGGCTTTGCGGCCATCGGACATCGCGAGGATGACGGTGGCTCCACCGCGGACTATATCGCCTCCGGCGAAGATCATCGGGAGAGCGGATTGCATACCTTCATTGACGACGATCGTACCTTTCTTGCTGATCTCGAGTCCTTCTACGGACGAAGGGATGAGCGGGTTGGGCGAGACGCCGACAGCGACGATCACGAGGTCCACAGGGAGCGTGACGGTCTTGCCCTCTACGGGCACGGGGCTGCGACGTCCGGACTCATCGGGTTCGCCGAGTTCCATCACCTGGAGGACGGCTTCGTTGACACGTCCGTTCTCGTCGGCGTGGTACTCGATGGGGTTATGGAGAGTCAGGAACTCGATCCCTTCCTGTTTGGCATGATGCACCTCTTCGATACGTGCCGGCATCTCTTCTTCGGAGCGGCGGTAGATGATCATCGCCCGCTCGGCACCGAGCCTTTTGGCCGTACGAACGGCATCCATGGCGGTGTTTCCACCACCGATGACGGCTACGTTCTTGCCGTAGAGCAGCGGTGTGTCGGTCGCAGGGTTGGAAGCGTCCATGAGGTTGACGCGGGTCAGGTATTCGTTGCAGGAGAGGACGCCGTTGAGGTTCTCTCCGGGGATATTCATGAATCGCGGCAGACCTGCTCCCGAGCCGACGAAGATACCTTTGAAGCCTTGCTCTTCGAGTTCTTTGACGGAGATGGTCTTACCGATGATCGTGTCCGTATGGAACTGTACGCCGAGGGCACGCAGGCCGTCGATCTCTTTATCGACGATAGCGTTCGGCAGACGGAACTCCGGGATGCCGTATTTGAGCACACCGCCGATCTCATGCAGGGCTTCGAAGACGTGCACTTCGTAACCGTATTTGGCGGCATCGCCTGCGAAGGTCAAGCCGGCGGGACCACTACCAACCACCGCAATCTTACACTGCGGCTTAGCCGCGTTTAACTGCTCCTTCGGAGCGTTTATCTGTGCCTGAGGCACGTTTAACTGCGCTTGCGCGTTGGCGTAGTCGGCGCAGAAACGCTCGAGATAGCCGATGGCGACGGGCTGATGGCCCATCTTATGGTGGATACAGTTCGCCTCGCATTGTTTCTCCTGGGGGCAGACACGACCGCAGACCGCAGGCAGAGAGGACGACTCTTTGATGATCGCTGCAGCACCGAGGATATCGCCTTTCTCCAGAGTCTTGATGAAGCCGGGGATGTTGATGTTCACCGGACAGCCTTGTACGCAAGAGGGGTTCTTGCAGTTGAGGCAACGGTGGGACTCGGTGATGGCTTGTTCGAAGGTCAGACCCTGGTTGACCTCCTCGTGCAGGGATTTGACGCGTACCTCGGGACGGAGTTCCGGCATCTGCACACGGGGAATCGCCACGCGGTCTTTCGGGGTTCCGGCGAAAGGTTCTACCGGTCTTACCTCGGTCTTACATAGGCTTTGACCGTCGGTTGACCGTCGGTTGACCGTCGTTCGACTGTCGTTTTTGGGGTTTAAATATGCAGTAAGCGCTTCGGCTTCTTCGGCTTTGTAGGATTTCATGCGGGAGAGCATCTCAGTCCAGTCCACCTCGTGGGCATCAAACTCCGGTCCATCGACGCAGACGAACTTGGTTTTTCCTCCCACGGTGACGCGGCAAGCGCCGCACATGCCTGTGCCATCTACCATGATGGTGTTGAGGGAGGCCTCAGTCGGGATGTTATACTTGGCGGTCGTGAGGGCAACAAATTTCATCATGATTGCCGGACCGATGGTGATACATTTGTTGACGGTCTCGCGGTTGATCACTTCTTCGACACCGACGGTTACGACACCCTGTTTACCCATGGAACCGTCGTCGGTCATGACGATCAGTTCGTCGGACCATTGTGCGAGCTCATCTTTCAGGATGATGAGGTCTTTGTTGCGGGCAGCAAGGACAGTGATGACTTTGTTTCCGGCTTTTTTGAGGGCCTCGGCGATAGGTAACATCGGCGCAGCGCCGACGCCACCGCAGGCGCAAACGACCGTTCCGTACTTCTCGATGCGAGTGGCACGTCCGAGCGGACCGACTACGTCGTGGATACAATCGCCGGGGTTCATGGCGAGGAGTTTATGGGTCGAAGCGCCCACCTGTTGTACCACGAGGGTGATGGTTCCTTTTTCGATATCGGCACCGGCGATGGTCAGAGGGACCCGTTCGGAGTGGTCGTCGACGCGAATAATGACAAAATGTCCGGCTCTACGGCTACGCGCAATGAGCGGAGCCTCAACAATCAGCTCCGCTACATTTTCCGAGAAAAATCTCTTCGAAAGGATTTTGTTCATATTAGAAATATTTCGTCTCTTTTCCTACGATGGAGGAAAGTAAGTTATTGGCTAATCGTGAAGCACCAAAGCGGAAGGACTCGTTGTTGAGCCACTCTTCGCCGAGGATCTCCTTGACGAGGGTATAGTGTTGTACAGCCTCTTCGGTTGTGGAGACACCTCCTGCAGGCTTGTAGCACTTCTTCTCTCCGGTCTTCTCCTGCCAAGCTTTGATAGCGTGGCACATGACGAAAGTTGCTTCGGGGGTCGCGTTAACGGCGATCTTACCGGTCGAGGTCTTGATGAAATCACCACCTGCAGCCATGGAGAGGATGGATGCTTTCCAGATGTTCTCTGCGGTCTTGAGGAGTCCGGTCTCGAGGATGACCTTGAGGTGCTTGTCGCCGCAGACGGCTTTGAGTTCGCTGATCTCGTCGAAGCACTCCTGGTAGTTACCTTCGAGGAACTTACCGACGGAGAGGACGATATCTATCTCCGTAGCTCCTGCTTTGATGGCCATCGCGGTCTCTGCTATCTTGACCTCGAGGAAAGTCTGCGAAGCAGGGAAACCACCGCTGACGCAAGCGATATTGAATTTCGGATCCTTGAGGGCTTTGCGCACGTACTCCGCCATGGCGGGATACACGCAGATAGCCGCTACGTTCGGGATACCGGGGAAGTCCTTCTCGAAGTTATTGACCGCATTCGCCATCTTCTCCACTTTGGCGATGGTGTCATCAGCGGAGAGGGTCGTGTAGTCGATCTGGTGGAGGCATTGTTTCCATACTTCCACGTTGTTGTTCTCGTCGAAGTGTTTTGCTTCGATTTCTGCTACCTGAGCCTTTACTTGCTCATCGGTAAACGGGCAGGGGTACTGCGCAAATAATTCTTCAAACTTATTCATGATAATTTAATGGTTTAACGGGTTAGGGGATTTATTTCTCTGCGAGGCGTCCAATGATGGTCTCATTACCGCGCACGGCTTCTCCGACGGCTACGAACATCTCCGTATCGAGCGGCAGGTACATGTCCACGCGGCTACCGAGTTTGATAAAGCCGAGATGGGTGTTGCGATGCGCCTGATGTCCGGGCTTGGCGTACGTGACGATGCGTCGTGCCATGGCTCCGGCGATCTGCCGCACAGCGATTTGTATTTTCGAAGGCGTCTCGATGACGACGAGCGAGCGCTCGTTCTCGGTGCTGGACTTAGGCAACCATGCACCTTTGTGACGACCTTTCTGATGCTCGGAGACGAGGATATTTCCCTCTATGGGGTACCAGTTGGCATGGACGTTGAAGGGCGACATGAAGATGGAGACCTGCAGTTTCTTCTCATGGAAATACTCGTTCTCGTCCGTAGGCTCGATGACCACTACGCGACCGTCTGCGGGGGCGATGATGAAGTTCGGATCGTCTATCTCCAGCACTCGTACGGGGTTACGGAAGAAATAGGTGACGAAGACCAAGAGCAGCGCCGTGATGATGAGCGAGAGCGCCAGGATCCATTCTGCGGGATGCGCCATGAAGAGCGCTACATTCAAGATAAATAACAAAAGAACGGTGCCGCTTATCAGGGCGCGTCCTTCACGATGAATTCTGAGTTTTTTCATATTGGGTTAAAAGTTGGCAAAGGGCATTTGTGCCAGCATTTCTGCGGCTTGGTCGAGGCCCTGTTGGAGTTTCTTGTCGATCATAAATTTGAACATCATCGGTATGTCCGCCTTGACGGTAAGCCTGATTCGCGTGTCGGTCGGGCTCACCTCTTTGAGTTGGATCCAGAAATTACCGTCCATCGGAATGCCTTCGAGTCCGAACTTGACGGTGTCATTCTCGATGCGGTCCACGATGGCGATGGTGATCTTCTGACCTAATCCGTCCACTTTCATCCGCACACGGTCGGGCTCGATTTCCATCTCCTGGATCTTATCCTGCGGGATGAGGTCCTTCACTTTCTCCAGGTTCTGCATGTCGCTGATCACCTTGTATATTTGCGCAGCGGAGCAGGAAGAAGAGGTTATTTTACTTTCGTATTTCGATTCGCTCATAGTATCTTTTGATTTTTGAGCGACAAAATTACTAATTTTTTTTGAATCCTGCAAGAAGATTATTCTTTTTGTAGCCTTTTTTGGTATTTTTGTACCTCCAAAGAGGTGCGTCGGATACGATTTTCCAACTCGCGGATGTCTTTTATCGTGATCTGCAGCTCCTCCGCCTGTCGGTACGCCTCCTCGAATTTGGGATCGGAGACGGTCTCCATCCGTTTGCCGTTATGGTAGGTGAGTATCTCCTTGCCGTCGTCGCGGACCAAGATACGGTAGTCTCGTGCCCGCGCCCAAGCGTTTTGGACGACGTAGTAACCGTGGTCCTGATATTTCTCGTTGCGCTCGTATCGAAAGAGTGCGATGAGACTGTCGGCTTTCGGACCCATCACTTCGAGCTGGCTCTCGTAGAACGCCAGACTGCGTATCTGCTCCTCCAAACGCACGCTGTCCTGGGCACGTTTCTCCGCCCTATGTTGCTCCACCCGCGAAGGGCGATGGCATCCCACCATCGCGATCGCTAATACTATAAATAAGGAATAGTGTCTCATAATCGGCTGCAAAGTTACAACTTTTTGGGCAAATATACAAGAAAAATTCGTAAAAAAGTGTATACACTCTTGTGTATATCATTTTTTTTTATTAATTTTGCAGCGAATTTTGAAAAACATACATAAATTAACTAATTTATATGCATATGAAAAAAGGTTTATTTCTTGGCCTCATTGCTGCTGTAGTAATGTTGGCATCGTGCAACAAGACGTTGCAAAAACCCGATGAGATCACCGTTAATCCGAGTCCGCTGGTCCTGAAAGGCGGTAAGGTGGACGCTGCAATCACCGGTACTTTCCCCGAGAAGAAATTTGCAAAGAAGGGTGTTTTGACCGTTACTCCGGTGTTGAAATACGCCGGAAAGGAAGTTCTTGGCGAGCCTGTGACCTATGTAGGTGAGAAGGCAAAAGAGAATGGTAAGACCGTGAACTATCGTAATGGTGGCAAATATACCCAGACTTGCTCGTTCGACTATGTACCTGAGATGCGCGTTTCGGAGCTCTATCTCCGTTTCGAGGCAAAGGTAGGAAAGAAAGTGATTGAGATCCCTGATGTAAAGATTGCAGACGGCGTGGTTACCACTCCGGAGCTGGCAGACGCAAAAGACAACAAGACCGCCGGCACGCCGGATAAGTTCCAACGCGTGATCCAAGAGTTGACAGAGGCTGACATCAAGTTCCTCATCCAAAGTGCAGAAATCCGTTCGTCGGAGGCTAAGAACGAGAGCGTAAAGGCTCTGCAGGCTGCTATCAAGGATGCTAAGGACAACGAGAAGAAAGAGATCAACAAGATTGAGGTTTCCGGTTACGCATCTCCGGATGGTGGTATGGATCTGAACGAGAAACTGGCTCAGAACCGTCAGAAAGCAGCTGCTAACTTCCTGAAGAAAGACCTCAAGAAGAACAAAGTGGCTAACGATGTAGAGGCTAATATCACCGCTGAGGACTGGGAAGGCTTCCAGAAAGCAATGGAAAACAGCAACATGCAGGATAAGGACCTCGTACTTCGCGTGCTGTCGATGTACAGCGATCCGGAGGAGCGTGAGGCACAGATCAAGAACCTGAGTTCTGTATATGGCACTATCGCAGAGGAGATTCTGCCGGCTCTCCGTCGCAGCCGCCTGATCCTGACGACCGACCTGATCGGTAAGAGCGACGACGAGATCCGCGAGATCGCCAAGAACGACCCGGCTCAGCTGAGCGTTGAGGAGTTGCTGTACGCTGCTACTTTGACCAACGACAAGGCAGAGAAGAAAGCCATCTATCAGAAGGCTGCTGAGGTCTATAACGACTACCGCGCATATAACAACCTCGGACAACTCTACTTCGAGGAGGGCAATATCGCTGAGGCTCGCCGTTGCTATGCAAAGGCTCTGGAGATCCAACCGAACGATCCGGACGTGAACTTCAACGCCGGTGTAGCCGCTCTGGCAGACAACGACCTGGACAAAGCAGAGGAGTTCTTCGGCAAGGCAGCCGGCACGAAGGCTAACCTGAATGCGGCTCTCGGTACCCTCTACACGAAGAAGGGTGACTACGCTGCAGCAAAGAAAGCTTACGGCGAGACCGCTACCAACAACGCAGCCGTTCAGCAGATCCTTGACGAGGACTATGCAGCTGCTGCAAAGACGCTGGCTAATATCAAGGAGCCGAACGCAACTACCGCTTATCTGAAAGCTATCGTAGGCGCTCGCACCAACGACAAAGCTGCTGTGATCGAGAACCTGAAAGCTGCTGTAGCCCAGGATGCCCAACTCAAGGCTCGCGCTGCGCAGGACATCGAGTTCGCTAAGTTCGCAGAGGACGCTGAGTTCCAAGCAATCGTTAAGTAATGTCGGTATTATTTCCGAAAATTAACAAACCCCGAGAATGGGACTATCGCCCCATTTACTTCGACGAAGAAAAAGAGGCGCGCAAGGATAAAAGACTTGCGCGTCTTCGTCGTGGGGCGTTTAGAGAGGAGCATGAGAAGAACATGACGATCATGAAGCAGAAACGGCAGTCGAAACTGCTGATCTGGTTTGTGTTGATCGCTCTGCTCGTGATCGGCATCTATCTATTCCTTTAATAATTGCGCGCACGTTCGCGCGCGTGGAGTATGGATATCATTCATCTGTTACCGGATAGTGTAGCCAACCAGATCGCGGCAGGGGAGGTCATTCAACGGCCTGCATCGTGCCTCAAAGAGTTGGTGGAGAACAGCTTGGACGCGGGAGCTACCCGTATCCAAGTCATCGTTCGTGATGCCGGTAGGACGTTGCTGCAGGTGATAGATAACGGTATCGGCATGAGCGAGATGGACGCTCGTCTGGCTTTTGAACGCCACGCGACGAGTAAGATCCGCGAGGCGCAGGATCTGTTTACGTTGCGGACGATGGGTTTTCGCGGGGAAGCCTTACCGTCGATATGCGCGGTGTCGCAGGTGGAGATGATGACCCGCCGTGCGGAGGATGAGACCGGTACGCTGATAGAGATACACGGCTCGGACGTCGTCCGTCAGGAGCCTTGTTCATGTCCCGTGGGCACGAATATCAAGGTCTCCAACCTCTTTTTTAACGTCCCCGTCCGGCGTAAGTTCCTCAAGACCGACCAGACGGAGTTGCGCAATCTCCTGACGGAGTTCTACCATATCGTGTTGGTTTATCCGAAGGTGAACTTCACTTTTGTTCATAACGACGAGATCCTGTTAGAACTTCCGGCCGGCACGGAGAAACAGCGCATCGAGGCGGTCTTCGGCAATCCCAAACGGAATGCTTTTACTTCCGCTTTCGTCGATGTGCATACGGAGACGGAGTTGGTCTCTATACGAGGGTTCGTCATCAAGCCGGAGAACGCGACGCGCAAGGCCGAGCAGTATTTCTTTGTGAACGGCCGGTACATGCGCCATCCGTACTTCCAGAAAGCCGTCATGACCGCTTATTCAGGCATGCTCACGGCGGACTATCAGCCGTCTTTCTTTATCTATTTCGATATCTCTCCGGAGTCGATTGATGTGAATATCCACCCGACGAAGACGGAGATTAAGTTTGCCGACGAACAGGCTATCTTCCAGATCCTGATGGCGGCGGTACGTGAGGCTTTAGGTAAGTTCACCTTGGCGCCGACGATTGATTTCGACACTCGCGGAGCGATTGATATCCCTATGCCGGCGACGGACCGGGTCTCTCGTCCGCAGGTGGCCGTCGATCCGACGTATAACCCCTTCCATACACGCGGCACGATCTACCCCGATAAGGCTCCGAAGAGTTGGGAGAGCCTGTATGAAGCCCCGCAGTCTTCTCGAAATATCGATATCCCGGTATCTCGAAATATCGACATCCCGGAGTTCCGAGATGCCGAAATGCCCCTTTGGCAGTATAACGGCAAGTATATCCTCCTGCCGGGCGAAGAGGGGCTGACGATGATTCACCAGCACCGCGCGCATGTGACGGTATTGTACCATCGGTTCCTGGACCAGATGGCTCACTCGCAAGGTGCGAGTCAGCAGTTACTCTTCCCCGAAGTGATCTCGCTCAGTCCTGACGAGATGGTGCTGGTCGGTCAGATAGCTGAGGAACTGCGGACGATAGGCTTTGAGTTAGAGCAATTATCGCCGGACAGCTACTCGATACAGGGCGTGCCGTCGCAGATCGCCGCTCAGTCTCCTGTGCCGGTACTGCAGCAGATCCTCTCCTGCGTCCGCGAACGCGGTGCAGATACGCGTGCCGAGTGGAGGGAGCAGATTGCGCTCTCGTTGGCTCAGAGCGCTGCGATACCTGTGGGTAAGAGCCTGAACGAGAAAGAGATGCGCGAGTTGGTCTCGTCTCTTATGCAAATTCCGACCCATCGCATCACTCCGGACGGCAAGACGGTTCTCTCGCTTTTGAGCAACGAGGAGATAGAGAAAAGATTCTAATTACTATGAAACGAATTCTTTTGTACCTTGTACTTTGTCCTTTTGTCTTTTTGATAGCATGTGCGCCGAAAGCGGATCATCTGACGATCCTGCATACGAATGATACGCACTCGCAGGTAGAACCCAAGACTAACGGCCAAGGAGGTTACGCGCGGCGTATGGGATTGATTGAGCGGGAACGGCAGGCGGATGAGAACTTGTTGCTGGTCGATGCCGGCGATTTCTGCCAGGGTACGCCGTACTTTAATTTCTACCACGGTCGTGTAGAAATCGATGCCATGAACCGCATGGGCTACGACGCTGCGACCCTCGGCAATCATGAGTTTGATAATGGTCTGGACACCTTGGCGGCAGTGCTGGAGACCGCATCGTTTCCTATCGTATGCGCTAACTATGATTTTACCGGCACAGCGATGGAAGGTAAGACAAAGCCTTTTGTGATTGTCCGTAAAGGTGGGCTGAAGATCGGCATCTTGGGTCTTGGTTGTGACCCGAAAGGTCTGATCTCCGATAAGAACTTCCTGCCGGCGAAGTACCTTGACCCGTATGAATCCGCCCAGAAAGCTGTGGATGCCCTGCGGGCGGAAAAATGCGACATTGTCGTTTGTCTCAGTCACCTTGGTACGTATGGCAAGGCCGCAGAAGATGTCTGCGATGTGCAACTCGTCCAAAACACCCGCGGGATGGATGCCGTGATCGGTGGACATACCCATAAATTATATGATAATTTACGCGTCGCTAATTTGGACGGAGATAGCGTTCCTGTATGCCAAATGGGCAAGGCAGGAGGCTTTTTAGGTAAAATTGTGCTATATTTAGGTGACAAAATTGAAAAATAAGGCAAAAAAATTTGCATATTCGAGAAAAAAGCAGTAATTTTGTGCCGTTTTTCCGAAATAGGCGGAAATAAAAGTGTACTGAAATTATTAAAAACACACAAAATAATAAAACTAAAACGTTTAGTATTATGGCAGAAATTGAAGCAAAAGTAAAAGCAATCATTGCTGATAAACTTGGTGTAGAAGAGTCTCAAATTACTAACGAGGCTAATTTCCAAACTGATCTGGGCGCTGATTCGCTGGACACCGTTGAGATGATCATGGAGTTTGAGAAGGAGTTCAACATAGAGATTCCGGACGAGGACACCCAGAAGATTGCTACCGTAGGCGACGCGATCGCTTATGTTGAGAAGAAAGCTGGAAAGTAATTTTCTTTTCATCTGAGTTTGCGAGTTTACGGGAATACTGTAAACTCGTTATGCTTTTATATATAGTCGTACAGGATTTATGCAACTTAAACGAGTAGTTATTACAGGCTTAGGCGCGCTTACGCCCGTGGGAAATTCGGCTCCGGAGACCTGGCAGGCCTTGATTAACGGTGTTAGCGGAATAGCGCCCATCACGGCGTTTGATGCCACGAAGTTCAAGACCCATTTTGCGGGTGAAGTGAAGAATTTTGATCCCTCTCCTCTGATGGATCGCAAGGAAGCGCGCAAAATGGACCGGTACTCTCAATTCTCTGTGTGGGTGGCGAACGAAGCGCTTCAGGACAGCGGGTTGGATCTCGACAAGGAGGACCGCAGCCGTGTCGGCGTGGTTTGGGGTAGCGGCATGGGCGGTCTGCAATCTACCGAAGAGGAGATCATCGATTTCGCCAAAGGTGACGGTGTACCCCGTTTCAATCCCTTTATGATCCCGAAGGCAATTCCCTCTATTGCAGCCGGTCAGATATCCATCCGTTTCGGTCTGGGAGGCCCGAGTTTCTCGGTCAGCACCGCCTGCTCGTCTTCGTCACACGCGGTAGGTTCGGCATTTGACCAGATCCGTCTGGGGCATGCCGATGTGCTGCTGACCGGTGGCGCAGACGCCGATGTGACCTATACGGGAATCGGCGGCTTCAACTCGCTGCACGCGCTCTCGACCAATAACGAGCAGGCAACGACCGCCAGCCGGCCGTTCTCCAAGTCCCGCGACGGATTCGTCTTAGGCGAAGGAGCTGCCTGTCTGATCCTGGAGGACTACGAGCATGCCAAGGCACGCGGAGCGAAGATCTACGCAGAGATAGTAGGCGAAGGAATGACGTCCGATGCGTACCATATGACTGCTCCTGACCCCGAAGGCAAAGGGGCGGAGCGCGTGATGCGTCTGGCGCTGAAGGATGCCGGACTGCAACCCGAGCAGATCGATTTCATCAATACGCACGGCACATCGACTCCTCTGGGCGACGTGACGGAGGTGAAGGCCATCCAGCGCGTCTTCGGCGAGCATGTGTACGACATGAACCTCGATTCGACCAAATCCATGACCGGTCACCTCATCGGTGCTACAGGCGCCGTGGAGGCTATCGCTTGCGTCATGGCGCTCAAGGACGGCATCATCCCGCCGACCATCAACCATGACCCCGACGACGAGGACGAGAATATCGACTATCGTATTAACTTTACCTTTGGTAAAGCCCAGAAACGCGATATCAAGTATGCGCTGAGCAACACCTTCGGTTTCGGCGGCCATAACGCCTGCCTGGTGTTTAAGAAATGGGAAGAATAATAGGGAAGGGACCCCTTGATTGTCCTCTGTATTAGTCACTAAAAAATTAAGGTCTTATGATTACGAAAATTGGCGAAAACGCAGGCCTCGTATGGGGCGCATTGCAGAACGGTGCACAGGGTCTGAAAGCACTGAAGAAAGCTACCAAGCTGAAGAACGATGAGCTCTTCTTGGCTTTGGGATGGCTGGCTCGCGAAGGCAAACTGACCTTCGAGGAGAAAGAGGCAGACCTCTTTGTCGCACTGGCTTAAGTATGGTTATTGCAATCGTAGGCGCCTCGGGCGCCGTCGGACAGGAACTGTTGGCTGTGCTCGCACAGCGGCAGTTTCCTCTCTCCGAACTGCGACTTTTTGGTTCGGAGCGGAGTGCCGGCAAGAAATATCTTTTTTGTGGCAAAGAGTACGAAGTACAACTGCTACAAGATAACGACGCTTTCAAGGGCGTCGATATTGCGTTTGTCTCCGCGGGTGCAGGCGTGTCACGTACGTATGCGGACACTATCACTCGTTACGGAGCCATCATGATAGATAACTCCTCTGCTTTTCGTATGGACGACGATGTGCCTCTGGTGGTGCCGGAGGTGAACGCCGCGGACGCCTTGGTAAGGCCGCGTAATATCATTGCTAACCCAAACTGTACGACGATTCAGATGGTCGTGGCTTTGCAGGCCATCGAACGTCTGAGTCATATCCGCCGCGTGCATGTATCGACCTATCAGGCGGCTTCCGGTGCAGGCGCACAGGCGATGAAGGAGTTACAAAACCAGTACCGCCAGCTCCTCAACGGCGAGGAGCCGACGGTCGAGAAGTTTGCGTATCAGTTAGCCTATAACGTCATCCCTCATATCGATGTCTTCACCGACAACGGCTATACCAAGGAGGAGATGAAGATGTATAACGAGACGCGCAAGATCATGCATTCGGACGTGAAAGTCAGCGCTACCTGCGTCCGCGTGCCGTCGCTCAGGGCGCATAGCGAGAGCGTCTGGGTAGAGACCGAGCGACCTATCTCCGTAGCCGAAGCCAGAGAGGCGTTCTCGAAGGCGGAAGGATGCGTGCTGATGGATGAGCCGGAGAAGAAGATCTACCCGATGCCGTTGTTCTTGAGCGGCAAGGATGAGGTCTTCATCGGCCGTGTTCGCAAGGATCTCACGGACGAGAACGGACTGAGTTTCTGGTGCGTCAGCGACCAGATCCGCAAGGGTGCCGCCCTCAATGCCGTCCAGATAGCGGAGTACCTCAATGACCAAATGGCTAAATAAATGACCAAATGGTAAATGATCAAATGGTAAATATCATGGCCCCCGTTGGGTGCTGGGAGTCCTTGGCTGCGGCGATACATGCCGGGGCTACCTCGGTCTATTTCGGCATCGAGCACCTGAACATGAGGGCTCGCAGTTCGGTTAATTTCACGACGGAGGACCTGCATACGATCGTTGCTACCTGCCGCGAGGCGGGCGTGAAGACCTACCTGACGCTCAACACAGTCATGTACCCCGAGGACCTGCCCTTGATGCGGGAGATCGTCGATAACGCCAAGGCCGCCGGTCTGGACGCCATCATCGCTTCGGATATCGCCGTTATGGAGTATGCCGTGAGTCAAGGCGTGGAGGTGCACCTGTCCACCCAACTCAATATAGCTAACACGGCCGCCCTGCGGTTCTACGCACGTTTTGCGGACGTCGTCGTCCTGGCGAGGGAGCTAAACATGGAGCAGGTGGCATCGATCCACCGGGACATCGTGGAGCAGCAGATCAAAGGCCCTAAAGGCGAACTGCTGCGCATCGAGATGTTCTGCCATGGCGCGCTTTGTATGGCGGTTAGCGGCAAGTGTTACCTGAGTCTCAATAACTACGGCCTCTCGGCGAACCGCGGTGCCTGTGTACAGGTCTGCCGCCGAGGTTATACGGTCAAAGACAAGTCCTCTGATCTGGAGCTCGATATAGACAACCAGTATATCATGTCCCCGAAGGATCTCAAGACCATCGGTTTTCTCAATAAGATGCTGGACGCCGGGGTTCGGGTGCTGAAGATCGAAGGCCGTGCCCGCGGGGCGGAGTACGTCGATACGGTCGTGCGGTGCTATAAGGAAGCCGTGGAGGCTTGGCAGGCAGGCGAGTATGCGGATAATGCGGTCATCGAACCGAAGATTGCCGCTTGGGACGAACGGCTCAGCCGGGTCTTCAACCGCGGTTTCTGGGACGGTTACTACCAGGGTCAGCGGCTCGGCGAGTGGACTCATGAGTATGGCAATAAGGCGACGCGGAAGAAGATCTACGCCGGTAAGTGTACCAATTTCTTCAAGAACCTCTCTGTGGCGGAGTTCCTCGTGGAGGCGGTTCCGCAGGTCGGGGAAGGACAACCCTGCCTCATCATCGGTGAGACGACCGGCGTGATGGAGGTGACGCTGACGGACATCCGCGACACCCACGGCAAGCCTGCGCAAACAATACAAAAAGGACAATTCTTCTCGCTCAAGACGGACGGTATCGTGCGTCGCGGCGATAAACTATATTTATGGACGGAGTAACGCATATATACACCTTGCTCTCTGCGCCGTGGTGCGCATGGATGATGCTCAGTCTGCTGCTCTTTGCGTTCCTCGCAGAGGTCTTCCAGCCGGGTATCGTGACGCAGTCTCCGTCGGTGGTCTTCTCACGCGGTGACCGTGTCTATAAGGACTCTCCGTCTAATTTCCCCGGGCTGCTCTTCATCTCCCTTTTCCGTCTGGGAGTACTTGCGATGGCGCTGTGCCTGTGTTTCTGCACGCTCAATCATGCGCCTTTCTTGGCATTTTGGGTAACCGCCGGACTGATTGTGGCGGTGGGCTTGGTGAAGACGGGGATATGCGCGCTGCTGGATTATACCTTCCTCCTCTCGCGCCGTTTTGGCGCTGCGCATGAGGCCTACAGTAACCTCATCACCGTCACGACCGTAGCTCTTTATCCGGTCTTGCTCATCCTCTTGCATTGTCATAGTACCCTCGCGACGATGTGGACGATCGGCATTGTGGCGGTGCTCTTCTTAGGCGTGTGGCTATACCGCTGCGCGAGGACATATCTTGTCTCCCCGGCGGCGTTGATCTATCTCGTCCTGTATATAGCGACGGTAGAGGTCTTGCCGCTCATGGCGCTTTTTTACTTATCTGATAAAATGATAGCTTTTCTATGATAAAACGAATTCTTTTTTCTCAACCCCGTCCGGAGGCTGCGCATACGCCGTACTCTCGTTTGGAAGAGTTGTACGGTGTCCAGTGTGATTTCTATCAGTTTATTCATATCGAAGGGCTGACGGCGAGGGAGTTTCGCCAGCAGCATATTAACCCGCTGGACTACACGGCCGTCATCCTCAACTCCCGTCTGGGTGCTGAGCATTATTTCCGTCTTTGCGAAGAGATGCGCCTCAATGTGCCGGATTCGATGCATTATTATTGCAACTCCGAGCAGGTAGGACTGTACCTCCAGAAATTTATCAACTATCGCAAGCGTAAGGTCTTCTTCCCCGAGCAAGGAAATAAGTTCGAGGACCTGCTGCCGGCGATGCACCGTCGGCCGAATGAGAAATACCTCATGGTACTCTCCGATATCCACACGGACGACCAGATCAATATGTTCGCCGAGAACTCTATCGAGGTCACTCCGGCGATCATGTACCGCACGGTCAGCACCCCCTGGCCCAAGGATAAGGACTTCAATTACGACCTCATCGCCCTCTTCACTCCTGCCGGCGTCACTTCGCTTAAGGAGAATTTCCCTGATTGGAAACAAGGCAAGACCATCATCGCTGCTTTCGGCGAAGGTACCATCCGTGCCCTCGAGGAAGCCGGTTATCGCGTGGATATAGAGGCAGGACAAGGCAAACCTTTTGCGTCCCTGCCCATGGCGATCGCAGATTATCTGGATAAGAATCAGTAATAAAGGCGAAAGGTTATAGGCGAAGGGGTATGGGGTATAGTTTTCCGAAGGAAGCGAAGTTATGCGGAGCGCAGGAGATAGCAGCGTTCTATAAGTCCGGCAAGCGATTCACGTCGTGGCCCCTTCGCGTGACCTTTCAGGAGATCCCCGGGGAACAAACCCGCGTCCTCGTCTGGGCGCCCAAATCGCTCTTCAAGCGTGCCGTCAAACGCAATCATCTGCGTCGCCTCATGCGCGAAGCATATCGCCTCAATCAGTCGCTCTTAGGAGAAAAAAAAGTGCTGCTTGCCTTCAATTATATGGACAAAGAGGAACAACCCTTCCCCGTCATCGAGAAAGCCGTGCAGAAGGCGCTGCGTAAGATCAATGGAAAATAATCAATCCCAAATATCAACCCCTAAATGGAAAACTTTCCTACGCAAGGTTTTCCTTCTCCCCGTCTATTTCTACCGGGTGTTTATCTCACCCCTGACGCCGCCCTCGTGCCGTTATACGCCGACCTGCAGCCAGTACATGGTGGAGGCGGTCCTCAAGTACGGACCCTTCAAAGGCGGATGGCTCGGCATCAAACGTATCCTCCGTTGCCATCCTTGGGGTGGTTCCGGCTATGACCCCGTCCCTTAACAGCTTAACGTTTTGTTGTCAAACAAAACCATTTTAACTTTTTAACTATTTAACGTTTTTCGGAGAAAAACCGCTATGCGTATCGATATCATCACTTGTTGCCCGGAGTTATTGGACTCGCCGCTCAATCACTCTATCATCCAACGCGCGAAGGACAAAGGCCTTTGCGAGATCTACGTGCATAACTTACGTGACTGGACCCTCGACAAGCACCGCAAGGTGGACGATTATGCCTTTGGCTTCGGTGCCGGCATGGTCCTACAGATCGAGCCTATCGACCGCCTTATCAGCCATCTGAAATCCGAGCGGGACTACGACGAGATCATCTTCACCGCCCCGGACGGCGAGCGTTTTGACCAGAAAGCAGCTAACGCGCTCTCGCTCAAACAAAACCTCATCATCCTCTGCGGCCATTATAAGGGCGTGGACCAGCGCGTGCGCGACCATCTGATTACCAAGGAGTATAGTATCGGAGATTTTGTTCTCACCGGCGGAGAGATGCCGGCGGCGATGATGACGGACGCTATCGTGCGTCTTCTTCCCGGAGCGCTCGGCGATGTCGAGTCCGCCCTCAATGACTCCTTCCAGGACGGCTTGCTCGAAGCAGGCGTCTATACCCGCCCGGCGGACTATAAGGGATGGAAAGTGCCGGAGATCCTCCTCTCGGGGCATCAGGCGAAGATTGAGGAATGGCAATACGAGCAGTCCGTCGCCCACACACGCGAGCGCAGACCGGACTTATTGGATGAGCAGTAAAATGATGTATATCGCGAGAAGCACGGATTTTTTGCAAACTGGATATTGCAATTTTATGTTTTATAACATTTTTTTTCAAAAATATTTGGTCATATCGCAAAAAAGCAGTACTTTTGCACCGTGTTTTTCATGGTATTAGATTTAAGGTTAAGTAAAAAGATTGGGATGTCGGGAGACATCCTTCTTTGTTTTTATAACCTTTGACCCTTGGAATCGTATAGATCTTTCCCCTTCAGGATAAACAACTGCCCGTCGCGGAGATACTTCTGCGCCGCAGGATCAGCCGGTTTGACGATCGGTGCATCGATGCCTTGTTCTTCTCCGGGTGCAGGAATAGTCGGAGGCGTGAAGTAGATAGAATCCGCGGTGATGGTCATCGCGCATTTCCATTGGCCTACCCATTTGCGGTAGATGTGTACAAAAGTATTCTCGTCAGCCACGTCCCATACGCCCATTAGAATCGTATATTCGCCTTCCGGATATTTCTCACGGTCAGCAAAGGAGGCTTTATAGCTCAGCAGACGGCGGTAATATCCGACCTTCAGCGGATTGGCGGTCGAACTGATGCGGCGGCTCTTATAGGGTTGCTGGTCTTTATATACCCTCATCGCCAGGTTGCCTTCCCACGGCTTGAAACTCTGGTTGTGCAGGGTGTCGATATAGATAACGACAGCTGAATCGCGGTGGTAGGCATGTTGCCCCGGGCGGATGTTTTCGCACGTGAGCGAGAGGACGTACTGACCGTCCGCATCAGGTTGGATATTCGTAAAGGCATGGATCTTCTCCGTATAAGCTTTGTTGCTCGCCGAACCGCCTGTGCCCTGGTCTTTGGGATTGAAAAGCGAGAGTTGGAAATATCCGTCGTTCTTACCTTTCCATCCCCAGTTGATATGCAGCAAGCCGTCGCTGTCGATGCCGTCGCAGACGAAGGCGTGACCGCCGTTCTCAATCGTCTTGGCGCTGAAATAAACCACTCTCCCTTGCTGCAAGTCTTTCGTGATGGCGCTCATCAGCATGCCGGCACCCATGTAGTCTTTGTATAAGTTCCGAATGCCCTTGTCATAGCCGAAATGCTCGATGAGGGCTTGCATCATGTCGTCGGAGCCGGCACTACTGCTCGATTCGCCGTACTCCATCTCGCTCGCGATACCGCAATGCGACATCAGCGTAGCAACGGCATTCGTCTGCGTCTCCGTAGCGTTCGCGTCATACACGTCGATCATGTTCGCCCAGTCGTAGGTCGTTGACCCGAAATCCGCAGAGATCACCACGGAGTCACCGTTGGCGTTCGCCCATTTATAGTTGTTGGAACCGATACCATGAACGGGATAGTTATAGTGCTTCATGATCTGCGATGCAGCGGTCGCTACGCAGCCGGTCACGCATCTCTTGTCGTTGTAGTATGGGCAGAGGTTGTTATACGGCGTTCCTTGTCCCCACTGCGTCGTGCACAGCGGTGCTACCGGCGTGTATCCTCCCTCGGTAACCCTGTACGCGTGGGCGCTCTCTGACGCGCGTGCGATATCCTCTTTATAACTTTCCATCCATGCCTGTAGTCCCGTCGGCAGGTCGGTCGGATCGAAACGGCCGGTCGTCGAGTAGCCGATGATCGTCGGCGTGTTGCTCTCTGCCGAGACCATCACAAAGCCGTCGCTCTCCCCGCGGTTAAAGACATAGAAGGCTACTTCGCCGTTCGCCTGAACGGCAGAGTAAGCATACTCCATCGCAGTTCCCGTACCGGCGGCAGCGCGGCGAACGGAAGGGTTGTTACGGAAAAAGGAAACGGCTTCTTGAAGCGCTTCTTTTTCACTACGGGGTACACCATGCGCGCTTATACTGACTACCGCGCATAAAGCAAGTAAGATTTTTGATTTCATATCATTAAATTTTAACCTCTAATCTATAATCCTTACACCGTCCACAGCCGGTAGGCTAAATACGCGCCATACACGATCAGCAGCAACGCGCCTGCCCATCGTTGTACTTTCCGCTCCTTGTTGGTCTTCACGGCAAGCCAGACGATGATGCTTCCCATCGCCGCCATGCAGGCGTCTAACTCAATCCCTTCGTATGCCGGCAGGGGACGTATCGCCGCACTCGTACCGAGGACGAAGAAGACGTTGAAGATATTCGAGCCGAAGACATTGCCTATCGCTATGTCGGAGTTATGCTTGGCGGCCGCGATGACGGAGGTCGCCAGCTCCGGCAGCGAGGTGCCTAAGGCTACGATCGTCAGACCGATGATCGCTTCGCTCACGCCCATGCGTGTCGCTAAATCCACGGCGCTCTTGACAATCAGTTCTCCGCCGACCACCAGTCCTGCCAATCCGCCGAGAATCAGCGCGACAGCACGCCGGACAGGAATCTCCTTGGTACTTGGTACTTCGTCACTTGGTCCTTCCTCCGGGTGGTCTTTGGCGTGACGGAACGTGTTATAAAGGAAGTAGCAGAAGAACGCTAACAATACTCCGCCGCCGAGGTGACCGATACCCTTGCCAGCTTCGCCGAATGGCAGTTGTACAGCCACGAGGATCAGTACCAACACCCCGGCGATGATGGACATCGGGATATCAAAGTCCCGGCTGCGTTTCTGCGACACGATCGGATAAACCAACGCCGTCAGACCGAGGATGACAAAGGTGTTGATGATGTTCGAACCTACGATATTCGTGATCGCCAGATCCGTACTGCCTTCCGCTACGGAGACCATGTTTACCACGAACTCCGGCATACTCGTACCGAAAGCCACCACCGTCAGACCGATCACGAGATCGCTGATGCCGGACCGTTTGGCAATCGCACTCGCACCATCCACTAACCAGTCTGCGCCTTTCACCAGCGCCACAAATCCCGCGACGATACATATCGCCGCCACCCACCATCCGTAAGCTAATAATGACTCTATCATACGTTAAACAAGAAATGCATTATGTCTCCGTCTTGCACGAGGTAGTCCTTGCCCTCGATGCCGAGTTTGCCGGCTGCGCGGCATTGCGCCTCGCCGCCGAGCGCCACGAAGTCCTCGTATTTGATCACCTCCGCACGGATGAACCCGCGCTCAAAATCCGTGTGGATGACCCCGGCGCATTGCGGCGCTTTCATGCCCTCGCGGAACGTCCACGCGCGTACCTCGTCGCTACCCGCAGTGAGGAACGTACGCAGTTTGAGTAGCGCGTAAGCAGCCTTGATCAAACGGTTCACTCCGCTCTCCTCCAGACCGATCTCCTCGAGGAACATCTGCCGCTCCTCGTAACTCTCTAACTCCGCTATCTCGCTCTCTATCTTCGCTGCGAGAACAAGCACTTGCGCGTCTTCGTCTTTGACCGCCTCACGAACCTGCTCCACGTATGCGTTGCCGGTGACGGCGGAACCCTCATCGACGTTGCAGACGTACATCACGGGTTTGTTCGTCAGCAGGAAAAGGTCTTTCGCTGCCGCCTCCTGCTCTTTGTTCTCCAGCTCTACCGTCCGGGCGTTCTTGCCTTGACTCAGCGCCTCGCGGTACTTAACCAGCACCTCTAACTGCAACTTCGCGAACTTATCCCCGCCGGCTTTGGCGGCTTTCTCGCATTTCTGGATACGGCTCTCCACCGTCTCCAGGTCCTTCAGCTGCAACTCCGCGTCGATGATCTCTTTGTCGCGCACGGGGTTCACCGTCCCATCGACATGCACCACGTTCTCGTCGTCGAAACAACGCAGCACATGGATGATGGCGTCCGTCTCGCGGATGTTCGCCAGGAACTTATTGCCTAATCCTTCACCTTTGCTTGCGCCCTTCACCAGACCCGCTATATCGACTATCTCCACGGTCGTGGGGATCACGCCGCGCTCGGGGTGACATATCTCGCCGAGTTTGATCAACCGCTCGTCCGGCACCGTGATCACGCCTACATTCGGCTCAATCGTACAGAAAGGAAAATTGGCGCTCTGCGCCTTTGCATTACTCAGACAGTTAAAAAGGGTACTCTTGCCCACGTTCGGCAGACCCACTATTCCACATTGTAAAGACATGTATGATTTATGATTTCAAATTTATGATTTAACAAATTAGCGTGCAAAGATACTGCTTTTTTTCGAGATATGCAAGGAAAATCGGAGATTTTTAGTAGAAAGTCGAAAGTAGAAAGACAAAAAGCGCTCCCCCGTGAGTAAGGGGGAACGCTCGTAAGCGGTTGTCAGCCGCGGGAAAGCGAGGTGTTGCCTCGCGGGGATTAGCTGTGCTGCTGATCCCATTCAGCGCCGCAGACTTTCCAATACCATTTCTTCATGGTCTTGCAGCCGTTCGGCTCGCTCTTCTGCGCGATGAAGGTCTGCTGGTCGGTCGTGATCTTCGAGAGGTCATGACTGCGCTCCTGAATCATCGCCTGAACGCCGATGAAGCGGTTACGGATCTGGTGCTCACGCTGCGTCAGCGGAGAGGTGCGCTTAACCGGTTGACGGAGGTAGATGCGGTTGCAATCACTCGAGGTGGTTGCAGCGGTGCGGTGGGTCGCGAGCAGCATCTTCTCGCAGGTGTGCTGTCCGTCTTTCTTGGGTTTAGCCAATGCTCCGGAAACAGAGCTGATACCCGGATCGTATCGAACTATTGCCATTTTATTTGCGGTGAACATATCTCCTCACCGCTTGGAGGGAAAAATGAGTGAGTAAGTAAGGGGCGGTTTCTTTATAGCCGAGCGCCCTTTGCGGCTGTGGGTTTAGCGCTTCTTCACGCCTTGGTACTCTTCCACCGTCTTGGTGGAGATGGTCGTGGTCGTTTGCGCTTTCGCGGAGTCGTTGGACTGCACATAGGTGGCGGAGGTGGTGATAGTACGCCAAGCCTTGCAGCTACAGATGCCAAACAAGATAGCACCCATAATAACGGCACTAGCAAGTAATACGATCCAGGATTTCGATTTGTAGTTCTTCATTGTTGTACATTGTTTCTATACGGTTTAACAATATATCCAAGGTGCTCTGTCCGTATTGGTCGGTCAGGATGCAGCCGGTGGAATGTTCGTCGCGTTCGGTAAATGGGTCGCAAGAACGATACCGCTCCGCTAAATCGTAGGTGCGACCATTACCTCCGCTCTCCCCACCGGATGTAAAACATCCGTCGGGGGCCCCCTTCAAGATGCGGATGCCGGAGCGGTCGGGCACCTCATCGACGAGCGGCAGGAGTTTCTTGAACTTATACGAGTAGGTGCGTCTAAGGGGGTACGTACCTGCGGGTATGATATAAAGCGCATTCTCAAGGGTGTCGATGGTGATATCCTTGTCCTCGCGGTCGTAGATGGGTCGCGAGGAGAAAGGCAGTACCATCTTGCCGAAGACGGCGTTACCCGACTTGCGGGTTCTTGTCATTTGGATCGTTAACATTGCGATTGCGGTTTTTGTAGTGATAGTCTATACCCATGATAGAGCCTGCAAAGGTGGCAGCTTCACCGAAGGCGACAAGAACGGTCTCGTGTATCTCTCCGGCAGGGTCGATCTGTATGCCTACATGGAGCAGTACAAGACCACCGAGGACGACCAATGCGGCGATGATGAGTTGGGCGATATTTTCAGGTGTTTTGTTCATAAGCGATTTTTAAATTCGGTGCAAAGGTACAACAAAAAAACGAAGCCACCAAATAATGGGGCTCCGTTCGAGAGAAAAAGCGCTTTCTACTCCATCACGTAGTTTCTAAAGCGCACAAAATCGGCTTGCGACAACCATCCACGTTTCCATGCTTTGGTATAGAAAGACGCGGCATGAACCTTAGCCCGCAGCTCTTTCTGCCGCCAATCGTCGTAGAGGATTTTGAATTTCTTAATCATCGCCGGCTGTTTCCAATCGGGGTCGCGCTCTTGCAAGGCAGACAAGGCGGAAAAGATCATTACTTTTTTTTCAGATTTCATAAAAATAGGCAAATTTAGGCCGGATTAAGCCTGATTAGGCAGGTAGTCCCGGCGAAAGTTAATGATGTCGGAGGCGTTATAGGTCTCCACATTATTCCAATTAAGGAAAGCAGGAGAAGGCGCATTTGCTTCCCGCAGAGCCTCAAAGAGTTCGCGGTTAGTAACCTTGACATCCGCTATGTGGGTCTTCATTTGCGCGAGTTCGGCACAAGCGATGATGAAACGAAGGTGCCCATCGGCAGGGATCTCGCCTTTAGCGTTGCGCTTGGCGAAGAAGCCGTTTTTGCGTCTTTGGATATGATAACCAAATCCTTTTCCGAGTGAGCCGGTGAAGGACTCACATTGTTTTGATAAGATGATTTCCATAATTCTGAACACGTAATTAGACTTATTTACTACTGATTTACTACTGACGTAGTACCGTTTTCGGTCTTGAGTTTCTTTTTGGCCTCGCGGACGTAGAAGCGCCGTGCGGGTTCAACGAGACGGAAGAAGAAATCGAAGACTTTCCGGTCAGAGACAAGCATTCGCAAGATGCGTTCGTCGTGCTTGAAGGCCTCCTTAGAGGTCGGGTGGTCGATGAGTGATCCTGAGTACTGAAGGGTGTACTCCTTGTTGGTTACTTCAATGTTAAGAATGGTTTTACGTTTCATAATGTTTTGGGGTTTTTGGGGCGTGCATAAATGACACGCCGCGGTTAATTAACAAAATAGGGTTTCGGGGTCTCGGCGGAGTAGCGCCGAGAGTTAGACCAGCGAGGCGGGAGATCCGGCAGCGGAGGTGCCGGACACAGGACACCGCGAGCTAATTGAGGGGGTGGACATCGGTCATTTGCCAGACGCGTGCTTCATCGGCGGTGTAGATGCCGAAGGTGCCTTGGTGCTTGGCAGAGACCATTTTGGATTCCCGCATGAGTCGGTTGACTAAGGGTCGTCCGTTCCAGTCGGTGGGGTACGGGTGACAGTTGTTGACGATCTCATAGGGCGTGCCGTAGAAGCCTTCTCCTCGCCATTTGCGGTAGAGGAGATAGAGGTAGAGGCGGCGCTGGTCGGTGAGGGAGAGGGCATCCCACGCTTTGCCGAGGTGCTCATCGATGGAATAGCGGCGCTCGGGGTCGATGAGTTTCATCAGGTGGACGAGCGAACGGCCGAACCTTTTAGCTAATGCTTCGTCTATGGTTTCCATAAGGGGGATTTTTTGGAATTTATAAAATAAATTATTTTTTAAGAGATTTTTACACCCGCATGGTTTTCTCTTTGGTTCTTTCTCTTTTAGCAGGTAGCTTGTATTTATTTTGCTTGATTTTTGGTAAAAAGATACAAGCTAAACATAAAAAGGAACAAGCTAAGTATAAAAAGGAACAAGCTACCGCTAAAAGAAAGAGGAAGTAAAGGGGGTTAATCGAGGATTTTGACGGTGAGTTGGATTTCGTCGGGCTCGCGTTCGGGGTTCTCGTTGACGAAGCTCTTGACGTAGCCGTTCATGAGAGAGGTGCAGGCCTTGGCTTGGTTCTGGAAGTCCTGTTTTTTCTTGTTTTCGGCGCGCCATTTGACGGCGTTTTCGTCCTTGTAGGAGCGGAAGTCGGCGAAATTGAAGACGTCGGTTCGCTGTAGCTGGAAGCGGTGGTCGTCGATGGTGAACTCGCCTTTGGCAAGGCCTTTGGCAGCGAGGATAGCGACGGCTTCGGAGGTAGCAGCGTCGGCGATTTCGAGGATACGAGCCTTGATGGCTTTTTCTTGGTTGCGCAGGGTGCGCAGTTCTAATAAATTGGTAGTTTTCATAATAAATTGGGGTTTTGGTTGTCGGATAACATCCGACCTAATAAACAAAATAATTAACACTCCTGATGGCGGGAGATGTCGCGGGACATCTGTTTGGCTCCGTCCATGAGGTCGAAGGAGGCGAAGATAGCTTTGAGTCGGGATTGGGGGATGGTTGTCGGGTCGGTGCCGGCTTTGCGCATGGCGCGGAGGATCTTGGCTCGCTTGCGGTTCTCGGCAGGCGTGACCTCTTCGAGGTTCGCGAGCGACCAATCGAGGATGTTGCCGTTGAGGTGGTCGATCTCCATACCTTTGGTGCGAGGTCCGACGAAGGTCTCCCAGACGAGATGATGGCAGGGGCGAATGCCGAAACCTCTCATATCCGGGTAAGCAAGGCCGTGATGCACTGACGAATTTTGATTCCTTACTCTCTTAGCCGGGTTATTGTCAGGTTTTAACTCTCGCATAATACATCCCTCATCGGTAATCTGCATATTGTGGACAGAAAAGAATCTTCCGTCCTCCGAGCAGTAGAGGGGTTTGATGGTAGGGCATTTCTTAACGATTGTACCATCCACCAGCCGAAGCTGTTCGTTTAATAATTCAGGCAGCATAGTAATAAGGGATTTGTGCGCCGAAGATACAGGCGCAGATGAAACAAAGTACTGCGATGAGCGCGAGTACGACCACGTGCTGACAGCAGAGCCATGTGAGTGGCATATTTTTACGCATCATTTCAAGAAATCCCATGAGCGCAAGCGTGCCGACCACCAGAAACAAGGCGATAAACACCGAAGATAAAAAAGTATAAATCATTTGCATCGCCGATCGGAGGGATTGAACGACCTCAACGCGAGGGGTTTGTTCCGAAAGGCGGTGCAAAGGTAGGTATAAAAAAAAAGAGTCTCGAATTTCGGGACTCGTTCGGGATTTTCGGGATTATTTCGGGATTTTCGGGATTAAATCGGGACTAAATCGGGACTAAATCGGGACTAAGAACGCGTGTTGTTGTACAGTCTTTTGAAGGCATCATAGCCAAATGGAAGCGGGAGAATTTTTTGCAATTCGTCGTACATGACTTGTGCATTATACTGGGGGTCGATATAGTTGTCTTTTTGCCAAGATTGCAGTTCCTGTACAAGGGCGCGGGTCTTGTCTTTTCTGTCGATAATGGATTTTTGGAGGGCTTGGACGATGGCGGGGATTTTGTTTTCCTGCCGGGCTTTCTTGGTGAAAATGATAGAATCGGGGATGTCCGAATTAAATTCGGACGTAACGGACGAAGAAAGAGGCTGGATGTCCTCGACGTGTTTGGATTCAGAGTGGGAGTTGGCGGAGTTGGATTCGTAAAAATTAATCACTCCGAAGTTGTTGATGTTATTGACCATGATTGTTAAAAAAATTAAAGCACAGGCGAGAGGAGTAAACGGCAAAAGTCGGCAAACCTGTAACGAATACCCCTCACGCCCATGCACGGGTTAAAGGGACATCTATTCTTTTCGTTACATTGAGTTTTGCCGACTTTTGCCGTTAAGAATAATGCCATCTTGCGCGTTGCGCTATATGTCCTCCGGTTTTACGTCATGGAGGGGACTATTTTTTATTTTTCGTAGATGTTTACGGTGCCGTAGTTGATGAGCGAACCGGATTGTTGGGCGGCGAGTTTGTGCCGTAGTTCGGCGTTCTCGCGTTGGAGTTGGGTTAATTGTTTATCGGTCGGGCTATCAATAGAATCCATGATGCGTTTTGTCTCTAAAAGTACACGGATGATTTTCTCATAGTGCTCAATCTCCTCCGTAGATAGTTCACGTCCTTTGCGGTCTTTGAGCCATTTCTGTGCCGGCTGATAACCGCCGATATACATTTCCCAAGCTACTGTAGGCACGGGTGCAAAATACTGGGTGTCGTTAATATATATCGAGTAAGAATATCCGTCATCAAAATTTGGTATAGGACGAATGAATTCTACTTTATTGTTGCCAATAACATCAAATGTCACTTTTGATTTCGGTACATTGCGCATTAGGTGTAACTCACGAAGTTGGTGACCGCACTCTTTGAAATGCTCAAACTCATCTGCGTTCTTCGGGTATGGGATACGCGGGAAGTCCACCTTAAGGAACTCCTTGTATTTCTCGCGATAAAGCGGAGAATGAAGCACGCCGTAGATATAATCGAAGATGTCTTCCGGAGCAAGGAAATGAGGATCTGTTTGCTCATTGTTAAAATCAAGCAAACCGCTTTGCTCTGTCAGTGTTTGCGGCTTATATGCCTGTCCGTATTTTACCCAATTTTCGATAGTCCACCAGATAGTATCATCGAGGTTAGGCTTTCGTTCCGTCTCAAAACCTAACTCGCTTTCGGACGGGTAAAGGTAGAGAGGGAAGATTGATGTTGCATCAGAAGCGCTATCTAATATATGTCTATCAACTATTTTATCTGTTACTAAATAGTATCCTAAACTTATTTGTCTATTTAGCCTAGTTGCTATTAATGCTAGATTATCCTTTTGTATATGCCGCATAACATTGTATGCAGGACGTGAAATGATTTCTTTATCGTAATATATATATATGAAGTCAAAAGGTCTATACAAATAATTTTTAATGAATTGTTTATTAAATATTTTACCTTTGCTTTTTTGAGTTATTTTATAAGAACTAGAATCCTTTATATTATATTTTTCTATAAACAGAGAATCAAATTGTCGTGATAGAAATTTTGCAATCCGATTATCCAAAATGGACTTTTCATAATCAATAAACAAAGCATCTCTATCTGTTTGAACACCAGCATTATTAATACTCATCAACTCATCCACCTTAAACCCTCGTTCATAGTCTTCTTTGGCACTATAATCTTTAGGCGCGAAGAAAAGATTCGGTTCTACTGTTTGGACGATATTCCATTTTACTGATGAAAGAGAACTCTCAGTAAGGAACGCGTATTTATCTTTACGCGAGCCATATAGGTCTTTGTGATGAACTATTGCCGGTCTATCAATACTGCCTTTCTTTTTCACAAAGATATTGATACTAACACCCTGCATAATAGAGAAAACGTTTTCGTCTTTACTTCCATCCGGTGCAGTTTCATTCTTACGCGTGTTTCCGTGTAAATCCAATATATAGATATCATCAAAGCAACGCAACAACTCACGTCTCATTTGGCGATGAGTAACGCCATCTATAAAGGAATTATTTGAGATATAAGCCAATATTCCCTCTCCTGTGCGCTCAATGTAATATTGTCCCAATCGGATAAACTTAATATAGTCATCATCCAAATTTAACTTTTTCTCGTTGAGTCCTTTTTTATAATCCTTTAATAATGATTCTATCCATGTAAAGTTTTTCCCTTTATTACTACTACTAACGGAATAAGGAGGATTCCCTATCATTACCATTACAGGTGCATTATGTTTAATATCATTAGCCTCATTTGCTTCACGAGCAATCATTTCGGCTAACAGGTATTTATTAGCAAGGGCAAGTTGTGATAGAGAGTTCGTCAGATATATCTGCACGCGGTCATCGCGATCTTTTTCTAACTTCTGGTCACCCCACCAATTTATAAGCATATCAAGTTTGAGGTGTGCGATGGTATAAGGAGCCATCATGAGTTCAAAGCCGTGAATACGTGGCAACAGATGTTCGTCCACGTATTTCGGCCATATACCCGGCTGCTGTTGCTCCTTTATACGACGTACCACCTCTGCAAGGAAAGTGCCCGTACCTGTTGCAGGGTCAAGAATCTGTACACGGTGACGAGGCTCCATGGTTATAGTCTCGACATCCTTGCCTTCCTCCATCCGCTTGATAGGCACCTCGACTTTGCTTTTATCCGCCAAGCCATCCGGCAGATCAAATTCCGTCTTAAGAGTATCATCTACGGCACGCACGATAAACTCGACTACCGGTTGCGGGGTGTAATAAACACCAAACTTCTTCTTTGAGGCAGGGTCGTATTCGCTCAAGAAGTCCTCGTAGAAATGGATCATCGGGTCTCGTTTCTCCATTTCCTTGCCAAAATTCTTGCGGAGTTTCTTGACGTCAGTAACCGCAAAGATATTCACCAAATCATCTACAATCCACGCAATAGAATCGTTGATGTCATAACCTGCTAATTGTTGGAATATCTGACGTAAGAAAGGATTGGATTTAGGAATAAGATTAGCTGCCTCTTGGCGCGTAAACGTATCAGGAGAATCATCGTGCAGACGAGCAGCGAAAAGGCCATAAGCGATCGTTTGCGCATAAAGGTCGGCAAAGGTTTTCTCGTTGAGGTCATTGTTCAGTACCTCTTTAAAGGCACGCAGTTTATTCCAAAAACTACCCGTTTGGTAAGTGTCGTTCGCTAATACTTTTTCTATGGCATCGGCAAGCATGCGCGCTTTGGATGCCATGATTTTAGCGAGTTTGACAGGCGAAGATATTGTTTGCGGTTTTAACATTTTTATGTGCTCCAATAATGAAATGAACCGCGGTACCGCATCATCGTTTAAGCGGATGTGCCCTTTGTCAATATAAGCCAACTCGACTTTGGAAATCAAAGAGCCATCTTCGTATAAATGGAAATCAAGATAGTCTGTAAAAACGATAGTATTCAGCGAAGCTTTGTATCTATCAAACTGCTCCTTGTTTTTCTTACGCCCATCAAGGTCGCCCACCTCGAGATCTTTGGCTTCGAAATAAGCATAAGGAACATTATTTTTATATAAAGCTAAATCCGGTGCGCCGCAATCAATGCGTTTTTGTTCATTGATGACTTTGTAGCCAGTGGTGTCCTCTAATAATTTTTGAAGGTCTCCACGGAACGAATGTTCCGTAGTTACTCCGGTTTGGTAAAGTAGGTCGATGTGCTTAATATATGCTTTTATCAGATCTATCATGGTATTATTTATTTGCAGTTTTGGGGGACAAAGTGGTGCCAGGTGCCGTGGTAGTCACAGCAGCGGATGTATTGGATGGCGTCCGGGTTGCCGAGTTCGGCGGCACGGAGGAGGTAGTGGTCGGCTTCGTCGAGGGAGACGGTAACGACATCAGATGGATAGTCGGGGTCGGCGGCGCGGAGATGGGCAGCCATGCCGACGATGAAGAGCGCGCGGGGGTTGTCCTCGCGTGCAGCTATAGCGGAGTAGTAAGCTATGGAGTCGGGGTTGAAGAAAAGAGATTTGCGGATTTCGACGGGTTCAGGAACGTCGGCACCGCAGGTACTTGCTAAATCAGAACCACACATGCCGGCTTGGTAGCCGCGCATGTACGCGCAAGATAAAAGGAATACTACGAGGAGGATACCGCAGTACTTTGCGACATTTTCAGTGTGGGGGGGGGTAAAATTGAACATTCTAATTTTTATGATTTATGGATTATGATTTATGATTTACATTTCGGGCACAAAGGTACAACAAAAAAACGAGATACACAAGAAAAAAAGAAAAAAAATCACGCCCAAGACCAAAGTCCTTCCCCCGCAAGTCGTCCGCTACCTATGCGAGAAATATGATATAGAAATATAGGTTTTTGATAAGAATTAAAGATTTTCCTTGCGTATATCAATATTTTTTTGTACCTTTGCACCCGCAAAGGTTTTAGGAACAATATGTGGAACCAATTAATCCAAAAAATATGAGTGAACGAGAATTAGAATCAAAAGTCAATGAAGGTTTGCGATTAACCCACCGCAGGCTGGTGGAACAACACCGCCGTGACAATCAACCGCTTATCTTTTGCGAGAACGGTCAAGTGAAGTATGTAGATCCGTTCACGGTTGCAATATAAAGAAACAACAAAAAGTAAATAACAAATTTTAATACATTTAATACTTAAAACTATGGCAAAAAAAGCATTGAACAAGTGGACCGCGCCGAAGAGTGTCGCTCCCGAGAAGATCATTCAGTTTGGTGAAGGTAACTTCCTCCGCGCATTTGTGGACTGGATTGTATGGAACATGAACGCTAAGACGAACTTCAACGGTTCGGTAGCTGTCGTTCAACCGATCGAGAAAGGTATGGTAGAGTGGCTGAACGGTCAGGACTGCCTCTATCACGTGAACCTGCAGGGCCGTCTGGATGGCAAGGCGGTGAACTCGCTCGAGCGTATCGACGTCATCTCGCGTGCGCTGAACCCGTACACCCAGAACTGGGCATTCATGGCACTCGCAGAGCAGCCGGAGATCCGTTTCGTCATCTCCAACACCACCGAGGCAGGTATCACTTTCGACGACAGCTGTAAGTTCACCGACGCTCCCGCTTCTTCGTATCCGGGCAAGCTCGTTCAGCTCCTCTTCCGCCGCTACAAGACTTTCAACGGCGATCCGACCAAGGGTCTGATCTTCATGCCCTGTGAGCTGATCTTCCTCAACGGTCACCACCTCAAAGACTGCATCCGCAAGTACATCGAGTTGTGGAAAGACGATTTCGGAGCAGACTATGCAGGCTTCAAGGAGTGGTTCGAGAAATACAACTACGTCTGCGCTACCCTCGTGGATCGTATCGTACCGGGCTTCCCGCGCAAAGACATCGCTGAGATCCAGGAGAAAGTGGGTTACAACGACAACCTCGTTGTACAGGCTGAGATCTTCCACCTCTGGGTGATCGAGAAACCGGAGAACATGTCTATCGAGGAACTCGAGGCTGAGTTCCCGGCTAACAAGGCAGGTCTGAACGTCCTCATCGCCGAGAGCGAGAAGCCGTACCACGAGCGTAAGGTGACCCTCCTCAACGGCCCGCACACCGTGCTTTCACCGGTAACCTATCTCTCCGGCGTGAATATCGTTCGCGACGCTTGCAACCATGAGATCCTCGGCAAGTACATCCACAAAGTGATGTTCGATGAGCTCCTCGAGACGCTGAACCTGCCGAAGGACGAACTGAAGGCTTACGGCGAATCCGTACTCGAGCGTTTCAACAACCCGTACGTAGATCACCAGGTGACCTCGATCATGCTGAACTCCTTCCCGAAATTCGAGACACGCGACCTGCCGGGCTTGAAGGTTTACTTGGAGCGCAAAGGCGAGCTGCCGAAGGGCCTCGTTCTCGGTCTCGCTGCTATCATCGAGTACTACAAGGGCGGCGTTCGTGAAGACGGTGCTCCTATCCAGCCGAACGACGCACAGGAGATCATGGATCTGCTGAAAGAACTCTGGGCAACCGGCGACACCCGCAAGGTGGCAGAAGGCGTGCTCGGCGCTACCGACATCATCTGGAAAGAGTCCAAAGAGGACCTCAACAAGATCCCGGGTCTGACCGACCTCGTAGAGCTCTACCTCAACTCGATCGAGTCCGTCGGCATGCTCAAGACCGTTCAGCTCATGCTCGCTTCCGACAAGGTAGATGACGTGATTGCAAAGATCAAGAGTTTATTCTAAAAACCTCGACATATCGACATATCGGTATATCGACATATCGAAAAGTTTATGACTAATGTCTTAAAAATCAATCCGGCGGATAATGTGGTGGTAGCAATACAACCACAGACCGCCGGTGCGGTTATTGAAGTGGACGGCAAGCAGATCACGGTTCTCGAGGACGTGCCTGCCGGCCATAAGATAGCCATCACCGATCTCGCTGAGGGCGAGAACGTCATCAAGTACGGATTCCCGATCGGTCACGCCAAGGAGGCGAAGAAAGCCGGCTCCTGGATGAACGAGAACAATATCAAGACCAACCTCGCGGGTCTGCTCTCCTATGAGTACCACCCCAAAGAGGTCGTTCTCAACATCCCCGACGAGAAACGCACGTTCATGGGCTACCGCCGCAAAGACGGCCAGGTAGGTATCCGTAACGAGGTGTGGATCATTCCGACCGTAGGGTGCGTCAACGGTATCATCCAGAAATGTGCCGAGCGTCTGCGTCAGGAGACCGGCGCGGATAATATCTTCGCCTTCCCCCATAACTACGGCTGCTCGCAGTTAGGCGACGACCACGAGAACACGAAGAAGATCCTGCGTGACATGATCCATCACCCGAATGCCGGTGCTATCCTCGTCGTTTCCCTCGGTTGTGAGAACAACCAGCCGGATGTCTTCAAGGAGTTCTGCGGCGAGATAGACGAGGACCGCGTGAAGTTCGTGACGACCCAGAAGATCAAGGGTGACGAGGTAGAATACTGCATGCCTATCCTGCGCGAGCTGTACACCAAGACCCAGCACGACAAACGCGTCGCTGTGCCTCTGTCCGAACTGCGCGTGGGACTCAAATGCGGCGGCTCGGACGGCTTCAGCGGTATCACTGCGAACCCGTTACTCGGCATGTTCTCCGACTGGCTCGTAGCACAAGGCGGTACGACCGTGCTGACCGAGGTGCCGGAGATGTTCGGCGCAGAGACCATCCTCATGGACCGTTGCGCCAACCGCGAGCTCTTCGACCGGACCGTCAGCCTCATCAATGACTTCAAGGATTATTTCCTGTCTCACGGTGAGCCTGTCGGCGAGAACCCGTCTCCGGGCAACAAAGCCGGCGGTATATCCACTCTTGAGGACAAAGCCCTCGGTTGTACGCAGAAATGCGGTAAGTCCCTTGTGCGCGGCGTGATGCCTTACGGCGAGAGGCTGCAGGTGAAGGGCCTCAACCTCCTCTCTGCGCCGGGTAATGACCTCGTGGCTTCGACGGCGCTCGCTTCCTGCGGATGCCACATGGTGCTCTTCACCACCGGACGCGGTACGCCCTTCGGTACTTATGTACCGACGATGAAGATCTCCACGAACTCGAACCTGGCGAAGAACAAACCCAATTGGATCGATTTCAATGCGGGTGTCATCGCCGAGGGCGAACCGATGGAGGAGGTAGCGAAACGTTTTGCAGAGTTCGTCATTGCCGTCGCTAACGGCACGAAGACCAACAACGAGAAGAACGGCTACCACGAGATAGCGATCTTCAAGAACGGTGTTACTCTCTAACCTCCTCTTCCCGCGGACATGCCCGTTCTGCGGCAGGTATATCAGCGACCAACAGATCCGGGAGACTTACCTGGATTGGATCTGCCCGGATTGTTGGCGCCGGTTGCCCCGCACGGAGCAGGACCTCAAACCGGAAAACAGTACCGAGACCGCCCTGACGGAAGGCAAGACAGTCATTAAGAAAGCCCTCCATCTCACTCGCGCAGGAGCATATCTCTTTTATGAGAAAGGACATCCGATTCAGCAGGTGATCCATCGGATGAAGTACCGCGACGAACCAGAGTGGGGTATTCATTTGGGACGACAAGCGGTCTTGGGATGGCACGACGAGCGGTTCTTTGACGAGACAGATGTCATCATCCCGGTACCCTTGCACCCCAAACGACTGCGCGAGAGAGGGTATAACCAATCGGAGTATATCGCCAGGGGAATCAGTGAGATCACCGGTCTCCCGATAGACACCACCCACCTGACCCGCACCCGCAATACACCCAAACAGGCGCTGCAGGACGGTGAAGGGCGAAAGACGAATGTAGCCGGGGCGTTTGCCGTGAACCACCCCGAGCAACTCTACCACCAGCGGATATTAGTGGTGGACGACCTGATCACGACAGGCGAGACGATGCGCTCATGCCTACAAGCCATGCGCGCCTTCCGTGGAGCCACAATAAGCGTCTTTGCATTGTGCAAAGCACAATAAAATGACCAAATGGCTAAATAAATGACCAAATGGTAAATGACTAAATGGTACATGAATAGATGGTACATGAATTTGATTTTTTGATTATTGGCGGCGGTGTGGCAGGCATGAGTTTTGCGCTGCAAGTAGCCCGCGCCGGTAAGTACCGCATCGCGTTGTGCTGCAAGACAACGCTGGATGAGGCGAACACGGCCAAAGCACAAGGCGGTATAGCGTCTGTGACCAATCTCTTGGTCGATGATTTTGAGAAGCATATCCACGACACCATGGTGGCGGGCGACTGGTTAAGCGACCCGGCAGCCGTGGAGCAAGTGGTGCGTAATGCGCCGAGAGGCATCGAGGAGTTGGTGCAGTGGGGTGTGAACTTCGATAAGAAAGAAGATGGTACTTTCGACCTGCACCGTGAGGGCGGTCACTCCCAGTTCCGTATCCTCCACCACGCCGATGATACCGGCGCAGAGATACAGCGCGGCTTGATGGAAGCCGTGCGCCGCAATCCGTATATAGAGGTCTTGGAGAACCATTTCGCCGTGGAGATCATCACGCAGCACCACTTAGGCGTGCGCGTCACACGACGGACACCGGATATAGAGTGCTACGGCGCGTATATCTTGAATCCCAAGACGCAGAAGATCGACACCTATCTGAGTCGTATCACGCTCATGGCTACCGGCGGTACGGGTGCTGTGTATGCGACGACGACCAACCCGGAGATTGCTACCGGCGACGGTATCGCCATGGTCTATCGCGCGAAAGGGCAGGTCAAAGATATGGAATATGTGCAGTTCCATCCGACTTCGCTCTTCAACCCCTCGGAGACGCACCCGGCATATCTCATCACCGAAGCCATGCGCGGCTACGGAGGTATCTTGAGACTGCCCAACGGCGAGGAGTTCATGCAGAAATACGACCCGCGTCTAAGTCTCGCGCCGCGGGATATCGTTGCGCGCGCGATAGATAATGAGATGAAGATCCACGCGATTGATCATGTCTGCCTCGACGTGACCCACAAAGATCCCGAAGAGACCAAACATCATTTCCCCAATATCTACGCCAAGTGCCTCTCTATCGGCATCGATATCACCAAGGAGTATATCCCTGTAGCGCCCTGTGCGCACTATATGTGCGGCGGTATCAAGGTCGATCTGGACGGGCAGAGTACGATCCGTCGTCTCTACGCCGTAGGCGAGTGTTCGTGTACGGGTCTGCACGGCGGAAACCGTCTGGCGTCTAACTCGCTCATCGAGGCGGTCGTTTACGCGGACGCGGCAGCAAGACACAGTCTCTCCGTTATCGAGGAGTATGATTTCAACCGCGCCGTGCCGGAGTGGAACGACGAGGGAACGCTCTCTAACGAAGAGCGCGTGCTCATCGCGCAGGACGTCAAGGAGGTAGGACAGATCATGTCCACGTATGTGGGTATCGTACGATCGAACCTGCGCCTGAGAAGAGCCTGGGAGCGTCTCGACCTGCTCTACGAGGAGACCGAAGAACTCTTCAAACGCGTCAAAGCCACCAGGGACATCTGCGAGCTGCGAAACATGATCAACGTCGGCTATCTGATCACCCGTCAGGCCTTGGAGTGCAAAGAGAGCCGAGGTCTGCATTACTCCATCGACTA
Source organism: Bacteroidales bacterium UBA3717 (assembly GCA_002372695.1). Classification (GTDB taxonomy): domain Bacteria; phylum Bacteroidota; class Bacteroidia; order Bacteroidales; family Paludibacteraceae; genus Colicola. The sequence continues at coordinate 78,361 of DFHS01000005.1, forward strand.
CCCCAGAACGGATAACCACCACCCGCAAGAGGTGTGGTAATCCCACATTGCGAACAACGATATTATGCGAAAATTAGGATTTATACTTTTCATCACTTTCCTCACGTTCTTGTCCGCTCGGGCAGAGGATGTCGTCTATCTGACCACGGAGCAGTTCAAGGCTCGGATCTTCGACTACAAGAACGAGAAGGAATGGTCTTACAAGGGCGACAAACCCTGCGTCATCGATTTCTATACCACTTGGTGCGGCCCGTGCAAACGCCTCGCGCCGATCATGGAGGAGATGAGCCAGAAATACTGCAATCAGGTCGTGTTCTACAAGGCCGATACCGAGCGCGAACGCGAGCTGGCGTACGTCTTCGGCATAAACTCTATCCCCCAGGTGCTCTATATCCCTACGGAAGGCAAACCGATGCTGCTCAAGGGGCTCTACCCCAAGGAAGAGATCGTGAAGATCATCGATGAGTTTTTGCTTAAGGAGAAGAAGTGATGCAGGTAGAGTTTGCGTTGTTGATATTGTCGTTATTGTTCTTCCTCAGTATTTTTGCGGATAAGATCGGCTACCGGTACGGCGTACCGGCGTTGTTGCTTTTTCTGGTCGTGGGAATGTTCTTCGGTTCGCACTCCTTAGGTGCGTTCTTCAATGCCGACCGCGTGGAGATCGGTATCGAGACAGCAGAAGCGCTGAGTACTGTGGCGATGTGTATCATCCTCTTCACCGGCGGCATGGAGACCAAGATGAGCGATATCAAGTCGGTCTTGGTGCCGGGAATCACCTTAGCGACCCTTGGTGTGTTGCTGACCTGCGTCATCACGGGCGTGATCATCTATTATATCTTCGGTTGGATCAACGCCGTAGCGAGTGTGTCGATATGGGTGGCGTTGCTCATGGCAGCGACGATGAGCAGTACGGATAGCGCGAGTGTCTTCTCCGTTCTCCGTACGAACGGGATCGGCTTGCGGCATAACCTCCGGCCGCTCTTGGAGCTGGAGTCCGGCGCCAACGACCCGATGGCGTACGTCCTGACAACGACGCTGATAGGGGTGGTCCTCACAACGCAGAAGTTCCCCGGCGCAGAGCATGCTATCTCTGCTTTGTCAATCGTGCGGGTCATCGTCATCCAGCTGGTGATGGGTACGGTCTTGGGCTTCGCCTTGGGAGAAGGCCTGGTGGCGCTCATGAGGCGTGTCAAACTTGGTAACGAAGCCCTCTATCCCATCATGATCCTCACGGCGTGTATCTTTATCTTCGCCGTGACTTATTACCTCGAGGGAAACACCTATCTGGCGGTGTACGTCGGCGGCCTGATCATCGGAAATAACAAGTTCACGAGAAAGCGCCAGACGCAGTCGTTCTTCAGCGGCTTGGTCTGGCTCAGCCAGCTGGTGATGTTCTTGATGTTAGGACTGATGGTGAACCCCATCGACCTGCTTAATTACCGCGTATGGCTGCCGTGTCTGATCATCAGTATTGTGATGATCTGTATCTCCCGTCCGGCGGCGGTGTGGCTCTGCATGTGGCCGTTCAAACAGTACCGCGGACGCGACAAACTGATGCTCAGCTGGGTTGGTCTCAAAGGGGCTGTACCAATCATCTTCGCCATCATGTGCAAGGCGCAAGGGGTGCCGTTTGCGGATCTGATCTTCAATGTGGTCTTCCTCTGCACAATCGTCTCGCTCTTGGCGCAAGGCACGACGCTGACGTTCATCGCGAAGAAGCTGAACCTCGATGTGCCGCAGAAAGAGGCGAAGTCCTTGCAGTACTTCGACCTGGACCTGCCGGACGAGATCCAGTCTTCGGCACGCGAGGTGGAAGTGAAAGAGTCGATGTTAGAGAAGGGTAGTACGCTGCGCGAGATCACCATCCCGCCGCATACGCTGGTCATCATGGTGCGGAGAGGCGAGGATTTCTTTGTGCCCACCGGTGCGAGCGAACTGAAGCCCGGCGACCAGCTCTTGGTGATCTCCGACAAAGACGCGCAAGCAACCTACCAGCAGATGATCGACGACGCGGAGGAAGAGGCACAATGGAAGGCAGAGATGCGCGAGAGAGCCCGCGAGCGTTTCAACCGCCTCACGGCATGGATTCCGAAAAAGAAATAAATTTGAAATTTGAAACTTGAAATAATGAAAACTACCGTTTTCCTGACCGGGGCAACCGGAACAATGGGATTTGCCGGCATGACGGAGATCCTGAAATACCCGGAGCAGTATGACTTACGTATCTTGGCGCGGCCAAGTAAGAAGAATAAGGAGCTCTTGGCTCCCCTCACCGCTAACCCCTCACCGCTAACCGTTATCTGGGGCGACCTCACGAAGTACGAGGATGTGCTGAAAGGTGTCACGGGTGCGGATATCGTGCTGCACGTAGGCGGCATGGTCTCGCCGCAGGCGGATTATCGACCGAAGGCAACCCTCCGCACGAATATCTCCGCGGCGGAGAATATCACCAAAGCGATCTTGGCGCAGCCTGAAGGCAAGCAGCCGAAAGTGGTCTATATCGGTTCGGTAGCTCAGATGGGCGACCGCCGCGAGCCGCTGCATTGGGGCCGTGCAGGAGATCCTATATGCGTCTCGGCGTATGACCACTACGGCCTCACCAAAGTTGCTGCAGAGCGTATCATCACCGACTCGGGCATCAAGACCTGGGTGTCGCTGCGCCAGTCGGGTATCCTCTACCCGGCGATCCTCAAGAACTACGACCCGATCATGTTCCACGTGCCGATCCGCGGCGTGTTGGAGTGGGCTACGGTAGAGGACAGCGGTCGGCTCCTGGAACGCGTATGCCGTCCCGAAGTGCCGGCAGAGTTCTGGAATAACTACTATAACATCGGTTCGGGTGCCGAGTACCGGTTGTCGAACTATGAGTTCGAATGCCTTCTCTTGGATTGTATCGGTTGTCCCAAACCCCAGCAGATCTTCAACGCCAATTGGTTCACCACCCGTAATTTCCATGGCATGTGGTACATCGACGGCGACAAACTGGAGAACTACCTTCATTTCCGCGCAAACGTGCCGGTGAAGGAGTACTTCGCGCAAATGGCAAAGGCGCCGTCTCTGCCCGGAGGAATCAAGTTCGCCGCCAAGACCCGCATCGCCAAACTCTTCCCGCATTGCGTGAAAGCGGCTATGTGGTTCATGGCGAATAGCAAGGAGCATGGTACGCAGTGGTGGATCAAAAACAAGGTGGAGCAGCGCATCTCCGCGTACTACGGTACGTTGGAGGCGTATCAGGCCATCCCCGATTGGGCGCATTTTGATGTCTCGCATCCCTCAGAGACGCCGGTGCTCCTGGACCACGGCTACGACGAGAGCAAGGACGTGGATACCCTCACGGACGAGGAGTTGAACAAGGCGGCGGCTTTCCGTGGTGGTAAGTACCTCGGTAAGGACACCTGGCAGGACGCTAACGGTAACACCTTCAAGGCCGGCCGCCGGCTGATCCTTCTGGGCGGTCACTGGAGCCCGTTTGACATGCCTTGCCCGTATAACGAGCAGACCATCGAGAAGATGAATGCTCAACTTTCAACTTTCAACTTTCAACTTTCAACTATCCCTTGGCATTGGGATAAGGTGGCTAAAGAAAACCCCTTCTTTGCGCAACTATGGACTCCCCTGCACGATGCCGATGAAGATAACATCTATGGCCCGGAGATTTTTGAAGGCTGGGAGAAATAAATGGTAAATGACTAAATGGTAAATGTTTTTTGACGAACTCGCATTATCGGATGAGGTGTTAGACGCCTTGTGGGACATGCATTTTGATGAATGCACGCCTGTTCAGGAGAAAGCCATCCCGGTGATCCTGGACCGCCACGACGTGATCGCTTGTGCCCAGACGGGTACAGGTAAGACCGCAGCGTATATACTGCCCTTGCTGACGAACCTCGCGTACGACGACCACGACCCTGACAAACTGAACGCGATCATCATGGCACCGACGCGCGAGCTGGCGCAGCAGATAGACCAGCAGATGGAGGGCTTCGGATATTACGTGCCCTTCTCTTCGGTGCCTATCTACGGAGGAAAAGACAATGGCGCCTGGGACACACAGGTCACAGGTCTGCAGAAAGGTGCGGATATCGTCATCGCTACCCCCGGACGGCTCTTGAGCCAGATGAATATCTACGATATCGATTTCTCCGGTGTCAAGTACTTCATCCTCGACGAGGCAGACCGAATGCTCGATATGGGCTTTTACGACGATATCATGACCATCGTCCGCAAGCTGCCTAAGAACCGTCAGACGATCATGTTCTCTGCTACCATGCCGCCTAAGATCCGCCAGATGGCGAAGGCGATCATGCGTCGTCCCGTAGAGGTGCAGATAGCGGTCTCCCGTCCTCCTGAGACGATCAATCAGATGTCTGCGTACCTGTACGAAGCGCAGAAACCCGGCTTTGTACAATTGGCGTTGGAAGGTAGGAATCTGAAGAAGGTGATAATCTTTGCCGGCAAGAAGCAGAAAGTGAAAGACCTCGCGCGCACGTTGCGTACCTTAAAGATAGACGCGCGCGCAATGCACTCCGACCTCGAGCAGGCAGAACGGGATCAGGTGATGCTGGATTTCAGAAACGGAAAGGTGGATGTGTTGGTAGCGACGGATGTCGTCTCCAGGGGAATTGATGTGACGGACGTGCCGCTCGTCATCAACTACGACGTGCCGCATGATCCCGAGGATTATGTTCATCGTATCGGTCGTACAGCGCGTGCGGAGAATAGCGGAGAGGCGATCACCCTTGTCTCGCCGGAGGATGCCCGGTATTGGAAAAGGATTGAGACGTTTATCAAACAACCTATCACCCGTCTCCCATTACCCGATGTCTTAGGCGATGCCCCGCAACTAAGCCAATACACGTCGCGTCCTAAAGGAAGCGGCATGGCAAGACGAAAAGGAAAATTCCGAAAACGGTCTTAGAGTTTGCGAATACGCCATTCGTTGGGGTAGAGGTTGTTAAGGCGGTTGCCTACGTTCTTGGCGAAACCGATAGGTACACCCTCATAGGTCAGCAGGATCAGTCCTAAGGGCACGCCGCCTAGCAGCAATGCCTCCGTACGAAGATAACTCAATGCTTGTTCGCGCGTCAGTGCGATGGTTGGAAAGGCCTCCTTCTGGAGGTCTTTTATCATGCTCAGACTATGCTGCGGCGCGATACCTTTGCCGCGCTCTTCACCCAGACCAAAACCTAAAGAGATACAGGTCATTTGGTCAGACAAATATTCGCATATCTCCTTGAATTTCATGGGATAAGCGGTGGCGAAACGGTCCGAATAACGGATGGCCCACTCGTCCGGATGCTGGAGCCACGAACGCATTACCGGCAGGTACTCTGCCTTGCTGCTGGAGCCGTTCTCCTTGCGGTTCTTAGGCTTGATATTTACCATGTTCAACGGCTCGTCGTCGTTCTTTCTCAGGGCGCAGATATAGAAGCCTTCGCCCTTGGTCTTATGCGGGTAGAAATGGTAGCCCATCGTCCCTTCGGTGATGCCCCAAGTGGGGTCGTAGTCGATGGGTAACACCTCAGCGCCAAGGCTGTCGGCAATCCATTCGACGTTCTTCTCGTTCTCCTCCTCGTTGAAGGTGCAGGTGCTGTAAATCAGGATGCCGCCGGGCTTTAACGCATCCCATGCGTCCATCATAATACTCCGCTGCCGCTCAGCGCACTTGCGTACCGCCGCCGGACTCCACTCCGCGCGGGCCTGCTCGTCTTTACGGAACATGCCCTCGCCCGAGCACGGCGCATCCACTACCATGCAGTCGAATAAATGCCTGCACCGCTCGCCGTACTCCTCCGCGGTGTTATGGGTCACGACCGTGTTGCCGTTGCCCCATTTTTGGATGTTCTCCGAGAGGATGAACACCCGCTGTCGCACCACTTCGTTGCTGACCAACAAACCGAACCGCCCTAAATACTCACTAATCAGCGTACTCTTGCCGCCCGGCGCAGCACATAGATCCAGCACGATAGACGAGGGATCGACGTACTGCTCCAGCGCCTGCTGAAGGAACATCGAACTCGCCTCCTGTACGTAGTAACAACCTGCGTGAAACAAAGGATCCAAGGTAAATGCCGGCCGCTCGCTCAGGTAGTACCCGTCCACATGCCACGGCACCTCGTCCGTGTCGCAATCGAAAGTCAGGACGTCTATCTTGTTATTCAATCGGATAGACGTCACCGGCGCCGTCTCCAGCGCCCGAATCAGCAGCTCCGCTTCAACGCCTAACTGCTGATGCATGCTCTCTATGAATTCTACGGGTAGCATCTTTTTGCCTGCCTTTGGACCTTTTCCCCAAATCGAGTGCAAAGATACTGCTTTTTTTCGAAATATGCAAGTTTTATGTAGCAAAACGCATTTTTTTTGCACTTTTTTTGTTTTTTCTTTTTATGTTCCATTTTTTTTTAGTACCTTTGCACCGCTTTTTGTGTAACAATTAAAACAAAAGATATGATGAAAAAATTATTTGTTAAATTTTCAATGCTGCTGATCCTGCTCGGGATGAGCATGAACGCAGCGTGGGCGCTTGACATTAATCAAGCTAAAATTTATCTTGCGTCTCTAAAGGCCCAGACTTCGCCGGAGTCCACTGGATCTGGTAATGTAAAACTGACGTGGTTAGACATGATGGGTGATGAGATGGATGATGAGCTTGCTCGTGCATTGAATAATGCTGCTTTCGGAAACCAGAGTCATATTTCGGAAGGTGAGACAGCGCAATTGGTCGGTGGAACTTTGTTCGCCATGGATGGCATTGAGATGCCAAATGGGGAAGGTCATATGTTCATGACTTCTTTTGTGTATTTTTTAGCAGAGGGTTTACCTGCAAATGGTTCGTATTTCTCCCATTGGACATTTACAGATCCTGCCATATCAAGAATAGATACGGCAATGGGTAATGGAGATAATATTCCTTTTAAGTCTCCATGTTATAAAGTATTGCCCGATACGGCTAATAATGGGATGTTTTATAAGGGAACAGGCGGGGACGAAAAATTCGGGGTATCCATGACTAATGTTGTAACGAATCCGAATAATATCTATGCGGTGTTCAAAAAATACTTGCTCTCAAATCCGGTGGCGGTTAATAACGGAACGGCAACGGCTGAGGCAGGTTCTTCGACTACTATCAATGTGTCGGTAGATGTAGAGGGTGATATGTCTCAGTTAAAAGAAAACTATGCAGATTTTTATCTTCCAGGCATGCCGGGATCGGTATTTGCTGAAGATGCTGAGGGCACATGGATTTGGAATTTAGGCGCTCCTTCGGAAATGATAAGTCCGATGAAAGGTCGTGCGAACATTGTGATTACTTATACTGCTAAATCGGGTATTACGGCTGGTACTAAGCGCGCTACTTTTGTGGCTAAGATGCAAGGAACCAATCCTTCGACGATTAATATACCTCTGGCAGTTGAGGTTCGTCCGGAAAGTGCTAATGAAGCAAGTGTCAAAATCGGCGAAGCCGAACCTACCGAATATGAAACGCTCGCTGCTGCTGTTGCTGCGGCAAATGGTGCATCCGGTGATGTAACACTGACTATACTCAAGAATATAGAAGTATCCTCCTCTGTCACACTGTCCAATACGATGACGCTGGACTTGAATGGCTATACATTGAGCGCCGCAACGGTTGGAATGAGTGCAATACCCGGTATGATAGGCAGTCCTGTTTTGACAATAGATGCCGCAGGAAAGACCGTCAATGTGGCATATAACAAGCAGGGCGGCGCTATTGTAGCGGCTCCTGGAGTCGATTTAGGAAACTTTGGTATCAAGATTGCCGATGGTCTCGGTGTAGAAGTAAAAGCTGGTACCTTTGTGCTGAACGGAGGTACAGTTGCTTCTGTTAATGAAATAAATGACTATACATATAATACGGGAACGGCTACTATTCCTATTCAGACTGCGGCTGTCAAAGTAGATGCGGGAGCGACATTGATTCAAAATGGAGCTACTCTCACGGCTACTTCTGCAGGTCCGAACGCTTTCGGTATCTACAACGAAGGTACGGTTGTCATCCGTGACGGTTCTGTTCGAGCTGAAGCTGGTTTCAATAATGCAATGGCAGTCTATGCGCTGAACGGTTCATCAACCACTATTGACGGTGGTTCGTTGTCCGCGTTGGCGAAAGAAGAAGACGGTACCTGCGATATTAATAAAGCAATTCCTGCTGGTATATCTACTTGGACCAATGCCTATGCAGTAAATGTGGCAGCCGGTAGTACGGTTATGGTAAATGGCGGTGATTTGTATGCTGAGGCAACGAACGCTGAGCGCGCCTATGCAGTAGCCGCGCTGGCGGGACTCGGTGGTACATTGACGGTAAACAAGGGTGCTACCGTTCGTGCAAAATCGCCGAATAATATGTATTCTTTCCCAGTTGCTCTTATGGCAGGTGATGTTACTATCAACGGAGGTAAGTTTGATGGAAAATATATGGACAACACCACAGGCGAGACCAGTAACCCTGCTGTATTCGGTGTAGATTACTCCAAATTCACCTTTGTTTCCGGAACTTGCATGACGGAGAAGTTCTTTACGGAAGACGACAGATTTAGTGCATCTTTTGATCATCCTGCTTATAAAAACTATAGTGTAATTAACGGAAGTAAGGACTATACGGACGGTTATCGCTACATTGCCGTAGCAGAAGATGCCGATCCTGCAGTTGCTGTGCCGGCATGCCGTATTGGTTCGGTGGGGTATAATACATTGGAAGATGCTATTGCGTATGCCAATAATAATCCCAACGAGGAAGTGGTAATCTTCATGATGAGAGATTACACTCTTCCTGCAGGTTACTATACTTTACCGGCAAAAGCAACGATAGTTGTGCCTATGAGCGATGAGCAAGCCAAGGAAATAAATGCATTCCCACCGCGTATGTCATTCAATGATATGGATCGCACGCATCCTTATCTGGAACCTACTGAGTTCCGCCGGTTGACGATTGCCAATGGTGTCAATATGAATGTATATGGTAAGATTGAGATGACCTGTACTCAATTCGCCAGCAACGAGGCTTACACCGGTCAACCTTATGGTCCTTACGGCCGCATCGTGATGGAAGAAGGCAGTCATTTGACTTTAATGTCGGGCTCGGAAGTTCGCGCATGGGGATTCATGACCGGTAAGGGCGAGATAGATGCCCGTCGTGATGCTATAGTCCGTGAGATGTTCCAGCTTGGTGACTGGAAAGGAGCTTTGACTTCAGTAAAGATTACGGGAATGATGCCGGAAAGCTCCCCAATACATGTAGGTGATGATAGTGACAAGAAGATATTCCCTGTATCTCAATATTTCATTCAGAATATCGAATCTCCTGTTAAATATCATCCGGGTGCAGTTCTTTCAACATCGGCTATGGTATCGGAGGGATTGATAGGCTCTCTTGCCGTATCTATGACAGCTTCGGATATTAAGATTGTCGGTGTCAATGGACGTGATTCGGCTATCTTTGTTATGGATAATGGAGCAGATGCAGAGAATACCTGGGTGCGCAAATGGTATGACGTAGAGAATGATATTCAAGTATATGAAGTGAATAACTCGGCGCATATCGGTCAGATGGTGTTGGATATGGGGGAATTGGATGCTTCATTTATAATACCAGGTTTTTCTGTCCCTGTTCGCCTGAACTCGGGTAAGTTTGATCTCCCAATTACTTGTAACTTTAAGATACATCTTCTGTCTGGCGCAATGGACTTCTTGCAGAATACAAGTCTGTTGCCCGGTGCTGAAGTGGAGGTAGATAAAGAGGCTACGGTCAGTGTAGCAATGGATGAAAATGAAAAGAACACGTATGATGCCTGGGTGGATGGCGGAAAAGAAGGAGATGCTCCCATATCATATACAGGTGCTCTCTATGTATATGACGCTGCAAACTGGGGGGAATATGCTTATGGCAATGCATATAATGCGGAATCGGGCATCAATGAAACGTACACGGCTTATACGAAGGTAGTTCGTTATTCGCCATCTTGGGAAGGACGTCCGACCAAGCGCGATGAGCAGACTTGCCCGCCATCTGCGGCAATCAACGTGCATGGAACATTCCAAACATCTACGGGTTTTGTATATACCTCTGCAAATGGCGCAAACATCTTCTCGTCCAATGAAGATGCCGGTACTTTTATCTTCAACGATAATGCAGTAGATGCTGGGGAAAGAACAGTCTACAATGTGGAGGGATCGAGTACTTATAGATCACTAACTTTCACTCCCGCTCAGTTAAAGAATGGTAACGGAGAGCATATTAATACAAGAGAGGCTGTAGCCGGTGATGCGTATTGCTACATCAACGATGAGTGGACTACCATGTATCCGGATGAGAATAATCCATGTTTTATGGTAAAGCATAATACGAATGGAGATGTGTTCTACGCAAAACCGCAGGAATATGTGGCAGTGGTTGCAACGAAAGATCCTAATACAAAACTCATTTCCGGTAACGATGATCATACGTTCAGCGATGCTGCCGGCGCAGGCCGTCTCTTCATCCTGCAAGGCGACTGCCAGTGGTGGGAAGTAGAGAAGAAGGATAACCTATATCACTGTCTCCACCCCAATAATGATACGTATTATTATTGGAAAGTGGACACGCTTAACAAAGGTACTAATGATGAGTATTATGAAAAGTATTGGGCAGAGAAACGGTTCTCAATTACTTGGAAGAATTGGGATGGAGACACCATTAAAACTATTGGTCCGAATGAAGTATTAGTACCAAGTTACGAAGTAACCTATGGTACGATGGCTGAGTTCCTCGGAACGAACCCGACGCGTGAGCCGAATATCGACTATACGTACGACTTTACCGGTTGGACACCTGCTCTCGGCCCTGTTACAAGCGATGTGACATACACCGCTACTTATACGCAGAAACAGCGTAAATATACCATCATCTTCTGTCAGGAAGGCGGTGTGGAGATCGAGCGTCAGTTCCTCACGCACAACGAGGTGCCTGTCTGCGAGAACGTGCCTACGAAAGTGGGTCATACCCTTGTTTGGAGTCCGGCTATTGCTGCTGTTACACGTGATACAACCTATACGGCTACATGGTTGGAGGTACCGCCTACCAAGTATGAAGTTACGTTCTTCGATTACGATGGTAAAACTCCGCTTCAGCAAAGTGATGTAGCAGTAGGCGCTATGCCGGAATATACAGGAGACACTCCGACAGGTAAGGCAACGTGGGCAGAGAACCAAGATAACAAGGAGTTTACCTACGTCTTCGACCATTGGTCGCCGGAAATCGAGAAGGTTTCTGCAACCAGCATCAAGTCATATACGGCTGTGTATGTAGAATCGCCGTTAGAGTACACGATTACCTTCAAGAACGAAAATAACAGTGTGCGCGAGACGCAGAAATACCACTACGGTGAGACGCCGGTCTGCTCTACTCTGCCGACAAAAGCTGCAACGGCTCAATATACCTATAAACTTAGATGGGAGCCGCAGATCCAGACCGTAATGGCGGATGCTACGTATAAGGCCGTATTTGACGCGACAACGAACAAATACGCGGTATCTGTGAAGAGTAATCCTTCCGGCGCATGCACAATCTCCGGTGCAGGTATCTATGATTACAATTCTTCTGCAACAATCACATTGGCTGTTAATTCCGGATATACTTTTAACGGTTGGAATGCAGGTGATGGCGATTTGGATACCACAATTACGGTTACAGCGGATGTCAACCTAGTAGCTAACTTCACGGTTGCAGTGCCCGATTATACCATCACATGGAAGAGTTATGATGGTAATACCACATTGGCGGAAGTTGGTCAAAAAGCGAATACCGCTACTATCTACACCGGAGCAACGCCGACTAAGGCTGCTGAAGCCGCTTACACTTATACCTTCGATGGCTGGACAACAGGTGCTAATGGCACAGGTACGTTCTATAAGAACAACCAGACCCCGAAGGCAACGGTTGATGCAACGTATTACGCCCACTTCACAGCAGTTCCTGTTCCGGATTTGACGATCTCGAATGATAACGGTGCACCGACTGTGTTGAGCGCAGCTGTGAACTATCATGACCTGATCATCACTTCGGATGGTGCTACCTATTCCGGACAGTTGGTAGGTTCGAACTACCTCACGTTGACAGGTAATGCCCACTTCGATTTGGCAATCAATGCCAAGAGCCATACCTGGTACGCAATTGCAGTTCCTTGGCAGGTGAATCCGACGAATGGAATCTCAGTTGACGGTCGTACGCTGACCTTCGGTAAGGACTTCGATATCCTCTATTATGACGGATCAGAACGTGCCGCAGGTAACGCTGCATGGAAGTATCTGGAACTCAAAGAGGGCGACCAGACCATCCAACCGGGTACGCTCTATATGATCGGTCTGATGATGGATGCTCCGGTAGTTCGCTTTACGAAGGAAGACGATGCTCCGTTGTTGACCAATACCACGTCAGTAACAGCGTATGCTTCTTCGGAGGAAACCGACGCCAACTGGAATGGTATTGCTAACCCTGCCCTCTTTACGGCTTACGTCAATGCGGGCGCAACGCTCGGTCAGGTGTACAACAATGACGGTAGCGATAGTTACAGCACGATCAACTTGAGCACCACTAAACTGATCCTCGGCCAGCCGGTATTCGTGCAGGCACCTGCGGGTAAAGATATCACCGTTTCGTACGGAGGTACTTATGCAGCCGCTCCGCGTCGTGCAAAGGCTACGGAAACGAATGAGTTTGAGGTGCGTCTCTCTACCTACGGTGCGAAATACACCGATCGTCTGTTCGTTCAGACTGACGAAGACAAGGAAGCAGACAAGTACATTATCGGTGAAGATCTTGTTAAGATGGGCGTCAGCACACGCGTGGCACAGATGTGGATCAACCGTTATAATACGAAACTCTGTATGAATACCTTCGCACCGATTAATGGTGTGGCAGAGTATCCGCTCGGTATCTACACGCCGAAGAACGGTGAGTATCGCCTCTCGTTGGCTACCACGCCGGATAGCGAGGCTTCCATCTACCTGACCTATGACGGTGAGGCAATCTGGAACCTGGCGTATGGTGCGTATGTGGCCGATCTGGAGAAGGGCACCAATAGCCATTACGGCATCCGTATCACGGTTAAGAAGACGCCGGAGATTGCCACCGGTATGGATGAAGCCGTTGTGGATAGCAAGGATGCTGTAGCCACTAAAGTGCTGATCAACAATCAGGTATTCATCATCCGCGGAGACAAGGTTTATTCGATTGATGGTCAACTCGTAAAATAAGGAGGAAGAATTATGAAAAAACAAGTATATATTAGCCCTCTGACAGAGGTGACTGCGTATAGCTCGATGAGCAGTATTATGATCACGAGTATCGGTATGGGAGGCTCTTCGCTGCCCGGCGAGCCGGGTAAGCAAGCCCCCAAACGCCGCTCGCCGGTGTTCTAAATACAAAAGAAGCGTCCTACGGGCGCTTTTTTTTGCTTTAAACGTTAAACTTTCAACTTTCAACGGAAAATTCGTGGAATTTTCTTGCATACTTCAAAAAAAAGCAGTACCTTTGCATCGAATTAATCCTGTCTTTACGAATCCCGAAAAATTAAACTATGCTGAAAAAAATTCATATAATCCTGTCATTACTCTTGTTTGCTGTCTCTGTCTCAGCCCAAGACCCCGCGATTTCCGTTGCGGAGCGGAATGCCGCGCAGGGATTCAACGATACCATCGACCGCCTCGCCCCGGATTTTGTACTGGTATCGCTTTGTGTTGCCGATCATACGGATTACCGTCAAGATGTATTAGGTACCTCAGGTCATGCGTTTTTGCGGCTGCAATGTCCGACTTTTGGGTTGGATTATTGTTTCAGTTACGAAGGAGAGAGTGTCAATGATAACCTCTATCGTTACCTTAGCGGGAAGACTAAGATGGGTATGTTCGCAGTCCGTACGGATGAGTATCTGGAGGATTACCGGCATTGGAACCGTGCGGTACATGAGTATCGTCTGGCTTTACCGCCTGAAGCGGAGCAACGGCTCTGGGAGATTATGGATAATCATCTGACCCAAGGTATTGTATTGCGCCAGGATTTGAATAAGTACGGATGTGCTATTACGGTGGTCCGATATGTAAAAAAAGCATTAGAAACTACGCCAATCGTCTATGCGCATGACGAAGAAATGCAGCGTATGACCCGCCGGGAGATCGGCTATCGGTCGTTAGCCAATCATCCGTGGCTGCGTCTGTTCTCTATGATCATGACGGACAATAAGGCGGATGAAAATCTGCCGATAGACGAGAAACTGATTATCCCCGCAGATTTAGCCGCTGTTTGGCAGCAGGCAACGATCAATGGAGAACCTATGGCTACCTATACTGGCGATATCGTAGAAGGTGCCCCATTGGATAACTTGAAACCTTGGTTTACACCGATGATGGCGGCGATTCTAATCGTACTGATTACTTTGGGCTTTGCTTTTACCCAAAATCCCTACTGGGATTGGATATTATTGGTAGCTCAGGTGCTTGGCGGTTGCGCGCTCATCTTCCTATGGCTTGTGATGCGTGAGTTTGGCGGCTCGGCATATATACTGATGGCGCTCTTCAATCCGCTGCCGCTGATCTTTTGGCGTTGGAGACGCTATTGGTCACTGCCTTACGCAATAATCCTTCTGATAGGAACTATGGTGTTACTCTGTCTCCCTCACATGCTGATCGATCCGGCTATCTTGGTACTGACATTGGCATATATAGTTCTTTTTGCAAAAGAGAGTATAAAAAGATTAAATTGTAAATCGTAAATTGTCAAATTGTAAATCTACATATCCTCTTCTCCCGTATTCGCAGTTGGTCTTCGAGGCAACTCGGTGGATGCCGAGTGTGTATAATTTTCCGTCTCTGTTGCGTTGGCGGGGAGGTGCGGTGCAAAAAGAACGGATAGAAAATGCCATTCGTAAGGCACTGAATAACCATCCGGTTTTTGCTTCGCGTGTGGATTGGCGTGGACAACAAAATGGAGGAATACCGAAAGATGTTCTGCATGGCCAATATCATGATATTGACTTGGAGATTAAAGGAGAGGATCTTTATTTAAGATTATTCGGTAGTCGTATTCTTGGCGATGGAAAGAGTGGGGAGATACTGGCAGAAGATATTTACCGCGCATTCAACGGACTTCCCCTGAAGCCGGATGATTATTGGGGCTATGTAGCGCGGTGGGAGCAGCGTAAGACCGAACCGCATTATTCGGCAAGCCGCGATTGGCTGATTCGCGAGTTTGCGGACGCCTCTGCTCCCGTACGTCCGACTATTGATCGGAAATGGCTTTTCACTCTCCTTCCTCCTAAAGCCGGATTATACATGGATGATTATAGCTCTTTGCACGACCGGTTAGACCGTTTGAAAGAGGAGTCGTTCCTCTCATACGAAGGTATCTTCTCGCTTTGTACAGCCCTTGCTATCGCGGAGTATTGCGGTACGGATGAGGCGGCGCTTACATGGGCGTACGAGGGGCGTGAAACGCCGGAGGAACAACGGATAGTAGGCAGCCTCCATCGAGATATACCCTTTCGGATTAGTCGAAAGTCGAAAGTCAAAAGTCAAAAGATCGCTTCGCGCGAGGAATGTATTAAAGAGGCGCGTAACCAGATCCGTTCAGGTATTGCCCATAGCGATTATCCCTATACGCTGACCGCGCCTTATAACAAACGATGGAATTATGCGGTGAATGTGTTGCGATTTAACGATACGGAGGAACTTTTGCCCATGAGTGGCTTACCCATTGAGATAGTATCCGTTCCGGAGCAGAAATACGCATATGCGCTCTTGGACGTGGAGATCCATGAGCATCCGCAAGATTTGTCGCTTTGGTTCCGCTACTCCGCCACCCATTATCAAGAATCTTCCATCCACCGTTTTGCATCCCTTGTTCGCAAATATGTCGAATGGCTTGTTGAATAAATATCCGGATTTACGCCCCCTATTGGAGCAATCTCTCTCGCAAGCGGCTATCGCCAATCCGCATCGGGAGACGAACCCCGTGCGGACGGTAGAGGAGTGGTGCGCCTATGTGGAGCGTTTTGCCCATCTGATGCCTTGGCAAGGGATGGATATCGGCGAGGACGCTTCCTTCTTCCGCCGTATTGACCAAAATATCGGCTATTTCTATTTTCTCTTGGACCAACCGCTGGATACCCTTCGTGATAAGGGCTACATCTATCCCTCGCTTCAGTACGAACCGCGTGTGGCGGCATGGCTCAAGGCCTATAATATCGCTTGGGGCGAATACCTCAACGGGCCTAATAGTTGGAACGACTCCTATTATAATATCGCGCGCATGGACGCGCGTTTTGAACTCGATACCGATCGCTATGAGTCGCCCGACCATTGGCATTCTTGGAATGACTTCTTCACAAGAAGATTAAATGCTATATGGCTAAATAAATGTCAAAATGGTAAATGTCCAAATGGTAAATTGGTTTCTCCTTGCGACGGAGAGATCGCGTTCTCGCCGGTTAAAACCGCGAGTATCGCTAACTGGCTGGACTTGCTCGGCGATAGCCCGTATCGGGATGCGTTTGCCGGCGGTGAGACGACGCATATAGTCCTCGATGTCTTTGACTATCATCGTTTCCATGCGCCGTGCGACGGAACGGTATTGGAATGCAAGACCATAGAAGGCATCCATGCCGGCGGAGGTGTCATTATCTGGGACGAAGAGCAGGGTAGGTATCGCTATGACCAACTCGGCGTGACCGATTTTCAGATGTTGGAGACGCGCGGAATCCTCATCTTGGACACTCCTGCTTTCGGCAAGATCGCCCTTGTCGCCGTCGGCGTCCAGCAAGTATCTTCCGTCCAATGGACTTTCATAAATCATAAATCTGAAATCATAAATCATAAAATAACTCAGGGCACTGAGTTAGGTTACTTTCAGTTCGGCGGCAGCGACATCGTGCTTTTCTTCGAACCCGGCAAGGCCCCGCATCTCTCCCCAAAATCCGTCAAAGTCGGCGATCCTATAATCGAAAATCGCTAATCCCTAATCGATTTTTCCAAAAAAACTTGCATATATCAAAAAAAAGCAGTACCTTTGCCAATCGCAAGCTGATTACTGACTACTGACCACTGATTACTTCATATGAAACGATATGCATTAATAACCGGCGCAAGCCGAGGAATAGGAAGAGCCATCGCCATTGAGTTGGCGAAAGACGGCTGCTCAATCTTGCTCAATTACAAGTCCAATCATGCGGCGGCTCAGGAAGCCAAGCGTCTGATTGAGGAAGCCGGCGGCGAAGCAGAACTGATGCCGTTTGATGTGTCCCAACCCGATGCCATCAATGCAGCCTTGGACGCATGGTTCGCTGCTCATCCGGATGATTATATCGATGTGCTGGTCAATAATGCCGGTATCGTCGATGACGAGATTATGCTGGCGATGGAGCCGGAGCAATGGCATCGCGTGATTGACGTGAACCTCAATGGCTTCTTCTATTGCACCCGCCGCGTCATAGAAGGCATGGTGATGAACCATCATGGACGAATTATCAATATATCGTCAATTAGTGGACAAACCGGTGTTCCTGGAAAAGTTAATTATGCTGCGGCAAAGGCGGCTTTAATAGGTGTAACAAGAGCCTTAGCGTTAGAATTAGCACAAAAACAGGTGACCGTTAATGCAATTGCGCCAAGTTTGACAGATACCGATATCTTCAAGCAAAGTCAGGCATATACGGATAGCCAATATATAGATACTAAAAATTTCCCAATGAGAAGGTTGTGTAAACCCGAAGAAGTCGCTTATTTGGTATCTTTCCTTTGTAGCAATCGCGCTGATTATATCTCCGGTCAAGTAATTGGAATTAATGGAGCCGCTTTATGATGATAAATGGTAAATTGTAAATGACAAATCATAAATGAATCGACGTGTAGTAGTAACAGGAATGGGTATCTGGTCTTGTATAGGCCAAGACTTAAAAACCGTTACCGAGAGCCTTCGTCAAGGTCGCTCTGGAATCATCTTTGACCCTAAACGAATTGAATATGGACTCCAATCGGGGCTTGTTGGCAACGTACCTCGCCCCGACCTCAAACCGTTTCTTCCCCGTAAGTTCCGTGCCACCATGTCCGAAGATGCCGAATATGCCTACATGGCTGCCCGTCAAGCTTTCGCCCAAGCAGGTATAGATGACGAATATCTACGCCAGAACGAAGTAGGAATAATTTGGGGAAGCGATGGGAATCCTTATTTCGCAGAAAGCGGAAGAATAATGGACGAAGAGCATGATTCTTCTATGGTGGAACCGCAGGCACAATTCAAAGGGGAAACATCCACTGTGTCCATGAATTTAGCTACTATATTTCATCTTAAGGGAATTGGATTCAGCATAGGTGCAGCCTGTGCAAGTTCTTCACATGCTATTGGAATAGGAAAAATGCTAATTCAAAATGGTATGCAAAAGACGATATTGGTTGGAGGGGCTTGTGGAATATCAAAGGTCAGTCATGCAATTGCAGATATGTTTAATTACGGTTTTCTTGATCCACTAGAAAAGTTTAGCCCTTTTGGAGAAGACGGATTAGGATTAATAGAAAGCGGCGGCGGGGCAGCCTTGTTACTTGAAGATTATGAATACGCGAAAATGCGAGGAGTGCCAATATTGGCAGAAGTAACAGGATACGGATATTCTTCTTCTTGTGATACTACTACCTATCATCCTAATGCTATAGGTATCGTGCAAGCGATTAAAAATGCAATGTATGATGCAAACGTTTCTATTGATGATATTGATTTTATTAACCCCTGTGCCACTGGTGCTGAAATTGATGATAACGAGTGTATAAATGCTTTAAATCAGTTGGTTGGATGTAATAATAGTGTTTATATAAGTTCAACAGAATCTATTACAGGACATGAAAATTGGATGATAGGAGCAAGTAAATCCGTATATAATATATTAATGATGCAAAATGATTTTATAGCACCAAATATTAATCTTAACAGCATAAATGA
The DNA here is from genome assembly GCA_002372695.1 of Bacteroidales bacterium UBA3717. Lineage (GTDB taxonomy): Bacteria > Bacteroidota > Bacteroidia > Bacteroidales > Paludibacteraceae > Colicola. Next base: position 97,340 of record DFHS01000005.1, read on the forward strand.
AGATGCTCAAAATCTGAATATTATAAAGGAAACTAAGTGTACTCAAATAGAAAATAGTTTAGTAATAACAGCAGGTCTTGGTGGCTCTTGTTGTGCAATAATACTAAGAAAAGTATGAGACGAGTAGTTGTTACAGGAATGGGAATATGGTCATGCATCGGGCAAGATTTGCTAACTGTCACCGAGAGCCTTCGTCAAGGTCGCTCGGGTATCGTCTTTGATTCGAAGCGTATCGAATATGGTCTTCAATCCGGTTTGGTGGGTAATGTGCCCATTCCCAATGTAAAAGCAGAATTGCAGAGATATTTTAGAGATAAAATGAGTGATGATGGTATGTATGCCTATTGCGCTGCAAAACAAGCCTTAACATTCGCGCATGTAACAGATAAGTATCTCCTAAAAAATAGTATGGGAATTTTATGGGGTAATGATGGCAATCCGTCGGAGATATCTCACTTTTATACGGATTATAAAAACATAGAACTTTCTCCTTCGTTATTCTATAGATATCATACTTCTTCTACTACAAGTAATCTCGCTAATATCTTTGGACTGCATGGAATAAGTTTGACTATAGAGGCTGCGTGTGCTAGTTCTTCTCATGCTATTGGACTTGCACTTATGTTCATTAGAACAGGTATGCAAGACACCATCCTGGTTGGAGGATCATGTAGCACGAACAAAGAGTCTGCTGTCGCAATAGATGCTGCCACAGCTCTCTCTCTTAGGAATAATGATCCTCTCCACGCTTCTCGTCCATTTGATAAAGATAGAGACGGCTTTGTCTTGGGAGGTGGTGCTGCGGCATTGGTGTTAGAGGAATATGAGCATGCTGTAGAGCGCGGCGCAACGATATTGGCAGAAGTATGCGGATATGGTTTTTCGTCCAACGGCATCGAAGAAATATCCATGCCCTCCGCTGAAGGCGAATACATCGCGATGAAGCGAGCTTTGGACGATGCAGGCTTGCAACCATCGGATATTGATTATGTCAATGCCCATGCCACCTCCACTATTGCCGGCGATATCGAAGAAGCCAAAGCCCTAACGCGATTGTTTGCCCCCCCAAATCCCTCTAGTGGGTCTAGTGAGACTAGTGCATCTAGTCCCTACATCTCCTCCACCAAATCTATGACCGGCCACGAAAACTGGATGGCAGGGGCGAGTGAAGCGGTGTACTCGATATTGATGATGCAGAATGGATTCGTAGCGCCGAATATCAATCTGGAGAATGTGATAGACGAGGCGAAAGACTTCAATATCGTCCGCGAGACCATCTATACCCCTATCCGTACCGTCCTCTCCAATTCCTCCGGTATGGGCGGCACGAATAGTGCATTAGTATTTAGGAAGATCTAATCTATCTAGTCTATCTAGAGCGTCTAGTCTTTCTAGAAAATAAATAATAAACGTAAATAGTATGACAACTCAAGAAATTCAAGAAAAGGTAAATGCCTTTCTAACAGACCGTTTGGAGTATGAGCCATCCGCCATTACTCCCGAAGCAGAGCTCAAACGTGATCTCGGTATGACCTCGCTCGATGCTGTAGAAACGTCTATCTTTATCAAGCGCACTTTCGGCTTCCAACCCGAACGTGGCGCCATCAAAACACTCGTAACCCTTCAGGATCTCTACGACTATATAGCTAGAAATATCTAGTCCCTCTAGTCTCTCTAGATTCTCTAGTGCGTCTAGTTTGTCTAGTGAGACTAGCCCGACTAGCAAAAAATATATCCTATGGAATACAACACCTACAACACCGTTCTTCTCCGCCCTGCCAATTGGAAAAACCTCTATTTCTACCAGAAATCCGACGCGCTCTTCCAAATGACGGTTATTTTCTGCGAGCGCTTCTTGCCCAAGCATGGCGACCGCACGGTGGACCAGATGGTTCAGGCGAGCCGGAGCGGCAAACAGAATATAGTCGAGGGCTCGGAGGACGGTATGACCAGTACGCAGATGGAGATCAATCTGCTCAATGTGGCGCGGTCGAGTATTCAGGAGTTACAACGGGACTATAACGATTATCTCAATCGGAAGAATCTCATCCGGTGGGACAAATCGCATGCCCGGTATGGGGATATGCTGACCTTTTGTCGCCAGCATAATACCTTCGAAGAGTATAAAGAACTAATCAACAAAATCTCCGATGAGGAGTTTTGCAATTTGGCACTAACCCTGTGCCACATGGTGGACAAGATGATGACTACCTATCTGCACCAACTGGAAGAGCAGTTTGTCAAGGAAGGCGGCATCAAAGAGCGCATGCACGCGGCTCGTACCGGCTACCGGCAAGCCGAGAAGGAGCGCCTTGAGTTCCTTGAACGCGAAGTTCTCCGCCTGCAAAACATCCTCCAATCCCACGGAATAGACTACTAGTTCCTCTAGTGCATCTAGTGAGACTAGTGCGTCTAGTGAGACTAGTGCATCTACTTTGTCTAGCCCTCTATTCCCCCAAAATCGTCTATGACTGAAAATTATCTCAATATCCTTGCGGATACTATCCGCACCAACTGGGACCAACCCGCCCTCACGGACTTCTATCTCACCGAGGACGGCACCGCCCAGGACACCACCTGTGGCAACCACTACACTTATGGCGAGATGTACGCGGAGATCTGCCGCGTAGCCAATCTGCTGACCAATCTTGGTCTGCAAAAGGGCGACCATATAGCCATCTGTGGCGCCAACTCCGCTCATTGGGTCATCGCCTATCTCGCTATCGCTAAGATGCAGGGTGTCTCCGTCACCGTCATGCGTACCCTCATGCCCGACGAGATAGTCCGTCTGGTCAACTTCTCCGATGCAAAGGCACTATTCATAGATGAGGATATATGGACAGAATTACTTCCTTCCTTTCAGGGGAAGGCAGTGGATAGGCTTATAAGTGTGGTTTCTTTAGAAAATTGGGCAGTATTGAAAGGCAAAGTGCAAATGATCTCTCTTCCCTTTAGGGAGGAGTTGGAGGTAGGCTGCCCCTCTTTCCCGCAATCGGAGCCAGATGACCTCGCTATGATTTGCTTTACTTCTGGGACGTCGGGAAAGCCCAAAGCTATTGCGTTATCTTATAGAAGCATAAACATAAACAATGTAAATAATGCGACGTGTGATTTGATTGATAAAAAGAATATTAGTAGATTGAGTAAAAAATGTCCCTTTATCGCTATACTGCCTTTTTCTCATATGTATGGGTTGATGGATAATTTAATAAGCCATATAACAAGGGGGAGTCAGGTAACCATTATAATGGGCTCATTTATGCCGCAAGATCTTATAACATTGATAAGCACAACGAAACCATATGGATTGGCTATTACTCCATCCATTATGGCTGAATTAGTAAAACAAGCGCATAAAGAAGGTACTATTAATTCTATTAAAGAATTAGATTATATAGAAATTGGAGGTGCTTCACTCAGTTTGGAAGAAGAACAAGAACTCAGGCAATTTGGAATACCTTATTTCATAGGGTATGGAACATCGGAAATGGGGCCACATATTACTTCAAGAAGTACAAAAGACGTGCCTTTGGGATCTTGTGGAGATATTGTGGATAAATTAGAATGCCGCATCTCCCCTGCCGGTGAGATCCTTGTTAAAGGCGAGAATGTCATGCTCGGCTATTACAAAGACCCCGAAGCGACGGCGCAGAAGATTGACTCCGACGGCTGGCTTCATACCGGTGACAAAGGTCATCTGGACGAAGACGGCTATCTCTATGTAGAAGGCCGTCTGGAGCAGGACATCATCGTCCTCCCCAACGGTGAGAATATCCGCCCGGATAATATCGAATCCCTCATCAACGCCCTCCCCGAAGTCTCCGAATCCATCGTCCTTGCCCGCGACGGCAAATTGGTGGCTATTGCGGTGCTCTCATCCCCTTCCCATCAGGGGAGGGATAGGGTGAGGCTTTCCATCCTCCGTGCCGTCAATCCCCAACTCCCGCTCTTTAGCCAGCTCTACGACGTCGAGATCACCGACCAACCCCTCGCCCGCACCGAGAAACGAACAATAAAGCGCTATCTCTATTCCTAATCCCGTCATCCCGAAAAAATGAAAATCTCTGATACCTTTTTCTCCGGTGAGCGCCCCTTATACGCCTCCCGCGATCTCCAACTCTCCCGCATCACCATCGGCGAAGGCGAGTCGGGACTCAAAGAGTCTCGCCATATCCTCGCTGAAAACTGCCGTTTCGAGGGCATGTACGTCATCTGGGAGTGCGAGGACGTCACCTGCCGCAACTGCTATTTCGCGCCGTCTGACCGCGCGCCGCTTTGGTACTGCCGCGATCTGAGGCTCTTCGACTGCCTCATCGATGCGCCCAAAGTCTTTCGTGAGATAGACCGCCTGACCCTGGAGCGAATCAAGATAACCGATGGTGCGGAAGCCTTCTGGTACTGCCGCTCCGGTGAGATCTCCGACCTCCAAATCGAGCAGGGTACCTACGCCTTTATGCATTCCCGCGATCTGACTCTTAGGAATCTGAACCTCGTCGGCAAGTACACCTTCCAGTACGCCCGTAACATCGAGATCCACAACGCCGTCCTCGATACGAAAGACGCTTTCTGGAACAGCGAGAACGTCACGGTCTATGACTCCGAAATCAAAGGAGAATACCTCGGATGGTACTCCAAGAACCTCCGTCTCGTCCGCTGCCGCATCGCCGGTACGCAACCGCTTTGTTACGCCGAGAACCTCGTCTTGGAGGAATGCTCTTTTGCGCCCGACGCCGACCGCGCCTTCGAGAAATCCTCTGTCCGCGCAACCATCCTCGGTGACATCACCTCCATCGTCGATCCCCTCCCCGGCTCGCTAATCGAAAATCGCTAATCCCTAATCCATGCTCCTCTCCGACCATATCTTCTCCCCCTCCATGCGCTACGAATCGCATCGGCTCTATATCTCCGGCGCCGATGGCGAGGATGAGTTCGTCTTCGGCGGGTTCCTCGGTGCAGCCCTTGCGGCGGTCTTCCTCGTCGATACGCCCGAAGGCGACGCCCGCGGCATCCGCCTCTATACGGACGACGAGAAAGAGGCCTTCTTCGACCTTTACGACCGCGAAGTCCTGCGTGACGACTGGGGCTATCTCTCTGCCGAAATCGACCAACTGCGCGATAACTACGTCCAGTTTATCGATGACAGGAACAGCCTCATCGATCTATTCCCCAATAGACGTCTCCTCACCCTCGTGATGGAGCTGCTGACGACCTACATGCGCCGGCTGGTGCTGGAGCCTTTCGGGGAACATATATGGGAGGCCATGCCCTGGAAAATGCCTTTCGCCCAATGGCTCATTGACGCCGCACGCGTGGAGACACGCCGCCAGCGTTTGCTCCAAACCGATTGGACCGATGTCCCGACTGTCATCCAACTCGCGGATATACCCGATGAGACGGAAGAACCTACTTTCTTTTTTGAGGGCGAGAAAGCCGCCGACATCATGCAGCGGTACCTCCAATGGCTCTCCGACGAATATGTGGCGATGAAGCAGGGAATACCCGGCTCCAAAATTACCTCCGCCGACCGCTCCTTCATCCTCTCCCAGGAGACGGACTGGGTGTTTTTGTCCGATGAGATTGACCAATTATCGGCCTCCGAAAAGGAAGATTGGCTCCAATGGCAAAAAGAGTGGAACCTTTTCCTTTCCGACCGTCTCCTGCCTAAGAAAGAGCTCCGTTTCTGGGCGGATGATGTGCCTAAAGAGGCGCAGGAACATCTCCTCTACCATCTCCAACTCCAGGAGCAACACCCTGCCCATTTCCGCGATCTCACCGCCGCCGTCTATGCCATGCGACAACTCGGCTACATCCGCCGCAAATGCTCTGATTCCGACATGCGGCAATGGCTCAGCGAGCATCTCAAACTCGATTATACCGAGCGCAACAACGCCTCGCAGTTCCGGCGCGCCATGCGCGAGCATGGACGCTACACACCGGAAGTGCGGGACGAAGTCATTGCCCTCGAGTCTATGGGGTATTTCCGCTTTCAAGCTCACGCAGAAGAATAACCCGCACAAAATTCGGAAACATCGTCACCTGCTTGGGATCCAATAAAGGATCCGGCTGACCTTTCAACTGTGCATTCCATCGTGCGCGTAACTCCCCGTATCTCGGGTGCGATTTATCCTTGATAATCACACTTGCACCACGACAGGCTTCCTTCCATTTCTGTGCCTGGACCTCCTCTGCGCCTCGCTTGGGATGACGCTTGTAATCGCGTTTCTCCTTAAAATAAATCTCCTGAGGACCATATTTGATGATGGTCCCGTCATCTGCCCGGTATTCTTTCAAGCGCGTTACCACTTCCGAGTCGCGTTTCAATTTGCCGCGCAGCAAATCAATGCCTACGCTTAGTTTTGCTTGTGCCATATTTGCTTACAATCGTTAGTTATAATTTAGTAATAAGTTTGATATTTGTTGGATATTTGTTGGATATTTGTTCGATATCATCGGTACGACTACCTGACATCCACCTGACATCCACCTGACATCCACCTGACATCCTCCTGCGCGTCGTCCATTAGGTCGGATGTCATCCGACAATAATTTTGTCCTGTCGCTATGTCGCTATGTCGCTTTCTGTGTAATCTGCTACATATCAGCCCATTACGGCTATGTTCAAAAGCGACATAGCGACATAGCGTCATGCTACTTTTCGATATTGACCATGACTGGTCTTTTCTACAAGCCCGTTTTCTATCCAACTTTGGTTCCATCGTTCTATTGTGCGTTTGGATATGCCTTGACGTTTTGCTTCTTCGGCTAAATCGCCGTGGTTGTACTCCGCCTTCAGCTGCTCAAAAACCACCTTCCTCTGGTCGATCGGCTTGATCTCAGGCACACACTCTTGCTCCTCTCCGTCTATCATCCGGTAAGCCGCTGCCATATGCAGTAGCATCTTGTTCCCGATCATCTCCGCCGTCTCATAATCTTGGTCGCTACAATAGAGTGTATCGACCATGTATGGTCGATTGTTGTCTCCGCCTGTTTTGTCCATTATGCCGTCTGGTATCCGGCTGTCTGTATGTTCGTTTCCCCGCATTGTATGCGGGTTTTCTCTCCCTCTCATCGCGCTTAGTACCATCGCGATCCGCTCGATCTGTACCGCCATACGCACTACCGCCGAATGGAAGTTATCGCCGAGGAGCCCGATCAGCGTCCCGTATTCCGTCTCCAGATGTTCGCCCAGCCGCTCTTTCTGCGCCTCCGTCAGACTCCATTCCTGCTCGCCGCCTTCCATCAGCCGCTCGTACGTCCGCAGCAACCGCTGACCGACGATCTTCGGGACCGCGCTCTGCTCGCCTTTCGAACTCACATACCGTTTGTCAAACGGATTCGTCCCGCGAATCACCACCGTCAGCAAACGGCTGAAATAACCGTTCTCCACGCTCGGAACCAGCGCTTTGTACTGCCCGAAAGTACCCGTCAGCAGCATACTCAGCCTCGGATTTCTAATCTCTGACGCACCTTTGACGCGGTTCCTGCTGATCGCCTCATGTTCCGCCGCTTTGCGAAGAGCCGTGTTGTAATTCGCAGCCGCGTTCCTCCAGATGTCCGTGATGACGCTTCCTTCGCTCTCATGCATGTACCCGCAACCGCCTTGTTCCTCCAACGCCTTGTACCACGCCGCTAAAGTACTGTCGCCCGCAATCAACATCGGATACTGCTCGTCAATCACCCGCACCATCTCCAGCGCCTGATTGGCAATGCCCTTACCGCTCGCAGCGGCAGCCAAAATGAAACATTGCAGGTTCGCGTAGTACTTCTTCCCCGTCGGTCCATAATGAAAATACAGATTAGGTACGCACGCGCTCGCAGCCGCAAGCGTCGCCATCAGGATAATATCCTGCTCTTCCGGCGTCGCTGCCAACGAAAGCATCTCTTGTACACTCTCAGGAAGTTTCTGCATGTCGAGATGTTCAACGATGCGGAGGTCTTCCTGTCCCTCCCTCAAGTTAAGGTCTTTAATCATAATGTTAAGTTGTTTTTAAAGAGTTTTGTTATATATTATAGCATTACTGCTAATTTTCGATATTTTTTGAAGCGAAGCGATTTTTTGAGATTATTGTTTTATAACTCTCTGGAGTCAAGGATTTGTACGGGCGAGTTATCTTAAATTAATTTGGAGATAAGTCGGCTGTACATAGACTTGGGAGTACATAGTACTATAAAACAATAATCATTTTTCTTGTTTTTTTTGATTATAAAAATATGATTTCGTCACTCCGCAAAAAAACGAAATCTACGACAAATATAATACCCCCCGCAACCTCTTTCGCTATCTCCCCGTCTCTCTCTTTTATCCCATGCAACAGCAAAGCGCCATCTATCCCTTTGTATTTCAGCCTCTTACAAAAACCTATTTCCCCGCTGTCTCTTTTTTACCCCGTATCTCCTAAGTGCTGAACGATTACTGCTACGTTCCACATCGCAGTTTTCGGCTGTTTTCTTGAAGGAATCCGGATGGAGCGAGAATCGCTACAGCCAAGCGTGAGAGGGTTTATGGCTGTCTGGGAGTTTACTCACAAGCAGAAAGAAGACCTATCACGCAGGGTTGCGGGTTAGCAACCGGGATTCCGCGTTTTCTAAGAGCGCAGCGAGTTTTCGATTAAATATTAAAAATAAATTTGCATATCTCAAAAGTTTGAGTACCTTCGAGGGCACCGACACGGCAACAATGCCGTCCCACCTCGAAAGTACAGTCGCACCTTTGTGCTCATACACAAGTCTTTTGTCATAAAAATTCAAATAAATTCGATTTTTACGCCAAAATCCTTGCGTATGTCAAACTTTTGTTGTACCTTTGCACCGGATTTTAAATTTATTACTTTATAATAATCATAAAATAATAAAATCGTGAAAGCAAATGAAAACCCCTTTGTAATCAGTGGTTATGAGGGTGCGCATTACTTCTGCGACCGGGAAATAGAAACTGATCAACTCCGTCATGAGATTGCCAATGGCAATAATGTGGCGCTCATTGCAGCTCGTCGTATGGGCAAGAGTGGGCTGATAGAGCATTATTTCAGCCAACCCGAGATACAGAATCGCTACTACACCTTCTTCATTGACATATACGATACCAAATCGCTTCGCGAGCTGGTGCGCAAACTCAGTCGCGAGATACTCCTCCGCTTGAAGCCTGCCGGCGCACGAGCCATGGAGCGCTTCTGGCAGACCATGCGGTCTATCCAATCCGGCATAAGCTTTTCTCCGATGGGCGAACCGAGTTTTACGGTTCAGATAGGGGATATCAAAGAACCGGAAGCTACTTTGGATGAGATCTTTCGCTATCTGGAGCTGGCAGATAAACCCTGTATCGTGGCTATCGATGAGTTCCAGCAGATAGGTAAGTTCCCGGAGAAGAATATAGAAGCTACTTTGCGTACATACGTGCAACGATGCCATAACGCGCAGTTTATCTTCTCCGGAAGCCAGCGGCATATCATGAGCACGATGTTCACCAGCGCTTCGCGACCGTTCTATCAGAGTGTGTCTATCATGCATATTGGCTCGATAGACAAGGCGGCTTACGACGCCTTCGCTAAATCGCTTTTTGCAGAGGGCAACCGCACATTAGCGGATGGCGTGACGGAGGCTGTCTATGCGCTTAGTCGCGGAGTGACATGGTACACCCAGAAGTTATTTAACGTCCTGTATGGATACACACGCGAAGGGGAAAAATGCGAAGTGGAGCAGGTAGATGAGGCGCTGGATTATATCCTCAAAACGCAGTCGTACGTATATGAAGAGACCATCTCCCGCTTGCCGGAAAAACAAACCATGGTACTCGTCGCGCTATCTAAAAATGGACCTACGCAGAGCATTACTTCTGCTGCGTTTGTGGAGAAATATAGCCTCCAATCCGCCAGTACAGTACAATCAGCCATGAAGGGCTTGTTGGAAAAAGACTTTGTTACCTTCGAGAAAGGAGTTTATTCGGTTTACGATATATTCCTGGATTACTGGATCCAACGTATGTATTAACCCCTAACCCTTACCCGTAACCCGTACCCCTAAGAAAAAATCGCTTCCCCGGAGGCGATTTTTTCTTTTTTTCTTGCATAATTCAAAAAAAAGCAGTACCTTTGCACCGTGAAAAGTGCATAATATACAAAATCATGCACCTTGCAGGGTGCGAAATAATCAATTTTACTATGATAGACGGAGCTTTATTACAGTACATGCAGGAGCAGTTAGCCTTGACATCTTTGGATTTCAAGCGGTATTTGTACGGACAGATGGATTGGAACAAACGCTTGCAATGCCTGACCGGCGGACGAGGGGTGGGTAAAAGCACAATGGTAAAACAGCATATAATCGAAACCCCGGAAGAGCATAGTCTCTACGTCTCTGCTGATCATAGTTACTTCACGCTTCATACATTGATTGAACTGGCGGACGAGTTTGTGAAAGAGGGTGGAGACCATCTGTATATCGATGAGATCCATAAATACGACGGTTGGAGCCGCGAGATAAAGCAGATATACGATACCCATCCGGCTCTGAAGGTGTTTATCACCGGTTCGTCTATCTTGGACCTTTTAGACGGAGAGGCAGACTTGAGCAGGCGTGTGATTATGCGGCATCTGCATGGCATGTCGTTCCGTGAGTATTTGAAGTTTGTGCATCATATCGATGTGCCTGTTTATAGTTTAGAGGACGTACTATCCGGGAAGGCGCAACCCAAAGAGTTGCCGCATCCCTTACCGTTGTTTCGACAATACCTGCGAGACGGATACTATCCTTTTGCTTTGGAAGGAGATTTTCAAGAGCGTATGCAGAATGTGATACGCCAGACTATGGAGTCGGATATCCCGCATTACGCGAAGATGAGCCCGGCTACGGGACGTAAATTACGCCAGATGCTATCCATTGTAGCGCAAAATGCACCATACAAACCGGAAGCGCAATCTCTGGCAAACGAACTGCACATCAGCCGTAATGACGTATCCGGTTACTTGCTGTTTATGGAGAAAGCAGAGATGATAGGTCAGTTACGTGACGACACCGGAGATATGCGCGGACTTGGCAAAGTGGAGAAAGTGTATCTTAATAACACGAATATCCAATACGCTTTAGCGGGTGAAAACGCAGAGATCGGCAATGTGCGCGAGACCTTCTTCTACAACCAACTGCGCGTAACTCAGGAGGTGATATCGTCCCGCGTGAGCGACTTTTGCGTAGGAGACTACACCTTTGAGGTGGGAGGAAAAAAGAAAGGGAAGAAACAAATAACCGAAGTGCCAAACGGTTATGTGGTGCGTGACGAGATTGAATACGCTACTAACCAGATTATTCCGCTATGGGCATTCGGCTTGATGTACTAACCCCTAACCACTAACGAAAAAACCGTGACGTAAAATACGATATGAATAAAATCTTTACGGAAGTGTTCTAAAAAACGATCCCAAATAGATAGGATTGTGTGTTGAATATCGCTCGTTCTATATTTAGAATGGGCGATATTTTTCGTATATATACCATATTATTATGTAAAAATACAACATAATGTTATGCGTGGGTTTATTATTGTGACGTTTTGATACGCATACCTTACAATTTGTAGATTTTTGCACTTTTTTTCTTGTTTTTCTTTCGTATGTCAAAAAAAAGCAGTACCTTTGCAGCGCTTTAACCGCGCTGCTTCAATTTTACGTGCGTGTAAGCGGTATAAAAATGAAAACATTTATAGGTACAAAAGATATGACAACAAAATTATTTAAATCAATGAATTTAATTCGTCGCGTGAGCGGGGCAGGCCTAAACCTCTTCCGCTATGCAGCGAAGTCGTGTGACAGTCAAGGTGTCGTTACGGTGTCATCCTATGGAGCATCCGATCAGCATCCGATGAGCATCCGATCAGCATCCGATGGAGGACGCAGGCAAAACCGTGTGTGGAAGTACGCGGCGATGTTGTTGTGCTTGCTTATGCTTGGCGTTGGCAATGCGTGGGCAAGTAGTAGCAAGACGTACTATTCCACGATGAACGTGGCTGTTGCCTCGGGACAGACCGGATATGGAACCGTGTATGTTACGTCATCAGGAAAAACGTCGGATACGAAAAATTCTAGTTCGTCAAGTTCGTCTGTGTCGCATTCTTACAACATTTATGCGACAGCGAATGCGGGATACAAGTTTACCTCTTGGTCGGGTAGCGGTATTTCCTTTGGAAGTACAACGACGGCCAATACTACGGGTTCTATTTCAACTTCGTCGACATCGTCTCCTGGTACATCAAAAACCGCAACGGCATCTTTTGAGGTAATCAAAGTAACGGCGGCTCCGGCGGATGTGACTATCAATGCTACGGATCCTTCTGCAACCTATCCGGATGCGGCAGGTGTGGTTGTTGGTTTCACAACATCCTCGTCTAACGCGAATAGTGACTTCACAACGGGTGGTAGCGGAGATAGCAGATGGACTATTTCTGCATGGCCGACGCACGCCAGTGCGACAAGCACGACATTTAACTACAAATTCGTTGGTAATGGCTCGTACGGAACAAATAACCGTACGTTCACCAAGACGGTTACTCTTAAAGGTTTGAATGACGCAACAGTTAAGACCTGTACGCTGACGGCGAAATATCCGAATCCGAGGGTGGTGGCTTGTGATGCAGAAGCAACCGACTTGACTATTTATCCGACGTTCAAAGCTGCGGATGCAACGCAAGAGGCAGTGGAAAAAACGGCTATATTTGATGTGGTATATGCGGATAATGCCAATAACTTTACGGCTGCATTCAGCGGTGCTACCGGTAGCGGTACTTGGACGGTATCAAGTATCACTGTGGATCAAGCCAACCAGAAAGCAACGGTAACTTATACCTTTAATGGTAATAAAGCGGTTGGTACGCATACTGCTGTTTTAACGTTGACTGCCGCCAACTGTCAAGGTTGGGATGATACCAGCGCAGCTGGTGGAGCATCGGCAACGGTAACGCTAACGGCAGAGAACTCACAAGAGGCGACCAACGATGCGAGCGTAACAACCACGGCGAACGTGACGACGGAATATGCTACTTTTGCTCAGGCACTTGCAGCTGCAAATGCTACCTCCGGCGCTACATTGACGCTCTTGCGTAATGTGGATTTGGGTACTATTACCGTTACCAACAATATCACCAAGGCGATGACTATCGACCTGAACGGTAAGGAACTCCGTGCGGCAGTCAATGCTACTTCGGTAGGTATCTTGACCATCACCAAGGCAGTGGCAGTTACTATCAAGGACTCGAAAACAGGTGGTAAGATTATCAACGAGATTGCCCGTAATAGCGAAATTCGCACTATCTTTGTTAATGCAGCGGGTGCCTCGCTTACCCTTGAGAGTGGTACTCTTGCGGTAAACAACCTTGGTCAATACGCTTCTAAAGCAGCAACAGTCAATGGTGTGGCTGTTACTGCATATACTTCTTGTTCCGCCCGTGTCATTCACCAGGTGGCTGGATCTACCGTTAATATCAATGGCGGTAAGTTGGATGCCAAAGGAACCCGTTCGGTATATGGTGTTGTGCAGGGAAGTAGTGCGGCAACGAATAAAGCCGGTACCACCGTGCTGAATGTTACCGGAGGTGAGATAGCAGTGGAGGCTCCGTATAATGCATTAGGTATCTATGCGTACGGTAAAGTCAATATGAGTGCCGGTGTGATCAATACGCATATTACCACGGATTTGATTGATGCTGCTTACGCTGCCGACAATGGTAATAATACGAATAACGGTTACGGCTATGGTATTATAATGAAAGTATCGGTTAGTGCAACAGCATCCAGTTGCTATTACGGTACGCTCAATATGACCGGCGGTACGATTAATGTCATCAGCGACCGCACGAAAGCAGCCTCTCTGTATAACTATGGTATTTATCTTGAAGCTGCTGCCACCGGTGTAGGCGCAGGCAAAACGGCAACGGATGGAACGCTGTCGCAAAAAGCAAGTGCCAAAGCAAGCATAGAAAATGCTAACATCACCGTACATTCCGATACATATTACAGCTATGGTATTATCGTATATGGAAGTTATAACTCGTACGATAATGAGTATTTCACCGTTCCGATTAAGAATTGTAACATTGATGTAAAAGCATACACTTATACGTATGCTATATGCGCCAACGCTGCTGTCAATAGTACCTACGGTGGTAAATATTGGGGAGATGTGGAATTGACCGGCAATACGGTTACCGCAGAGAGTGTGACAGGTTCTACAGCATACGGTGTATATGTAGTAGCTGCTTCTGCTCACATCTTTAAAGACGCCAATACGACTACCGCTCCTATCTATTACGGCGAGTATGCAACAGCAGCGAAAGCGGTTATTAATAGCGGAACTTATACGGCCAAGACGAAGACATCCACCGCATTCGCTGTATGTTCCTCGACTCGTGCAAAGACGATCTACGATCCGGAAACAACGGTGCAAACTAACCGCAAGCCGAGTGGTGCGGCAGAAGCCTATCCGATTGTGATTATTCATGGCGGTACGTTCCGCGGCGAAGCGACCACAACAACATCTCGTGCCGTGTCCAGCGGTGGATACACCACGATTGATGGCGGTACGTTCGAGGCATTCTCCACATCCACTACCGCGTATGGATTATATGCGGTTAGTGGAAAATTGACCGCAAGTGGTGCAACTATTACTGCCAGCGCCACAGGAACAGCATACGGTGCTCTTGCGGATGTGGGTATTCCTACGGGTAATACTGCCCAAACCGGTTTTGCGTATGCAGCTGAGATGGAGTTGAATAACTGCGACATTACGGCAACGACGCGCACGAGTACAGAAGCTCGCGGTGTATGTGTTAATGCAACGAACAAACTGCATAACTGGGCGCAGTTCAAAGCAGATAGTACTTCTAATAAATGGGCAACCACGACCTACCAGGCTTACAAGAGTGTCTTCCCATGTACGGTTGCAGGACGTGACAGCGTAGGTATTGCAATTGCTGCAAAAGCAACTATCAATGGTTGTGATATCAAGGCTACGGCTGGAACGACTACTGCTTACGGTATATACGCAGTGGGCTCGCATGATGTAATGCTGGATTCGATAGCTACACCGGAATTGACGGTGCGTAACACCAAGATGGTTGTTAAGACGAATGGCACTACTACAGCCAATGGTATCTACACCCAAGGAGAGACCTTTGTAGATGGATGTGATATCACGGTAACTCCAAAGACTACTACTGGTTATGGTATACAGGCTTTAGCACCGAATAACAAAAAAGTAACTGTGTCGAATACAAAGATTACAGTCACAACCTACAACTCTGATAATACGGCATCAGCTGCTGCTTATGGTATCTATGGGCAAGTGGATATCAATGCTACCCATGGTTTGGATAGACATGGTAATCTTGTGTTGAACGAAGGCAATGAAGTGAACGTAACTACTACAAGTGGTACAACAGCATATGCTGTGTTCTTGAATGCAACCAAACGTGCTATTACTGCTACCACAAATAGTTCGTATCGTCCTGGGGATTACGCCAATGCAGCAACTGCCATTATCAATGGTGGTAAGTATACGGCATATGCGGCAGGAACAACCGGTTATGCCCTTGGTGTTACGGATCCGCAGCAGCAAGGCGAGGTACTTGCAACTCCCACATTGATTGTTAATGGTGGCAAGTTCAAAGGTACTGCAGCATCGACTCCATATGCGGATGTGCATACAAACGGTGAAACAGGTTATTTCGTGCTCAATGGCGGATACTATGTAAAGGATGAGAACCTCGATAAGAAATTAGGCGAGGGCATGAATAAAGTGGCTGTCAAATCCGGTACACCGGAATATACCGAGGGCTACCGTTGGCGCGTAACCGACAATATGACCGGTGAGGCGGTATGTAAGATTACGCAGAACAATACTTCATACGCATCGCTCGAAGAGGCTCTGCAAGTTGTTAATGCTTCGCCAAGTAGTACTTGGACGATTGTGATGACAGCTAACTACACCCTTTCTAAAGGCGATTATGAGATTCCGGCAAATACTACTTTGTTAATCCCATATAAGTCAGGACAAACGACAATTAATGGTGCGACACCAGCGTGGGTGGATAAACGTAACACGCCAACCCCGACCACACCTTCTCCATACATGAAGCTCACGTTTGCAAACGGAGTAAATATGACAGTAAAAGGAAAAATTGAAGCAAGTAGTACAACGTATATTAACCAGAATAACTGGACAGGTGTTCCGGGAGGTCCTTATGGTTGGCTTCAGTTAAACGAAGGCTCGCACATAGATTTAGAATCCGGTGCTTATCTCTTTGCTTGGGGGTATGTAACCGGAACAGGCGATATCAATGCCAAAAACGGCTCATATATTTATGAGGACTTCCAAATGGGAGACTGGCGAGGAGGAACTATTAGCTCTGAAATTAATGGAAATAAAAATGGTCTGGGGAGTAAAGGTGTGTTCCTTCTAACAGATTACTATTTCCAAAACGTAGAGTGTCCTATCACATATCGTCCCGGAGCACAGTCTATTGCATACAGCGGATGCTATATGGAAAAGCCAAATTATGGATTATATATTCAAGGAAAATCTGATCCTGTGACAATGGTAGGAACCAGTGGAGCAATGTTCCTAATGAATCCGGCAACTGCTGGTGAAAACACATGGGTAAGAAAAGAATATGATGCAGAGAAGGATCAATTGGTATGGACATTGAATAGTGGCGCATCCCTCGGTAGTTTCCGCTTGAAAATTAGTGCGTCATTTATTGATGTAGATATGAATACAACAGATTATGTGCTACCGATGGCAACCAACTTCAAGATTATTGCCAATGAAGGAGATATCAATATAACGAATGATATCTGTTTCTTGCCAGGATCAGAGGCCATTGTAAAGAAAGAGGCAAATCTTGTTGTTCCAAGTGGCAAACGTGTATTCATTTATGATGCGGATGATTGGAGTTCATATGGCGGCTACTTCCACAAAATAGGATACTCACCTTCATGGAAAGCATGTCCGCGTCTAATGGCAACCTCCACCAAGTTAGCCGATGCTAAAATAGAGGTGGCCGGTACATTAGATATTCAGGGCTCTCTTTACACAACAGCCGGAGGTGGAAACATCTTCTCAACGCGAGAGAATGCCGGTAAAGTGAAGTTGGGTGCAGCAGCACCAGCATCAACGGATGCAATCGCGCAATTCACTGGCAATAGCGGTCAAAATAAAACTTTATGCCAAATAGTTAATTATGCAAGCGATAACGTACAATATGTAGGAAAGGCGTTAACAGCTGCCAAACTGAAAAACGAGGATGGGTCATATACTCCGACAACTGGTGCGGCTTCCGGAGATATATATGCTTACATGGAAGATCCGTCAGACGGTGTATATCGCTGGTTAAGCGTGAAAGATGTCGGTTGCTTCACGGAAATCAAGGGTGCAGATACGAAGCAATATATCCACCCGTCTGACTTCGTGGCAGTTGAAGCGAATGCGAATGGTGACCATGCTTATCATAATGAGGGTTCGACCCGCTACTTTGTAAATGCAGAAGCGGCTTCGGGAAATGCAAGTTGCGTATGGTGGGAAGCAGAGCCGAAGGGCATTATTGACGGCGTGACCTATTACATGGCGAACAATGAGAACTTCGATAACTACGGTACCTATTTCTATTGGGATAACAGCGTAAGTTATTGGAAACCAAAGAAAATTACCGTTACATGGAAAGACAAAGACGGTAACAAGATCACCAACGGTTCTTTCGGTGATTCGTATAATTTCAATACTTCGCCACAGTTCTTCGGCGCTAACCCGGTATGGGCGAATACCAGTACTGAGAAACATGACTGGATTGGTTGGCGCGATGCGGAAGGCAATATCTATGATAAGAACGCGACCTTACCTGCCGCCACAGCAGACGAAACTGTCTATACTGCATATTTCGAGACGTCAAAGTATCAATATACCATCACGTTTAAGAACGACGATAATTCTGATCTTTGGGCAGGATTGGTAGATGCCGGTACGACGGGTGCAGAGCTGCAAGCGCTGTTTGAAACTAAATATAACGAGAAAACAGGTAGTACCATCCCTCTCAAGGCTTCATCGGTGGATAAGGTGTATACCTTTAGTGGTTGGGATAACACACTTGCAACTGTAACTGCTGCGGCTACCTATACAGCATCTTATACTTGGGTAACCCGCCAATATCACGTGACGTTCTATAATTACGACGCGGCATCGGTACTATACGAAACGGATGTGGATTATAATAAAACGCGTCCGGTATATGGAGGTGTGACTCCGTTCCGCGCGAACACATCTGCCTTCTCGTATGAGTGGACCGGTTGGCAACAAGGTGCAACACACTATGGCACGACCGATAATTTGGCGTTGGTAACGGGCGATGTATATTATGTGGCTACGTTCAGTCAAACCGATTTGAAATATCAGGTACTCTTTAAGCGTCAGGACGGTTCGATTATTGATGCACCTTTCTTCAATTTTGAAGAGACTCCGGCTGCCTTCCCTGCTAATCCTACTTTGGCTTCGACGGTAAGTACCGACTATACCTTCGATCATTGGGATCCGGCTACTTTGGAGCCTGTGACCGTGGACGGTATGGTTTATACGGCGCACTTCAGCGAATCGCCTCGTCAATATACCGCACACTTTGTGAACTATGACGGAACATCGCTGGGTGTTGATCAGACTATAGATTATAATACGGTACCCGCGTACACGGGCGCGACACCGTTCAAACCGAATGACAGCCGTAACTCATTTGAGTTCAGCGGTTGGGCATGGGAAGCCGGAGCCGATTGGGAAGCCGGCTCTATCGGCGTAGGCGAAGCCTTCCCTGCTGTCAAGGGTGACATTACCTTTACTGCTCAGTTTACCGAGACCTTATTGCAATTCAATGTTCGTTATATCCGTGAAGATGGAACGCCGTTGAAAGAAGAAAAATTGAAGTGGGGGCAATCGACCACAGGTTTCCCGTCTCCTGTAGCAAGTTATGAGGATGAGACCTACACTTATACGTTTGATCACTGGAGTCCGGCAACGGTTGTAACGACGGTAACGGCGGATGCAACCTATACGGCTTACTTCAATCAGGCAATAAAGACATACTCGTTTAGTAACGTTGGAATCAATCCGGCAGGTTATGGCTCTGTATCTCCATCTTCTGTAACGGGTATTCAGAGTGGAGCGAGTGTTACTCAGGATGGCAACAAGTTGAAAGTGAACGGTACGGTTGTATGTACTGCAACTCCGACTGCTGCCGATGCTCAATACACCTACGCGTTTGACCATTGGAATAACGTACCAGCAACGGTAACAGACAATGTGACGAACATCGAAGCAGTATTTACACGTTCGACCAATACCTATACGGTTATATGGAAGAACGGCGATGTTACGCTTGAGACGGATGAGAATGTGGCGTATGGTGTGACACCTCACTTTGATGGTGAGACTCCGACGAAGGCGGCAGATGCACAATACACTTATACATTCAGTGGCTGGTCGCCTGCGATTAGTAGTGTTGAGGGTAATGTTACCTATACTGCTCAGTTCGGTAGCACGGTGAACAAGTATGACATCACATGGGTTGACGGAAATGGTGCGACCTTGAAGACCGAGCAGGTAGAGTACGGTCAGACCCCGGCATATACCGGTGAGACTCCGACGAAGACCGCTACGGCTCAATACACGTATACGTTCAATAATACGTGGTCACCTGCAATTGTTGCTGTAACGGGTGCTGCAACCTATACCGCTCAGTTCGGTAGCACGGTTAAC
>DFHS01000019.1:0-39392 GCA_002372695.1 Bacteroidales bacterium UBA3717
GGTGTTGCGCACCATGAACTCCTTGAGGATGTCGTTCTGGATGGTGCCCTGCAGCTGCTCCTGCGGCACGCCCTGCTCTTCGGCGGCGATGATGTAGAAGGCCAGGATGGGCAGCACGGCGCCGTTCATGGTCATGGAGACGGACATCTTGTTCAGAGGAATACCTGCGAAGAGGACTTTCATGTCCTCAAGCGAGCATATGGACACACCTGCTTTGCCGACGTCACCCACGACGCGCATGTTATCGGCGTTGTAGCCGCGGTGCGTCGGAAGGTCAAAAGCGACGGACAGACCTTTCTGACCGGACGCGAGGTTACGGCGGTAGAAAGCGTTGGACTCCTCAGCGGTGGAGAATCCGGCATACTGACGGATAGTCCAGGGACGCAGCGGATACATGGCGCTGTACGGGCCACGGAGGAACGGAGGAATACCGGACACGTAGTCGAGGTGCTCCATGCCTTGCAGGTCCTCTTTGGTATAAATAGGCTTGACGTCGATGAGCTCCGGCGTCTGCCAGTCGGCGTTGTTCGGGCCAACAACCTTGCTGGCCGAAACTTGCTTAATATCAATCTTTGAAAAATCAGGTTTCATTGTTGTTCTGATTTTAATGGTTAATAATTTGCTTATTCGAGTGTTTTTAAGAAAAAAACCTATAAAACCCCTCGTGTATGCTTTGGGTGTTTGGGCCTACGCGGCCTGAGCGTACTTGCCTCTTAATTCGCGCTTGTGAGCGAGCTCCCAGCGCGCCTTAAAAGCCAATTCCGCAGCAGCTTTTACTGCTTTCAAACACCCTAAATCATTCACTTCGGACATAAACATAAAAAACAATTTTACGCAATGAAATTGCGAGGTATACCTACTCTAAGAGTATCAAAATCAAGCCCAAGTACTAGGAAGGATCCATCTTCCCCTTCATATTCATACCCGACCATGATACGGGTTGCTTTTCCGAAGGCTTGATTGTATTTATTATAGAGAGATCGCTTAAACTCATACATGTCAACGCCCTCGTCAACTTTTAACGTAATATTGATAGCACAAAGTTTGCCTTTATATATTTCAAATGTGACGTGATCAATATTCTTAAGATTGTTAACAGTTGACTTAAAAGTAAATAACTCCTCTTTGCTGGCTTGATATGCGAGTTTTTGTTCGCCCAAATCCATCGATGATATCATTCCTAGATGATGCATTCTGGATAGTGTAAACTCCCAATCGTCGAGTAACTGAAATCCCATAAAACTATTAGTACTAATCCAGTCTAAAGGATTTACATTACGAGCTATTTTAGTTGCTTTCTTATTAGTTACATTTACTAAAAGAACCCATAAGACGATTATCCCTATAATTACTCCTAAAATTATTAAAAATATTTTCATTGTGTCGAATTATTTTATTGTTTTTTAGTTGATTAAAACATATACATCATTCCGTCCTCAGTGTCCAAGTAGTAGTGTTCTGCTTGGTCCGTGGGAGGGGCGAAGTTCCACAAAATACCGATCTGCTTGCCGGTTAGGCGCATGTAGTTCCATAATTGCTGACGATGCTCCGCTACCAGTTTGTCCACTGCCTTGCACTCTACGATGACCTCATCATTAATCAGGAAATCGACGAAGTGCTTGTGCTGTATGGGCTTGCCGTGAAAGACCACTTGGAAGTAGTACTCACGCTGGTAAGGTATCTGTTGCTCGTTCAAAAGGATCTGTAGCGCTTCCTGATACATATACTCGTTGAGAAATGGACCCAACTCGCGGTGAACTGCCGCGCAGCAACCATTGATAGCATAGCAGCGTTGTTTCAACTGCATCGCCAACTCCGGCTTCGTGTCCATTAATCTTTTCAACGTGTATTGCATTGCAAAATGTTTTTTTGTGTTTATGTCCTTCGGACGGCTGTTACCGCTTCGCGGTGAGGGTTCGCTCTGATGAGCTACGGGAAGTTTACTTACCAGTAGGTTGGCTGGGCGGGCACTCATGGCGTTGCCAAACGCTACAGACGTACGAAGGTGTTTTTAATGTTTTTTTCTTAAAACCAATTACTTTTTCAACAACTGTGCATTAAGGGCTTTGAGGGTCTCGAGGACGTTGCAACGGACGTGGATGAAGTTCTGGATGCCGAGCTTCTGGAGATCCTCCATGCATGCCGGCGCACCGGCGACGATGAAGAGCTCTTTCTTGCCCTGCAGCTTCTTCCAAGCCTTCGGCGCGAGCTCGGCGTACTCGTCGTCAGACGAACAGAGGACGATGATGTCCGCTTTCGCCTTGCGGGCCGCCTTGATTCCTTCAGCGATGGTAGCAAAACCGTTGTTGTCGATGACCTTATATCCTGCGCACGCGAGGAAGTTACAACTGAACTGCGCACGCGCGATACGCATAGCGAGGTTACCGATGGTCAGCATGAACGCAACCGGCTGTTTCTTAGCTGCTTCGGTCTCTAAGCGGAGTGCCTCGAACTCTTCGGCAGCACGGGCAACTGGCAGCGTCGGGAGTAAGGAGTCAGGAGTCAGGAGTAAGGACTTATCACCATTGCAGGAGCATTTCGGTCCTGATTCCTGATTCTTGACTCTTGATTCCTTGCACGTACAAATGCTACTGCAAGCACCGGCATCGGCTTTGATCTTCTTGCCGGCTTTCTCCGTGAAGTTCGGGAACTGGTTGGAGCCCAGGAGCACCTCTTTGCGTTTAGCAACATCCGCGAGACGTGCTTTGAGGTTAGAGGCCATGTGCTCTTGTACCTTTCCTTCGGAAACGAGCTGGTACATACCGCCGCGCTCCTGGATATCGAGGAACTGCTTCCATGCCTCGGCAGCGATAGAAGCCGTCAGGTTCTCGAGGTAGTACGAACCCGCTGCGGGGTCAACGACCTTATCGAAATGTGCCTCTTCCTTGAGCAGCAGTTGTTGGTTACGGGCGATACGCTCGGAGAAATCCGTCGGACGCTCGTAGGTGATGTCGAACGGCGTAACGGTGATCTCATCCACACCTGCGAGCGCCGCACTCATGGTCTCGGTCTGCGAACGAAGCAGGTTCACATACGCGTCGAAGATAGTCATGTTGAAACGGCTGGTCTCTGCGGAGACGTTCATCTTAGCAGCGTTGCGGAGAGCGGTGGTGAAGATCGGGTCCTTGTATGCCTCAACGATCTTTGCCCACAGCAGACGGCCTGCGCGGAACTTAGCAATCTCCATGAAATAGTTACCGCCGATACCCATGTTAAAACGGATCGCGTTCGCGGCGCGGTAGTTCGGGATTCCTGCCTCGGTAAGCATCGTCATGTACTCGGCACCCCAAGCGAGGGCGTACGCGAGCTCCTGGGCAGCATAAGCGCCGGAGTTATTGAGGATGACGCTGTTGACGCCTACTACGCGGTAACCCGGCAGCGACTTGGCTGCTTTGACGGTCTCCGCGATCTTCTCCGATACCTGCTCACGGGTCAGGGCTTTGCCCTTTAGGAGCATGTTCTTGATCGGGTCCACGTTGATAGAACCGATGAGGCCTTTGGTGTCATAACCCATGCGGCCGTAGTAACGCACGAGGATGTTCGCCAGCTTCGGCGCTGCGCAAGCGCAGATAGAGAAGTTGATGGCTACTGCCGGTGCATAAATGCCGTTGAGCAGCGTTTTGATGAAGTTGTACGTCAGTTTGTCTTTGTCGAGACAGAAACCGAGGGACGTGATACCTTTGTTGAGCACCTCCAGGGCTTTCGCATTGGCCTTGCGTGCGTTCTTGCACGCGCAGATGTTCTGGCGGATTGCCCATTCGTTGTTTGTACGCGTACCGCGGACGTAGGGGAACTGACCGGGCGCAGAGACGGTGGTCTTCAGGCCTTTGAGGTCCTCACGGCGGTAGAACGGCTGCACGTTGAATCCTTCCGGCGTGCGCCATACCAACTTCTTGTCGAAGTCGGCACCTTTCAGGTCAGCGATGATCTTGTCCTTCCACACTTGCGTGGAGACCGGCGCAAAATCCGCTAACATGTTTACTTTGTTGTCTGCCATAATTAATAAATTTGTTTATATAAGTTTATTTTGCTTTCAGCAAGTTTAGTGTCGCTGCGCGACATTTATTTTACCCGTTGACCGAGGCTGTTATACATCTCTTCGCCGACGAGGATATACAATTGTCCGTTGCGGAAGATCTTGGTGGCACGAGGTGTCGTGACAGAGTTCTGGATGGCTTCCTTAGCCCCTCCGCAGGAAGTGATGTAACGGACGTAGATCTCACTCGCACTACCGGCTTTGATCTTGATCGACTGGATGCCGATACCCTTGCCCGAACCATAGTTGGAAGAGAACGTAAGCGTGGAGATACCGGCGATGTAGAGGTTGTTGACCCATGTATATTCGGTCATCGCCGAACCCTTAGTCGCCGTCAAGGAAACCAGTTTGCCATCCGCCTCGTATATATCCAGCTGGTCGTTTTGCGTGCCGCCATACGTACGCATCTTCACGACGATCGAATCGAGTTGCGCCAGATCAATCTGCGGCGAGACGATAGATGTACCGGATTCAAGCAGCCAGTAGGAGTTCTTCCACGGAGCGTTATTGGTCCATCCTTCGGTGTTATCCTTGTCGTAGAAATACGTCGTCGGGAGTGACACTTCGCTCATCACCGCTTGCGCAAAGACTGCATAATAAGTCACATCAGCCGTTACCGCAGGGAAGTCCGCGAGAGCCTTATAGATGACCGCCGGCGCATCGTCCTGCGTGCCCTCGACAGGCGCGGTGGTCCAACCGATGAAGACAGGGCTCTCCTCCGAACACGAAGCAGGTTCATCCGGCAAGGATGCCGGTTTCCGGTTCTCCTGAACGGAATCGGTCTGCATCTCTTCGCCGTTGACCGACCAAGTCACGCCATGCTTAACGGTCGGAACCGGCACTACTCCACCTCCACCGCCTTCGCAGGTCGGCGTCATGGAAGCCAGAACAACGGTCTGCCCTACTCTGTTACCCCAGATATACTCCGCGAGTTCCGGGTAATCGATGAAAGGATTACGGTTATGCTGGATGCCATAGACCGCTTGGTTGCGGTCGATCTCTTTCTGCGAGACCGGATCCTGACGATGCCATTTCAAAAAAAGATTCTTGGCAAAAGCGGTCAGGTTCGTCTTGTTGGACGTAAAGACCGCGTTTCCTTCGGAAGCATTCAGCGCCTTATCGCGGTAACGCGCCACCATATAGAAATACGTGCGCGCGAAATCGCCCTTGTAGTCATCTGCCGGCTCAAAGACCGTTCCTGTATAGCCGGAGAAAGTGTTCGAACCTTTCTTGCCGAGACCGTGGTTCTGATAGTTATCCGGAAAACCGGCACCGTTACCACCTGCCACTTCGCCATACGGCAAGTTGCTGCGGAAGTTATTGACACGTGCATCGGTCGGATAGACATGGAAGAGGTCGGATTTCATAGGCGACGCCTTGTTAAACCATGACTGCGGAATAGAGTGCTCTTTGTTCCACGCATCGCAGACCGTATTCTGTGCGCCATTCGCATCGTCCATCGTGAAGCGACAAGTGGAATACATATCCCACACGGTGTCTGAATAAAAATCCGTCTGCTCATAATAATCCTCCAACGCGCCATAGGCAATGACCGTATGGTCTTTGATTTTCGCAAAAAGCGCATCGAGAATCGACTCAGCGGACGATTTGCCGTCCACGCCGCTGTAGTACCCGTCCGGGATAGCGGCCTGCCCGGTAACGACATTCGCCTGCGTTAATCCGCAAAAGGCGACGACCGCAATGAATAATGAGAGAATGTGTTTTTTCATGATTGTGGTTTATTTCATTCGTTGCCCTTGCAGGTTGTACATCTGCTCGCCTACAAGGATATACAATTGTCCGTTGATAAGTATCTTCTGCGCGCTCTCGGTAGCCGACACCTGCTCAAACGCGGTCGTCGGCGACTCATTGGCGTAAGGCGAATCAAGGGCATCGATCGAAACCGACACACCCTGCATATCGCCCCATATATACTCCACCAGCTCCGGGTAGTCGATAAACGGATTCCGGTTGCGCTGCTTCTTACTGCTCTTGTTATAAGTAGTATTCCCATAGATGACCTCGTTTCGGATCAACTCCTTCTCGGAGACCGGATCCAGGCGATGCCATTTGAGCATCAGCTCCGCCGTATAGGTGTTTAATCCGTTTCTCGCCGAACCAAAAGCTCCGCCGGACCAGTTGGCACAGACGTCGGCATAGCGCGTAGCCATGTAGAAATACGAACGCGCCAGATCGCCTTTATACTCATCATCCGGCTCATAGACCTTGCCGGAATGCGTAGCCGTCGGCGCATAGGTCTGACCCTTATAGGAATAGGAAGCGATAGTATTGGAAGTACCTGTACTGAGTTTGCCTGTCTCGCGGCATTTGGAAGTCGAATACGATGTGCCTGCGCCCGAGAACTCGCCATACAGGTACGACGAGCGGTTGTTATTGGCTTTGCAATCCGTAGGATAGATATGAAAAGCGTCCGAGACCATCGGCGACTGCTTATCAAACCAACTCTGCGGCACCGTGTGCTCACGGTTCATTCCCGCACCGACATCTCCGGAGCTCTTCCACGTAATAGGACCCGAACAGGTGAAGTTACAATCGGTGTAGATATCCACCACATGCCGGCCATCCGCTCCTTCCGTATCGGAATACTGCATGATTGTTCCCAAATCGCCGTAGGAAACAACCGTATGACCATCAATAATATTCTGCAAAGCCAGACGAAGCTGATTGCCGGAGGTGGTATTTGCAGAAGCATAATACGTCTTTAAGTCGGTGGAAGAATCAACATCTGCCCACGCAATACTTGCGCACAGAAAGAGCGCAAGGAAGGTAAAAATATGTGTTTTCATGTTCTGTTTTATGGTATGTAAATGCATGTACATGCGCGTTCATTTCAAAAAGCGTACAAAGATAGTGCATTTTTTGCATATATGCAAATAAAAACGGCAAATTCTTTTAAAAATCTGCCGTTTTTTGCTTTTTCGCTGCGTTGCGAGGGATTTTTTACAAAATCTCGTGCAAAATCTCACTAACTGTGGGGTGCGGGAAGACCACTTGCTGCATTTCCGGCACCGTGTACCCGTTGCGGACGGCAAAAGAGGCTGCGGAAATGAATTCGGAGCACGGATTGCCGATACAATGTACGCCGAGAACGGAGTGGTTCTTGGCATCGACAATCATCTTGCAAAGACCCGTTTCGCCTTCGTTCTCTGCCATAAAGCGACCGCTAAAAGTCATCGGCAGTTTCTTTACCTCCACAGGGATGGACATCGACTCCGCCTGTACTTCCGTGATACCTACGGACGCGATCTCCGGATTCGTATAAACGACCGATGGGATGGCATTATACGCGATGCGTTGCAGCGGGATCTCCTTCAACATGCGACCTACCGCCACTTCGGCTTGACGCGAAGCGACATGCGCGAGCATGATCTTTCCCGTGACATCGCCGCAAGCGTAAACGTTCGGCAGATTAGTCTTGCTAAACTCATCGATCTTGATTGCTCCGCGCTCCAACTCAAGTTCATTGAGCGCTTCGAGACCTTGCAGATTAGCGCGGCGGCCGACGCTTACCAGCACTCTCTCCGCCTCATAAACCTCACCGTTAGCCGTCACTTTGCCGCCGTCCAGCGACTCCACTTTCGTGTTCGTGAGGATATTGATGCCGGCTTTGCGGTATTTATCGAGCAGGATCTGTACCACTTCGGGATCGAGGTTCGGCAGGATAGTAGGCATCGCTTCGATGACCGTCACAGGCACACCGAGTTCATGATAGAGCGTAGCAAACTCCATACCGATGACGCCACCACCGACGATGATGATGGATTTCGGCAGTTCTGTAGCCGCCAAAGCGTCCGTCGAATCCCAAACGGCAGGATTGTCCTTGATACCCGGAATCGGCGGCACAAAATTCGTCGAACCCGTACAAATCATGAGATTCTCTGCCTCGTACGTCTCGCCGTTGCACTCGATACTAACCACTGAATCCTGACGGCTGATAACAACGGCTACCCCATTGACCACCGTACAATGCTCATTATTCAACCGCTGTTTGATTCCCGCAACAAGTTTTCTAACCACGATGGTCTTGCGTTTCTGCATGGCGCCAAAATCAAACGCCACCTGGGCTGCCGTCACGCCGTATTTCTGCGCGTGGGTCGCATTAAAATACTGCTTCGCGCCGTACAAAAGCGACTTGGTCGGAATACATCCCACATTCAGACACGTGCCGCCAAGCGCATTCTGCTCAAAGAGCACTACATCTTTGCCTGCTTTTGAAGCTTGTTCAGCAGCCGTATAACCCGCCGGGCCGCCGCCGATGATTGCTAAAAAATATCTCATTTTTTAAAGATTAAGGATCGTTCGTTTCACTCACTAAAGGAATAAAGAATAAAGACATAATACCTTTAGTTAGTTGTAGCGGATGATGGATTTATTATATGTTGTCTAAAGTTATATACACGTTTCTGTAAGCTCTCGATATGCGTAAGAACCGAATAATAATTCTCAGTTGTCAGATAAGCACGTCTATAAGCAATCTCCAGTTGTGTCTCAAGTTCATAAAGGGAGCCTAAAGCAATCGCTAAAAACCGTGCAAAGTCGACATCACTATCTTTCCCTGCACCTTCGGCTATGTTGGACGATACAGAAACCGCTGCACGTTGCATCTGCGAAGCAAGTCCATATACTTCCTGACGAGGAAATAACTCTGTCATGCTATACACCGAATCTGCGAGTTCAATGCCATCTATCCATATATCGAGTTTTCTGAAGTTATGCATACTAATACATTTTTGTCTTTATTCTTTTAGCGTAGCGGTCTTTATTCCTTCAGCGTAGCGGTCCCTAAGTATATTCTTACAGCTTGGGCAATCATTTCCACGCAGGGGCGTTTCTCATAGTACTGGGGTGTGCGCGCTTCGGGCTTGGGTTCCTGTGGTTTCGGTGCCAAACCTAATAATTCTGCGCAAACAAGGCTTCCATACTTCGCCTTGAACTCTCCTGCCAGCTGCTGCACAAAGGCATAGTTCGCCATTTTACCTTCGGAATCATGCGGCGTGGCGGAACCGTTATGCAGGCCTGCGAGCATGAACATGCCGTTGGCAGCACCACACGTCATGCGCATCCTTCCCGTTCCACCGCCAAAAGAAGCAGCAAGACGAAGCGCCAGTTGCTCATCGTGGATGCCATACAGATCCGCACAAGAAGCAAAGACTGCCTGCGAGCAGTTAAATCCCTGTTTGAACAAGTCCTGCGCCTTCTGCGCACGAGATTCAATTTCCTGAGTTGTCATTGTACCAGTTTTCCAATTGTCGGTTAAACGTCCTTCTGTCCATCGTCTGCGCCCACTCTCTCAGCTCATCCGTATGGTCCTCAAAATGTATGGTGACCGTACGGCGCAGTTTCCATTTCTTGGGTTTGAGCTTGGACCAATAACTACCTTCCAACCCGCGCATTCTACAAAGGATCACGCGCACGCCTGCAGGCAGTTCCCGGCAGACTTCATACGCCATACGGCGGTTTCCGATGATCTCTTTATCGATGGTCTTCACGTGTCCGGAAGGATAGAAACAGAGTTGTTTGCCTGCAGCAAGGCTGTCAATCGCAATACGACTGAGTTGTTCCGCTTCCGCCACACTCTCTTCGCGCGACATGGCGCTCTTATTCAAATCCGGCACTTCGATGGCGTCAGCTTTGTTGAGAATGTGCCGGTAGAACTTATTACGCATGAATAATTCATCCACCATCGGACTGATCGGCAGCCACCACATCTCGCTGAAAAGAATCAGCGGATCGACATACGCCGTATGGTTCGGCAAAACCAAATGCACCGATTTGTCGCGCAGCAGTTCCTCCCCCGTGACGCGGATGTCGTAGTGCCAATGAAAGAAGAATTTTACTATTTTTCCTAATGTGTACCGGTTCATAATTCGTTATTTGGGATTACGGGATTATAGTTCTTTGATTAGTTCCATGAGCGATGCTCCGCCTCTTCGGTCGAAGAAGAGTGCATCGATGCCGGCTTTCCTTGCGCCTTCGATATCCGTCGTCATGGAATCACCGATCATGAGCACTTCGGAGGCTTTCAACCCGCAGCGACGCAGCGCTTCTTCGAAAAAACGGATGTCGGGTTTGTCATAACCGATATCCATGGATATATACGTATCCTCGAAATACGATAAGACCCCTGCCCGCTCGAGACGGTTGCGTTGCAGATGACCGAAACTGTTTGATGCCGCAAAGAGCCGATAGCCTTTGTCTCGCAGCGCATCCAACATCTCTTTGGCTTCAGGCACGAGCGTGTGGGTATTTCCCCATGCGGCGCGAAAAGCGTGCGTAAAGGGTTCTACCGCCGACTCCGGATAACCGATTGCCGCAATAAACTCCTTCGGATAGAGGTCCATCACTTCCGCAATCGTGTATTTGCCATGCTTGGCTTCGGAGAAGAGCCGCCCGGCGATGTCGAAGAAGAGCCGGAAATGCTCCGGGTGTTCCGGCAGAGCTGCATCAAAAGCTTCCCGACAACAAGGGACGTAGTCGAGAATTGTATCGTCAATATCGATAAAAATCGCTTTATATTTCACTTTTTTGCCAAAATATTTGGTCAATTCAAAAAAAAGCAGTACCTTTGCACCCGCTTTTCGGATAAGCATGGGCTCGGTAGTAGTTCTTATCTCGCTTCGCTCGAACGATTTACTACCCGCTCTGCGAAGCCGAGCGGGTAGTAGTTCAGCCCGGTTAGAATGCCTGCTTTGGGAGCAGGAGGTCGTGAGTTCGAATCTCGCCTACCCGACTACAATTCAACAATTTCCCCTTTGATAGGGATGTTCACATGCTTAAAGCCTGCCTCTTCGAGGTGGGCTTTATATGTCTCTGCGGCTGTTTCTTCGCCATGGACGATAAAGGTCCGCTGGACTTGATCGACCGTGAGGGAGCGCGTGAGGTAATCAATCATCTCTTGGTAATCGCCATGTCCGGAGAAGCCTTCAATCTTCGTGATCTGCGCTTTGATCTTGCGGTCGAGACCGAAGATAGAGATCCACTGTAAACCCGGTTGCTGAATACGTGCGCCGAGCGTGGTGGGTTCGCAATAACCGACGATAAGAATCGTACACCGCGGGTCGGAGATGTGGTTCGCCACATGGTGTTTGATGCGTCCGGCTTCCAACATACCCGAAGCGGAGATGATGATACAGGGTTCGTCCTTGTGGTTGAGCGCCTTGGATTCGCGGATATCGGTGATGTACCGCAGAGTATTGAAGCCGAACGGATCGGAGTCAAAACGGAGTGTGTCGCGCACCTCTTCGCTCAGTTCCTCCGGATACATACGGAAGATCTGGGTCGCGTTGGTACTCATCGGCGAGTCCACATAGACGGGGATTTGCGGCAGACGACCGTCGTTATAGAGTTTGTTGAGGACATAGACGATCTCCTGGGTTCTGCCGACCGAGAAAGACGGGATCAGCAGCTGGCCTTTGCGATAGACACAGGTATCCTCAACGACGCCTAAGAGTTGCTCCTCCGTCACTTCTTCTTCCTCATGCAGACGGTCGCCGTAGGTCGATTCGCAGATGAGGTAATCGCATTGCGGGAAGAGTTGCGGCGAAGGCAGAATATGACAGTGTTTACGGCCGATGTCACCGGTGTAAGCCAAGCGTTTCCAACGGCTTTCTTCATATATCTCCAGCGAGCAGATGGCACCGCCGAGCATGTGACCGGAGTTGGTGAAAGTCAGCAACACGTCGTCAAACAAACGGAAACGGCGGTCGTAACTATACGTCACAAAATGCCGCATCACCTGCTCCACCTCACGCTGGGAGTACAGAGGTTCAATCTTATAGGTCTTGCCCTTCTCCTTATGCGGGTGTTGGCGGTCGATCTTCTTGTTATACGTACGGACATCCTGCTCCTGAATAAAAGCCGTGTCGGCAAGCATGAGTGCACATAGATCGCGCGTCGCCGGCGTGCAGTATATATCCCCGCGGAAACCCATTTTGTAGATATACGGGATGAGTCCCGAATGATCGATATGCGCATGGGAGAGCACGACACAATCGAGTTTCTTGGGATCAAATCCCAAATCGCGGTTGGCTGCATCGGTCTCCATTCCTTTACCTTGGTACATACCGCAATCCAAAAGAATGGTATGTCCCGAATCGGTAGTAATCAGATGTTTACTGCCCGTTACTTCGCGAGTAGCGCCTAAGAACTGAATCTTCATACGTACAAAAAATTTTGGCACAAAATTACTAAAAAAATTGCAGATATGCAAAATTTAGTGAAAAATAATCGCATTTATTTGCATAAAAAGAAATTTTTCACTAATTTTGCACAAATTTTCTTAACAACAATGAAGAAATTAGCAATTTTCAGTATGGCATTGATGGCGTTAGTTGGCGCAAGTTGCCAAAAAGCAGAAGAAGAGAAGGCTCCCATTACGAAACCTCAGATTACGATTGAAGGCGGTCGTCTGACGCCGGAAGGATTATGGGCGATGGGTCGCATCGGTAGTGTGAAAAGCGACATTGAGACTGGTCTGCTCGCGTACACCGTGAGCTATTATTCCGTAGAGGTGAACCGCTCCACCACATGGATCCGCATCTGCAACCCGTTCGAGAATATGCAAGTCGTTGATGAGTTTGTAGGTTCAGAGCCGGCGTGGTTCGGTAATAGCGGTGCGTTAGCGTACCTCAAAGGCGGCAAACTCTATATCCGCCGCGACAAAGAGGAAGTGGAGGTCGAGGGCACAAATGACACCGAAGGTTTTCTGCTCTCCCCGATGCGCGACAAGATCATCCTCGTCAAGCAAGTAAAGACCGTTCCCACGACCGCGGATAAGTATCCTGATCTGCCTCTGGCAACGGGTCATATGCACGAGGATCTGATGTACAAACACTGGGACGAATGGACGGAGACAGCTCCGCAGCCGTTTGTCTATGAGCTGCAGACCGAGTACTACGGCGAGGGCGAACGGATGAAATCCGCCAAGTTAGGCGAGGGATTCAATATCCTTGAAGGAACGGCTTTTGAGAGTCCGATGAAGCCTTTCGGCGGCATCGAGCAGCTGGCATGGAACCCGAACAACGAGGAGATCGCTTATACCTGCCGCAAGAAAACGGGACTCGACTACGCCATTTCGACCAACAGCGATATATACCTATTTGATATACGTACGCGTGCGCACAAGAATATTACCTCCGACAACAAGGGCTACGACACGAATCCGTCTTATTCGCCGAACGGCAAATGGATCGCTTGGCAGTCCATGGAGCGCGACGGCTATGAGAGCGACGAAAACCGCCTCATGGCGTTGAGTCTGGAGACCGGCGAGAAACGTTTCCTCAGCCGTGCGATGGACACCAACGTAGATGAATACAAATGGTTGGACGACACTTCGCTCGTCTTTACCGCTTGCAAACAGGCTACCGTACAACTCTACCGCGTGACGCTGGACGGCTGGACCAGCAAGCTGACGGAAGGCCAGCACGACCTCGGTCTGGGTGACGTAGCGGATTACCAGGCGTATATCTTAGGTCACTCGATGCGTCAGGCGAACGAGATCTACCACCTCGACATCCGCAAAGAGGGCGCGTTAGAGCAGTTGACCCACGAGAACGACAATATTTATGAGCAGATCGAGCGCTCGACAGTAGTGCCCAGATGGCAGAAGACGACGGACGGCAAAGACATGCTGACATGGATCATCTACCCGCCGCATTTCGATCCGGCAAAGAAATACCCGACGATCCTCTACTGCGAGGGCGGTCCGCAAAGCCCCGTAAGCCAGTTCTGGTCGTTCCGTTGGAACTTTATGATGATGAGTGCAGGCGATTACATCATCGTAGCACCCAACCGCCGCGGTCTGCCGGGATTCGGCAAGGAGTGGAATGAAGAGATCTCCGGCGACTACGGAGGCCAGTGTATGAAGGATTACTTCACGGCGATTGACGAGTTCTGCACGGAGCCGTACGTCGATAAAGAGCATTTAGGATGCGTGGGTGCGTCCTTCGGCGGATTCAGCGTGTATTGGATCGCAGGCCACCACGACGGACGATTCAAAGCCTTCATCGCGCACGACGGCATCTTCAACCTCGAGATGCAATACCTCGAGACCGAAGAGAAATGGTTCGCCAACTGGGATATGGGAGGCGCTTATTGGGACAAAGACAATAAGATTGCGCAGCGCACGTTTGAGAACAGCCCGCATAAATTCGTCGATAAATGGGACACGCCGATTCTCTGTATCCACGGCGAGAAAGACTACCGCATTCTCGCCAACCAAGCCATGGCAGCCTTCGATGCCGCCAAGATGCGCGGCGTGCCGGCAGAGCTGCTGATCTTCCCGGACGAGAACCACTGGGTCCTCAAACCCCAGAACGGCATCCTCTGGCAGCGCGAGTTCCGCGGCTGGCTGGATAGATGGCTGAAAGAATAACGAAATAACGGGCTTACGTAATTACGGAATAACGAAAGAGAATGAAATACAATTACGAATACGAGATTAAGTACCAGGAGGTGGACGGCGAGAAGAAGCTGCGTCTGTTTAACCTCGAGAACTACCTGCTGGAGGTAGCAGGAACGGTAGCGGATGAACTGGGATTCGGCATCGCTAACCTCCACCCGAAAGGGCTGACATGGATTCTCACGCGGCTGTCGGTAGAGATGTATGAACTGCCGACGCATTGTGAGAAGGTACGATTCGAGACCTGGATCGAGAGCAACGCACATATGCTGAGCACCCGTGATTTCCGGATCTACAGCGGCGATAAACTCATCGGGCAATGCAAGTCCGTCTGGGCAGTACTGGATCTGGCAAAACGCGAGATTGTGAATATCTTCGACGACCCGATGTTTGAGGGTTGCGTGGACGGCGAGGTGATTGAGATGAACCGCATCCGCATGACCACTATCCCCGAACCGACAGGCTGCGTGCCGCATAAAGTCGTTTATTCGGATATCGACTACAACGGGCATTGCAACTCGTGCCGATACCTGCAGGCGATGACCGATGCCTATCTGCCGGCGTATTACGGCAAGAAAGTGCGCCTCGACATCAACTACCAGAAGGAAGCCATGCTGGGCGAGGAGCTGCAGACACTCTATCTCGTCACGGAAGACGGCGTACAGTACCAACAGAAGAACCCGCACGGCGAGACCTCTTGCTCTGCAAAAATCACAATATTATAATATGGAACAAATCGAATCTGCGCCCTTGAAGCGCCCTACAGAGTTGGAATGCGACGTCGTGCGGTTCCAGAACCAGAAAGACAAATGGATCGCCTTCGTGGGCCTGAAAGACGGCCATCCGTACGAGATCTTCACCGGCCTGGCGGACGATGAGATGGGTATCGCCTTGCCCAAATCCGTGACAAAAGGGAAGATTATCAAGGTGCCCAAAGAAGACGGCCACCACCGGTATGATTTCCAGTTTGTCAACACCCGCGGCTTCAAGACGACCGTAGAAGGACTGAGTTATAAGTTCGACCGCGAGTTCTGGAATTATGCCAAACTCATCTCCGGCGTGCTGCGGTACGGCATGCCGATTGACCAAGTGGTACACATGATCAGCGGCCTGCAGATGGACAGCGATTCCATCAACTCATGGACCACCGGCGTAGCGCGAGTGCTCAAACGCTACATCCCGGGAGCCGAAGTAGAAGAGATAGAGGAATAAAAACAGAAAAAGCCCGCAGCGTTGCGGGCTTTTTTCTTACTTTTCTGCAATAAATCGCGTCTCGAGCATTCCGAGCGATTGATTTTCCACGACCTTGATGCCGTATTTGGTACGCCACTGGAAGGCCAAGGATTTCCACCACCCTTTTGTGACATAGGCATATATAAAGGGATGAAGATGTAACTTCAGACCTCTGCCATGCTTCTCGTACTCTTGTTCGCATTCTTCGGCAATCTTATCCGTAAACAGGAGAGAGGCCTGGATTTTCCCTTTACCCATACAGGTCGGACAAACCTCTTCAACAGGCATCTCCACGGCTGGACGGACACGTTGGCGCGTGATCTGCATGAGGCCGAACTTGCTCAGCGGCAGGACGTTATGTTTCGCGCGATCGCGGTCCATCAGTTTGCGCACGTAGTCATAGAGTTGCTGCTGGTGCTCCTTGGAGTCCATGTCGATGAAATCGACGATGATGATGCCTCCTATATCGCGGAGCCGCAGTTGGTGAACCAACTCATCCGCTGCCAGCATGTTAAACTGGTACGCATTCTCCTCTTGGTCCTCATAGATCTTCTTGCTGCCGGAGTTGACATCAATGGAGAACAGTGCTTCGGTCTTATCGATGATGAGGTACCCCCCATGCTTAAAACCGACCGTCCTGCCGAGCCCCGTCTTCATCTGGCGGGTAATGTCGAAATGGTCGAAGATAGGTTGTTCGCCTTTGTAGAGTTTGACGATCTTCGCGCTCTCGGGAGCAATCAGCTCCAGATAATTGCGCACGTCCTCGTAGATGTCCTTGTCGTTGACCTGAATAGATGTGAAATCCGGGCTGAGTACGTCGCGGATGATACCGAGGGTACGACCCATCTCTTCACTGACAAGGCTTACGGGTTCTTTCTGCTGGAGAGATTTGATGGTCTGTTGCCATCTCTCCATTAACAATCGCAACTCACTATCCAGTTCGGCTGCTCTCTTATCCTCCGCTACCGTGCGGACGATGATTCCGAAGCCCGCAGGCTTGATTGAGAGCAACAGTTGTTTCAAACGCTGGCGTTCCGCCTCGCGTTTAATCTTCTGCGACACCATTACGCCGTCGGCAAAGGGGATGAGGACGATATTCCGTCCGGCGATTGAGATCTCTGCGGTCAGACGCGGTCCCTTGGTGTTTATGGGTTCCTTGGAGACCTGAACCAGCAGTGTATCGCCTACTTTGAGTACATCCGCTATTTGTCCTTCTTTGCCTACTTCCGGTTGCCGCTGCGTCTTGGTGACAATCGGCATCTTGCGGCGGTCGGAAACAGCTTTGGTGACGAACGTTTGCAACGTACGAAACTGAGAACCTAAGTCCAAATAGTGCAGAAAAGCTTCTTTCTCATGACCTACATCCACGAAGACTGCATTCAGCGCCGGCATGACCTTTTTCACTCTACCGTAGTAGATATTCCCCACAGCGAAGTTATCCTGATTCCGTTTCTCACGGTTCACCTCCTGCAGGCGGTCATCCTCCGTCAGCGCGATAGCGATCTCTTGCGGCTGTACGTCCACAATCAATTCACTTTTCATACTTGAAAGGATTAAAAAATAAATAAAAAAGCCTTGTGGCAAACTCACTCACACCAGAGCAAGTTTAGCGCCACAAAGCTGAAACAGCAATCGTCAATTACTTATGCTTATGACGATTCTTACGCAGACGTTTTTTGCGTTTATGCGTAGACATCTTGTGTCTCTTATGCTTCTTTCCGTTTGGCATAATTGTTTAATAATTAAATTGTTACTATAATGTTATTTCTTTCTTGCTCTTTTGCCTGCCGGTTTAGCGTTCTCAACAACCGACTTAAACTCCTTGGCAGGTTTGAAGACCGGTACGCTGTGTGCAGGAACAATCACCGTGGAACGGCGGGTAATATTGCGGGCCACTTTCTCCTTACGGGCCTTCAGTTCAAAGGTTCCGAAACCACGGAGGTACACATTCTCGCCATTAGACATACATTTCTTTACTTGGCTCATATAACTCTCTACGATCGTACTGATTGTCGTCTTATCGAAGCCCGTAGAGATGGCGATTTCGGTAATAAGTTGTGCTTTAGTCATATATGTATTTTGCTTTATTCGTTTCAAAAATCCGAAAAACGTGGCAAAATTACTAAAATATTTTGACATGTGCAAATTTTTTTGTATTTTTGTGCTCGATTTTGATATTTTGATTAAAAAATTGGGCAAAATGCAGGACAAATCGCTAATATATAAGCGTTTATACGCATGGTATGAGAGTTCTCGCCGTGTCTTGCCGTGGCGTGAGACGGAGGACCCTTATTATATATGGTTGAGCGAAGTCATTTTGCAACAGACGCGTGTGGCGCAAGGCATGGAATACTACCTGCGATTCATCGCTCGTTGGCCAAAGGTAGAAGATCTGGCGGCGGCGAAAGAAGAGGAAGTATTGCGGGAATGGCAGGGACTCGGTTATTACAGCCGTGCGCGTAACCTCCATAAGGCCGCGCAGATGATAGTGGAAAGTCACTCTTTTCCTCATACTTTTGAGGAGATCCGTGCTTTGCCCGGCATAGGCGACTACACCGCCGGCGCGATTGCTTCCTTTGCCTACAATCTTCCTTACCCGGCGATGGATGGAAACGTCTATCGGGTGGTAGCACGGCTCATGGATATAGACGAAGCCTTTGACACAACCGCAGGCAAGAAACTCTTCCACAAGCGTATTGAACAACTCTTAGACCGGGACAATCCCAGACTTTTCAACTCCGCTATCATGGAGTTTGGTGCGCTGTACTGCACGCCGGCCTTGGGCGATGCGTGTGAGGCTTGCCCCTTAGCGGATATCTGCATGGGACACGCGCACGGGACAGCAGAGTTACTGCCCGTTCGCAAACCTCGTCCCAAAGTGCGCGACAGATGGTTCACGTACCACATATATATACAAGGAGACAAGACCCTTATCCGGAAGCGCGAGAATCCCAAAGACATCTGGTACCATCTCTATGAATTTCCCTGCGAGGAATCTGTCAGCGAAAGCGGTCTGTCAACAGAGTGGTCTGTACTCCGTCAGGCGAAGCCGGTCTGTGAGTTGACGCACGTCCTCTCGCACCAGCGTATTCACGCGCGCTTTATTATTCACAAGGTACAAAAAATGCCGGAGATACCCGGCACTATTCTTATTCGTTGGGACGATCTGGATGACTTCGCCCTTTCCCGATTAACGCTGCGAGCGCTCGATACAATTCAGCATAAGGTGTAGCCTTGAGTATCTCCCATTGATGATTCATGACCGCCTGGTCTCCGCGCTGCGCGGGGCCTGTCTGCGCATCTTTTGGGGCCATGAAATGCACTTTCGCCGCCGTGTTATCAATCAGCGGAAGGAGCGCCTCAAACGGGATATGCGTGTCTTGCAAGATCTCCGCCGCAATGCGGTACATGAGGTTCGTATAGTTATTGGAGAACACTCCGGCGATGTGCAACCGCTCGCGATCGTGCTGGTTTGCTTCGTAAATACGACTCGTCAGCACTTGCGCCAAAGAGTAAATAGCCGCTATGTCGTCGATGTTCTTTCCCTCGATAAAACAAGGAATACTACTCC
This sequence comes from Bacteroidales bacterium UBA3717, assembly GCA_002372695.1. Classification (GTDB taxonomy): domain Bacteria; phylum Bacteroidota; class Bacteroidia; order Bacteroidales; family Paludibacteraceae; genus Colicola. The sequence goes on from DFHS01000019.1 coordinate 19,261, forward strand.
ACTCGTCTATCAGCTTCGTCCGGCTGAAAGACTGCAGGAAATAAAACACACCCGCGTGAGGCTTATCCTCTCCAAAGACCTCAATAGGCATCGTTCCGGAAGTGTGCAGATGAAGCGCTTTCGGCGCATGAACGACCGCCACCACCTCCCGCAAGGCATGATCCGCTACCGTATAGATATAGACATCCGCCGCCGGCAGTTGTTTTATCGCTTCTTCAGAAGTCTTTTCATCCGTCAGAGGCCGTGCATGAACGAGTTCGGTTTGGACACCTTTGAGCGCAAAAGCATGGTGAAGATTCGTTCCCACACTCCCGGCGCCGATAATAGCTATTTTCATAATTCAGCAATAAATTTCTTGAGCCTGTTCATGGCTTCGGACAGAACCTCACGGGACGTCGCCAGATTGATGCGAACATAGTGCTCGCCGCCGTACATCTCCGACGGGTTGAAGAGGACGTGCGCCTCTTTCGCCAGACGGCAGCAGAACTGCTCTGCCGGCATGCCCAAAGCCGCTATATTCACCCAAGCCAAGTATGTTCCTTCGGTCTCGTGAATAAGCAACTGCGGCAGTTCCTCATGCAGAAAATCGCGCAGGTAACAATAATTGCCATAGACATATTCGTTCAGCTCATCGAGCCATTTCTCCGACTCGTTATACGCCGCTACTTGCGCTACCAGACCAAACGGATTGAGTCCGTTCACTTCGTGAATCTCCAGCGCGTGGTTGATCTGCTCGAAGAGTTGTTTGTTCGGCACATAGATGTTCGCGCACAAGAGACCGGCGATATTAAACGCTTTCGAAGCCGACGTACACACGCAGAAATCCGTATCATCAATGACGATCGTCGCAAACGGTGTATATTGATGCCCCGGAAAAGCAAACTCACAATGGATCTCATCGGAGAGAACGAACAAATGCTCACGGCGCATGATTGCTGCCAGACGCTCCAACTCCTCTTTCGTCCACACGCGCCCCGTGGGGTTATGAGGGTTACAAAGCAGGAAGACATCTGCGTGCTGCGCCTTCTGTGCCACATCCTCCCAGTCGATCTCAAAGCGGTTGTCGCGCAGCACTAATGGCGAAGGAACGAGCTCGCAGCCCATGTTTTCTATACAAGAGAAGAAGCAGTTATACGCCGGCGTGAAAGTCAACACACGCAGTTTCTCGCAACATTTCTTCTCTTCTTTCTTCCTCGCCTGCAAAGCTGCAAAAATCGCTGAGATAGCCGGTACAACCGCCGTCGCATAAAGGAGATTGTCGCGGTTGATTCCTTTCCATCCGTGTCTCCGGCTGAACCAATGAGCTACCGCATCATAATTGGCTTGCGGAACGATGGAATAACCAAACACCCCGTGATCCAAACGCCGCTGCATGGCTTCGCGGATAGGCTTGGCTGCCGCGAAATCCATATCTGCAATCCACAAGGGCAGACAGCCCTCCGCACATTCCGAATCCCATTTATAACAATCGGAATTCTTTCGATTTACGTATTCTAACATGTTTTATAGGGTTATAGATTAAGGAATAACAATTTTACGGGACAGTCCGTTGCGAACAAGGATATATACGCCGGACGGCAAACCGTTTGCCGCTTTTAACCGGACACCGGAGACCGTATAGACAACCGTCTGCGGGTCAAGAAGAAGATCCGCATCGGTGACCACGTCAGCTATACCGGTAGCAACTTCGGAGATTTGTATCTGCGTGTCGCTTACCTGAACCGACAGGAACGCCTTTCCGGTACTTCCGGACGCCAACTGGAGCGGTTTCCATTGGCAATATACATGGTGGTGACCAAAAGCAAGGAGATACGAACCGGACGTGACATTTGCCGGAACGGATACATTGGAAATGGTTATCGGCGAAACAAAATAGTTGTTCACCGGCAGGCTCACCGACGCAGAACGGACTCCTAACACAGACACCACTTCACTCGTAGCCGGGTCAAGAAGCAGCACGCCTAACTGACCGGAGAAGGTTTCTTCTCCCACATTCATCACACGATGAGCGGTTACACTCCATTGCCCGTTACGGGATATTTGCATTTGCGAACACGTAATACTGTCCGTCGCCATTTCTATCGGAGACTCCAACTCCGGAATCTGGAAGGTTACTTGCGATGAAGTGAGGGTGACGGTCGTCAGATGCTTGCCGCCGGATTCCTGCATGATCTGCCATGATGCATTGCCGTTGGCTCGGAACAGTCCGCACAGACGGTACGTACCATTGGGGATCGTGTTCGGGAAAGTGCAGTAAAAAGGCATAGGAGAGGAGAAGTAATAACTGGCTGGCAACGAGTATCCCGCTGTGCCGGAAACAACGGCCTCTATCACGTCCGAAGTCGGAGACAGGATTCCGACGCTGTACTCTCCGTTAAAATCATGCAATCCCTCATTCTTGATTGTTACCAGTTTTACAGTAACCGTTTCTGAACGGTCTGCCTGAGTCTCCGGCAACTCTATCTGGGCTACCGACATCTGATGGACAGTGTCCGTGGAGCCCGTCGATGGCTGTATTCCGATAGAGAATGAGACATTCGAGTTGTAATCTCCGAGGTCGTTTGCACCTATGCCTTGATCCGTCGGATTCAATCCCGTGAGCAGATAATCTCCGTCACCAAGACCGCCCCAACCCCAGTTGAAGTGGAAATAGCCGTTGGCGCTGAATCCGTCGCACAGGAATGCATGGCCGCCGCCGGCTCCTCTTCCGCTGACAAACACAGGACGACCTCCGCGCAGTTCATTACGGAGCTCGTCGGCTATGTATTCTATTTCGTACATCGATTTGGGCAAGATGCGGATATTATGGTCGTAACCGAAGTAATTCATCAACCCTTTCATAACCATTACATTCGCTCCGCTACTGCCGCTGGCTCCATATTCCATTTCGATGGCTACACCGCAATGGTACATGAGTTGCGCTACTTCCTGAGCCTGCTCCGGCGTATAATCGGAATAATAGCGATAACTGTCCAGCATCTGATTCCAGTTATAGGTTGTGTTGCCAAAATCGGCAAAAAGCGTCCGGCTATATGCAGGATTTTCCTCACAGGTCCAGTTGTAACTATGGCTGCCAGTTCCTTGTGCAGGATAGCGATGGGTGTACATGATTTGCGCCATAGCCGTTGCGGTACAGCCGGTCACACAATGGTTCGTGCCGTCATAAGTAGGAACCATATTATTGAACGGTGTACCCTGGTTCCAATGACAAGGAACCAACGGAGCACATTCATCTTCTGCCTTGCTGAGGTAAACAGGATGCGTGTTGTAGTCCTCCAGCCAAGCCTTCAAAGCCGGCGGCATACTCTCTGCCGTCAATGCTCCATTGGGACTGAATCCCAGCACTTCCGGCATCGCGTCATCCGCTGAGACAATCACAAAACTGTTACCCGCGTTGATTGCATACCACGCATCCGAACGGCTGATAATCTCACACGGGACCGGAGTACTTCCTTGACGGGCCGGAGCACGGAGAGCTGAAGTACGTCGGGCGATGGAGACGGCTTCTTCCGGGGTTCGGAGAGCGGCGTAAAACAACTGTGCGGAAAGCACGGATAAGAGTAAAATAAGTGAACGCTTCATGAATAATGAATATTATATGGTTATTAATGATGTTCGCTGTAATTCTTGTAAAACTCCGAAACGGCAATAATTCCTTTCTCCCAGACCTCTAAATCCATACTCTCGTTGGGCGAATGAATGGCGTTCTGCTCCAAGCCAAAGCCCATGAGGATGGTCTTACAACCGAGAATCTGCTCAAAAGCAGCAATAATAGGAATCGATCCTCCGCGGCGGGCTGCCAACGGACGGACGCCGAACGCTTTCTCAAAGCCCTTCTCCGCCGCTTTATAAGCAGGAATATCTATCGGGCAGAAATAGCCCTGACCGCCATGCATAGGAGTTACTTTGATCCGCACACTCTTCGGCGCAAGCGACTCCATATATTTCACAAACGCGCGCGAGATCTTCTCGTGGTCTTGGTTCGCCACAAGGCGGCAGGAGACCTTCGCAAACGCCTTGCCCGGCAGCACGGTCTTGCTTCCTTCGCCTGTATAACCTCCCCAGATGCCGCAGATATCAAACGACGGACGGCAACTGTTGCGCTCAAGCGTCGAGTAGCCCGCTTCGCCGAACACCTCCTCTACGCCGATCGCCTTGTTGTATTTCTGCTGGTCAAAAGGAATCTGCGCAATCATCTTACGCTCCTCTTCAGGGATCGGCAGCACGTCATCGTAAAAGCCCGGGATAGTGATCTTTCCCTGCTCGTCCACCACCTTCGAGAGCATCTCACAAAGGGCATTGATAGGGTTCTTGACCGCGCCGCCGAAATGACCGGAATGCAGGTCTCTGTTCGGTCCGTCCACCTCTATCTGCCAATATGCCAGACCACGCAGACCCGTGGTGATAGAAGGTGTCTCTTTGCCGATCATCGACGTGTCGGAAACCAAGATAATATCCGCCTTCAGCAGCTCCTTATGTTCCTCCAAAAACGCCTCCAAAGACGGCGAACCGATCTCTTCCTCGCCTTCAAAAATAAACTTGACGTTACATCCCATCTGACCGCTCTTGACCATGTACTCAAACGCCTTCGCCTGAATCATCGCCTGACCTTTGTCATCATCCGCTCCACGCGCATAAAGCCGTCCTTCACGCACACTCGGCTCCCACGGATCCGTCCTCCATTCCTCCACCGGTTCCACCGGCATCACATCATAGTGCGCGTAAACAAGTACGGTAGGGACACAGACCGCTTCGCTAACAGAACACAGACCGGCTCCGCCTGACAGACCGCTTCGCTGACAGATATATTCAGCGTACACGAACGGATTGCCCGCTTCTCCTCCCCCTTTAGGGGGTTGGGGGGCTAATATCTCTGCCTTTTGGCAACCGGCTTCCAGTAACAATTCTCTCCACCTTTCCGCACAACGCCGCATATCCGCTTTGTGTTCCGCCTGACAACTAACAGAAGGAATCCGAATGAGGCTTCCCCACTCTTCCATAAATCGCTCACGATGAGCCGCAATATATTCCTGAACGGTCATAGATTTAAAATTTGGTGCAAAGATACAAAAAAAATTGCATATATGCAAGATTTTGTACATTTTTTAGAAACAAAACATCTTTTTGTGTATCTTCTGTACCCCTAATAAGACCCTCACCATAGGATCACCATAAGATGACCATAGGATCACCATAGGATAAACCCTATATTTTGTCATTTTAGCCACATTTACTATATATACGCAGTATATATACTTTTTGATACATCTTCAAGCAAAAGACAAACTCTTTCTCTTTCATTTAACCAAAAAAAATTAAGAAAAATACGTGCGCGCTTGCGTATGTCAAAAAAAAGTTGTACCTTTGCAGCCGTTTTTAATTTGCGGTATAGTGCGCGTACGTGTATATATATGGATTTTGAGCCTCCTACTCTGCTTCACAGCGGCGTGGGCGGAAGACAGTATATACGTTGCGCGGGACACATTAGCGGCGGATAGTATAGCAACGGATAGTGTGGCGGCGGATAGTATAGCCAAGCCGCAGGAGGTGAAAAAGAAGAGTGCGCTCTCGGCGCCCGTACACTATCAGTCATCGGACTCGATGGTGATGATGGCGAACGGAACGGCTTATCTGCACGGAAAGGGAGAACTCAAATACGAGAAGATGGAGCTCACGTCCGATTATATACGCATGAATATCGATTCGAGTCTTATTTATGCGAGGGGCGTTTACGATAGTCTGGAGTACGAATGGAAAGGCAAGCCTGTTTTCAAAGACGGCAAAGACAGTTATGAGACGAACGAGATTACCTATAACATCAAGACGCAGAAAGGTTACATCCGCCATGTGGTAACGCAGCAAGGCGAGGGGTACATCATCGCGGACAAGACCAAGAAAGTAGAGGGCGATGAGATGATGATGGCCGGTGGTCAATACACGACTTGCGACAACCATGAGCACCCGCATTTCTACCTGAAGATGACCAAAGCGAAAGTCAAACCGGGCAGTTATATTGCAACCGGACCGGCATATATGGTGGTGGGCGATGTACCGCTGCCGTTAGCGATCCCGTTCGGCTTCTTCCCGTTCACAAACACCTACTCCAGCGGAATCATCATGCCGACTTTCGGCGATGACTACTCGAGAGGATTGTATCTAAGCAATTTCGGATACTATTTTGCGCTTTCGGATTATGCGGATCTGGAAGTCACGGGAGATATCTACAGCCGCGGTACATGGGCGGTACGAGCGAAAAGCAAATACGTGTGGCGGTACCATTTCTCGGGCAATCTGAGTATCAACTACCGCAACGACGTGACGAGTGAGAAAGGCATGCCGGACTACGCTACGAGGAAAAACTTCAGCGTACAATGGACGCACAGCCAGGACGCGAAAGCAAATCCGTACTGCACTTTCTCGGCGAGTGTGAACTTTGCAACGAGCGGTTATAACCGCAGTAATGTCAACAGTTACTACAACCCGAACCTGTATTCGGAGAACACGAAGAGCAGTACGATCAACTATACGCAGCGTTTCCCGGACAGTCCGTGGAATCTGAGCATGAGTGCGAGTCTGACGCAACGCACAAGCGACTCGACAATCTCGTTAACCGCTCCACAGCTGACGGTGAGCATGAGTAGTGTTTACCCCTTCAAACTATGGCGGCAGGCGACCCTCAAACGCAAAGGCAAAGTGGGCGGCAAGGAACAATGGTACGAGAAGATCAAAATGAGTTATTCCGGAAACGGCAAGATAGCGATCAACAGCATCAAAGAGAAAGACTTCCTGACGTCGGATTTCCTGCGGGACTGGCAAACGGGTCTGAACCACTCTATCCCGATCAACGCGAGCTTCACGGTACTCAAATACCTGAATATCACGCCGAACATCAACCTGCGTGACCGAATGTATTTCATGCGTACCGACCGTCATTGGGACGACGAGGCGCAGAAGATGGCGACGGACACCACCACAGGCTTCTATAACGTGTTTGACTTCGATGTGGGACTGAGTTTCAGCACGAAGATCTACGGATTCTTCACGCCGCTGAAGAAGTTGTTCCCGAACAGCAAAGTGGAGAAATTCCGCCATGTAATGACTCCGACGCTGAGTATCAGCTACCACCCGGATTTCGGCAAGTCGTTCTGGGGGTATTACGGCAGCTACGATGAGCCGGTTTATTACCGGGACAGTCTGGATGCCGAGGGACGGAAAGTTCCGACAGGAGAAGTGGTGCATCAGACTTATTCACGATTCCAAGGCAGCCCTTACGGCAACGCGTCGCAAGGTATGTCCGCCTCCCTCAATTTCGGGTTGGCGAACAACTTGGAGATGAAGGTAGTAAACAGTAAAGACACAACGGGCAAACAACCGTTCAAGGTCATCAGCCTGATTGATAACTTCTCTGTCAACGGCGGTTATAACTTCGCGGCGGATAGTATGAATTGGAATCAATTCACGGTGAACCTGCGTCTGAAATTTCCGTATCTGAACAACTACAGCCTGAACGTGAGTACGCACTTGGATCCGTACATGTATGAGTTGAATTCACTCGGGACACCGGTACGGACCAACAAGCAATACTGGCACCACGGCCGATTCCCTCATTGGGACGGACTGCGATGGAGTTTCAGTTACTCGATCTCCAACCAGACGATCAAGAAATGGAAGGACAAGTTAGAAGGCCGTAAGACCAAAGACGAACCGGAGAACGAAGCGGATGGCGATCTCGCAGCGGTGGAGAAAGACGGCGAAGGTATGGACCGCAACGCCAAACGGGAGAAGAAAAACGAGGAAGTCGATGACGGCTACGTGATGACCGATTTCCCGTGGAGCGTGTCGCTCAGTTACTCGCTTGCTTACGCCCCGGGCAATCAGTTTGACTACGAGAAGATGTACTATAAGATGAAGTTCACACACAGCCTGACCATGAGCGGTAACATCGGCCTTGGACAAGGATGGAAAGTGAGCGCGAACATGACGTACAACTTCGAATACAAGAAAGTAACAGCCTGCACGTTTAACATCAGCCGCGACCTGCACTGCTGGAACATGACGGCAAGTATCAACCCGATAGGTCCGTTCAAGAGCTATACGTTCCACATAGGCGTGAACGCGTCGATGCTCGCGGACCTCAAATACGATAAAAACAGTAATCAATCAACAAATAGTAGAGTATCATGGTGGTAGAAAACCTGAAAGTAGTAAAAGCCACGTACGAGCTGTATATAGCCGGCGAAGATGGCAAAGAAGAATTGATGGAGAAAGCGACTGCGGAGACTCCGTTAGTATGGTGTCACGGCGAAGGAATGATGCTTCCGGCGTTTGAGGCAGCCATGGCAGGCAAAAAGGCCGGCGAGCATTTTGACTTCGTGCTCAAAGCCGCTGACGCCTACGGTGAGTACCTCGAAGAAGGTGTCATGGAACTGCCGAAGACGATGTTCTTCAACGGCGATGGTGAGTTTGACGAAGAGCGCGTGTACGTCGGTGCAATCGTGCCGATGAACACTGTCGATGGTCAGATTGTCAAGGCGCAGGTATGCGAGATCACAGAGGACAAAGTGACAATCGACCTCAACCACCCGTACGCCGGCGAGGACCTGCACTTCAAGGGCGAGATCTTAGAGATCCGCGACGTGACGGAAGGCGAACTCAAAGCCATACGTAACCCCAGACACGGCTGTGGAGGCTGCGGTGGAGGTCATTGCGGAGATGGCGGCTGCGAGAGCTGCGACAAAGGCTGCGGAAATTGTAAATAACAACAAAATACTATAAAACTATGGCAAATATTGTAGCGATAGTGGGTCGTCCCAATGTCGGGAAATCGACTCTTTTTAACAGGCTCACGGGTACCCGGCGGGCGATAGTGATGAACACCGCGGGAACGACGCGTGACCGTCAGTACGGCAAAGCCGAATGGTGCGGACGCGAGTTCTCGGTCATCGACACAGGCGGTTGGGTTGTTAATAGCGACGACACCTTTGAGTCGGAGATCAACCGCCAGGTCGATCTCGCTATTCGTGAGGCGGATGTAGTGATGCTCGTTGTGGACGTGAACGAAGGTGTGACGCAATTCGATATGGAAGTGGCACACCTGCTGCGACAGGCGAAGAAACCGACCGTGCTGTGCGTCAACAAAGTAGATTCCTTCGAGAACCAATACGGGGCTGCGGAATTCTATAAACTCGGTCTCGGCGAGCCGTTTATTTTGAGCGCTGAGAACGGTTTAGGAACCGGTGATCTGCTGGACGAGGTGGTCAGCCGTTTCCGCAAAGAAGACGACTCGGACGAGCAGCCGGAGGAGTTACCGCGCTTTGCGATTGTCGGAAGGCCGAATGCCGGCAAGTCCAGTATTCTCAACGCCTTCATCGGTGAGGAGCGAACGATAGTGACCGACATTCCCGGTACGACACGCGACTCGATCTATACGCGGTACAATAAGTTCGGCAAGGATTTTTATCTTGTGGACACAGCGGGTATCCGTAAGAAAGCGAAAGTGACGGAAGACCAGGAGTACTACTCGGTCGTTCGTTCTATCCGCGCTATCGAGAACAGCGACGTATGTATCCTCATGATTGACGCGACGCGCGGCATTGAGGCGCAGGATTTGAATATCTACTCGCTGATTCAGAAAAACAAGAAGGGTCTGGTGGTCTGCATCAACAAGTGGGATTTGGTAGAAAGCAAGACGAATCAGGATATTAAAGCCTACGAAAGTGCTATTCGCGAACGAATTGCGCCGTTCACAGACTTCCCGATCATCTTCACGAGTGCCGTAACCAAACAGCGAATCTTCAAGGTGGTAGAGACTGCGCTGCACGTGTACGAGAACAAAAACAAGAAGATTCCGACCGCGCAGCTGAACGAGAAATTCCTGCCGCTCATCGAGAACTACCCGCCGCCCGCATGGAAAGGCAAGTATATTAAGATCAAGTATTGTACCCAGCTGCCGAACACGCAGATTCCGACCTTTGTGTTCTTCGCCAACCTGCCGCAGTACGTCAAAGAGCCGTACAGACGGTTCTTGGAGAACAAACTGCGCGAGTGGTGGGACTTCGAAGGCACGCCGGTACAACTATTTATAAGGGCGAAATAACGGCGATTTTTAAGAAAAAGTTACACTTTTTACTTAATTGCTTGCATATGTCAAAAAAAAGTTGTAACTTTGTGCGCTTTTTTCGGAGATGAAAATCATAGGCTTCATATATCACGACTCAGGGGTGCAAATGGTACTCAAAGGCGACAGTTGTCTGCTGAACGGCCGCAAGCCGATGTTCCTACCCGATGGGACGAGCGAGTTAGGCGTGACGGAGTGCGTGATTCTCAGAGTAAGCCGCTTAGGAAAAGAGATAGCACCTAAGTTCGCGAGCCGTTATTACGACGCCGTAGCTCCCGGAGCAGATTTCATTGCGATGGATCTGGCGCGCAAGGCGCAGAAGGAAGGCAAGCCCTGGACGGAAGCGATCGCGTTTGACTACTCGCTGGCAATAGGAGAATGGATTAACCATGATGAAATGAGCGCAGCAGAGCTGCTCAATGATGAATTGGTTATTTCTCCCGAAGAAGCGATTGCAAGAGCCAGCAAGGTGATGACCATCCGGCAAGGGGACTTGATTTATATCCAACGGGCAGTTGCTCCAAGGAAGGTGGAGAAAGAAGAAATCATCCGCATAGAGATCGACGGAGAAGAGAAATTGTATTGCAAGATTAAATGAAGAAAATTGTTTCTATAGTACTGCTATTATCGTTATGGCTGTCTGCCGTAGCGGGTATTCATACATACCAGAGTCACTCGGTGCTGGCGAACGGCAGCTGGGTGAAGATCCGTGTGAGCGAGAGCGGCGTATGCAAGATGACGTTCAGCGAGCTGGAGGCCGCCGGTATCAGCCATCCCGCACAGGTTCGTGTGTACGGTTACGGCGGCGCGATGAAGACACAGGATTTCAGCAAGCCCAATATCGACGACCTGCCGCAAGTACCGGTGTTTGTCGGAAACGACTACGTGTTGTTTTATGTTCAGGGACCGATCAGCTGGGTTTACGACAACTCTAACGGACGGTTTGTACACACGCGCAACACCTATTCTAACTACGGCTACTATTTTCTGACAGAGAACGTCGGTACGCCTCTGGCGCCTGTAGCAGGCGAGCCGATAAGCGGCACTGCTACTGACGTAACGAGCTATCCGATGTTGCAGGTACACGACAAAGACAGTATCAACCTGATTGATCGAAGCGGCGTGTCCGGCGGCGGTCGTACGTTCTACGGCGAGACGTTTGTGAACGGCTCAAAACGCAGCTTCACCTTCACGACCCCGAATGCCTTGACGTCCGAGCAGAGTACGGCCGTTGTGGATGTAGCAGGGTACGCTTCGATTGCAACGCAGTTCACAGCCACACTCAACTCGTCCTCCAAATCGGTAAATATTCCCAAATACAAAGATAACTACGACTGCGGTCAGCCCGGTACGATCTCCGTCTTGGCGGCATCAGACGCGCAGAGCCAGCAGGTACAAGTGCGTTACCAAAGCAGCCTCAACAGCGCCATAGGATGGCTCAACTATATTGAGTTAAGCACCCCGCGCGAGATGATTATGAACGGCTCGTACATGACGGTAAGAACGCTCACAAACAAGAACAGCTCGGTGCCCGTGCGGTTCCATCTGACAAACGCGAATGCGGGTATTCAGATCTGGGACATCACCGACAAAGCTGCTATCCAACGCATGCCGACGACCCTCTCGGGCAACGAGATGACCTGGGTCGGTACCCAGGCAGACGGCATCCATGAGTACGTAGCGGTCAACACGAACGGAAACAGTTTTGTGACGGCTGACGTAGTAGGAACAATCGATAATCAGGACTTGCATCAACTGAGCGATATTGACTACGTCATCATCTGCCCGGGCGAGTATGTAGCTCATGCGACGCGTCTGGCGCAAGCGCACCAGCACAAAGAAGGAATCACCTGGGCGGTAGTGACCGACCAACAGGTGTATAACGAGTTCTCTTCAGGCACCCCGGACGCTACGGCGTACAGGTGGCTGATGAAGATGCTCTACGACCGTGCGAACAACGGCACCGGTCAGAAACCAAGATGGTTGTTGCTGCTCGGTCATGGTTCGTTTGACAACCGAAAGATCCTTGCCACCTCAGGTTCCGCATTGTTGCTGACGTACCAGGCGGAGAACTCTACGAACGAGGTTAACGCTTATGCGACGGATGACTACTTCGGTTTCCTGGACGATAACGAGGGCACACGTGATGCCAGCGGAAAGATGGATATAGGCGTAGGACGTCTGCCGGTAACGAGTGTAGAAGAAGCACAAGGGACGATCGACAAACTCATCGCGTATATTAACAACGAGCAGACCGGCAAATGGAAGAACCAGATTGCGTATCTGGCGGACGACGGCGAGCACGGTACGCATACGGAGACCGCCGAGGCGAGTGCCGAGTTGACGCGTGTGGGCAATCCGGATTTCATAATACATAAGGTTTACTTGGATGCTTATCCCCAGGAGATGAACGCGAGCGGCGAGAGTTATCCCTTAGCCAAGAACAAGATCCAGAACCTCCTGCGTAACGGCGTGCTCTATTTCAACTACTCGGGTCATGGCGGTTATAACGCCATCACCAACGAGTCCATTCTTAACATGCGGGACATCGAGTTGATGAGCAATAAGAATCAGGCTTTCTGGCTCTTTGCGACGTGTAGCTTCGCTCAGTTCGACGGAGGAAAACGTTGTGCAGCGGAGACAGCCATGCTGAACTCCCGCGGCGGAGCTATAGCTGTACTGGCTGCAACGCGTACGGTTTATGCAACAGGTAACACCAAACTCAGTCGTTCCGTGACGGCAGAACTCTTCAAGCATACGAACACCTTCCATTACGAGGCTACTATAGGCGAAGCGGTCGCCAAGGGTAAGAACGCGCTGGGCTACGACGAGAACAAGATGGCATACGTCTTGTTCGGAGATCCCGCCATGCGGCTCAATTACCCGACGAACTACTACGTAGAGACCGTGACCGATATAGACACTCTTCATGCCCTGAGCGTGCAGCAGGTACAAGGGCGCATCGTGGATGAGGACAACCGGACGGTAACGGATTTCAACGGCAAAGTGGACATCACGATCTACGACAAGATGCAGGTCATCACTACGCGTGACAACGATGCCAAAGAGAACGAAGAGGCGAAAGAGTTGCAATACAACGACTACCCCGGTATGCTCTTCACGGGTTCGGCAGCGGTAGAAGAGGGCGAGTTCAACTACTCGTTCATGGTGCCGAAGGATATACGTTATAACTACGGCAACGGGCGCATCGTCTATTACGCAGTGAGCGACGATGAAGAGGACAAAGCGGAAGCTGTGGGTCATTACGAGGAGTTCGTCATCGGCGGAACGGGAGACATATTGAGTGCCGACACCATAGGTCCCGAGATGGAAATATACCTCAACAACAAAGCCTTCCAAGACGGCGGTAAGACCTACTCTACTCCGCGGTTCTTTGCGGATCTGTACGACCAGAACGGCATCAACACCGCAGGCGCAGGTATCGGACATGACTTGATGATGATTGTAGATAACGATCCAAAGCAGATTTACGTCCTTAACGAGTATTTCACTTCGGCGAACGACAGTTATACCTCCGGTCAGGTCAGTTACCTTATGGGTGAACTGCCGGACGGTCCTCATAGTCTGACCTTCCGCGCATGGGATTTGCTGAACAACAGCACGACGAAGAGCCTGAACTTCATTGTTGAGGCAGGGCTCGATCCGTCCATCTATTCGGTTATCAGCTACCCGAACCCCGTACGGCAGAGCGGTGTACTGAACCTCATGGTTAACTACGACCAGCCGGATGAGTTACTGAGCACAGAGATTTACCTCTATAACATAAACGGGCAGATGATATACAGCCATAAGCAGGAGAACCCCGACCAGGTAGCGATTAACCTCTCGGAGTTGGGTCTCCACCCGGGCGTATTCATGTACACCGTAAAGATCAAATCCGCGAGCAGCAAATACAGCACTACCTCGGGTAAGATTATTGTAACGAAATAAAAATAATGTATAACCAATATTAGTCTGTACAATGCCTATGAAGCATATCGCTTGAAGATTACCAAACATCGAAATATCGAAATATCGAAATATCGTAAAACAAAAAAATCAAAACATAACACAATGAAAAAAATCAGTATTTCTATGGTGGCTCTGCTCTTTGCAGCTACGATGAGCGCGCAAACAGAACCGACTCCTAATCCTGTTATCACGGCTATGCCTTCCTTGTCCATCGCTCCGGATGCCCGTGCAGCCGGCCTGGGCGATGTAGGTGTAGCTACAGAGGCGGATTTTAACTCGCAGTATTGGAACCCCGCCAAGTACGCTTACATGTATTCCAAGGGCGGTATTACCGCTAACTACACGCCGTGGTTGCGTAAGTTGGTAGGCGACATCGACCTGGCTTATCTCGCAGGTTTCTATAACTTCGGTGATCTGGGCGGCGGTATCGGTGCCAGCTTCACGTATTTCTCGATGGGTGACGTAGCGTTAACGACGATGGACGGAACCAAACTGCAGGACGTACGTCCGAACGAGTGGGCTCTTGACCTCAGCTATTTCCGCAAGTTGCATGAGTATGTATCCATGTCGGTAGCCGTTCGCTTCTTGTATTCGGATCTGAACAACGGCGTGAACAGTTCGACCTCTACCGCAGGTGAGATGCACGCGGCTTGGTCTATGGCTGCAGACATCGGTCTGTACTACAAACAGCCGATTGAGTTGCCGATGGGTACCTCCCATTTCTCGCTCGGTTTCACCCTCAAGAACTTAGGTGGTAAGATGACCTACGCAGAGGACGGATCGAGTAACTTTATCCCCACAAGCATTAACCTCGGTGTAGGTTATGAGTTGCCGCTGAACAAGTACAACTTCCTGACCTTCAACCTCGAGACGAACAAGATGCTCGTTCCGACCCGTTACTCGAAGTTCGCTGATGACAAGGTCACCGGCAAGTACAGCCAGGACGCTTACTCTGCTATCAACCCAGCTAAGGGATGGTTCCAAAGCTTTGCTGACGCTCCGGGCGGTGCGAAAGAGGAGTTCGAAGAGGTTCGTTGGGGCGCAGGTATCGAGTATAGCTACAACAAGCAGTTCTTCGCTCGTGTCGGTTACAGCTATGAGAACTACTACAAAGGTAACCGTAATGTCATCACTTTCGGTGCCGGTTTCCACCTCTCTATCGTAACGCTCGATGTTTCTTACTGCGTTGGTCTGGCAGCATCTAACCCGCTCGATCAGACCATGCGCTTCACGCTGGGCTTTGACCTCTATGGTATCAAGGACCTCGTAGATAACAAAAAGAAATAATCCATGCGTATTGGCTTTGGATATGATGTGCATCAATTCGCCCCTGACCGCAAATTGTGGTTAGGGGGAATTGAGGTGCCGTGTGAGCGGGGATTGTTGGGGCATTCGGACGCTGACGTAGCGATCCATGCGTTGTGTGACGCGCTCCTTGGTGCCGCCGCCATGCGCGACATCGGCTATCATTTTCCCGATACCAAAGGTAATGAGTACGAAGGTATCGACTCAAAGATTCTTCTTCGTCGCGTCATGGAGATGATCCGCAAGGAGGGGTATGAACTCGGTAACTGCGACCTCACTATCTGCGCACAAGCGCCGAAACTCAATCCGCATATTCCGGCGATGGTAGATTGTCTGGCGGAAGTTATGGGCGTCGAGCCGAACCAAATAAACATCAAAGCCACGACCACGGAGCATTTAGGTTTCGTAGGACGTGAAGAAGGGATTGCCGCCTACGCGGTAGCATTGATTCAATGAGATTGCTCTTACTCTCTATATCATTATCGCTCATCACGGACTTGTTCCAGATGGGTCATCGGCCTCAGATAGAGGTGCAGGACGGTCCGTACGAGCGGATCGCTCTGACGGATAGCACACGTCTGGAGGTCTATCAATACACGGACTCGACGCTGGTTGTCATGACCGCTTGCGCGCCGCAATGTTCTTCGTGCGCGCGTGTATATAATAAGGAGTGGCAACTCATCCGCACCGTCACTCCACCCTTCTCTTCAATCTTCCCGCTCGCCACTATCGAGGACGGTAAGATTGTCTGGAAGGACAATGATACCTGGGAATACTAATCATGGAACTTCCGATTTATTTAGTGGGCTATATGGGAGCCGGCAAGACTACTGCCGGACGTCTGCTGGCTGAGAAACTCGGCTGGCATTTTGTGGATCTGGACGAGGCTTTCAAGGAGATCCACGGCTACACTACCGCAGAATATATCCGCACATTCGGCATTGAGGATTTCCGCAAGAAAGAGAAATACGTCGTGGAGGACATAGCGGACGCTGCGCCGTTTGAGAAGGTTATTTATGCTACCGGAGGCGGATATCCGTGCTGGGAAGACAATATGGATTGTCTTCGTGAGTTAGGTACAAGTATCTATATCCGGTGGAAACCCGAGCACTTGGCCAAACGACTTGCCTTGACGGATCTGAGTGAGCGGCCGGTACTGCAAGGTCGCACAGAAAAGGAGCTACTTTCTTTCATAGCTCCTCAACTCGAAGCGCGTGAGCCGTTCTACAGCCGTGCGCATCATATTCTTGATGTAGAAATATGCGATGAAGACTCCGATGAGCGCATCGCTCAGGAACTCTATGAGTTCCTCTCCTCTCACCTTTAGTCCTTCGCTCCCCCCCTTCAGGGGGTTGGGGGGTCTTCCTCTAATCCCTAACCTTTAGCCCCGTACGCCAACGCGTACAGTTTCATCTGTTTGAGCATCGCTACGACGCCGTTGCTACGGGTCGGACTGAGGTGTTCCAATAAACCTATTTTCTCCACAAAATAGAGATTCGCATTCGCGATCTCCTCGGGCGTATGTCCGCTCAGGACATGGATCAGCAACGCTACGATACCTTTTACCAAAAGGGCTTCGGAATCGCCATTAAAAATGAGTTTGCCGTCCTCATACTTACAGGTGAACCACACTTTCGACTGGCATCCGTCAATGAGGTTGCTCTGCGTTCTATCGGCTTCCGGAAAGGGGTTCTTGTCCAGTTCCTTCGCATAATCCACCAGTAACTGGTAGCGCTCCGTCCAGTCCTCGATGAACTCGAACTCTTCGATCAGCTCGTCCTGTATCTCGTTGATTGTCATACGATTACCCTTCCTCCTTCAAATGACCATTTCTTACCGGGGTATAACTCCGGCCAATGTAAGTTATGCGTGGACATCAGGACGGTGATGCCGGCCTGGGAGATGGAGTACAGCAGGTCCATGATCTCTTTTCCGGTCTCGGTGTCGAGGTTTCCCGTCGGCTCGTCGGCGAGGATGATCTCCGGCGTGTTGAGCAAGGCGCGTGCGATGACCACACGTTGTTGCTCGCCTCCGGAGAGCTCGTACGGACGTTTGTAGGCCTTGGTCTCCATGCCTACCTGCTTCAGGATCTCACGTACATGATCCGCCATCAGCTTCTTGTCTTTCCATCCGGTTGCACGGAGGACGAACAAGAGGTTCTCCTCGACAGAACGATCGGTGAGCAGTTTATAATCCTGAAAGATGATGCCCAGACGGCGACGGAGGTACGGCAGTTTGCGGCGGCGGATGGTACACATGTCGTAGTCCAGCACTTTCGCCTCGCCGCTGATGATCGGCAGCGCGCCGTAGAACGTCTTCATCAGCGAGGACTTGCCGCTACCGACTTTGCCCAGGAGATAAATCATCTCCCCGCGCTCAACGGTCAGGTTCACGTCGTGCAGCACGATCTGGTCCGCCTGATGGATCTCCACATTTTTATATTCGATTAACGCGTTCATTCCTCGTTCATCTTCTTCTCGATGTCCGCCAGTTGTGCTTTGAGGTCCTCGATCTTCTTCTGCATGGAATCGACTAACTTGTTGGCTGTCTTGGATTTAGCGGTAAAGAAGAGGATGTTGTTTTCTGCGGTCTGGATCTCCTGTTTGAGTCGTTCGTGCATACGACGGAGACTGTCTCCGCCTTTGGCGATAAAGGCCTGGCGCTGCTCCTCACGTGCTTTCTGACGCTCCTCACGGGCTTTCTGACGCTCCAGATATTCCTTATGGCGTTGCTCACGCTCTTTGCGGCGCTCGCGGAGTTCGAGGAAGAACTCTTTCTTGGTAGCAAAGAAGCGGTCACACTCTGCGCGGTAAGAATCGTAGATGGACTGGTTGAATTTCTTCGGCGCAAAACCGATCTTACGCCATTCGTTCTGCAGGCCTTGGATCTTCTCCGTCAACTCTTCCCACTGCTTGGCACTCATCGGTTCGCCGTTTACGAGGGGTTCGTTGATCTGTTTGAGCTGCTCGATGATGGCCTGTTTGGCTTCGAGGTTCGCCTGCTCTTTGGCATGCAGCTCGTCGAAATATGCCTGATGCTTCTTATTGATGATGGTCGAAGCGGTCTTGAAGCGGTTCCAGAGGTCCTCACGCAGCTCACGGGCTACAGGACCTATCTCCGCCCACTCGTCATGAAGATTCTGCAGCGCACGGCTCGCCTCCACGATATTCTCGTTGTCCTGCAGTTTCTCTGCGGCTTCGCAAAGGAGGGTCTTGAGTTCCAGATTCTTCTTGAAATCCAAATCGCGCAGCTCAATATTGATCTTCACGAGATCGTAGAACTGCTCCTGGTACTGCTGGTACGCCTTGCGGATCTCCTGATTCTTGGTCGCCGGAACGGCACCGATGGTCTTCCACTCGGCTTGCAGCTCGCGCATCTTCTGCAGGTTCGCCATGACGCCGTCGGCGTTCTCGTCCTCCGCCATCTCTTTCATCTTCGCGAGGATTGCCTCCTTGCGAGCGAGGTTGGCTTCCTCCTCTTTGGCCTGAACGGCGGCTACCTCAGCGCGCTTGGATTTATATTGCGCCAATAAAGCCTTGAACTCTTCTTCTACTTCCGCACCTGCTTCCTCAGCCTCCCCGGCGGTGGAATAGAAACGTGTTTTCAGATGATCTACCTGCTCCTTGATAGCGGCTACGTCTTCCTGTTGCAGCAACGCTTTGAGCTCCTCAATAATTTCTTGTTTTGTACTTGCCATAGTTGTTTTTATTACGTGCAAAAACCTTTGCGGGTGCAAAGGTACGCAAAATTTTTGATATATGCAAGAAAAATATGAATTATCGTGAAAAAAAGCGCCACGTGGGCGCTCTTTTACATTCCTAAAACGGTGTAGGTTCTGCCGGACCGATGGATGAAGAGTTGTCCGTCCTTGAGGAACTTGACAGGCTGCGAAGAATCAGTTCCGATGCTTTCTACACTCTCTTCTTCTCCGGCCGCCTCAAACGAAACAGGTCCCTCAAATACAAATTCATACTGCACATCATTCTCGGCAATCACATAGCCCTCGATGCGGTAGTTGCTGCCGGACTTGGTGATCGTAAACTCCTGATCATAAGCGTACTCGTAATCCAGCGACGAAGCGCCCAGCTGCACAAATGTGTAGTCGCCTACGTTGTAGTTATACAACGAGTACTCGCCGGACAGATCACCTTTGACCGCAGCGTAGAGATCGAGCCAAACTTCGGGATAGCCCGCCTCGGGCGCTAACATCAGCCAATAACTGTACGCTCCTTCGCTGGAGTACGTGGTGTCCTCCGAGTAGTCTTGCGCTACCGCCCTTACCATCTCCAGACGCACGGTATCCGTCGCCTCTTCCTGCGGGGCGTCGGGGTTCTCGGAGAAATACACCTCGATGCTGAAACAGCGGAGCTGCTTGTCACAGGAGATCGTCACCGACGGATGGTTAATGTCGCTAATCGTCAGAACCGGTTCGCCGACGGCGTCCGCTGCCTCATCGGAGATGTAGTCGATATTTCCGTAATCACACGACGCGCTGAAGTTCTGCTTCGCCCATCCGTTGACCGCAATGCCGCGGATGTTTTCGCCGGCAGAAATGGTCATACTCCCATTGGCAAGAACGCCGAAATACGTCACGTCGATGTTATTGTACGCATGGTCCGCGGGGTACGCTGATCCGTACGAAACAGCGATGGTGATGCCTTGATCGGATAAGGTATAAGCGGTCTTGTCGATCGTTGTGTCCGGGGCGGTGATGATCACCGGCTCCTCCGCCGCAATC
>DFHS01000019.1:39517-39896 GCA_002372695.1 Bacteroidales bacterium UBA3717
ATCTCCTGTGCCATCTCCGGCTCCGCCGCCGCAATCTCCTGTGCCATCTCCGGCACCATAAAGGCTATCATGGCGATAACCCAAAAGAATTTGTTAGTTTTCATATATTTTTATGTTTCCCTGTTTTCTGCCCCATTGCAGTATTTTCTGCAAAGGTACGACAAAAAATCGACATACGCAAATTTTTCTGCAAAATAATGACAAAAAAATTACGTCCGAATAACAAAAAAAATTACGTCCAAATAACAAAAAAAATAAGACCAAAATACATCCAAAAGCGCGTGATTAGCGGGTGATAACCGGGTGATTACCGCGTGATTACCGCGACATTCGTATGACGAAAAGGGGAGAAAAGCCTGTACTGACCCCAATTTTTTGG
>DFHS01000027.1:0-18206 GCA_002372695.1 Bacteroidales bacterium UBA3717
AACGAGATACGCAAGAAAAAAAAGGAAAAAAATCACAGGGGGCACGCTGTAAACTTAACGGGAGGACGCTCTGGGGCGAAAGAATCGTTCGAGCGAAGCGAGATAAGAACTAACGGCACGAACGTGGAGAGAGTACCGGCGCAGCGGTAAACCGCCTACACCGCAAGCTTCAACAGGAGAACGCTCCGGGCAAAAGAAAAAAAAGGGGCAAAACGAAAAAAATCGCGCGGGCGCTTGCGTATATCAAACTTTTGTTGTACCTTTGCACCATGATTCGGCATTTTTTGGACTATATCGCTATCGAGCGGAAGTATTCGCCGCGGACGGTGGAGGCTTACCGCGATGACCTGCGGGATTTTGGTCGGTTCATGGGTTGGTCAGCGAAAGGAGCTGATCCTTTGGTGGTGAGCGCAGAACAGGTTCGTAAAGTAGGAGAGGATGATGTCAAGACCTGGATGCTGGAAATGCTGGAGAAAGAGAAGCAGTCTCCGCGTTCGGTCAAAAGAAAGTTGTCCGCGCTGCGTAGTTTCTATCGCTTTTTACTTCGCACAGGTAAGGTGACTCGTGATGTCACGGCGCGTGTTGTTCCTCCGAAGGCGGATAAACCGCTTCCGGTCTTCTTCCGTCCGGCAGAGATGGCGGAAGAGGAACGGTTGAGTGATGAGCGATTAGCGACGTGCGGCGACTCGTTTGAGGACATCCGCGACGCTTTGATTATCGAGATGCTTTATCAGACGGGGATGCGTCAGGCGGAGATGTTGGGATTGCAGGATAGGGACTTGGATCTGCAGCAAGGGCAAGTACGTATCTTCGGTAAACGGAGAAAGGAAAGGATTGTGCCTTTCGGGCCGGCATTAGCGGAGCAGATCAAGGAGTATATGGAGGCACGAGCGGAACTTATCACCGGCCCGCAGACTTTTTTCGTCAAGCAATCCAAGTCCGGCGAGGTTGTGCCGATGACGAAGAACACCTTATATAATATCGTGCGCACGCGTATGGGAGAAGTGAGTACGTTGAAGAAGCACTCGCCGCATGTGTTGCGTCACACGTTTGCGACGACGATGTTGGATAACGGGGCAGATATCCGAACGATTCAGGCGTTATTGGGTCATGCGTCTCTGAGTACGACGCAGGTGTATACGCACACGACTTTTGAGCAGATCAAGCGTGTATATATGGAGACGCATCCGAGGGCAAAGAAAGACAAAAAATGAGGTATTCGGGTCTCAAAAACAAGAAAAATGACTGAAAATTGCATTTTTTTGCAAAAATATTTGGTCATGTCAAAAAAAAGCAGTACCTTTGCACCCGCTTTTGAAAAAAAACGGTCCATTAGCTCAACTGAATAGAGTACCACACTACGGATGTGGGGGTTGCAGGTTTGAATCCTGCATGGATCACAAAACGGAATAGAAAACCTCATCTGAAAGTTTACTTTCAAGTGAGGTTTTTTGTTTCGGTTTGTAAGACGTCCTACCGAAGGGTGGACGGATTACGAAGCAATCCTGCATGGTTGGCCTGATGCGCAGCACGTTGCGTTAAACGCCTCTGACGGCAGGTCATTTGGGGATTCTTATAGCGGTTGCGCCGTACATCTTTTCCGGTCAGAATTTCATACCATACGCAGGCAGCCGTGTAGCGACCATAGACATAATTCAGGTGATAGCCGTCGCGGCAGAGCGTGTCACCGAGTTTCGTCTGGCGCGCCAGCTGAATGGCGGTGCCGCAAGGAACCACGATCATTTGGGCATTTACCATCTGGTCATTTACTATTTGTTGCACATAGCGCGTGCAAGCCTGAATACTATCCCACAT
Source organism: Bacteroidales bacterium UBA3717 (assembly GCA_002372695.1). Classification (GTDB taxonomy): domain Bacteria; phylum Bacteroidota; class Bacteroidia; order Bacteroidales; family Paludibacteraceae; genus Colicola. Next base: position 1,816 of record DFHS01000027.1, read on the forward strand.
CTCCTGCTGGTCATTATGGTAACGCGGGTAAGCCGGATGTTTGGCATCGCGGCTATACGCCCAAGTCTGCATCCAGCAGATCTGCGCCTCGGGCTGATAGGCTCGGACGGTGTCGATAAGGAGAGATAGCCAGGGCTCGTAAGAAGCACGAATGCCGGAGTCATGGCTCGCCTGCTGGAGGGAGATATAATCGTATTTGCCATCCCGGAGCGCTTGGCGGAGAGTGATGGTATCTTTGATGAGACGAAAACCCTCCCCGTCCCTCCCATGAAGGGAGGGAGATTGGTTAGAACAGATGCGATGGGAATAGGCGGCGGTGTCGCGCATGAGAAAATCTGCGTGCTGGGCTAAGGAACAACCGCCATAATAGAGGTTGTGGATCTCCACTTCGATGCCTTTGGCATCGCACAACGGCACTAATTCTTGTTCTACGGCGTCCCAGGAGAAGGAGTTTCCGATGCAAAGGACGCGGATGAGTAAAAGAACAGACAGGAATCGCATAGGGCTGTTATTTAGTGTGCCACCAGCCAATTCTCTCCCACTCCGCATTCCGCAATCAGAGGGATCGACAGATGAACGGCATTCTGCATCTCCGAGACGACGATCTCACGCACGCGATCCACTTCGGTGACAGGGACGTTGAAATTGAGTTCGTCGTGAACCTGCATGATCATCTGGGCTTGGAGATTTTCCTCCTTTAAACGGCGGTGGATAGAGACCATCGCCATCTTGATGATATCTGCGGCGGTTCCCTGGATGGGCGCGTTGACGGCGTTGCGCTCTGCGAAGGAGCGGACGGTAGCATTGTGGGAATGGATATCCGGCAAGTAGCGTTTGCGGCCGAAGAGCGTCTCTGCGTAGCCCTTTTGGCGCGCGAGCTCTTTCTGGGACTCAATATAGCTGATGACCCTCGGGAAGGCGGCAAAATAGTCGTCGATGAGTTGTTTGGCTTCGGAGCGGCTGCAATCGAGTTGTTGCGCCAGGCCGAAAGCCGAGATACCATAGATGATGCCGAAATTCGCGGTCTTGGCTTTGCGGCGCTGGTCTTTGGTCACTTGGTCAATCGGCAGACCGTAGATCTTCGCCGCCGTAGCAGCGTGGATATCCTGACCGGAGCGGAAGGCTGCCAACATGTGCTCGTCCTGACTGAAATGCGCCATGAGCCGCAGCTCAATCTGGCTGTAGTCGGCGGAGAGGAAGAGGCATCCCTCATCGGGAATGACCGCTTCGCGGATAAACCGCCCGCGCTCCGAACGGATTGGCAGGTTCTGGAGGTTAGGGTTGGAGGATGAGAGACGACCGGTAGCCGTGACCGTCTGGTTATAAGTCGTGTGGATCTTTCCGTCCTCGGCGATGTAACTCGGCAGCGTAGAGATATAGGTAGAGATCAGCTTTTTGAGTTCTCTATAGTCTAGGATTAGTCCGACAATCTTGTGTTTTTCCTTCAACGCAACCAGTACTTCTTCGGAAGTGGAGTACTGGCCTGTTTTGGATTTTTTGGCCTTGGAGTCGAGTTGGAGTTTATCGAAGAGCAGTTCGCCCACCTGGCGGGGGCTGTTGATATTAAATGGTTCGCCCGCGAGCGCGTAGATACGCTGCTCGAGCGCATTGAGTTCTTCTGTCAGGGCCGTTTCCGCCTGTTTGAGTTTGGGCACATCGATCCGCACGCCGGCAGCCTCCATCTCCCTGAGGACGGGCACCAAGGGCAGTTCGACCTCGTTGTAGAGATTCCAGAGGTCGGCATCGGCTTTGAGAGCCTCCCAGTCGGGTTCTTTATTAGGATTGAACGCTACTTCGGGGTTGAGAAGGTATTGGCACAGGCGGTTCTCGATGGTGTCGAATGCATTTGCCGTTTGGTCATTTACCATTGGGTCATTTTGTTCCTCCGTAGAAGCGAAGAGATCCAGCTGATTCGGGTCGGCGGGTTTAGCGGACTTGGCAGAGGAGCCTACCCCCTTCCCCTCCCTATAAGGAGGGGTGTTTGCATTCGATATAGCAGAGGGCGCCAATTTCTTAAGCAGGGTGTTGAACTCGAGGTCCTGATAGAGTTTTGTGAGGGCATCGAGGTTGGGCTCTTTTTTTGCCAGGAGCGACTCGTCCAAGGCAATCGGTACATCCGTGCGGATGGTAGCCAGGAATTTGGAGAACTTGATCTCTTCAACCTGGGACTCCACTTTGGTACGCAGGGCACCTTTGATCTCGTCCGTATGGGCAAGCATATTTTCGATGGAGCCGAACTGCTGCAGCAACGCCACCGCCGTTTTCTCGCCGACGCCTTTGCAGCCGGGTATATTATCGCTGGCATCGCCCATGAGGCCTAAGAGATCGATAACCTGCTCTTTATACTGCAGACCGTATTTGTCGCAGACCTCCTTGGGACCCATGAGCTCGAAACCGCCTGTATGGCGGGGACGATACATGAACACATGGTCGGAGACGAGTTGTCCGTAGTCCTTGTCGGGCGTCGCCATATAGACTTCGTATCCGGCTTTTTCGCCCATATGGGAAAGCGTGCCGATGACGTCATCCGCCTCGAAACCGGGGACTTCGAGAATGGGTATATTCATCGCCTCGAGGAGCTGCTTGATGACGGGAACCGCCTTGCGGATGTCTTCCGGGGTCTCGGGGCGCTGGGCTTTGTACTGCTCGTACGCCTCGTGGCGGAAAGTGCCTCCTGCAGGGTCAAAAGCCACCCCTATGTGGGTTGGATTGATCTTTTTGATGAGGTCATCAAGCGTGATGCAAAAACCGAAGATGGCCGAGGTGTTCTCGCCTTTACTATTCATGCGCGGGGCACGGATAAACGCATAATACGCGCGGAAAATCATCGCGTATGCGTCAATAAGAAGCAGTTTTTTCATGGTTTACCAGTCTATTGGCTCGAGGCCGTTTTTGATGAGATAGTTATTTGCCGCACTAAAATGCCCGCAGCCGTCAAAACCGCGATAGACAGAGAGGGGCGAAGGGTGCGAGGTCTGAAGAACCAGATGTTTGCGACGGTCGATATACTGTCCTTTGCGCTGCGCGTAGGAGCCCCAGAGCATAAAGACGAGATGGCTGCGCTCTTTGTTGAGGGCTGCGATGGCGGCATCGGTCAGTTCTTCCCACCCCTTGCCCTGATGGCTGCCGGCTTTATGCGCCTCGACCGTCAGAGTGGCATTGAGCAGGAGGACGCCCTGCTTCGCCCATCGGCGGAGGTCTCCGGACTGAGGGATGGGTTTGCCTAAATCGCGGTGGATCTCCTTGTAGATATTCATGAGCGATGGGGGAATCTGCACTCCTTCGGGCACAGAGAAAGAGAGTCCCATCGCCTGGCCTTCCTCATGATAGGGGTCCTGACCGATGATGACGACACGGACGGAGTCGAAAGGACAGGAGTCAAAGGCATTAAAAATCAGACCAGCCGGAGGAAAACACCGGCGGGTCTGATACTGGGAGCGCACATAGGAGGTGAGGAGTTCGAAATAAGGCTTGTCAAACTCCGTCTGCAAAACGCGCTGCCAAGATGGGTCTATACGTACTGTCATTAATCTACAATTAACATTGCATCTCCGTAGTCGCCAAAACGATAACCTTCCTTGATGGCCTCTTCGTAGGCATGCATCGTCTCTTCGTAACCCGCAAAAGCAGCCACCATCAGCAGCTGGCTGGAGCACGGCATATAGAAATTAACGAAGAAACTATTCGCCACGGAGAAGTGATAAGGCGGGAAGATGAATTTGTTCGTCCATCCGTCGTAGGCCTTGAGTTGGCCGTTTGTGCCGGCCACATGCTCCATAGCGCGCATGACTTCGGTACCGACCGCACATACACGGCGTTGGTTCTCGTGGGCTTTGTTGACCGCTTGCGCCATAGCTTCCGGCAGGATGATCTGCTCGGACTCCATCTTATTCTTCGTCAGGTCCTCCACATCGATCTCCTTGAAGATGCCGAGGGACACATGGCTGGTCATGAAGGTTGCCTCGATACCTTGAATCTCCATGCGTTTGAGGAGCTGTTTGGAGAAATGCAGACCCGAAGCCGGAGCAGCTACTGCGCCTACGTTGCTGGCGAAAATCGTCTGATAGCGCTCGGTATCCATCTCGCGGACAGGCAGGTCATGGAAGACCTCCTGATATTTCTCCAGAGTCTCCGGAGTCATCGGACGACGGATATACTTAGGCAGCGGAGCGCTTCCTAAGGCATAGAGACGCGACACGAACTCCTCGTTGTCGTAGTCCGTCAGGAAGCGGAACGTACGGCCGCGGCTGGTAGTGTTATCAATGACTTCCGCTACGATGGAAGGGTCGTCCTCGAAGGTGATCTTATTACCGATACGTATCTTACGCGCCGGCTCCACCAACACATCCCAGTAACGTGTGCGGTGGTTGAGTTCGCGGAGAAGGAAGACCTCAATCAGAGCGTTGGTCTTCTCTTTATAGCCCCATAAACGCGCCGGAAAGACCTTGGAGTCATTGAAGACAAAGAGGTCTCCCTCGTCAAAATATTGCACCAGTTCCGGCAAAAGCTTATGTTCGATCTCCCCGGTCTTACGGTGGAGAACCAACATTCTGGCCTCATCGCGATAAGGCGCAGGGTACTGAGCGATTAATTCTTCTGGCAGTTTAAACTTAAACTGACACAGTCTCATATCATTGGATTTGTACATAGTCTTTTAGAGCTTTCAGCATTCAGTTTTCAGCATTCAGTTTTTCTAAAAATTGTTCGATCGTGTAGCAGTCCTCCACACGGGTGTCTCCTACACGTGTTCTGCGCAAAGCAGTGAGGTGCGCTCCGGATTGCAGGCGCTCGCCGATGTCGCGAGCCAAGGCGCGGATGTAGGTCCCTTTGGAGCACACGACACGAATGGTGAGGAGCATTTTCTCTTCGTCAAAACTCAAGACCTCTATCTCTTCAATGACCAGGAGTCTCGGTTTGAGCTCCACCTCTTCGCCCTTGCGGGCAAACTCATAGGCTCGTTTCCCGTTAATCTGGATAGCAGAGAAAGCCGGCGGTGTCTGCCATTGTTCTCCCTTAAAGAGCGGTATCGTCCGGTCGATCAACTCGCGGGTGATATGCTCGGTCGGGTAAGTCTGATCGATCTCTTTCTCTAAGTCATACGAAGGTGTCGTGGCGCCTAACTGAAGCGTAGCGACATATTCCTTCACATCGTATTGCAGCTGGTCAATCAGCTTCGTTTTGCGGCCCGTGCAGATGATCACCACACCCGTTGCCAGAGGGTCCAGCGTACCGGTATGACCGACTTTCAGTTTCTTGGTTCCCAGTTTCTTGCAAAGGTTATACCGCACTTTTGCAACCAGATCAAAGGAAGTCCAGTGCAGGGGCTTGTCAAAAGCCAACACTTCGCCTTGCTCAAAATCCCACATATCAGCAGACGGTAGCAATAATCGTTACGGAACCCACAATAGCGCAGTAGATGGCGAACCATACCAGACGCTGGCGGCGGACTATCTCCAGCATGAAACGACATGCGAGACATCCGGTGACGAACGCTGCCACAAAGCCGACGACCGCAGGGAGCAACGCCAGATCGGAGACCTCTTCGCCCTGCAACAACTTCAGCAGGTCGAGAAATGCTTCTCCTAAGATAGGGATGAGTACCATGAGGAAGGAGAACTGCGCAACACTCTCTTTCTTGACTCCGCATAATAATCCAGTAGCGATCGTCGTACCGGACCGGCTTAAGCCGGGCAGTACCGCGCAAGCTTGCGCCAGACCGATGATGATCGCATCTTTATAAGTCACTTCGTGTCCGGCATTGCGGCGGCGTTTCTGAAGCCACTCGCTCAAACCGAGCAAGGAAGCCGTGATTAGCAGGCAGATACCAACGAGCAACAGACCATTGCCGAAAAGGGCTTCTACCTCATCCTTGAAGAACATACCGATGATAAAAACAGGGATCATCGACACCAGGATTTTCGCCACATAGTCTTTCTCAGCGTTCCATTTCCAGGTAGTGAAGGTGCCTGTAAAAAGGCTTGCAACCTCCCGCCACAAGACGACCAGAGTGGACAAGACCGTTGCTGTATGAACGATGATGGCAAAGCTGAGATTCTCCTCACCGGAGGTCCCTAACAGCGCCTGACCTATCTCCAGATGCCCTGAAGAAGAAACAGGCAGGAACTCCGTAAGTCCCTGAACGATGCCTAATATCAGTGCCTCTAACCAATTCATTTCTTCTTACCGCGGAATAAAATAGCAAACAACATGCATACAAACCCAAACAACGAGATCATCGGACCTACCGTTATTCGGCGGAAAGAGAAGATATCCGGATTATACACCTCACCGGAAGGCTCTCCGGCCATCAGGGCAAATCCCAGAATAATGATCACAAAAGAGACTGCTATCAGGATGAGATTAAGCGTTGGTAAATGTTTCATAACAAGAAATATAGAAATTTTAAATTTCGTACAACGAGTTATTATCCATACGGATATATTTCCCCGTTGCAATAAGAGACGCAAGGAGTGTGATCAGGATTCCAGAGCAGAGCACAATGACGGATACAAACGTGATATTTTGCCACGTCAACGGGAAGAGAATCATCCCTAACGTCCGCTCCACATAATACACCACTCCGGCCAATATCCCAAGCGCAAAGATGCCTGCGCAGAAACCCATCAGCATGTTTCTCAACACAAACGGCTTGCGGGTAACCCAAGAGGTAGCGCCGACGAGCGTCATAGTGTTGATGATGAAGCGTTGGGAGTAGATCTGCAGGCGGATGGTGTTGACAATCAACACCAGCGATACCAAAAGGAGCGCAAGCGCAACGCCCATCAGGATGAGCGAGAAATCATGCACATTACTGCTCATCAGATCCGCCAGATCACGCGGATAGAGCACCTCCGTCACATAAGGAAGCGCCTGCAACTGCGCAGCTATCAACGCCAAGCTATCCGGCGAACTATAGGCATCGGTTGGATGCACTTCATAGCTTGCGGACAGAGGGTTATAGCCCAGGAAAGCGCTGGGATCCTCTCCCAAAGCGCGCACATGTTCCTCCAGGGCCTGTTGGGCAGAGACATAGGTATAACCGCTGCAACGATTGCCGACCGAGAGAATTTTCTCCAAGCGCGCACATTGCGTACTATCTGCATCCGCAGAGAGCACCGCCGTGATGGTGATGTTCTCGCGCATGCGTGTAACAAGTGCCCCTGCAGAAAGCAGGAGCACACATTCCAAGCCTATAAGGCATAAGACCAGCGAAACGCTGACTGCGGAAATGAGATATGAATTACGAAATCGATGTTTTCGCATTAATATTCCCAGAGGTCTTGTTCAAAAGTAAGCAACTCGCTCGCGATGCGGGCTTGTTCTTTCTTCACTTCCGATTCCTCCTTTGCATAGTCCGGAATCCAACGGTTATACATGTTTCCTTCACCTACGATATACGAAGTGAACAGACGTTTCTGGAAGAACTCGTCGAACGTAACACGCTTCACCTCGTTGCGGTTAGGTATAGCATACTGCATAGCCAGATAAGGACGCAGTGCATCGAACGGGATCCAGAACATGATCGACTCGCGCAACGAACCCATCACATTCGAGCTGTCACGAGTGGTAATCAGATCGGACTGGAGCGGAGCAATAGCCATGATCTTCTGATGCAGACGCGAGGTGTGCTTGTCGAAGAAGACCACTTCCTGGATCAGATACTTCAACTGATTCTTCACAATCGGCTCAAAGCGATAGAAATGGCCCGACAACTCATCCGCTACACTGTCGTAGTGGATCAACATAGCGTCGGAAGCCGTGATATCGAAGTGGGTCGGATCGTCCGAATAGTCCGCCGTAGGATCATCCGCCATGAACATCATAGGGATCATGTCCTTGGAAAGAGGATCTTGCTTGAAGTCCGGCTTGATGGTCTCCATGTTCTTCTCATAGATAGGCAGACCATCTACCACGGCATCAGCAATCACTTTGAACAAGTTACGATAGTCCGCGTCATCCGATTTAGTCGGGAAATACAGTTGATAGTTCTGTTTGTAACGCATATCGATGATTCGATATACATAACGAGCCCAGATCACGTCGTCAATACGGTGATCAACCATCACTATCGTGTCATGCGCCTGCGAGAACTCTTCCGTTTGAATACGGGCACTACCCATCTCGTCAAAGAACGAAATCACCTTGTGTTGCGCTTGAGCAGCCATTACGCTGCAAAGAAGGCAAGCGATAATACTAATTTTCTTCATCATACGATTAATTCTATTAGTTCAGAGTTAAAGGAATCGGGGAAAGGCGAATCTCTTTGCCGTCCGGACCTTTTGCACGGATATCCGTGATAATAACCGAGTTACCCGGCTTGAGTTTGCCTAAACGATCCAACTGCTCACGCGTGAACTTGTTGCCGCGGGACTCCAGATATACACCGTTGATATTAGCACGGAAACCGGAAATCTGGAACGGCAAATCTAACAGACCGTCAGGACCGTAAGAAGCGATTACCGTTGCGCCCGCGTTCAACAGAGCGCTACGAGGGATAGCCTTTTCACCGTTATATTCATTTTCACCGGATTTGAAGTAAGCACCCGGTTTCGGCAGCGCCTTCACGCGGTACTCTTTGCTTCCCATCGGCTGCATGCGACCATCCAACTCAGCCGATACGGAGATCGAAACACTCTTCGTACCATCACCCGGTTTGATGATCCAGATACCACCTTGCTGACGAACGGAAGCGCCATTAACGCTCACCTTCACCTTATCATTAGCAACACCCGGAACGGAGATCGAGAACTTGTTGTCATAGCCGCGATACATGATGTTCAGGTCGTTATTGGAGATCGTCACAGCCGGCTCTCCAACGCTATACTCACTTTGGAACGGCAGGTTCTCCATCTCACCCGTCGAGGGGTTCTGATAAGCAATCCAACCGGAGTATTTCTTCAATCCGACACCTGCTGCAGCTACCTCATAAATACCTTGGTCGTTGATTCGCTGACCCTCCACGTAGTACTCAGGGCGCTGCGTAGAGTCAACGGCAGCCAAGATGATTTGCGCCGTATATTTACCACCACGGATCACATAGTTCGAATTAGGGATCACGTACGCGTTCAGTTTATTCACGCGCAGGTCACCCGCATCCGTACGATCCATGAGGTACTGAATCAACTCACTCTCCGTCGAACGAACATCGTTCTGCATCTTCGTCAGGATAGTGATCGAAGCACCTACAGGCATACCGTCGAACACGGCAACCTCCCAGTCGCAGGAATCTTTCTCGTGTGCATTCCAACCGCGCTCGGTAGCTAATGTTTGCTGAATAGAGGTACGCAACTCGGCATCGTTCTCTGCCAAACCGGCTGCATAGTCACGATAGTAAGCCACGATCTCTTTGAGGATCACACCGTTACCTTGTACAATTGCGTATTGACCGGTTACATCCAAATTGGAGTTTCCTTCAATATGCATCGTCGGATCGATACCTTGCGCTTTCCATGCATCAACAGTCTTCTGACCGTCGGCGAGGATAGCGATATGCTCCTTGAAATCCTGGATATAGTTAAATAGTGAATCCGCACGCTTCTGAACCTCCACGGCCTTATCGAACCACTCTTGCGTCTTCTCAGGGTTATCGGCGTTTGCCGCCTGGAAGTCGCGATAGAGTTTCGCATTACGCGTATCCGATGCAGCGATAGAGGAGTGCAGACTATTGTCCACCAATGTAAAACCATTGAGGATATCCGTACTTACGTTCAACGCCAACATGGCGGTGAGCACCAAGTACATCATACCAATCATCTTTTGTCTCGGGGTTTCCGGACAGTTTTTTGCTCCACCCATTGCTGAAGTGTTTTATCGTTTATATTAAACTGTTTTTCAATAACTTATGCCAAAGCGTTCAGCATGTTACCATAGATACCATTGAGATCAGCTACTTGCTTTTGCAGCTGTTTAGCACCGTTTGCGAAAGCAACCTGAGATTCGGCAGCTTCTTTCGCAGCAGCAGCGGCATTCTTCTGTGCCTCAATCTGTGCGTTAACCGCCTGCAGTTGCAACTCATAAACAGAATTGAGAGAAGCGATGCTCTTTCCTACCTGCTCAACACCTGCCTTGTAAGCTTTCGTCTCCTCGGCTACGCTCTTCATATCAGCACCAATCTGATTGTAAGCACCGGAGAGGCCTTGAGTAGCTTGTGCCAAACCATCGGTAGCGATACCTGCATTAGCCAGTTTAGCAGCATATTCAGAGGTTGCAGCTTCTGCAGCAGCCAGTTTCTCGTTCAGTTTAACACCCGTCTGAGCCACCTTGCCCAGTTCAGCAAACTGCGTAGCTGTTTTAGCCAACTCGTTCAGACCCTCTTTCAGCGCCTTATAATCCTCATCTTTGAGCCCCGGAGCTTTAGCACCAGCCTCCGCAGCCGCTGCGGGAGCAGCTGTAGCAACTGTAGCAGCAATACCGGTAGCAGCAACAGGAGCACCTCCGGATACACCAGCACCCAACAAGGTAGGACGGGGTTGATGCGATTTCTCTTCTAACAATTCAGGCTTAGTACCATACTCCAACAACTGTGGGAAAACGTTCTCCCAGTGGAACTCCGGATGCGGATGCTCCAATGTACCAATCAAGAACAAGAACGCCTCGGTAAACATACCGACCATCAACACCTGGCTGGCACCCGGCCAGTGAAGGATCTTAAACAATGCACCGATAATAACGACGGATGCACCTACTGAGTAAACGATGTTTACAATGTTTTTTCCTTCATAAGACTCATACCAATGGAAGAATCTTGCACCAAAACCTTGCTTTGCAGCTTTTTCTGTAGCCATAATATTTATTTTGCTTTTAAAGTTTGTTTCTTTATTAATATAAGGATTAATCGCCTATGTACGCGCGGACGCAACGGAATCCGATGTACGGACGGCTCTCGTACTGATACTCATACGTACGAACACCGCACTGCATGAAGTAACTGATATCCTTCCAGCTACCACCTTTAACGACTTTGCGTTTCAGGATGTCCGGATCTGCTTTACGAGCCATGTAGCTGTAATCCGGATTCAAGTCATGAATGTGCGTGTTGGCAGCAGATTGATAAGCCGAGTTAGTCCACTCGGATACGTTTCCTGCCATATCGAACAGACCGAAATCGTTCGGACGGAACTGCGCTACCTTCATCGTGGTAGTACCGGTATCATCGTTGTAAGCGCCACGATAAGGTTTGAAGTTAGCAAAGAAGCAGCCTTTGCCATCGCGAGCATAGTTGCTGCCCCACGGGTACATCGCCATCTTACGACCACCACGAGCCGCATACTCCCACTGCGCCTCTGTCGGCAGACGATACTCGTTCACCTCGATAGCAGAGTGCATATTAAAGAGTTTGGTACGCCAGTTGCAGAACGCATGCGCCTGCTCCCACGTAACACCTACTACAGGGTACTCCGAGTATCCCGGGTGTTTGAAATACATATGCAGCAGCGGGTCGTTGTACGAGAACTGGAAGTCACGCGCCCAAACCAAGGTATCCGGATAGATACAGATAATCTTCTCCGTAAGCAGGTCTTTCGGCTCACGAAGCGGACGGATGATGGTCGAATCGCAGATCTCGTTCTTGGCATTTACCCAGAATGTATCTACACGAGCAGTTGCTCCGGGAGGATAGGTACTGGTTGCCACATCGAATTTATTACGTTGCGGCAGCGCCTCGTCCATGTTCACCCAGTTATAGCGATAGTGTAGATTGTTCGTGTTCAAACGACCATCGGAATAATACATCGTAGACAACGCATCTACGACATCTTCCTCCTTGCTCTTCCAGGGCACTTTCTTACTCCAGTTGATACGGTAATTATCCTCGTCGAAGTCTTCATCCTTCGGCTGAATAGCATAATCCGTCATACCGGCAGCAATCAGATTCGTCAGAGCGATAGAGTCACGAACCCAATCCACAAACTGGTGGTACTCGTTGTTGGTGATCTCTGTCTCATCCATCCAGAAAGCATCGACAGTTACCATAATCACATTGTCCGGCTGCTCAAAGACAGCAGACTGTGTGTTGGCTCCCATCATGAAACTACCTTTCTTGATAAACAACATACCATAAGGATTTGCCTCCTTAAAATTGGTTGACTTGCGAGCTCCCACGAGTTCACCAGCCGGTTTGTTGCAACCCGCCATTATCAACGCTAACGCGATGAACGGCAAAATCTTACTCATTTTCATACTTACAAGTATCTAATTGATTTATATTTATTCGTTCTTTTGGGCTTCAGGATATCAAATCCGTATGCCAAATATATCTCGTGACTTCCATAACTCTCCAGCAGCAGTTTGTTGGTGGGCAGTTCACAACTATAGCCCAACTGCAGCCCGGAGATAATATCTATACCTAATAATATATTTACACTTCCTAATATGCGATAACCTAATCCCCACCGGTATCGGTCTTTATAATCGCACATCAGCGTAAGGTTCAAATCCCAACTCTTAAAATCACTCATCAGCATGGCACTCGGTGTCAGAACCCACTCCTTATAATTCTTCAGTCGGAACCGGTAACCACCGGTTGCGTACATCGTTCCTGCCAGAGTCACTATCTGTTGTACACCCGTTGTTCCATCACTCCAATCTATCTGCGGACGTATCAAATGGCTGTAGCTTAATCCAACCCACCATATGGGAGTGCAATAATAAACGCCTATCCCCATATCGAACTTCATTCCCGATTTACTCCCCGAAGGAATCGCCTCGTCGTTCGTCTCGTGGTAATCATCCCCCATCTTACTGAGGTTCACCGAGTCACCCTTAAATCCGACGTTCACAAATCCCAAGTCCACACCGGCACTCAAATATCCCTTCCCTAATTTCTGGCGATAAGCATACTGGGCATAAAGCGATTGTGTGGTGAATAATCCGTAGCGGTCATTGAGGAACCGTACTCCTGCACCATGTGAAGTCTTACCTATCACAAACGGCGAACTGAAACTGAACCAAGTGCTCATCGGTGCGTTGGTGATGTCCACATATTGCATGCGGTGCATTCCCGCTACCTTCATCAGATCACCTTCTCCCACCGCTGCGGGATTGTAGGCAGCCTGCAAATACATATATTGCCCCATTTGCGGGTCAAACTGCGCACTCGCAGTCAAAACGGACAAAAGCCCCAACAAAAGCGCAATACGTCTTTTCACTAATCAGTACTCCTCTTCGTTGTACATGTAGTCATCATCGTTAGTAGGGAAATCCGGCCAAATATCCAATATACTTTCGTACTGTTCCTCGTCATCTCCCTCTAACTCATTCAGGTTCTCAATCACTTCCAAAGGAAGACCCTCCCGATTGGCATAATCCAAGAGCTCATCCTTCGTCGCCGGCCATGGAGCGTCGTCTAATCTTGATGCTAATTCTAATGTCCAATACATACGCGTTTATACAAAAAATCGTGCAAAAGTAGTAAAATTATTCGAACCGTGCAAATATTTCGTGCTATAATTTACAATTTTCGGCAATTTTTACACCTTATTACTATTTTCCGTCAATTTTTACACATATTATGCTTGTTTCCAGCTATATTCCTCCTCATTAGCAAGATGACTGAAATAACGAGCTAAAACGAACAAAAAGTCACTTAAACGGTTGATATATTGGAGTAGTGTCAGATCGGCATTCGCTGCAATCATTTTTCGCTCTGCGCGACGGCAAACGGTACGGCAAATATGACATCTGCAGACCGGTTCGCTACCCATGGGAAGAATAAATGCTTTTTGCTTCGGAACGATAGCCTGCATCTCGTCAATCCAAGTCTCCAGAACATGAATATCTTCCTTTGAAATCCACTCTCCGGGTGCCTCGCTTAGTGCGGCACCAAGATTAAAGAGTTTGTTTTGCACATGAGATAGTTGATCTTGGATTTTCTTTATCGGTTCTGTCGCCTGAGCAGTATTAAGTGCCGCTGATTCCGACAGCGAAACTCTGAGCATGCCTACCCAGCTATTGAGTTCATCGACTGTTCCGTACGCTTCTATACGGGCGTCAGTCTTTGCAACGCGCGCCCCTGAAGCCAAGGACGTCTCTCCCTTGTCCCCCGTTTTTGTATAAATAGCCATAAGATGTTTAATATTTAATGTTTGGTATTTAGTGTTTATATGCGAATTTTATAATGACGCTTGAGATAATGGGAATCGACGAAGATGAGTCCGAGGTGGTAGAGATCCATCGTGGTGGTCACACGCGGATCGGTCTTCAGCTCGTTCCAAGCGCGCTCCATTTCCTCGGAATAATGAATATCGTCGATTGCCAGTACACCCTTTTGATTCAGCCGTTCCAACAGGAAGTCGGCATATCGCTTTGTTGCCTCATACGTATGGTTCGCGTCCACATAAGCTATATCTACGTGCGCGGGCGCGTTATTTAATAAGGAATGGTCTAAGTTCAATAAAGTCTGGTCGATATTCCCTTCGATCCAACGGATATTCTCCAGTTTAAGCGCTCGCCAAACGCCTTGCGCGACCTTGAGCACTTCACCGCTTCCTTCGTATGTCTGAACGGCATTTCGGCTATCGGCACTTGCCAGATAAGCAGTCGTAATGCCGAATGACGTTCCTAATTCTACGATCTCCAGCGGCCGTTTCTCATGCTCACCCACCCAGTTAACAAGTCTAAACAAGAGTTGTCCTACTTCGGGCCGCTCGAGATGTTTTTTTGCTATGTCTGAGACTTTCCTACGAACATGTTTTCCTTCTCTGGAACCTTGCGAACCAAAATCCACCACGTCCAACTCATCCTCACACGCCTTCAGGAACTCTCGTCTGCGTTCGATATCCGCAAAACAATAGTAGGCGTTTCGATCCCGTAAGATGAAACGCACCAATTCAAATAAATACGGCGAATGGATACCCTCACCGGTGGTATTCCAGGAGGAAAAGAAGTGCTTTATGAAGGCACAGATACTATGAATTTGAGCACTTTTTGCCATTTATGGTGCAAAATTACTAAATTATTTGCATATATGCAAAAAAAAGTGTACTTTTGTGGCATGATTTTGAATTATATTTGGATTTCGCTCATTTTGCTGGCCATTTTAATGGGTTTGGTGCAAGCAATTTGTTATGGAAACGTAGATATCTTCTCTACGATTCTCAACTCTACTTTTGATAGTGCCAAGACGGGTTTTGAACTCTCCTTAGGTCTGACCGGTGTTCTGTCTCTTTGGATGGGGATCATGAAGATTGGAGAGAAAGCCGGAGCTGTCAATACGCTGGGTAAAGCCATCAATCCGTTCTTCAGCCGCATCTTTCCGGATATACCCAAAGGTCATCCTGTTTTCGGCACAATGTTGATGAATATCGCAGCGAACATGCTTGGTCTGGATAATGCTGCCACGCCGATGGGACTCAAAGCGATGGGCCAATTGCAAGAACTGAACTCCGATAAGACGAAGGCTTCCAATGCGATGATCATGTTCGTGGTTTTAGGAGCAAGCGGTCTGACGCTTATCCCAACAACCATCATGGCGTATCGTGCCCAGTTAGGAGCGGCAAATCCTGCCGATGTCTTCCTGCCGATTCTCATCGCTACGTACGTAGCGACCTTAGTGGGGCTCATTTGCGTCTGCATCGCGCAGAAGATCAAAATGAAAGACCCAGTTGTGATTGGCACATTAGTTGGTCTGACGGCTTTGGTTGGACTCTTGGTTTGGGCGGCTACCCTACTCTCTCCACATGCGCTATCCGTCGTTTCCGCAGCTATCGCAGCAATTCTGTTGTTAGGGGTGATTAGTTGGTTTATTATCCAGGCGATGTGCAAGAAGATCAACGTCTATGATGCCTTTATCGACGGCGCTAAAGGTGGTTTCCAGACGGCCATCGGTATTATCCCTTACCTCATAGCTATTTTAGTGGCAGTCGGTATGTTCCGCGCATCAGGAGCTATGGGATTATTAGAACAAGGCATCGCATGGTGCTTCGCGGCATGCGGCATCAATCCTGATCTGGCGGGCGCAGTACCGACCGCGCTAATGAAACCCCTCTCCGGCAGCGGAGCACGGGGTCTGATGTTGGAAGCCATGACGACGCACGGAGCTGACAGCCTCGTGGGCAGACTATGCTGCATCCTGCAAGGTACAACGGACACTACTTTCTACGTACTCGCCGTCTATTTCGGATCGGTGAATATTAAAGACACACGGCACGCCGTGGCTTGTTGTTTGTTGGCAGATTTAGCAGGAGCTATTGCGGCTTTTGCCATCGCTCCGTTGTTCTTTGGCTAAAAAAAGTGAAAATAGCCGGTAGAATATACTAAATACATAATACCAACGACATTATAAGCAGAAATTTACGCGTGAAACGTTAGAGATTAGTTAGTTATAAGTTAGATATTAGTTAGATATTACCGGAGGGTATTCGGAATAATTACTGTACTGACCCCAATTTTTTGGA
>DFHS01000012.1:0-11661 GCA_002372695.1 Bacteroidales bacterium UBA3717
TTTCGCTACGGACGCTATCGGTTGTGATTCGGTCATCACGCTGACGCTGATGTCGAACAAGCCCGACACGCTGTACATCATGGATACGATTCTTGTGAATGCCCTGCCGTATGTGGCAGACGGTCAGACTATCGTTCCGGCAGGTGCGCCTGCAGGTGATCAACCGGCTGTTACATTCAGCAACGGCGAATGTGCTTACATCACCTATCTGATCCACGTACTCGCTTGCGAGATTCCGGTTGATCTGAGTGACGATGTATGTGCCGGCTCGGATTACAAGGACTACGGCTTTGATATCAAGGCTTCCGAAATGCCGGTAGCCGGACAAAGCAAAGAGTACACACGTACCTCCAAGGATGCCGCCGGTTGCGATTCGATCATCACGCTGACGCTCACCGTCAAAGGTGACACCACCTATCTTGACCCGATCGAGATCAACGAGGACCAACTGCCGTATCAGGTGAACGAGTTCATCACTATTCCTGCGGGCACACCGGTAGGAGTATATGAGGAAGTGATTCAGATTCCGGGCGATTGTCAGTTCATCGCGTACACGGTAACGATCCATGAGCAAGGCTTCGGTATCATCCACATCACCGATGCCGTAGAGTCCATCGAGGTATATGATCTCCTTGGCCACAAGATCACGACCATACGTAGTGACGAAGAGGCTAAATCGCTCCCGACCGGAGTATATATGCTTCGCTCCATTATGAAGAGCGGCCAAATTGTGAATAGCAAAGCGGCGCTGAAGTAATGTCTTAATTCGGATAGCCCGATTGGTTTCGGGCTATCTGCCAAATAAAGTAGAAAGTGGATAGTTTAGAGTTGAGAGTTTCAAATTTATAGAGTTATGAAACGTGAAATAGGAATCATCGGATTATTAGGTATAGCGCTGGCGCTGTCAGCGGGCGTCCGTACGCCGCAGGAGGCATTGACGATAGCCTCGCAGTTTACAACCCCTCAAGGCGCTTCCCGGATGCGTGCGAGAGCAAGCGAAGCCTCGTCGGTTATCGCAGATTCCGCTGCGGCGTACTATGCCGTTAATACGCGCGGAGGATTCGTGCTTGTAGGAGCGGATGACCGCTTGCCCGAAGTGCTCGGATATAGCGATCAAGCCTCTTTTGACCCGGATAACCTCTCCCCTGAGTTCCGATACTGGATGCAATGCTACGAGGAAGAATTATCTCAAATCACTAATCCCTTATCTCCCCCTCTGAGAGGGGGCTGGGGGGGTGTCTCCGTCTCCCCCCTCCTCTCCTCTACGTGGAATCAGTCCTCGCCTTATAACGACCTCGCGCCGCTCTATAACGAGACGGGAGGACGATGCGTCACCGGCTGTGTAGCTACCGCCATGGCGCAGGTGATGTATTATCACAAGCACCCCGAGATAGGAACCGGTTCGCACTCATACCTCTGGGTATGCACGAACCCTGTCGGCAAATCCGCCACCCTCTCCGCGAACTTCGGGCAGACCGTCTATAACTGGTCCTCAATGCTCGATACCTATAAGTCCTATACTCCCCAGCAGGGAGCCGCAGTCGCTACCCTCATGTATCACTGCGGTGTCTCGATAGAAATGGGCTACGGAAAGTCCTCCGGCGCATATACCGAGAAAGTGCCCGTGGCGCTCAATACCTATTTCGGCTATGACCCTAACTACCAGCGTATCCGCAAGGATATGTACCCTGCCGACAGCCTGAACCGGATCATTGCGGCGGAACTCCAAGCGAATAGACCGGTTCTTGTCAGCGGTTCAAATGACGAGGGCGGGCATGCCTTTGTGTGCGACGGATGTGATAACAAGGGCTATTTCCATATCAACTGGGGGTGGGGCGGTTCCAACGACGGATATTACCTCCTTACGGCGCTCAACCCCGGCAAATCGCAGGGTATCGGCGGTACGACCAAAGGTTACAACAAAGGTACTTCCTTCTTCATCGGTCTCCAACCGGCGAAGTCCGGTACGCCCAAAGCGATTCCGCAAATGGCTACCACTTCTTTCTCCGTTTCCTCGGAGACATTCACGCGCTCTACCGCCTTCTCCGCCTCTATCGCGAAGCTCCAGAACTACGGTCTGAACAATTTCTCCGGCTCGTACGGCGTGGCACTCTATGACGAGGACGAAACACAACTCATCGCGGTGCTCAAACAGGTGGATAACTATACCCTCAACGCCGGTTATTACCGCACGTCCGAGGCAACGCTCACGAACATCAAAATCCCCAACACCGTTCCGGCGGGTACCTATCATCTGTGTTGCGTCTATAAGAATGCCGACTATGACTGGATGCGTCTGATGTGTACGGACGATGACTATTACCGCACGCTTACCTTGACCTCCACGCAGGTCACTTTCTACCCCAACGATGCCGCGCCGGAACTGACGCTTGTCCACGCGCTCGCTTTCCCCGAAGGCACAAACCCCGATTCGATTCCTATGACGGGTATTCCCGTCTCCTTCGAGGTAAAGAACATCGGCGGTACTTTCCGCGGGGACATATCCGCGCGTATATATAAAGGTGCATTCGCAAAAGGCCAGTACGAAATCATGGACTCCGTGGTGGTTCGCAGAAACCAGAATCTCAACTCGGCGCTCCAACAGACTTTTGATCCTACCTTGCTTCTTGATACGCAATACAAGATGCGGCTATGCTGGCGGGCGGACAAGAATGACTCGTGGCATAATTTCGAGGGAGCAGAGGATTTGCTCTTCAAACTGTATGACCCGGACTATCATCTCGCTCTGACGGATACGATTCGTTTTGACAGAAACGACTCCGTGCCACGCGACAACGCGAGTCTCTATTATTCGATCAAGAACACCGGCGCGCCCTTCGAGGGCGAGATCCAGCTGTCGTTCTACCAAGGCGCTTTCTCGCGCGGAAAGAGCGAGATACGGGAGGTCCTCATTCGTACCAACGAGACCCTGGAGGATGCCTTCACCGGCTCTTTGGAGCAAGAACCCGGAGACTATACCGTTATTCTCCGTTACCGCGAGAAGAACGGAGACTGGAAAGAGTTTTTGGATAAAAACAATTACAACCTCGGTTCCGTACAGATAACCGTGGTGGAAGATACTCCGCCGGTTCCGCCTCTGCCCACCGCGCTGGACGAGACAAAAACCTCCGAAACCCGGCGCCAAAAGCGCATAGAGAACGGCGTGCTGTACATCCTTCATAACGGTAAGAAATACAACATCCTTGGTCAAACAAGTAAATGAATAAATGGGAAAATTAAAAATGACCGGTAAACAATTCAAACTCATCCTCCTCGCCTTCCTGGTAGGAAGCGCTTTATACGCTCGCGCAGACATCAAGCGTGAGAGTCGCCATTTTATCACCACCGAAGCCGGCATCGGCTATTCCGCGCTGCTCAATAACTCCGATATAGGGCGCTCCGCAGGACTCGCCGGTGGCAAACTGCAAGTCGGATACGAGTGGAATTACCGCAAACTCATCGTCCATACAGGTTTGGAGTTCGCGATGCTTTCCAATACGTCGGTGGCTAATCCTTTCGCATTGGAGACCCCTTACACGCAAGGCTTGCCTTCCGGACTCAGCATGACCCAGCATTTCGATTTTCAGTCCTACAAAGCGACTCAGCTCATGGGACAGGTGAATATTCCGATTCAGGCGGGTATGGTCTTCTCCGACCGCTATTATTTCCTCGCCGGCGCGCGGATCGGCTTGCCGGTGATGCACTCCGCCTCCACTACGGCGCAGGTCAATACGTACCTCACCGACCCCTATCTCATCGGTAATATCCATACCGTGCCGGTACACGATGCCTATACATCCACCGAGAAGGCATCCTTCCCTTGGGCGTCGAATATCGTCAATGCGCAAGTGTCCGCCGAGTTCGGCGTGGTTCTCAATTCGTTCTTCGACAAGTCCTCCAAAACGACCGGCAAAGGAAAGGGAAAAGGCAAAGGCCGTAACTCCAACGCGAAGCGTTCAACCACTTCAAACAAAGGCAAACAAGCTCAAACCACTCCCCAAATACTTTACCGTGTGGGTGTTTTTGCAGACTATGGGGTCACTTCGTGCTTCAAGCAGTCAGCCACGCCGGGCACACTCGTCTCTGTTGCCGAACCCCGACAGATGACTTTCAATGACTATTTCGCCGTAGCGAACAAGCCGGTTAACTCGCTCCTTGTCGGAGTCAAGTTTGCCGTGCTCTTCCAACTCAACCAACCCAAACCCGAGAAACCGCTGCCTTCGTATTTCGATATCTATATCGCCGATGCTTCCACCGGCAACCCTGTTCCGGCTTCACTCGCTATCTACGAGCATGCCAAGAACAAGACAACTACCAAGTCCGTTCGTAATGGCCATCTGAAGTATCGCGCGAAGGACGGCGACTATACCTTCACCGCCACCAACGAGCAATACCTGCCCGCTTCGCAGGACGCTTCTATCGCCGGAGAAGATGTAACCGAGACGATCCGCCTCGCTCTTACACCCAAACCGCAGCCTGTGGTCATCGATACCCCGGTGGTCGATATTCCTATCGTGGTGGGCACCAAAGTGGTACTCCATAACCTCTTCTTTGCTACCAACAAGACGACGATCCTGCCGGAGTCGAAAGAGGCGTTGGATGATCTCTCCGCTTTCATGGCATCTCACCCGCAAGTGGAGATCCGTATCACGGGTCATACCGACAATGTGGGTTCCGTTCAGGCGAACCAGATCCTCTCGGAAGGACGTGCAAACGCCGTGCGTGACGAACTCATCCGGCGTGGTGTAGCCCCCGACCGTATCGAAGCCGATGGTAAGGGTGAATCCGAGCCTATCGCCGACAACGCTACCGAAGAAGGACGTGCCAAGAACCGTCGTGTCGAGTTCACCATCATCTCTACCGGTGATGAGGACATCGAACAACTCCGCGAGTAATAACAACTCCGCGCGTGATTCTCCCTGTCCTTCTCATTAAATGAAATAGGGTCCCCTGTGTGGAGACCCTTTTTCATTTAGGCGGAAAGAGAGGGATTCGAAAATTGCCGTAGGCAATAATCGTGCGAGGCTTGTCCGAGCTAAGAACCCGCCGACCGCAGGGGTGAGAAGGCCCTGTCCTTCTCATTAAATGAAATAGGGTCCCCGTGTGGAGACCCTTTTTCATTTAAGCGGAAAGAGAGGGATTCGAACCCCCGGTACCTTTCAGTACTTCGGTTTTCAAGACCGACGCAATAGACCACTCTGCCATCTTTCCTTTCGCTAAAAACTAACATAGGAGTTCAATTTTTGCGAAATCGGGTGCAAAGGTACAACATTTTTTGCACATATGCAAGTTTTTAGGCATTTTTTTTTGAAAAAAAGCGATTTAAGGCGTTTAAGGCGTTTTTATTTTTACTATCGTCCCATATATAACATGCCTCTTTTTCCCCTTTTCTTCTTGTGTATGATTGTACATTTATTGGGATATTATTGGGTTATTATTGGGTGATTATTGGGTTATTATTGGGTTAGTCGAATGCTAAAAGACTACTAATAGACGCACCTCAACCATAGAACTAAGACAAAATCGTACATTTTTTTGCGCCTTTTCTTGTATATGTCAAAAAAAAGCAGTATCTTTGCAGAAAATTACAAAAACAGAACTCCTATGAAACGTCTTTTTACCCTCTTGATGGTGATGGTAACGGTGATGTCCTTACGGGCGGATTCGTACCACGATGCGTTAGTTACGTATCTTCAAAACAACGGAAGTAGCACCGCACAGCAGTATGAAGCTCAACTGCTGCCGATATTACGTAAGACCTTCCCGGACCAAGCCGAGCAGGTCTCCAAACTGATGTCCGACTATGCCTCCACGCAGATGATTCCGGATCTGGCTGATATCTTCGACCCTGCCTTCCGGAAGCATGTGTCCGAGCAGGAACTCCAACAGCTGGCGGCTATCTACAGCAATCCACGATACAAAGAAGTGCAACAAAAAATGGAAAACGCTTTGCTCAATTTCCCCTCTTCGCCGGACTATCAGACCCTCATCGCGTCCATGTCACCCGCAATCGAGCAGATCATGAGCGGCAAAAAACCGGCTCCCTTAGCTGTCAGTACAGATATAGATGCCGGTTTCCGAGAGACCTTTGAGCGCTACTACAAGGCGGCGCAGGTTGAACAACTGATCAAGACCTCCTTTGACGGAATTGTGGGGCCGATGAACAGCCAGTTCCGCACTCTCGGAATTGCGAATGCCGAGCAGGTAACCTCTTCCCTCTTGGACTATCTCGTGTCGGGAATGCCGACCATTCTGATGCAGATGATGCACCGTGAAGTGAGCAAAGAGGATATGCAGATGCTGATCGACGCCACTTATTCCCCCGCGTACCGGCATACCGTGGATGCTGCATCCGAAATGGCCAAATATCCGCTTGTTATGTCCGCCCAGATGATGAGCAAGATGTGCGACTGGATGGAGGGCAACGCGCCCAAATACGCGAAAACATTCCGGCCTTATGCCGACCGGGTCTATCAAACCGCCGAACCCTATATGGGGCAAGTCTATGAGGTGGTGGAGCAAAACGCCGCATATCCCGCCGGAATCAATGAGTTGTATAAGTATATCGCGTCCAATGTGGCGGTATCACGCAAGATTGCTTTGAATGGCTTCGAGGGGAAAACCGTGATCGGTTTTGTGGTCAATAAGAACGGCGAGTTGAGCGAATTCAAAATAATGCGTTCCTGCGGAGATTCCACGCTGGACGCCGAAGTGATAAGGCTTCTGAAGGCATCCACCTGGAAACCGGCTATGGTGAAGAACGAACCGGTGCGTTCGTACTTCACCCTTCCCGTAAAATTCAATATCCCCCCAACGCCGCCGGAGACACTGCTCAAACAATTAGAGGAGGAAGAAGAGAATGAACCGGTGTTTGTTGTGGTAGAACAAATGCCCGAATTCCCCGGAGGACCGCAGGCATTGTTCCAATACCTCAAGGAAAACGTCAAATATCCTGTAATAGCCTATGAAAACGGTATCCAGGGCAGGGTGATAGCGAAGTTTATTGTCAATAAAGACGGTTCTATTTCCGATGTGGAAGTGGTCAAATCCGGTGGAGACCCCTCCTTGGACAAAGAAGCGGTTCGGGTGATCAAATCGATGCCGAAATGGAAGCCCGGCATGCAGAGAGGCAAACCCGTTCGTGTGCAATACACCGTACCGGTCAATTTTACTCTTCCGAAGGACGAAGAAACAAAGAAAACCAAGTAAATCGAGAAAAAGCGCATTTTTTTGCGCTTTTTCTTGCGTATGTCAAAAAAAAGCAGTACCTTTGTAGCCGCAAAATCATTTAATCATTAAATATATAAATATCATTATGGCAAAAAAAGCATTGAACAAGTGGACCGCGCCGAAGAGCGTTGCTCCCGAGAAGATCATTCAGTTTGGAGAGGGTAACTTCCTCCGCGCTTTCGTGGATTGGATTGTATGGAACATGAACGCAAAGACGAACTTCAACGGTTCGGTTGCTGTTGTTCAGCCGATCGACAAAGGTATGGTAGAGTGGCTCAATGGTCAGGACTGCTTGTATCACGTGAACCTGCAAGGTCGTTTGGACGGCAAGGCTGTAAACTCGTTGGAGCGTATTGATGTCATCAGCCGTGCGCTCAACCCCTATTCGCAGAACTGGGCATTCATGGCTTTGGCAGAGCAACCGGAAATCCGTTTCGTCATCTCTAACACTACCGAGGCAGGTATCACTTTCGACGACAGCTGCAAGTTCACCGACGCTCCGGCTTCTTCCTATCCGGGCAAACTCGTTCAGCTCCTCTTCCGCCGCTACAAGACCTTCAACGGCGATCCGACCAAGGGTCTGATCTTCATGCCGTGTGAGCTGATCTTCCTGAACGGCCACCACCTGAAAGATTGTATCCGCAAGTACATTGAGCTTTGGAAAGACGATTTCGGAGCAGACTACGAAGGATTCAAAGAGTGGTTCGAGAAATACAACTACGTTTGCGCTACCCTCGTGGACCGTATCGTGCCGGGATTCCCTCGCAAAGACATCGCAGAGATTCAAGAGAAAGTGGGCTACAACGACAACCTCGTTGTGCAAGCTGAGATTTTCCACCTCTGGGTTATCGAGAAACCGGAGAATATGTCTATCGCTGAACTCGAGGCGGAGTTCCCGGCTAACAAAGCTGGTCTGAACGTCCTCATCGCCGAGAGCGAGAAACCCTACCACGAGCGTAAGGTAACCCTCCTCAACGGCCCGCACACTGTTCTCAGCCCTGTTTCATACCTCTCCGGCGTCAACATCGTACGCGATGCCTGCAACCACGAGATCCTCGGCAAATATATCAACAAAGTGATGTTCGATGAGCTCCTCGAGACTCTCAACCTCCCGAAGGACGAACTGAAGGCTTACGGCGAATCCGTACTCGAGCGTTTCAACAACCCGTACGTAGATCACCAGGTAACATCAATCATGCTCAACTCCTTCCCGAAATTCGAGACACGCGACCTGCCGGGATTGAAGACCTATCTGGAGCGCAAGGGCGAACTGCCGAAAGGCCTCGTGCTCGGTCTCGCTGCTATCATCGAGTACTACAAGGGCGGTGTTCGTGAGGACGGCGCACCGATTCAACCGAACGATGCACAGGAGATCATGGACCTCTTGAAAGAACTCTGGGCTACCGGTGACACTCGCAAAGTGGCAGAAGGCGTACTCGGCGCTACCGACATCATCTGGAAAGAGTCCAAAGAGGACCTCAACAAGATCCCGGGTCTCACCGACCTCGTTGAACTCTACCTCAACTCCATCGAGTCTATCGGCATGCTCAATACCGTGCAAGCCATGCTCGCTGTGGACAAAGTAGATGACGTCATCGCTAAAATCAAAAGTTTGTTCTAATATGACCGATATTCTTAAAATCAATCCGGCGGATAATGTGGTGGTAGCAATACAACCGCAAACCGCCGGTGCGGTTATTGAAGTGGACGGTAAGCAAATCACCGTTTTGGAGGACGTGCCTGCCGGACACAAAATAGCCATCACCGATCTCGCTGAGGGCGAGAACGTCATCAAGTACGGTTTCCCGATTGGTCATGCGAAAGAGGCGAAGAAAGCCGGTTCTTGGATGAACGAGCACAACATCAAAACGAACCTCGCGGGGCTGCTCTCCTATGAGTACCACCCCAAAGAGGTCGTCCTCAACATCCCCGACGAGGGACGCACGTTCATGGGCTACCGCCGCAAAGACGGACAAGTGGGTATCCGCAACGAAGTGTGGATCATTCCGACCGTGGGTTGCGTGAATGGTATCATCCAGAAATGTGCCGAGCGTCTCCGTCAGGAGACAGGCGCGGACAACATCTTCGCCTTCCCCCATAACTACGGCTGCTCGCAGTTAGGCGATGACCACGAGAACACCAAGAAAATCCTCCGCGACATGATCCATCACCCGAACGCAGGAGCAATCCTCGTCGTTTCTCTCGGTTGCGAGAACAATCAGCCGGATGTCTTCAAGGAGTTCTGCGGAGAGATCGACGAAGAGCGCATTAAATTCGTTACAACCCAGAAGATCGAGGGTGACGAAGTGGAGTACTGCATGCCTATCCTGCGCGATCTCTATACCAAGACCCAGCACGACAAACGCGAGCCGATCTCGCTGAGCGAACTGCGCGTCGGTCTGAAATGTGGCGGTTCGGACGGATTCAGCGGTATTACCGCAAACCCGCTCTTGGGTATGTTTAGCGACTGGCTCGTAGCACAAGGCGGTACAACCGTACTGACCGAAGTACCGGAGATGTTCGGCGCTGAGACCATCCTCATGGATCGCTGTGCGAACAAAGGCCTCTTCGACCAGACCGTTTCCCTCATTAACGACTTCAAGGACTATTTCCTGTCGCACGGTGAGCCGGTGGGAGAAAACCCGTCTCCGGGTAACAAAGCCGGTGGTATCTCGACGCTGGAGGACAAAGCACTCGGTTGCACGCAGAAATGCGGCAAATCCCTTGTACGCGGCGTGATGCCTTACGGCGAACGCCTCCAGGTGAAAGGTCTGAACCTCCTTTCTGCACCGGGTAATGACCTCGTGGCTTCCACGGCACTCGCTTCCTGCGGATGTCACATGGTACTCTTCACCACCGGACGCGGTACACCGTTTGGTACATACGTACCGACCATGAAGATCTCGACCAACACGAACCTCTATAAGAACAAACCTAACTGGATTGATTTCAATGCCGGCGTCATTGCCGAAGGAGAACCGATGGAGGAAGTGGCAAAGCGTTTTGCGGACTTCGTGATCGCGGTAGCCAACGGTACCAGAACCAACAACGAGAAGAACGGCTATCACGAGATAGCTATCTTCAAAAACGGAGTAACATTATAATCATTAAAAACCATCACTACAATGAAAAAGCTTTTAATTGCATGCGTAGTAGCTATGACAGCACTCGCATTTACCTCTTGTGACCCCAACAAGACCCAATGCTGGAAAATCACTCTCCAGTATGAAAGCGGTCAGACCGAAGAGTTCTATTACTGGGGCTCCGGTGTTGATTCGGACGCTGTGATTGAGCAATATGCCCAAACCATACCGGGTACAAGAGCCACAAAGCAGCAGACTTTCTTGAGCAAGGATAACTGCCACAAGTAATGGCATAACACGCTCCACCGCTCAACAATGGGAGTGATAGCGAGTCTTATCTATCCTCGTACATGCGCGTTATGCGCGCGGTATATAGGAGAATACAACGCAGGCATTCTATGTGACGAATGTCTGCGTTTGTTACCCCGTACGGAGCAGGCGGCTATCCCGCAAAACGGAACGGAAGGAGCGCTCCTCGGAATATCGAACACCCCTTCCGCCGTCCGCAAAACGATGCACCTGGACCATGCCGCCGCTTATCTCTTCTATGAGAAAGAGCACCCCATAAGGGACTTGATTCACCGCATGAAATACGCCGACCGGCCGGAGATAGGTTTTCAATTAGGCAGACAAGCCGCGATGGAGTTTCAATACGCCGGCTTCTTCGATGGCATTGATGTGATCATTCCTATGCCGTTGCACCCCAGACGTTTCCGCGAAAGGGGATATAACCAATCGGAGTTTATCGCCCGCGGAATCAGTGACGTGACCGGTATTCCGGTGGACACAGACCATGTGTTGCGTGTGCGGGATACACCCAAACAAGCCCTGCAATCCGGCGAAGGACGCAAGACGAATGTAGCCGATGCGTTTGATGTCCTCTATCCCGAACAGATGTACCATAAGCATATTCTGCTCGTCGATGACCTCATCACTACCGGCGAGACTTCTAAGGCCTGTCTGAAAGCCATGAAACGCTTCAGAGGTGCTAAATTTTCAGTCTTTGCACTCTGTAAAGCGTGATAAATGGCAAAAAACCATTAAAAATGAAAAATTAAAAATCAAAAATTTGCGTATTTGCGCAAAAAGCAGTAACTTTGTAGCCGCAATAGGTCTTAATGACCAAAAGGTATTGATGAAATGACAAAAAGTTATGATTTTTTAATTATCGGCGGTGGTGTAGCCGGTATGAGTTTTGCGCTCAAAGTGGCGCGGTCAGGAAAGTACAAAATTGCGCTTTGCTGCAAAACAACCTTAGATGAAGCCAACACTGCGAAAGCACAAGGCGGCATCGCATCCGTCACTAATCTGTTGGTGGACGATTTCGAGAAACATATTCACGACACGA
>DFHS01000006.1:0-4144 GCA_002372695.1 Bacteroidales bacterium UBA3717
GCTTCCCATGTGCAGTTAGGAGGCGTTTATCAATGGAAAGGGCAAACGGATACGGACTTGGAAACCGATTACGACCACTCGTCGCAGGTCATTCGCTGGCGGGAGAATGAGATAATCCATAATGCAGGAGTCCCTGTTTCGCTGCAATTTCAATACCAAAAAGAGGATTGGAGAGTTCGTCTTTTTGCGGCATTGGGAGTAGCGCCATCGGTTTCGGTAATGAAAAGTTACCGGGTCACGGAAGGCGTCATTGCCCATAGCGGTTACTATCCCGAGTGGAATCTGACCTTGACGGATATGCATGAGTTTCAGACCAAGCACTACGAACAAGATCCATGCGCCAAAGGTAGTTTGTCTGTCCGTCCGCAAGCTACTCTTTTTGCAGATTTCGGAGTACTTTTTCCTATAGGAAAGCAGATTGATCTGATGATCGGTGCTTACGCCCATTACACCGCGAATGACGCTAACTCATCCGCAAAGAAAAACCTTGGATGGAAGGACGAAACCTTCACTTTTATGGAGGAATACAAGGGTGTTTATGCCACAGATTTGACATCCGCTTCACATCCCTGGGCCGCCGGTGTAAAAATAGGTCTGCATTGGCACTATATTGCTCCGGACACACATACGACCGTGGATTATTTTGATTATTTCACACGGAGAGACACCACGATAGAGTTCGTCAGCAGGAATGACACTATCATAACGGAACGCACGGACACGATGGCGCGCGCACATATCGCGAAAGCCGCGGAGGAAGTGGAGAAACTCAATAAGATCTATTTCGATTATGACAGTTACCGCCTCTCGGATGAGTCCAAAGCGTATTTGTCTTCGATTATCAGTATCTTGAATAAGGTGCCGGACGCCAAGATCGCTATTGACGGTCATGCCTCCGAAGAGGGGCAACGTCTCCACAATGAAAGATTGGCATACAACCGCGCCAAAGAGGTGGCTAAATTCCTGATTACTAACGGCATAGAGAAAGAACGCGTTATTGTCATAGGACACGGCTCGCTGGTGCCTAATGAGGAAAATATCCACCATGAGTTACCGCTTGACCGCCGCGCGGAAGTAAAAATAGTACAGAAACAAAGCGACCTCGAATAGAATGAAGAATATGATCATAAACATACGATACATAGCAGCAGGTCTTCTTTTGAGTCTTTGCGCCGGACTTCATGCCCGTACTTTTGCCAAAGGAGAAGAGATATACGTCAATGCCCGCCAAAACGACGTGATTGGTAATTGGGCGAAAGACGGGGCAAAACTGTACGTGTATCTGTTCGAAGACCCGAAGAACGAATGGATCCAATTGCAGCGTGTCAACGGAGATATATTCAAAGCGGTTATTCCGCATGAGTGTACCTATAGCAAAGTGATTGTGACGCGCGGTTCGTCGCCCGATTGGAGCGGTAAATGGAACCAGACCGAAGATATGGAGATTCCCGAAGAATGGGATTGTATTGACAATTTCGGGGACGCGATGCATCGCTGGAAGATGTACACGCCGGTTGCCGCCAAGATCGGACCTTATGCCGCCACCGTCCCGGCGGAACAGATCAAGGTCTGCCCCAGTGCGTTAGGCACGCAGTTTTCGCTCAAAGCCAAACTCAACAGCGCCCGGACGGAGTATGTCTATACCGATGTGACCGGGCACGGCTGGTTCTCTTCCGCTGACGGAACGACTTGGACATCGGTGGACGGATATGCCGGAGCGGTGAGAAACAACGAATGCAACAAAGATACGTTTGCGCTCCTGCCGGCTTCGCTTGGAGCAGGTGGCATTTATTACTTCCTTTTCTCAACCAATCCTTCCGGGCGCCGGCTGATTCATATCACGGATGACGCGCCTAAATGCGAGTTGGATTGCGAGATCACTTCGTTTGAGACCGCTATCTCGGCTGTCAATGCGGATAATAACACGTTTACCCTCGATGGGATGGTAGCTTTCGGCGAAGCGGAAGGCAAGCAGTTAGTGATTGAATGTGAAGGCATTTCGGATACGATTGATGCGCCGCAAAGCCCGCAGTCTTTCTCCTTGCGGGAAGTACCGGCGGCTACCGTGGACGGAAAGAAAACAACGGCTAAGGCGTATTTCATCGGCGGTGGTGCCAACTGCGCCGGGACGATTACCATCAGTGTACCTAATTCCACGGAAAAAGTGGATATCGTCCGCATCTATTCGCATATCGGTGAAGCGGTGACATTGACCCCGAAGGACATCGATCCGGAGAATATGTATGTCTGGACCGTGAACGGAGACACCATCTATGATGCCACCCAAGTATTGGCATTGGATACATTCCGACAGGATACTACGCTCGTTTATACCTATAAGGAATACTATCCTGCGGCGGGCAATATGGATGATTTGATGGAAAACGGCAGTTACGAGGATGAGTCTCCCGGCACATATGGTCAGTACGGAAAAGTCAGCAAGATCAGTGATTACAATTTCTGGGGCATTCATACGCAACCCGGTCCTATCAATTTCTATGAGAACGAACCGGCAGGCGTCAATGCGGATACGCTCAAAGACAACGGATTCGCTATTGTCCGCAACTCCAATCATTTTGCACCCTCATACGCTACTGTAACCGCCCGGGACAGCAATAATTTTGCACTCTTCGATGCCGTAACAGGAGCTAAGGGAGGAAACAAACGCGCTTGGTATGCCACCACCGCTTCGAACGCCAAACTGAAACTGGTGAAAGGCACCACCTATGTCCTCTCTTTCTGGGCGGCGAATATCAACAACTACGGAGAAATGGACAACGCGGCGCGATTTGTATTCCGGATTGAATATAACGGCAAGACATGGGAGTCCAAGGAATTGGATTTGAGCAAGGAGGTATTCCGCAATAATATCTGGCACCAGCATTCCGAAACGTTCTTTGCTCCCGAGAACTGTGACAATGTGACGATTTCGGTGGTAAACCTGAATACCAACACCTTGAATATCGGTAATGATTTTGCCTTGGATGATATTCAGTTCCACCCGATCAGTACGGTCTCCAAGGTTGTCAAATCGGAGCAGCAATGGATTGTGAATGTGCATAAACCGGTAGCTTTCACCGATACCATCTGCGAGGGAGAGAGTTATACCCGGAACGGGTTTACGGTCATTACGCCGCCGGTAGGCGACAGTCTGTGTATCAATGCGATCAAAGATACCTTGCATCTGACCACAGGCGACAATCATGCGATGTACAGCAAATGGGACGATGTCCTCTTTATCAGCAACGAGCAGGGCAGGTATATTTCTTTCCTCTGGTTCAAAAACGGTGCAGCTATGCCGCAAGAGACGCAGCAACGCTATTATGACAGCGCGGGGATGAAAGGCACTACGGACACCTATTATTGCCGGATGGGCACAACCGACGGCAGGACGGTGATCACCTGTATATACACCTTTGACGAAGTACCCCGTAGCGCCGAGAGCCACCGGAACACGGACAAACCTGCCACGATCATTCGCCGATACCGTATCAGCCCGCATCTGGAGATTATTCAAACGCAGACAGAGGAAGGCATACTAACACAAAAAATTTTAACAATGAATGAATACTAACAAACCTATATTACCGGCTTTGGCGGTGGATGCAGCGTGTAGCGGTAACCCCGGGGTTATGGAGTTCCGCGGCGTGATTGCGGACACCGGCACCGAGGTCTTTCACCGCGGACCTTTTCAGCAGGGAACGAACAACATCGGGGAGTTTCTCGCCCTGGTGTTGGGGCTCGCTTACATCAAGAAATACAACCTCCCGTGGGTTATTTATACCGATTCCGTCACCGCACTCGCGTGGGTCAGGGAGAAAAGATGCAAGACAAAGATCGAGTGGAACGCGCAAAACCAAGACCTCTTTTTCATGGTCCGTAAGGCGGAAATGTGGCTCCATGACAACACCTCGACAACACCGATTTATAAGTGGGATACGAAGGCTTGGGGGGAGATTCCGGCGGACTTTGGACGCAAATAGGGCTTTTTTGATAAAAAAAGATTGCAAAATGCATTTTTTTATACGATTTATTTTCATATATGAAAAAAATATACTAATTTTGTAGTCGGATTTTAATCGAGTGCTGTTAGGCACGAGAAAAAAACGGCTTTTAGTCGCAATTGAAAAACAACGTCAAACAA
>DFHS01000020.1:0-98613 GCA_002372695.1 Bacteroidales bacterium UBA3717
CGCCATCACGTGGGTTGACGGTAACGGTGCGACCTTGAAGACCGAGCAGGTAGAGTATGGTCAGACACCGTCTTACACAGGCGAAACACCGACGAAGACTGCTACTGATCAGTACACGTACACGTTCAATAACACGTGGTCGCCCGCAATTGTATCTGTAACAGGCGCAGCTACCTATACGGCTCAGTTCGGTAGCACGGTTAACAAGTACGCCATCACGTGGGTTGACGGTAACGGTGCGACCTTGAAGACCGAGCAGGTAGAGTATGGTCAGACACCGTCTTACACAGGCGAAACACCGACGAAGACTGCTACGGAACAATACACGTACACGTTCAGCGGTTGGGAACCGGAATTGGAACCTGTTACGGCAGCGAAAGAATATACGGCTAAATTTACCCAACACTATCGCGAATACAATATTACGCTTCACGTGAATGGTGGTACGATTAACTCTGGTAATGTGGAGAAATATACATATGGTACCGGCGCGACCTTGCCGACCGATGTAACGCAAGAGGGTTATACCTTTGATGGCTGGTATGACAATAGCGGTTTGAACGGTGAGGCCGTAACAACGATCTCTACAACAGCCACCGCCAATAAAGAATACTGGGCGAAGTGGACAATGAGTGAATATCATATAACTTGGCTGAATTGGGATGGATCTCAGTTAAAAGAACCGTCCATAATAACAACTATTCAGCACGGTGGAACGCCGGGATATTCTACCGTGAACAATGGTAAACCTACTCGCGAAGCTTCCGATTGCAAAACCTATGAATGGGACGGATGGACGACCGAAGTAAATGGGGCAGGCTCGTTCTATAGTATAGATAATTTACCGGATGCTACCGGTGATGCTATCTATTATGCGCATTTCCGTATAACGGCTATAGATGTGGTGTCTAATAATAACATTGTAATTGATGATAGTTATACCGTCACGTCCACTAGGGTTCGCGTGGAAGGTCGTCTCCGTGTGAATTCAGGGGCAACTCTTACTACAGAAGACCTCATACTGGAAGCAACGCCGACGAGTTCGGGCACGATAAGCGGTATAGAGAATATTACCGTTAGCAGCAAAGCTTACTTCGACTATGAGTTCAACGTCGATCCATGGCATTGGAGCGCATTCGGTGTTCCGTTTGTGATTGATCTGGATGAGGCAGCACCGTTAAAGGAGAAAGAAACTCCGCTGGCACTTGGTACGGATTATGATATTATCTATTATAATACGATCAAGCGTGCTGAGCAA
The DNA here is from genome assembly GCA_002372695.1 of Bacteroidales bacterium UBA3717. GTDB lineage: Bacteria > Bacteroidota > Bacteroidia > Bacteroidales > Paludibacteraceae > Colicola. The sequence continues at coordinate 1,259 of DFHS01000020.1, forward strand.
GGTCCGGGCTCGCATTGCTGGGAGTATGTGGATCATCAGGAAGAACATAAACTGATACCCGGCGTGCAATATATGATAGCCTTCAACAAACCGAAAGGACATGTGTACACCGTCCGCTTTACGAAGGCAACTAACGCATCCATTAATTATGATGGTAATTTGGATCTTGTTATCACGGGTGAGGCAGCCGGAAATAATAACTGGAACGGCATTGCGAACCCGAAGATGTACCATGCGCTATTAGATGCCGGAGTAACGGAGTGTCAAGTACATGATGGCGGTGAGATTGGCAAGGATGGATATTATACCTACGACATGAGCGGCAAGAAGTTCTTTGTTGGTAAGTCCGCCTTTGTTCAGGTACCGTCAGAACAGAGCTCTGTTGTCATAAACGAAGCAACAACGCAAGATGCTATACAACAGATCCATGCACCTCGTCGCGCGAAGCTGACAACGTCTCAGGGTACTCGCTATGATGTGCAAATTGCTCCTTCGGAAGAAGAGGTTGCTGACCGTCTGTTGGTACTTACAGACGAGGATAAAGCAGATGAATATGTGATTGTCTCCGATCTCGCCAAAGCAGGAGTCAGCCCTGTGCGTGCTCAGATGTGGGTGGATCGTTACGGAGAGAAGTTGTGTAAGAATACTACCTCTTTCATTAACAACAAGGCTGACTATCCGATTGTCATTTCCACTCCTAAGGCCGGAGAGTACGACATCTTTATTAATGATCAGCCGGATGACGAGACGATGCTATATCTGACCTATGACGGGGAGGCAATTTGGAACTTGAGCTATGGAGGATATATAGCTAACCTGGAGAAAGGGACCAATACGCATTACGGCCTGCGTATCGTTCGCACACCGAAAATCACTACCGGCATTGAGGAAACCTCAATCCTAAACGGTGATGCAATCCGCAAAGTGATTGTCGATGACAAAGTCCTCATCATCCGTGCTAATCAAATCTATAGCATCGATGGTCGATTGGTAAAATAACAGTCGTAAGGTCGCAATGACGTAATAACGAAAAGACGGAAAAACATTAGAATTATGGAAAAGAAAAAATATATTGTTCCCTTCGCGGAAATAACTATCTTGAGTACAAAGGAGTTGATGGGATTCACTGAAGAAATCTCGGGAGGAGGAACTGCGGCTAATCCAGCTCCTGCTCGCCGAACGAAAGTGTTCTAACGTGAACTTAGAAATGAAAAGCCTATGAAACGATTAAGAGGTTTTTGGTGCGTGTGCGCGTTCTTAATAGGAACGTGCATACCTGCGTACGCGGGAGCACCCGGTTCGTCGTGCGCTGATGCTATCCCGATGGGAAGCGACTACAGTGCGCAAGTTCAGAACGGGCAGTCTATCTGGTATTCCGCATGGACGTTTGACTTGCCGCTGACGGTCACCTTCGCCCCCGCAAACGGTGCGTCGGATCCGGCTCCCCTTGTAGAGATGGATTTTAGTTGTACAACTGGAGTATATGAGGATTCCATCCTCTGTAGTTTGTTCTGTGCTACATCCGGCTCCAGTGGCATATCGTTTGACCTGCCGCATAAGCCACAATTGAAGTCAAAAACCTTAGACGATGGTACGTTCGTGTATTATCTCGCCCTTGGTAAGAGTTACCGCGATCTTATGCTACAGGTAGGTATCGATTATAACGTTGAGGTTTTTGTAAAGGTAACGTATAAGAGTGCCGGAACGATTTCTCTTGCGCCGGATAACCTGTTCTCCAATTGTGTAGATAAGGCTAAGTTCATGCATTACGGCGATACAGTTAATGTGGCGGCTTCGGATGTTAACCGCCATGTGATTGTGCCGTACGTACAATGGCAGGAAGATACCATCCGATATGTATGGACCGGTACTACTCCGTGTCGCGGAGTGGTAGGTAATTCCTGTGATTTTGATCCCTCTGCAACTGATACCGAGCTCTCAGGAAACGAGAATGTACTGCAATTTTTTGATTTACAACCGGGAGAGTCGTTCACCGTTACAGCAGACCTTTTGTATAGCTACGTCCATGATGATGAATATCCCAACGAAGCCGGTATGTATTTCGCGAAGTTTTATAGCACAGCGCCCGGAACGATCCAGGTGGTGAAAGCCCCCAGGGCTCTTCCCGGTAAAAATGCCACTTTGCTTAGGTACGACCAGACCTATCCGCTTAACGCGAATGACACAGCGCTCTTTGCTATCCCTCGGTCGTGGAATAAGGATGTGAAATTTTCGACTCCTACAGCGCATGTGTTCAAAATGCAGATAGCGACCGCTCCGGATATGCAAGGAGATCACCTGCTGGGTGAATATGTATATGAGAGAATAGTGGGTGGACATTGGCAAGGAATATTGGGATCCGAATTGGTAAATTTTTGGAAAAAAACTAAAGATCAATACCTCTATATCCGCTTTATATGCTCGGAGGCAACGACTGTTACCCCGTCCGAATGGGTGGCGTCCTCATGCGTTAAATCAACCCAAACAATCTATATTGCCAAGTTGGATACTACTTTCAGAATTACGAGAAATTCTAGTTTCCGCTATCGTGCCACTTACGCGCAAATGTTAGGTGGAGATCTTACTGTTTCGTTCTCTTCTACGAATACATGTAATGTCTTTATCGCTACCGATTGCAATATTACCACTTCTCCTACGGCTGCTAATGTATTAGCAACTGGATCTGTAAATAGTAGCCGTAGTAAAACTTTTACGGCTGATAATATTGCGAGTTGGTCTCCTCGTGTCGATGAAGAGGGGTATGTCTATTTCCGTTTTAATTGCACCTATACCGGTACCTATTATATCACTCTCTCCTCTACCGCTCCGAAGGAGAAGGATCCTGTTTATCCATCGTCGTCGGTGGCGGTATCGTGCGACGAATCGGGGAATGCGTACTTCCGTGTGAGCGAGGATCAGCATGTCGTAATCTTAGAAGGAACAACCGAAAAACAGTCCTTCGATGCGGTTGTCGGTCAGACCTATACTATCTCTGATTTACCTGCAGGAACATATACCTTACGTGGACAAAATGACGAAATAGAGTTAAAATTATAAAAATTTTGTGTAAAAATTGGCGAAAAGGAAAATTTATTTGGTGAATTCAAAAAATTTTTGTACCTTTGCGCCCAAAATATTTTGCGTGCATACATATATGCGTTATATACGTACGATAATATTATTGCTTTTGGTGTCGGTTTCTGCAATGGGACAGACGCTTAAACCGGCGGGTACTACCTATGATCAGGCTACCCGTGTGACGGATACAACCACTCTATCGGTTCAGTCCGGAGAGAACTTTGTTCGTGTCGCTGCCGCTAACCTGCCGGCAGTGATTACCTACATGCCGGATACTGCTTTTGGTCCAATCCCGATGGCGATAATGGATGAAGACACTTTATTGACGAGGATGAGTTTTCATGATTGTGCTATGACTTGGACCTGGGAGGCCGGGCGTGACAACCGGTCGAAAATCATTGAGATCCGTGCTCATGAGAATGCTACTATTTTAGTGGAGCCGTTCTTCTGTCCGGCAAATACGAGTACGGTAGTCGATGACGCCCAGGATAGTTACGAATGGTACGGAACGGTTTATACCGAGAGTGGGGTTTATACCCATGAGAATACGACGGAGTATTGCTCCTGGACGGATACGCTTCACCTGACGGTCCAGCACTTATGTCCGGCGAATACGAGTACGGTAGTCGATGATGCTCAGGAGAGTTACGAGTGGTACGGAACAACCTATACCCGGAGTGGTGTTTATACGCATGAGAATGCGACTGAGTATTGCTCCTGGACCGATACGCTCCATCTGACTGTTCATCACTCCTGTCCGGCGAATACGAGTACCGTAGTCGATGATGCTCAGGAGAGTTACGAGTGGTACGGAACAACCTATACCCGGAGTGGCGTTTATACGCATGAGAATACCACGGAGTATTGCTCCTGGACGGATACGCTCCATCTGACGATCCATCGTAACCTCAAGGATACGACCATCTATTTCTGCCCCGGAATGCACGAGGAGGGAGTAGTGGAGGATGACGTATGGCGAATCGATTATCGTGCTTATCAGTTAGAGACACCCTCTCCCGATTGGTATATGGAGGGCGTGATTCTGGAAACCCAGGCAGATAAGGCTCTGGTGGACTTCCGTCGTGCGGAGCAGAATCTTGAGGCGTATTATCAACTGCCTTTCGTCCCGATATCGAATATCGTGTGGTCGTTCCGTTCGGCGGATGACTCCGAAAGCCATGCGATGGAGATAAAGAACGAGCCTCAATGGGTAGAATCCGGTACCGTATCGCTGATCGTTCGGTTCCAATGTGGCGCACCATATTATAGCAGTTTTACGACGGATGTAGAGGAGGTGGAAGCCCTCTCTCGGCCGGTTAAAGTTATGGAGAACGGCACCGTGATGATCATCCGCGGCGGCAAACGGTATAACGTCTTAGGCTCCCGAATACAATAACTCATTTATTAACAGACAAAACAATCTCTTATGAAAATTCAAAGACTGATCATAGGGCTACTGGTCATGCTACCGGTGAACGCAATGGCGAAACTGGTTCAGCCGTGCGACTCGTTCTCTATGGTATGGAAAGACACGCTGCCTGCTCATTATTGCGAGTGTGAGTATAACTCGAATACATTTGCATTCCCCATCGACACGGTCCTCTCCGGAGACGTGTGGTTTACTGCCACAATCGATGATATACGTCAGGGAATATCGGCCTATTGGTTCTCCAATACTTCGGTTACAATCGATGTCTATGCTTTCTGCATCAGCACGACACCTACTTTCTCCGTGACGGTAGGACCTAACCGAATGAGCGAGATGGATATGGATAAGATCAACAAGAAGCTCGATGAGATCGGCGGTAGTGCCCAATTCCTTAAGGCTCTCACGCCGCGTATTCATGTCTATCCTTTGAACGGCGGGTCGGGACAGGTGTTCTGCTATCCGTACGACCAGGGACCTCACTCGACTTGCGACAGAGCCTTGGACTTGCGTGCGTGGATGACTTATGTATGCAGCGAGCCGGAGAACGTCTATCGCCTCCCGTCAAGCAACATCCCCTCTTCCGGAAAAGCTTTCTTGAGGTGGATTCATAAGCCGAAGAATGTGACTCAGAAACCTCAGCCGGCAGAGATATGGCTGACGATGGATAGTTGCAACGGTGACGAAGTGGCGCGCATAACGATGAGCGATACGATTCATGTCTATCAGCCGGATTCCGCTATGTTGGTCAACGCTCGCAAAGCCCACAGAGATATATGGGTACATATCTCCCATGCGGAGGGTGTAAACGGACGACTCTTCTACTATACCAACCCCAAGTACGCTGATCCGCTTCCTCCGGTTGATCAAACGATCTGCGAGGGCAAGAAAATAACAGTGGACGGACGCGATTTCATGGCAGATACAGCCTTTGTGGATACTATTTGTATGAATCGTGATACACTGCAAATGCGGAGCGTGTCTCTCACTTTCACTCCGCCGACAACGGTCTATGATACTGTTCAGGTGTTGGCGCAGGATCTGAGCCGCGGATATGTTCATCCGGCTTCCGGAGTAGTGCTGCGCCAGTTTGGCGACACGACCTTTAATGTGGTGAGAGCAAATACCTGCACTAAACGTTTTCAGGTTACAGTAGTGGAGAAACCTGTAGATCCCAAAGGTACGGAACTGGTTTCGGGCGGTAAGAAGGCTCGCAAACAGTTCGTGGACGGCCAGATGGTCATCTATATTGATGAGAAGAAATATAATGTCTTAGGACAGCAAATACAATAAAAAATTAACAATAATTACTAACTTTTAAAAACAACCAATTACATGAAGAAGTTTTTCTTACTTACGTTGGCTTCCTTGATGACCGTCTTCGCGATGGCCAAGGGTGATGGCAGCGGTAGTACAAAAGCAAATGCAATTGAATTTGACTGGGACAAGGGAAATGTACACATGAGCGGTACCAAGTGGTACCATGTTGACCTCTCTCCCCTCTATGAGGAAGAGAACCCGTCGCTGACCCTCTTTGTGACCAACCCGGACCGTAGCAATTCAGTTAACGCAGACTTGAAAGCTACTGTTGCAGGTGAGACTGAGACGAAGCACTATGTAGTTTCTCCTCATGAGCACCAGACTTACACAGCAAACGCAACCGTATTGGTACGTATGCGTCAGACGGAGATCTACCTGACGTTGACTACGGACGGTGAGGTTCGCCTGAGTGCAAAAGTGTTCGAGTCAGCTGATCTTGACGAGACCTGTAAGGACGCTCGCGTCCTGAAATGGGACACGGAGGCTACCCAAACCAAGGGTTATGCTGCTTGGTGGAAAGTGGACATCAGCCAATTCAAAGATGCGACTCTCAAAAAGGACGCTAAGGTGACGATTACCAACATCGGCTCGGGTCCTGTGAATCTGAAGACCGGTCAGTCGCTCGACTGCCCGTCGTCCGGTACTACCAGACGTGACTATGCACTTGCTGCAGGCGAGTCGGTTATCGACACTATCCCGCAGAGCATGATCGCGAGTGTCTATCCGGATGAGCTCTACTTTACGATTGAGAACCTCGAGCAACCGGTGAAGATGAAGGTGGAGATGATCGATCAACCGATAGTGCCGGTCATCCCTGCACCGAGCGCTATGCCCGCGGTAGTTTTGAATGTTAACCCGACCGACTCTACCGTCCAATCTACAGTTATTCCTGCAGGTCAGACGCTGTATGCTCTCAGCGTGGCTGACATGGACGCACTGACTAAGTACGAGCCGGAGTTCACCTATCGTAACGAAGGTGCCGCTACCGCTCACATGACTATCAAGATGGCCTTCGAGCGTCCTGCCTACGGTACGACGAACACCAGCTATGAGATAGTTGCAGGCGGGGAAGAGATTGTGGTTTACAAGAAGAACATGCTCGATGGTATGATTGATAACGTAGATTCGATCTATCTGCTTATCTCTACCGATCAGCCGATCAACTTCTACGGCCGTTTCAAACACGTACGTGAGGGTAAGGCTTGTAAGACCAATATCGACTTCAACTGGGAGACCGGTCATACCCAAGAGGCTCGTACGACCCAGTGGTACGCAGTAGATGTAACTGCGGCTCGTGATAACCTGCAAGACATCGTGGTACACGTCCAAAACCTCGGTACTGAGGCTGCTAAACTCAAAGCAATGGTTGCTTTCTCCTGCCCGTATATTGATCTTCAGGAGATAACCCGTACGGTAGCTGCCGGTTCGACGGCTCCGGAGCGCGCTATCAACTACTCGATGTACGCAGCTATGACCGATACCGTTTGGATTGGTCTGGAGACCAGCCAGGATATCAAGTTCTGGGCTACGACAAGACCGACGAAGATCAACGAGCCGGATGACGCATGTTTGACAGCCAAGAAGTTCAACTGGGTCGATGGTGAGCAGCAAGGCGCCAATGATACCATTTGGTATAAGATTGCAATGGAAGAAGCACGTGAGCAGTCGGCTAAGTTCCCCACTGTATTCGTGCAGAACCTCAGCGCAACCAATGAGTTGAAAGTAGAGGCCGAGCTTTCGCTTGAGTGTCCGGACTCGATCGAGAACGAGAAGCATACTATGACGATTGCGGCGAACGGTTCTTATAGCCGTCAGCTCTCGCGTAATATGTTTGAGAATATTGTTCAAGATACCGTTTACGTACGCGTGATTTCTTCGCAGCCTGTTAAACTCCAGATTCGTCTGACCGAGGAGGCGGAAGGTGCAAGTTGTGCATCCGCTATTCCGTTCAACTGGGTTTCCGGCAATACGCAGGCCGCTGACGCTAACCTCTGGTACGTAGTGGATCTGCATGAGGTGATGAAGGACGGTAACGATATCCGTCTTCATATCGAGAACCGCGAGAATAAAGCCGGTAAGGGCGTAGCTCAACTGGTGTTCTCCTGCCCGGTAGAAGAGGCTCCGTCTGTTCAGGACTTCTCGCTTGCAGCCAATGCCGAGCGTAAAATTACGCTTCAGAACAGCACCTTTGACGTACTGGAGGACAGCATCGTATTTGTCAACCTTCAGGGCACCACTTCTGTTCGCTTCTGGGCGGAGAAACTGCCGGTAGAGCCGTTCGATACCATCACAGGAGAGGGCTTGACGCTGATTCCGCTGAAATGGGATAGCCTCTATGAGCAGGATGTAGATACCGCATGGTATATCATTACGAAAGAGGAGATTGATAAAGTTCGTAATGCAGATCAGAAGCTTAAACCGGTAGCTCACCTGATAAACCTTGGCTCTACCAAGAATACCATCAAGGCTGAGGCTGCTTACGCTTTCCCGATCGTGAAGAAGATGATGACCAAGAGTCAGGAACTGAAAGCTGGTCAGCATTATTCCGACACGGTTCCGGCAAGTACGTTTGAGCAGATCATAGGAACAAAAGCCAACCCCAAGAAAGATACCATCATTATTCGTGTTACCCGTCCTGTCGGCACTGCAAACTTCCAGTTTAAAGCAGAGTTGGTAAAGGCCTTCAGCGGTAACAGCCGTTACGACGCGCTGCCTGTACGCATGGGCGAGTCCTATGGTCAGGCTGCTAATACCGAGATCTGGTATAAGGTGAAGACTGCTGATCTGAAAGCAGATAAGGCGCTCTTCAATAAGTCGCTGCACGTCATCGCTAAGAATGCAGGCGCCGGTGAGACGACCGTCAAAGTGGCTGTTTACGAAGGTCTGCTGTCGGAGACTGACCTCTTCGAGGAATACGCTATCGATGAGAAATACAGAGAGCGCAAACTCAAGAAAGGTGAGTCTAAATCGCATAATGTTCCGGCACAGGCTATCTATGCCGTAGGCGATCTCGAGCTCTATATCAAGGTTCGCACCACTGACTCCATCTATTTCTCCAGCGCGTTTGGTGCTGATTATGCTCCGGCTCCGGTAGATCCGAATCAGAAAGAGGCGCAGATGATCGTGCCGAACGTGGATTATGAGATTCCGGGCGACAACCAGGAACACTGGTATCTTGTCTGCGCTCCGTATATCCAGAATAACTATATCTACACTGACTCCAGTACGCTGACCTACGAGTTGAACGGTACCGCTACTATCGAGGCTACCGCTACGTTCCAGGACAATATGGATTGCCAGATGCCGGTTCGTAAGCGTACAATCAATAAGTCCGGTGGCCTCCATAAGGGTACCAAACCGCTCTCTGAGTTGGTGAACAAGGCACTGGAGAAAGCCGGTATGAAATACGATGTATCGTCCTTCCAGGATAAGTTTGTGGACAGCTTGCTCCATAAGTTCATCACCAAGGACTCCGTAACCGGTTACGTTCGTATCAAGACCAATCAGACGATTAAGTTCCGCATCAATACCCCGCAGGTAAGAGGTCTTGAAGACTGTCTCACTGACCCGATGTTCTTCGACTGGGAGCACGGTAACGTGAACCCCGCTGGGCAGCATACCTGGTACGTGGCGATGTTGGATTCAACGAAAATCCCGGCTGACAAGGATCTGCGTATCCACCTCGATAACTGGTCCAAGACGGAGACCGCTACAGCAAACGCTACGCTCTATTTCAAGTGTAAAGATCCGGAGCAGGGCCATATCACGAAGACCATTGCACCGGAAGATGGCGAGTGGAAAGATATCGCTCGTGACTTCATCGATAACTCCGGTTGGCCTCCGTTCCTGTTCCTCGATTACACCTCCGACCAGACGACCCATCTCTGGATTGAGCTGATCGATCAACAGCCGCGTGAAATCGTTCGTACGGATACTACCTTCTTCGTATGCGCAGGCGATCCTATTATCGGTAAAGAGCATACTGTGATCGTGATGAAGGATACCGTTTGGAACGATACCATCTCGGATCTCAAGGATGAGACCAAAGCAGCTTTGTACGACTCAATCTCTACCGTACACGCATACGTGCTGCGCGATCCTAAATTATATGACATCGCATCGCAGGTATCTATCAAGAAAGGTGAAGTACTCGACTTGAGCGCCGTTACAGCATGGCTTAACGCGCAGTACGCTGCGGACGATAACGATACGCTGAAGGACGTAACTTCTATTACATGGCAGTATAGCCTTGATGGTGTTACCTATGAAGATATACCGGCTACGCCGCTGCCTTATGCACGTATCAACCTCCAGTACACGGCTACGCTTCAGTGTAGCGGTACGATCGACACGACGTACATGAATACCGTTCGTGACACCCTCTACGATACCTTCTGTAAGACCTATACTTGGGAAGGTAATACGTACGATAAGGACACGCTGGATTCTGTAACTTATGCAGGTGGTCTCTACCGGGGCGATAGTATCGCATATATCAGCCTCACGAAACTGCCGGTAGCCCTGGGTGATACTACCGTTAACGACGTATGTAAGAGCTTTACATGGCATGGTGTGACCTACGATAAGGACACTACCGCTATCGACACGCTCGTTGACGCTGCGGCTAATGGTTGCGACAGTATCGTAACGCTCCATCTAACGCTCCTGCCACCGGTGAAGTATTCTATCCCCAAAGATACATGTAACATGTACACATGGCATGGCGTACCTTACTATAACGACACCATCGTCAGCGATACGATTATCGGCGGCGCTTATAATGGTTGCGATAGTATCGTAACGCTGACCCTGACGATCCAGAAACCGTATATCTTTACCCTCCCGATGGTAGCTAAGTATGGCGACCGCCTGCTGATGATCGACCGCAACGCAATCGTTAAGATACCGGGATGGGAGAACCTGCCGGATTCTGTGGATACGGAAGGTAATGTGACCTGGTGGAAAGAAGGTGAGGCGGAATCGATCGGTAGCGGATATTACTACACCCAGTCTAACGGCGAACCGCTGGCTGCCGGTACGTACTACGCTACGATTTCGCTCCCGGCAGCAGACGGAACTCCTTGTGGAGTGAAGGGTGAGACCGATCACTATCCTATCTCAGCCGCTGCACCCGCTCCGGCACTCGTGCCGTCGCTGGCTCGTCCGGGGGAGAATATTAGCGTGATCAACCTCGATCCGAACACGACCACTACGATCCGTCTCTATACGACCGAAGGTCTGCTCCAGAAATCGTTCGTGGTTTCCGGCGAGACGACATTCGTTATCAAGGCTGCTGACGCACACGGATTCTATCTGGTTGAGCTGAGCAACGAGAGCCTGAAGACAACATTACGTTATATCGTTAAATAAGAATAGGAGGTAGCACAATGAAGACTATTAAATCAATTCTGATTGCAACTACCCTGGTATGCGCTACTGCTGTGTCGAGTCTGTCGGCACAGCAGGCAGCCCAGCCTGCCAAAGAACATCAATGGAAGGTAGCCATCGGCGACTCCGTTATGATCAAGCGCGAGTGCGTAGAGTATCTGACCGGAGAGAGACCTTCCGTATGGGTGTGGGATAAAGTACATACCGTACGTCAGTTGGGTACCAAGCGTTTCCCCGAGGGTGTTCTGTTGATGAATATCTACTCGTGGATCTGCGAGGAGTGCTTGATTCCTGTAACTCATAATGAGCAGGAAGTAGCAGAACAGCCGAAGGAAGAGCCGAAAGCTCAACCGAAAGAAGAGCCTAAGAAGGAGGTAGCTGCTGTTCAGCCTGCAGAAGAGCCTAAGAAGGAGGTAGCTGCTGTTCAGCCTGCAGAAGAGCCTAAGAAGGAGGAACCTGCTGTTCAGCCTGTAGAAGAGCCTAAGAAAGAGGAACCTGCTGTTCAGCCTGCAGAAGAGCCTAAGAAAGAGGAACCGAAAGAGGAGCCTAAGAAAGAAGAACCGCAAACAGTTCTGGCAAACCAAGGCGACACTCTCCACTCCCAGCAGAATTTCAAGCACAACTATGACCGCTTCACAATCGGTCTGCGCGGCGGTGCTGCAGGTTTGCTCCATCAGACCAAAGAAGGTAACTGGACTTGCGGTGGAGACGTAGTGCTTGATCTGCAATATGCACATTACTGGACCAAGGACGGCCGTCCTGTAGATCTGGGTATCATTACCGGCGTAGGTCTCGGCTATGCGCAGAGTAGTGTAAAATCGAGTGTGAACTCCACGCGTCCGGGTGTGGAAGACCTTGATGCCGCTAACCCGATGCATATTGATTATACGATCCGTGCAGATGAAGTGAAAGAGCATGATGGTCAGCTCCAACTGGAGGTGCCGTTGATGTTCTCCTTGATTCACCAGAACGGTCTGTTCTTCAATGTCGGTCCGAAATTCATGCTTCCGGTATTCACTCCGTATAAGCAAACGATTTCGAATAACCCGAACACTTTTGTGGAGGCATACTATCAGGAGACAGGCGTCCGCGTTACCAACGACGTGATCACGGGTCTTTTGGCTGAGGACAAATATACCAGCAAAGGTACGGACTACAAGAACAAATTCACCATCAACGTAATGCTGACGGCTGAGATCGGTTACGAGTGGATCCTGAAGAGCGGTAACTCGCTCGGTCTGGGTGCATATGCTAACTATAGCGTATATAACAGCTTCAAGAACAATCCGGAAGATCCTGCGACCGATCCGCTGATCCGTGTCGAGTCTGCTCCGTCCAGCACTTCGAACGCTGTGATTAACGTTAATCCGTTGACGGGAACGTATGCTTCGGGTCTGGGCTTCTTCGATGCAGGTGTGAAACTGGCATACCATTTCAACTTCCCGAAGAAACGTCAAAACAACGATTCCAAATTGTTCTAAAAACGTATGACGATACTATGTATCGAAACTAGTACATCGGTTTGTTCGGCCGCCATCTGTAAGGATGGCGCGCCGATCAAGCAATGTATATCCTATGAGGGTAGCAACCATGCACGGTTGCTACCTCGCTATATAGAGGAACTGCTCTCGTTTGCTCGGGAGCAGGGACTCTCTATAGAGGCAGTAGCCCTCTCCGAAGGACCGGGCAGTTATACCGGACTCCGTATCGGCGCCTCAACAGCGAAGGGCCTGTGCTACGGACTTAATATCCCTTTGATACCTGTGCCGACCCTGGAGGTGCTGTGCGAAGCGGCCCAAAAGAGTCTGTACTCTGTCAGTCCGAAGGACGGTCTGTACTCTGTTAGCGAAGCGGTTCTCGTTCCCATGATCGACGCCCGGAGGATGGAAGTCTATACGGCTATCTTTGATAGCGAGTCGAAAGTCGAAAGTACAAAGTCGAAAGAAGAAAGAGCGCGTGCTGTCGTGGTCGAGAACGAGGAGTCGGTGCTCAGTCAGCAGGCTCAGCCTGCGGTCTGTGCTCTGTCAGCCGAAGGCGGTCTGGCAGCAGAGCGGTCTTATTTCTACTTCGGCGACGGGGCAGCGAAGTGCGCTAAGATATTTACGAAGCCTAACTGGCATTTCATCCCTAATATCGTGCCGGAGGCGCAATTCATGGGGGCGTTAGTCGAAAGTCGAAAGATGATCAGCGGAGCGGAACTGGCGTACTATGAGCCCTTCTATTTGAAGGAATTTATTGCCGCGCCGAGTCATGTGAAAGGTTTGAATTAGAAGAAATCGGAGTCTAACCCTGCGTAGTGGTCGCGATGAGGTCGCGGGATGGTCGCGGGATGGTCGCGGGATTGGAGGCTAAATATGCTTAGATTACTCAAACATATATGTGTATCACGGTTAATCATTTTGGGATTAGCCGTGGTGTCTTTTGTCTCTTGCTCTACCCAGAAAAACACATGGGCGACTCGGTCGTTCCATCAGACGAAAGTCAAATATAACATCCTTTACAACGGAAACATCGCGTATGACGAAGGCCTGAAGGCCATCCGCGATGCCAACACCGATGACTACAGCCGCGTGCTGTACCTCTATCCGGTGTCGAACCACACGGCAGCGCAGGCAGGGGCCTCGCAGATGGATAAGACCATCGATAAATGCCGTAAGTGCATCAAGCTGCACTCTATCAAGTCGAAACCCAAACGTAACCCTAAAAAGGCGAACGATCCCAAATATAAACTCTGGCTGCAATCCGAAGAGTTCAACAAGAATATGGATCTGGCTTGGCTGCGACTCGGCCAGGCGGAGTTCCATAAAGGCGATTTCCTCGGTGCCGTCAGTACCTTCAATTATATCATCAATCATTACCAGAACGACCCGGACATGATCGCGCAATGCCAGCTATGGGTGGCGCGCGCCTATGCGGAGTTAGGTTGGCAATACGAGGCGGAGGACATGCTCAACCGCGTGCAGATTGACGCCCTCAGCCGCAAGCATGCGAAGCTCTATTCCGCCGTCAAAGCCGATGTCCTCCTGCACGGAGAGCATTATCACGAAGCGATACCGTTTGTGAAGATCGCTCTGCCGCACGAGAAACGGAAGATCTACCGCCCGAGGTTCGCCTATGTCTTAGGCCAACTCTATGAGAGGGAGGGTAAGAAAGATGATGCCATCAGCGCTTATAAGTCCGTCGTGCGTATGGCGCCGCCTAACGAGATGGATTTTAATGCGCGTATCCGCATGGCGGAGTTAGGAGGCAAGAACTCCCTGCGAAAGCTCCGTACGATGACCAAGCAGACGAAGTTCAAAGACCGCTTGGATCAGATCTACGGCGCAATGGGAAATATCTACTTATCCGTTCCGGATACCGCCAAAGCCTTGGAGATGTACGAGAAAGCGATTGCCGAATCGACCCAAGGCGGTACGGCGAAAGCTGCTATCCTCGTGCGCGCAGGAGATATCTATTTTGAACAACGCGCGTACGTGAACGCGCAGCCTTGCTACCGCGAAGCGGTGACCATCCTCACGGCGGAGAACAGCGATTATCCACGTATCCAGAAACGTTCCGAGGTCCTCGACGAACTCATCGTCTCTTATACCCAGGCACAGCTGCAGGACTCCCTGCAGAAACTCAGCCACATGACCGAGGCCGAGCAACGCGCTATCGTCGATAAGATCATTGCTGACCTCATCGAGGCGGAGAAAGCCGACTCTGTCAAGCAGGCCGAAGAAGCACTCGCTATCGCCCGTGGCGATGACGGACCGAGGTCGGTCAATACGGCTAACATGTTAGGCGGTGGAGGAAACCAGAAAGCAGAGTGGTATTTCTATAACCCCCAGCTCGTCAAGCAAGGTCAGCAGGAATGGCGCCGCCGTTGGGGCACACGTCCGCTGGAGGATAACTGGAGGCGGAAGAACAAACAGGTCGTTATTAGTGATGAAATGAGCGCTGCGCTCAATGAGGAGAATGATGGAATGTCTGCGGACTCCTTAGCAACCGACTCCACGGCTGTACCCGCACCGAAGATAGAGACCGATACCCATAAGCCCGAGTATTACCTCCAGCAGATTCCGCGTACCGAGCAGGATTTTGCGGCGAGCGACAGCCTCTGGCGTGAAGCGATGGTGGCGCTCTATTATATCTACCGCGACAAGCTGGAGGACGAAGAGCTGGCGCAGGAGACCCTCCGTGCGCTCGATGCACGGTTCGGTAACCATCCTTCCGTATTGGCGATCCATGAGGATGAGAACCTCCGCGCGCTACGCCATGACGAAGCGTATATCGCCCGAATGAGGAAGATGTTAGCCGACCAGGACTCGCTCTATGCCGCTACTTATGCTGCTTATACCAAAGGTCAGTACGCCGAAGTCAAGGCGAATAAGAACTACATGGAGGCGACTTATCCGCAGAGCTCTCTGATGCCGCGGTTCCTGTTCCTCAATGCTGTTTCAGTAGCCAAGACCGAAGGACAACCGGCGTTCATCGCCGAGCTGCAGAACCTCGTTGCAAACTATGGTTCGACGGAGTTAGGCACCATGGCAAAAGATATGCTCGCGATGATGGGGCAGGGTATGGAGAGCCAGAAAGGCGGCGCTACGTCGTCCCTGGCTGACATGCGCGGACAGGTAGAGGAGACGCCCGAAGAACAAGAAGCGGCTGCACAAGAGTGGAGCGAGGACCGCAAACAACCCTCTGTCGTTGTGCTGATACTGCCTCAGGCTTCCGAAGAGGCACTGAACGAACTCCTGTACGAAGTGGCATTGTTTAACTTCTCGCAGTTCCTCATCCGTGATTTCGACCTGCAGAAGATGCCGGTATGGGGTGAGACATGCGCGCTGCGCGTCAGCGGTTTTGCAGATATGGATGAAGCAGAGTGGTGGATGGACCTCCTGCAGAAGAACGCAGATATGCAAACAATCCTGCAAGGCAAACAAATAAAGGCAGTCACCGAAGTAAACCTGCCTTTGATTGTCGGACAGCCATAGCCATCCATTTGTCGGGAAGTAAAGCGTGCCATTCTTCCCAACAAAAAATGGAACCCGTAAGGATTCCATTTGTCGGGAAGACGTGATTCGAACACGCGACCTCCGGTCCCCCAGACCGTTGCGCTACCGGGCTGCGCCACTTCCCGCCGCGTTCGTTTTTACGAAAGCGGGTGCAAAGATACTGCTTTTTTCTGACATACGCAAATTTTTAGAGCATAAAATGACAAAAAAATTTTATATTGAGACATACGGTTGCCAAATGAACGTCGCAGACAGCGAGGTCGTAGCGGCTATTTTGGAGACTACCGATGCGGAAATAACCGACCGGTGGGAGGATGCCGACATCATCCTCCTCAACACCTGTTCCATCCGTGACAACGCCGAGCAGAAAGTCGGTGCCCGCCTCCGCGAGTTAAAAGCGCACTTGAAGAGTCGAAAGTCGAAAGCCGAAAGTCAAAAGACTATTATCGGTGTCATCGGTTGCATGGCAGAGCGCATGGGGCAGGAGCTGATAGATACGTTTGGTGTGGATTTTATTGCAGGACCGGATGCGTATCTCGATATACCCAATCTCCTTGCCCAATGCGAGCAGGGACATAAGGCGATGAACGTGGAGCTCAGTACCACAGAGACCTACCGCCAGATCATCCCTTCGCGTATCGGCCGCTCCATCAGCGGGTTTGTGTCCATCATGCGGGGTTGTAATAACTTCTGCTCCTATTGCGTCGTGCCTTATACCCGCGGACGCGAGCGCAGCCGAGACGTGGAGTCCATCCTCAATGAGGTGCGTGACCTCCAATCGAAAGGCTATAAAGAAGTCACCCTCCTCGGCCAGAATGTCAACTCCTATCGCTACACTCCAATGGTAAATGGTACATGTGAAAATGGTACATGTATCGACTTCGCCGACCTCCTGGAACTCGTCGCTGAAGCCGTGCCGGACATGCGTATCCGTTTCACAACCTCCCATCCCAAGGACATGTCCGACAAGACCCTCGAGGCTATCAGCCGCCATAAGAACCTCTGTAAGTTCATCCACCTGGCGGTGCAGTCGGGTTCGAACCATATCCTCCAACTCATGAACCGCAAATATACGCGCGAGTGGTACTTAGACCGTATCGCTGCTATCCGCCGTATCCTGCCGACAGCGGCGATCAGCACGGATATCTTCTGCGGTTTCCATGACGAGACGCTGGAGGATCACGCTCAGACGCTCTCCCTCATGCGCGAAGTGGGATTCGACTCCGCCTTCATGTTCAAGTACTCCGAGCGCCCCGGCACCTATGCGCATAAGCACCTGCCGGATAACATCCCCGAAGAGGAGAAAGTAAGGCGGCTCAATGAGATCATCGCGCTGCAGACCCAACTCTCTCTGGAGTCTAACCAACGGGAGATAGGCAAGACCGTGGAGGTACTCGTCGAGGGATTCTCCAAACGCAGCCATGACGACATGTACGGACGGACGGAGCAGTACAAGACCGTCGTCTTCCCCCGTACCAACCAGAAGATCGGAGATCTCGTCAAAGTGACCATAAAAGAGGCATCTGCCGCTACTTTACGCGGAGAAATAGCCTAAAACAAAGAAATTTCGCATTTTTTTGCTAAAAAATTTGGTTATGTCATAAAAAAGCAGTACTTTTGTACCGAAAACAAAATTTTCATAGTTAAGGTTTAGGTTTGATGGCAATAGGAGGCTGTGAAGTTTCCTATTGTTTTTTGAACAAAGCGAAGACAGGTATGGAAAGAGTAGATGATTTTTTAGACACTCCCTCTCTGCCGGATTTGACAGATATGGAGGAGGCTCGCAAAGCGATTATCGCCAGCGAGATTTTGAACCGAAAATATTAAAACAGAAATACTATGGCAGTAACCTACATGACCGCTGATGGTCTAAAGAAACTAAAAGAGGAAATCCAACAGTTGGAGACTGTGGAACGCCCGCGTATCATTGCCGCTATAGCAGAAGCGCGTGAGAAGGGCGATTTAAGTGAGAATGCAGAATACGATGCTGCGAAAGAGGCGCAGGGTGCGCTGGAGACGAAGATCGCTGTGCTGAAAGCCCGTCTGGCTGAGGCGCGCGTCCTCGATGCATCGGATATACGGACCGATGAGGTGCAGATCCTGACGAAAGTGCGCGTACGCATGGCGAACGGAATGGAGAAGACTTTCCATCTCGTTACCGAAGGCGAAGCGAACCTCGCGGAAGGTAAGATTTCCGTCACCACCCCGATCGCAAAAGGTCTGATGGGAAAGAAAGTAGGAGAGATTGCGGAGATCCAAGTCCCCGCAGGTGTCCTCAAACTTGAGGTCCTCGAGATCAGCCTCTAAATGACCCTCTAAATGACCAAATGGCAAATGCCCAAATCGTAAATGTCATGACTCTCTTTACTCGTATCATCAAAGGTGAGATCCCGAGCTACAAGGTAGCCGAGGACGACAAGCATTACGCTTTTCTGGACATCAATCCGCTCGTGAAGGGACACACGCTCGTCATCCCGAAGTTGGCGGAGCCGGAAGCAGATTATATCTTCGATCTGACGGACGAGCAGCTGCAGGGCCTGATCACGTTTGCGAAGAAAGTGGCGGTGGGAATCAAAGCTGCTACGGGTTGCAAACGCGTCGGTGTAGCCGTCTTGGGTATGGAGGTGAACCACGTGCATATCCACCTCGTGCCGATGAACTCGGAGAAGGACATGCTCTTCACCAACCCCAAGCTCTCTCTCCCGGCAGAAGAGATGGCGATCATCGCCAACTCCATCGCCGAAGCAATAGAGAAGAAATAAATAAAGCCCGCAGATTTGCGGGCTTTATTGTTTACCATATTGATACTCGATTCTCCGGGGCGATATACATCGGGCTTTCCTCCGTCACGTTCCATGCCTCGTACCAGGCGTTGATCTGCGGCAGAGCACCGTTGACACGCCATCGACCGAGGGAGTGAGGATCGCTCTTCGTGCGGTTCAGGATCTCCTCCGGGCGGATGTTGCCTGCCCATACGTTCGCGTACGCGAGGAAGAACCGTTGTGCCGGCGTGAAGCCGTCGCGGGTCTGCAGACGCTCACTCTCGGGCTTGCTCTCTTCGTTCAGGCAGAAAGCCAGGTAACTAACCTGCAGACCGCCGTGGTCAGCGATGTTCTCACCCAGCGTGAACGCACCGTTAGCGTGTACACCCGGAGCCACTTCGATCTTGTTGAACGCTTCTTCCATCACTTTCGTGCGCTCGTCGAAGGCGGCTTTGTCCTCTGCCGTCCACCAGTTGATCATGTTACCGTCCTTGTCGAACTGACAACCCTGATCGTCGAAGCCGTGGGTCATCTCATGACCGATGACAACACCGATAGCGCCGTAGTTGAACGCGTCATCGGCGCTCATGTCGAAGAACGGATACTGCAGGATGCCGGCAGGGAAACAGATCTCGTTGGACGAGGGGTTATAGTATGCGTTCACCGTCTGCGGCGTCATGTACCATTTCTTCTTGTCTACCGGCTTGCCGAGGTAGCTCAGGCTGTACTCCTGCTCGAATTTAGCAGCGCGCTCGAGGTTAGCATAGTAGGTATCCTCCGGGTTGATGTCGAGCTTCGAGTAGTCGCGCCATTCGTCCGGATAACCGATCTTGATGGTGATGGCGTTCAGTTTCTCCAGGGCTTTCGCCTTCGTCTCGTCGCTCATCCATGCTAAGTTCTCAATGCGGATACCCAGCGCTTTCTGCAGGTTATGCACGAGCGCGAGCATGCGTTCCTTATTCTCTTCGGGGAAGTATTTCTGTACGTACATCTGTCCTACCGCTTCGCCGAGCGTGCCGTTGACGATACCCACGGCGCGTTTCCATAGCGGACTCGGCTCCTCGCGACCCGAGAGCACCTTGCCGTAGAAATCAAAACTCGTCATGTATATCTCCGTCGTCAGGTACGATGCCGCTCCTTCGATAGCCTGCCAGGTGAACAGCGTCTTCAGGTCCTCCAACGGCTCGTCAGCCAGCATCTTGCCTGCTTCCTGCAGGTGCGGTATCTGTCCTACGGAGAGGCTGTCTAACTCTACGCCCAAGGCATCGAAATATGCTTTCCAATCGACCTGCGGCACGAGCTCCTGCAACTCCGCGATGGACATCTTGTTGTAGTTCTTGATCGGGTCACGCAGTTCCACGTTGTTATACGCCGCTTTCGCCAGCCTTGTCTCCATACGCAGCACCGTCTGTGCGCGGGCTGCACCGTCGCTGAAACCGAACAGACCGAACATCTTCTCTACGTACGCCACGTAGGCATTACGGATGGCGGTCGTCTGCTCGTCGGTGTCGAGGTAGTACTCTTTCTCGCCGAGCGCAAAACCTGCCTGGCACTCGTTGAGGATGTTCATCGAACTGTTCATCGCGTCCGCATCGACGTACATCGCCCATAGCTGATAGTCCATCGCCGCACCGAGGTGCTTCGACAGCTCCTCACGAGAAGTTATTGCCGCTATCTCGTCGAGGGTATGCTGCACCGGTGCTATACCTTCGCGGTCACGACGCGCCGTGTCCATCGCGAGGTTATACAAGTCCCCGATCTTCTGGGCGATATCACCCTGCGGGTGTTTGTCCTTCGCGATGTCCTGAATGAGGCCGTTGACCTGCTCGAGGTTGGTCAGCCCGAGTTTGTCGAACGAACCGAACCGTGCATACTCCGGCGTCAAGGGGTTGTTGGCCATCCATCCGCCGCACGCAAACTGATAGAAGTCATTCTGCGGAACCGCCGTCGTGTCTAAGTTCGCTAAGTCGATACCGGTCGTCTGTTCCTGTTTGTTAGTACAAGCTGTAGTCATAAGCATTACTGCGCTTAAAGTAAAAATAAGTTTTTTCATAATCGAATTTTTCAAAATCGACTGCAAAATTACAAAAATTCTTGCATATATGCAAATTTTTTAGTACTTTTGCGCTCGCAAAAATATATTTGTATGCGATGGAACTTTTACTGCCAATGTACAAAATATAATCATCTAATCATATGAAAACTAAAATTTTATCTTTGTTGATTGCATTAGTAAGTATAGGTACTATACTCCATGCAGAGTCTTATGTGGTTGACTCCGGATATTGCGGAGCAGGTGAAGACAGTACCGCTTTACGATGGGAGTTCAGCAGTGACGGAACGCTGAGTATCAGCGGAAATGGCGCGATGCGTGATTTCCGGGATTCAACTGAACTTCCCTGGCAGCGTTACCGCATTTATGAGATAAGGCATATATACCTCTCGGAGGGCATTACGCATATCGGCAGTCGTGCTTTTGAGAGCATGCAAGCGGTGGATACCATTACTATACCGCAGAGCGTGAAATCCATCGGCAGCGGAGCATTTGTAAGCAACTACCTGCAAACCCTTGTTTTGCAGGAGGGATTGGAGCGTATTGATGAGTTTGCGTTTGAGAATTGCAACAATTTATGGCGAGTCATACTGCCTTCGACGGTGTCGTCTATAGGCGAAATGTGTTTTTTGAATTGCTATTCCATACGAGAGTTTGAAGCAATCAACAATCCCCATTTTGTTAGTCCGGACGGAGTTCTTTTCCGCAGAGATACCATTTCGTTGATACAATACCCTCTTGGGAGATACGTAGAACAATATACTATCCCCAGCCAATGTGATACCATTTACCAAGGAGCTTTCCATGGCTGTCAGCATCTTCAGTCTGTTACCTTCGATCATTGCCCTCATATGAATGGTGCCTTCTATTGGTATGACTCCATTTCGTTTTATATCCCATGCGGAATGAAAGATATATATGCCCAGGCGTTAGGGATGCCGGAATCGCGCATTTATGAGTCCGTAGGCGCTGTCGAGCATGCTGTAACCCTCAACCATGAAGGCTCCGGATATGTAGATAAACTGAATGTACAGGCACTGTGTGACGGAACCGGCATGACGCTATCGGCAAATCCCTATAGCGGCTACCATTTCGTACAATGGTCTGATAGCGTGACCGATAATCCCCGTAATGTAACAGTTACGCAGGATACCGCTTTTACTGCTATCTTCGCACCGAATAGCTATATGGTATCCGTATATTCCACCGATACCACAAAGGGAAAAGTGACTTATATCCATGGTCAATATGAGTATGGCACCTACCTCCACCTAACGGCAACACCTCTTGAGGGGTACGCCTTTAAGGGATGGAGCGATGAGAGCAAAGCGTACCTATGTCAAACAGATTCCGTAACTCGCAATTATTATGTACGCGGTGATACAGTGGTTTATGGTTATTTCGTGGAGGCTGATTCTATCGTAAGCGATTCCTGTGGCGCAAATTTAATTTGGGAACTGGATTGCGATGGCCTGCTGACTTTCCGCGGTAGCGGCGCAATGGATAATTACTCTTCATCCACCATTCCGTGGCTCCCTTACGAAAGGAGTATTCGTGCTATTTCCTTTGATGGCGATATAACTACTATTGGAAATTATGCTTTCGAAAGCATGAATTTGAAGGATTCGCTGTTTATTCCCAGTAGTGTTACAGAGATAGGTTATCGTGCCTTTTACAGAAATAATGATTTAACATACGTATCCATTCCAAATGCCAATATCGGGGAGTATGCTTTCCAAAATTTAGGATCATTGCAGTCGGCCGTCATTGGAAACGGCGTATATACCATAGGCAGAAATGCATTTAAAAGTTGTAGATATTTAACCACGCTTCAGTTGGGTGCAAGCCTTAGCAGTATAGAGAAAGAAGCGTTCCGAGATTGCGCCTCTCTCCGGACAATTATTTGTTACGCCACGACTCCTCCTGCTTTAGCCTCGGGAAGTGCCAGGTCGTTTGATGCGGATAAATCCCGCATTACCCTTTATGTCCCCGCAGAATCGATAGAATCATACCGAAATGCAGAAGAATGGTCAGAGTTTACAAACATCTTACCGATAGAAGGAGGAGGAGAACCTATGCCCCCATGTCCTCTTGCTTCCGGTAGTTGCGGGGCGCAAGGTAGCAATTTAACCTGGGAAATCTCTTGTGACAGTATCTTGACAATCAGCGGTACCGGAGAGATGGCAAACTGGACCAGAGAGAGAGAGACTCCATGGTATAATGACAATAGTGCATTGGGACCAAAAGGATTCTTACCGTTCCATTCCGTAGTGATTGAAGAAGGCGTTACTTCTGTGGGAAATTATGCGTTCAGGTATGATACATTGCTCGTTTCCCTGTCGCTGCCTAAGTCTATGAGGAAGATTGGCGAATATGCATTCCGGAAAGCCAAGATTAAGACCCTGACCATTCCTGAGAATGTGGATACGATTGGTCAAAGTGCTTTCTACGATTGCGCCCAGATCGCCTCTGTTACCTGCCTGGCAACAACGCCGCCTACCAATGCAAGGGAAGCTCGTTTCTTCACAAACACATACAACTTTGAGTTGCACGTGCCGTGTGGTACCGCACAAGCCTATAGTGCCGCGCAGGTATGGAGATATTGGACTCTGACAGAAGGTATCTATGACTACTCGGTAGGGGATGCAGAGATCCTGACAATGCCTGCATGTCTCAATAACTCCACCCTACGATTCCAAGCCCGTGAGAAAGCCGGATATTTCTTCACGCAATGGTCTGATGGAAATCAGGATAACCCTCGTACCGTACACTTGGACGAAGGAACGCGTTTTGCAGTCGAGGCGGAGTATGAAGTCGGCATGATAGATATTGTCTGTGCCGGTGATAGTTGGGAAGATATCGTCATCAACTCTGATACCGTCATCGGATACCGGCATTTCTTCGTCTATACCAACATTATGCCGAACCTGAGCGAAGAGTATTATCCTATTTGCGATGACCTCGGACATCTGTATTTCAGCCACACTGAGAAGCAGTTCCGCAAAGCCTTTGCTGAAGCCAACCGTTATGCTCCTAAAATATTGGAGTTTGGGTGTAAAATAGGAGAGAATCCGCTCAACAACATCGCCGAATATTGGGCGATTACTTCTTGCGGAGATACACTGAGAGGCGATATTCCGGTTACCCGGCAATCGGCATCGTGCGTATCGCCCTCTCAATTCACGACGGAAGGAAGACATTTCTGGGTGGGCTTGACCTTGGCTACGAATGCCAGCGGAGAAAGCGAACCACAAACACCGTATCTGATTCTTTCGGCTAAGAAAGCATGCACAGTAACGATCCATAATCCGGCTACAGGCTGGGAAATCACACGAATTCTGCAAGCCGGACAGGTATATAAGGAACATGATATACCTTTGGAACAATGGTATCCGAGCAATGCGAATAGCGCCGCAGGCATTGCAGCCATGGCAGGAATGACGATGCCGTTAGGGCTGCATGTAGAATCAACGGAAGATATCTCCGTCGTTGCCATGCAATACATGCGCATGTCATCCGATGCAACCGCTATTCTGCCGGCTCCAATGCTGGGAGCGGAGTATTATACCCAGGATTATCGTCCATTCAATAACACAGACGAATCCTATACAACCATCACTGTTCTTGCGACCGAAGATAACACGACGGTAGAGATTGTGCCGTCTTCCACTACCCTGGACAATCATCCTGCCGGCGTTCCTTACACGGTTTCTCTGAATAGTGGTCAGATCTACTACGTGCTCTCTCAAAATCAGCAGAGCCTTTCCGGCACGCATGTGAAGGCACTGTTGAATAAGTCAATCGCCGTTTTCAGCGGAAATATCTTAACGCAAGTACCGAACGGAGTATCAGCACGTGATTGTCTTTATGAACAGGCTATACCGACGAATTTCTGGGGAACAGAGTTCGTCGTCACCCGCTCGTTGCAGAAAGACGCCAACCGCGTACGCATCACCGCCTTAGCGGATGGAACGTCAATCGCCATCGACGGTTATGAAAAGGCAACCATTAATGCCGGAGAGACTTTCGAATTTGAGATGAGTGTCGGCGATCTGACCCGAAGGCATAGCAAACTCATAGAGACAATTCCTTTAATCGTACAGTCTGATGCTGTTTATCTGCATACTTCGATGCCGGTAGCCGTTTATTCATACGACGTGGGAAATGGTTATACTGCCGTTGAGACTGAGTCCGTTGACGGTGTGGGCGACCCGTCTATGGTTTGGATTGCACCGGTGGATATGGGAACTACGGATGCGCTCTTCGCCGCTCCTTCGTTCTCACGGTACGAGTATCACCACTTTGTCAATCTGGTTGCACTGTCTGCATATTGTGACCAGACGACATTAAGGAGGAATCAGCAATATGATATTCCTCTTGAGTGGACTCCGGTTCCCGGCAATCCGGCGTATTCCTATAGCCGCGTAGAGTTGCCGTCTTGCTATGATTGTACATATTCTCTGCGCAACCCGCATGGAGTGATAGCGCACGCGTATGGAACCGAAGAAGATGGATCGTACGCATATTTATTGGGTGGTACCGCTCGGCAACTAATGATTTCAGGAGATGAATATGTATGTCCCGGTGAGCAGTCCTATTTTTCGATACCATACACCATCCCGTATGACTACATCGAGTGGACTTTTGAAGGAGGACCAACTATGTATAATGCTTCTACTGACGTTTATTACCAGTTCCCGGATACCGGCGCTTATCTTGTCTCGGTTACCCTTTATTCGCATCGTGACGAGCCGTTGATGATCTATACCCCCATCTCCGCCTCCATGATGGTAACGGTGCTGCCGAGGGATACGTTCTACAACGAATACCGGATGTGCCGGGGTGAGTCCTTCATCTATAACGGTCGTCTCTACTCGGAGGCTATTCAGGATACCATCGCTCACCGTTGTGACTCCATAGAGATCTTTACCCTGCAGATAGCTGACTGCTCCGTAGAAACGCCTGAAGAAGTTTACGTAGAGCCGGAGAGTCATACCGTTGATTTCACCTGGCCGATTATCAGTGGTGCAGAGTATTACACGCTGATTATCTGGGCGAATCAAGAGCAGACCGAGAGACTGTGCACGCTCACCTTCAACGCTGCCGGCATATTGATTCGTATCGATTTCGGTGTACCTACATATGCTCCGGCGTACGTATTGAATCAGCCGCAAGCGCCTAAGAAACGCCACCTGCGCAAGCTGATCGTTGTAGGTACCACCACGCTTGACTTCACCATCACCGGCTTGGATCCTGATCATGAGTACTTCTTTGAGATACAGGCCTTTGACAAAGACGATGAACCTATTGATACTAAATCCGGCTCCTTCACCACTACGGCAGAAGTTCCAACGGGCTTAGACCACATAGGCTCATCGACGACAGGAACGGAGGATGTTCGTAAGATCCTTATGAACAACCACGTGTTCATCCTCCGCGGAAACAAGGTCTATACCATCACCGGTCAGGAGATTAAGTAACCCCCTTCCCCTCTCCCTCCCCTCCATGGGGAGGGGTGGGGTGGAGCTTTGGGGTCGGGGTGGGGCTTTAGCTGTGCTGCTGATCCCACTCTTGACCGCAGACGCGCCAGTACCACTTGAGCATGGTCTTGCAGCCGTTCGGCTCGTTCTTCTGAGCGATGAAGGTCTGCTGGTCAGTCGTGATCTTCGACAGGTCGTGACTGCGCTCAGCGACCATCGCCCGGACACCGATAAAGCGGTTGCGGATCTGGTGCTCACGCTGCGTCAGCGGAGTCGTGCGCTTGTACGCATCGGCTTCCTTGACGTAGATGCGTTGGCACTCCGGGTTAGTGGTCGCTGCCGTTCGGTGCGTCATGATGACGTAGTTGCCGTGTTTGTGACCGTCTTGTTTCTTGGGTTTCTTCAGGGCGCCCTGGATGTACTCGATTCCTCCGGCGCCGACAGTTGCTCTTGCCATGTCGCGCGAGCTATGGCTCAGAACGATTCGCGACCTCGTCGCTCATATGATCTTTCGCCATGCTCTCGCTCTTCGGTCCGCAAAAACAAGTTTTTACGTCCCGAGGGGGAGAGCCCTCTAAGCTCGATGAGAGGGGTTAAGGTTGGATAATTAAAGTTTCTTCGACGCATCGTACTGCTCAATGGTCTTGGTGACGATGGTGCAGGTGGTGTCGCCGCGTTGGTAGTACTGACTCTGGGTGGTGATGGTCCGAGTCACGTTGCAGGACGTGAGTCCCAGTGCGATCGCTGCACACGTCACAATGGCCGTCGCGAGAGTGACGATGATTTTGTAAATTTTTTTCTTGTTCATATTCGTAGTTTTTTTAGGTGGCATTCAGTAAGACTTTTATAAGACTTTTGTAAGACTTTCAAAATCTGCTGCAAAGGTAATACGAAAACCTACTTTGGTGTTCCTTCCGATGCGAAAAATTTTTCCAAAAAATAATATTTTCCTCTTTTTTTCGCTTCTCGATAGAACCAAACAAAGATGTAATGTACTCGTTTGTGGCTTATTCCGTACTTCTGCGCCACCGCCTCTTGCGCCTCATGTGCCGAAGCCCCGTTTGCCCGCGCCACAAAATAATCATCCACCACCGCCTGATTCCTCACCTCTGTCTGATGCCGCCTCTCCGACATCCGAAACGCATTCGGATCCCGTACCAACCACGGTACGTCATATAAAGGATACTCTTTCATATTTTTATTTCGTTGATTGTACCGCCTGAGAGGCGGTGTTTTATTTTGTTTATTGTGCCGGATGTTATCCGGCGTTTTCTTCTTTATGTCCGCGGGTCTTTCGCTCCCCCGTCCCGCAGTGTCCTGTGCCCGCGAGCCCCGCGTTTCTCCTGCCCTGATGGTTAGTTTTTTACGTAGATCACCTTATTCCCTGTCGGATTCTCCATTTTCCATCCGTCGCGCTCCTCCGTCGTCCCGTAGCGGGTGTAGTAGTCGTTGAAGGAGAGGGTTTCTCTCCGCGGCATAGGTTCCATCGCGTTATCCTCTATCGCGAAGTACGGATTCTGGTTAACGAACTCGCCGCGCTGAAGCTTGCCTGCTATCTTTTTATAGATCGCTTCCTGCCTGGCTGCCTCATAGCCTTGCCATAACCGCTCACACGCTCCTCGCCGCCTTTTGAACTCTCCTTGAGGGTTCAGTAGCATCCATATTTCTTCAAAAATAATCATAACTTTCAAACTTTTGCCTTGCCTGCCTCGCCTATCTCCTATCTCCTATCTCCTATCTCCTATCTCCTATCTCCTATCTCCTATCCGCATGGCTTCTTTCGTTTATTGTGCCGGATGGTATCCGGCTTCCCCTGCGGGGCCCCCAACGGGCGCTAACGGAGTGCACCCGGTGGGGAAGCGTAGCGTAAGGCGAGTTTCCATTGAGCGACGCGGTCGCGAATCATAACGAGCCTTAACGTAAGCTTGGCATGGCAAGGCTTTTTCTTTATTAATTTTCTTTGGTTACTTTCTTTTATCGGCTTTCTTTTAATCCTCCCGCTCGATGAAGGGGTCGTAGTGCTTGTTGGGTTCCTTGGCGGCGGCATCAAGTGGATCAACCACCTGATACCGCTTGCGGAACTGCTCTAAGGTCATTCTCATGATGCACAAGGGCGCGCTATGCGCTAAAAGCGATACGGAAAGAGCGTTTGATAGAGTCGGAGTCGGGATGGGCTTTGGCGAGCTTCTCGGCGGTGCGCTTGACGTCGGCACGCATGTCCTTGAGTTGCGCGGCTATCTGCTCCTGCAGGGCGAGCTGCTGGACGTAGATCGCGTGGTTCGGGTCGGAAGTCACAGCCGGGTTGGTGTTCTTCTCCCAGGTGTAGGACTTAGGCCGGCTGACGACGATCTTGATGCCGTGGTACTCGATGGTGCCGGTGAAGGACTTACCCAGACCACGCTCGGCGATGAGGGCTTGGACGGCTTCCTCTACCTGCGGACGGAGCGCTTTGAGGGTTTCTTCGGACTCGTTGCAGGCTACTTGTGCTGCAAAAAACTGATCAATAACTTCGTAGTTGTTTTGTGCGCTAAGCGCGAGTTGATTGTTTAACATTGTTTTAAAAGTTTTGTGCTTGGCTTTGATTTTACGAATGGCCATTCTCTGTTAACAAGCTCAAACCAAAACTTTCGCGTTAATAAATTGTTTTAGGTGCTTACACAAAAAAAACACCTGGAACACCCTCCTAGGCGGAGGCCACTCCTCCCATTCCGTTGGGAGGACGTTCCGGGTGCAAAAGTACTATGATTATGGGGAATGGACAAAAAAGGGATAGAGAATCCAGTGAAAATCCAGTGAAAATCCAGTGGAATACAGTGAAGGGCAAAAAAAAATCCACTGGAATCCAGTGGACGATTAGAAGTTAGCAGCGAAATTATTGTACTTATACTGCCGCATTGTCGGGTAGCATTCTTGGAGGTGCATGAAGATGTGTTTTTTGCTCTCAGAATGAAAATCCAGGTAGCCTATTTTCTCGTATTTGTGCAAGAAATCGCATAGCACTCTTGCCTCCGACTCAGCAGCTTGTCGGAGTTTCTTATCAAACTCCTCAAGGGAGTAAAGTCCTTCCCGATTGAGCGTGTCCAAATCGATATACCGGCACACCGTCCCGGCTTGCGCCCGCACAAAAGGTTCGTATATCTGCCGGCGTAGTTCGGTTAATTCATGTTGGGAATGTGTGAGATCGGTATTGATGGCGAACATCTCATGAGTGAGGTGGGAAATCAGTTCTGTAAGTTCTTGTTTTTCAGGCGATTCGTCCATATTACGCACAATGCTACGCATGTCTCCCAGACACGCATCGATGGTTAATATGTGAGCATTTGTGATCATGAATTGAGGCGAAAGGGTTGCAAAGGTACTGCTTTTTTTTGACATGTGCAAATGTGCTCCGGACAGACCCCTCGTGAGGCCGCTAAAATCGTGAAAAAGGAGTCTCGGTTGTAAGTTGCTGATTTTCAGACTGATAGCATTTTTAGTGCAAAAAGTGGCTTTTTTCGTTAAAAAATGAAGATTTTTGAATTTTTCTTTTTGGACGGTAAAAAAGCAGAAATATTTGCGTATATCAAAAAATTATTGTAATTTTGCAGCGCAAAATTGAAATATAATTAAAATCAATAATATTATGAGAAAACTTTTTACCCTTTTGCTCGCTGTAGCAGCCAGCGTAGGAACTATGTTGGCCTCACAATTATGGCCTATTTATTTAGACGATCACACGTACAATACATATGCTCAGTACGTGGTTAGTGACTTACGCTCTGATAATATCGATAATAACTTGTATATATGGGAAAATACATATTACGGTACTGCTATGAGTGGTGAAAACTTCTATGGAAATAATGAGGGCTATTTATCCTTGGAAGTTGGAAACATAGGATGGAGCGGTTTGGGTTTTGATATAGAGGCGGCATCATCTCTTGCTGCGGCACGGGATTTATATGATTCTATAGCTAATAATCCTTCTAATTATTATTTTCACCTTGCTATCAAATCCAACGATTCCGCAAGTCATGGTTTTGCTTTATTTGACGGTATTATCCCGAATGCAGGGCTAGCGATTCGTTTTACATTGGGTTCCAGTCCTATCGACGACAATTACCCTGTATATGGCAATTTCGCCCGAGATGGAGAATGGCATGATTTTTTCATTCCGATGACGCAACTCATAGACAATCTTCCCCCCTTAACTGGTGATGCTTCGTATGTGAATATCCTGGAAGTTCTATCAGGAGGAAAACCCGGGACGCAATTAAATCTGGATGCTGCTTATTTCTGCGATGAGGAAATGAAAATAAAGATGGCAGAGTTAGCAACAAACATTACATGGAATTTAGCCGATAGTGTCCTGACCATCAGCGGAACTGGAGAGATGGAGAATTATGCAGAGTTGGATTCTATTCCATGGTACTCGAATCGCGAATCCATCAAGTCTGCGATCATTGAGGATGGTGTTACAAGCATAGGGGATTATGCTTTCTATAACTGCGTCAATTTGACGTCAATAGAGATTCCTAATAGCGTTACAAGCATAGGGGATGGTGCTTTCGACGGTTGCCGTAATCTTAATACAATTACCAATTATGCCACTATCCCACAACCCCTTGATCCAGATGGCATCTCTGTATTCGGAGGCGTTCCTCTTACTTGCACCCTCTATGTCCCGGCGGAAAGTGTAGATGCTTACAAAGCAGCGGATGTGTGGAAAGAGTTCGGGAATATCCTGCCGATTGGCGGAGGTGATACCCCTTCTCCAGAAGAAAGGGCAGGTCAATCGACCGAAGGAAAAGATTTCTGGGTGACGTTCATGCAGGCGGACCAAGATCCGAACAACGAACTCATGCTATCGCTTTTGATCTCTTCAAGAGAGGACTGCCAAGTAACGATTAACAATCCTTATACGATGTATTCGGAAGTCGTAAATGTCTCGGCAGACCAACCGCGAAAGGTGGAATTATACTCCGGCAATGTGTTACGTGTCAGTGCACGTTCAACGATGGCGCAAACCGGTAAAGTGTGCTATGCGGTCAATTCGGAGGTAGCCGATACGTGTGCGTTGCATATTATGGCAACGAGCGATATTTCTCTGTTCGCGACCAGTTATAAGCGAGCCACTTTTGATGCGACGAACGTTCTGCCGACAGGTCTTCTCGGGGCTGAGTATATCGTTCAGACCTATACGCCGTCTGACCATGATGGAGTAAGCTCAAGCCAAGGTTCGCATTTCGCGATTATTGCTACGGAAGATAACACCATCGTGGATTATTGCCCGACCGTTCCGACTCAATCCATTAACGACTCCATTAATGCAGCCCAAACCAAAAAGGACTTTATGGGTGAAGATGCTCTAACAGAGCGGGACAAATACTGGCTCAACTACACGATAGGCGATACTTTGCACACTCCGGTATTGATGGCAGGTCAAGTGTTCTACGTATGGACAGGGAAGAAAGACGGAGAAACAGGAGATCTCTCCGGCACGCATGTTAAGGCACGAGACGGTAAGAGGATTGCTGTATTCCAAGGCAATCCGCATACCAATATCCCTTATCAGGTAAAACAACGTGACCAACTCTACTCGCAAGCTATGCCTGTGCAGAGTTGGGGAAGCACCTTTGCACTGACGGCTTCCGCAGAGCGTCCGAGTGATATTATCCGCGTGATGGCGTTGTATGATGGTACAGAGGTTCGCATCAACGGAGAAACGGTGCATACCTTTGATTTTACAGTAGATACCAAGCATTTCTGGGAGTTTGAGATCGGTCCATCCGGCACGTATGCACAGGATGGAAGTTGTATGCTGACCACTTCTCAGCCCGTAGCGGTACACTTGTTCTTGACTTCGCAACGATACAAAGGTAGTAGCAGTAGCAATGGAGACCCTGCGATGCTATGGGTAAGCCCGATAGAGCAGCAGATGGAGCAAGTGAATTTTGTGACGAACGACAGCAGAAATGGAACGATTAGCAATTATTTGAATGTCGTTACAGACCGCCCCAATTCGATGACATTGGATAATATCTCTATTGCATCGTACTTCAGTCCCGTAAGCGGCTCCAATACGTATCATTATGCGCAGATCGCATTAGGTAGTACTGCCACTGCTCATACATTAAAATGCAATGGCGGGCGGTTTAATGCACATGTGTATGGATTTACCAGCAATGAGTCTTACGGCTATTCAGTAGGCGGTTTCATAGAGGATCTCACCCCTTATATATACATCAATGGAGAGCAAATTACTTCTTATACTGACAACGACCTATGTGTTCGTGATACACTCCTTATGGACATCACAACCTCATTCGATTATCAATCCATGAAATTGGATTTCGGCGATGGGACAGTAGTGTACGCAACCGATGAAGAAGGAATTCATGCAAGACATGCATATGATGCTCCGGGTGTGTATCATGCGAATGTGGTTGTCGCGTCTAATAACAACAGATTGGACAACATTTCGATCCGTATCTTTGCAGGCACGTTAAGTTTAACGTATGAGCCGTTAAACGATATCTATGTGGGTGACAGTATATTCTATATCTACTACCATAGTCCTATTCAGGAGATGCAGATAGAAGAGGATTTCACGATAGATAGAAGCTTCAATGACGCAGCACTACAAGACGGTTTCGTTCATTATACTACCAGACTCAATAGATCGTTCTTTGGTGTTCGTATTCCGGAAGGAGCACGCGCCGGAGTGGAGTATGCTTTTAACGTGGACATCCATACACCATGCGGAGATTATACAGCCACTATTCCTTTTGTCTTGAAAGCGCGCAGAACGGGTAGTTGCGGTGATAACCTGGCACTCACATGGACTTATGATCCCGAGACAAAGACACTGACAATCACCGGAGACGGCGCCTTGAACAGCAATTATACCTTTGGTACGGAGGCTCCGGTAGAGATGGAACAGCTGATCATCGCAGAAGGAGTGACATCTATCGGCGCAAATGCATTCAGTAATATGAGTACGCTTCAGACGATGCAACTTCCGGCTTCGCTGAAGACTATCGGCGCGAGTGCTTTTGAGAATGACATCAATCTGACGGCTATCTACAACTACCGCGAGCGTCCGTGTCTGGTAGATGCTACCGCTTTCAATGGCGTGAATAAGTTTGACTGTACGTTGTATGTATTGGAGGGCTCGGTAGATATGTATAAATCCTCCATATCCGACTGGAAAGATTTCTACTTCATCTTACCAATCGGCACGACCGAAGTGACGGAACCTGTCTCAGACGTGACCGTAGAGCCGCATGACAATTCCGCT
Organism: Bacteroidales bacterium UBA3717; assembly: GCA_002372695.1. Classification (GTDB taxonomy): domain Bacteria; phylum Bacteroidota; class Bacteroidia; order Bacteroidales; family Paludibacteraceae; genus Colicola. The sequence continues at coordinate 35,042 of DFHS01000020.1, forward strand.
ACTGTAACATGGCCTACCACGGAAAACGCAGTGACCTATACTATAGAGATTTCGAAAGACGGAGTGGTGTTCTGTCGTTTGATCTTTAATGCGTATGGACAACTGATAGGTATAGCCTTTGCTCCTGGTCGTGAAGGAGTGCATCATGCGATGGCTGCTACGATGACTACAGGTGGTATGCAGTTTACCGTAACCGGCCTAAATAGTAATACGAACTATAGTTACACGGTTGTTGTTAAAGATGAGAGCGAAGAGACCATCTCTTCGTATGCCGGCGAATTCACGACAACCGGTGAAGATACTCCTACTGGAGTTGAGGGTATTCAGCCGTCAGAAGTCAGCTATCGTAAGATCCTCCGTAACGGCCAGATCTTCATCCTCCGCGGGGACAAGGTATATAATGCGCAAGGCGCGTTGGTGAAGTAAATTAAATGTAAATTTACGAAAAATTGCAAAAAGTGGCATACACTCTTGTGTATGTCATTTTTTTTTAGTAATTTTGCAGCCGCAAATAATAACGAGTGAAAGAATTAATGAAATAGAACTAAATTAAATCTTAAATAATATGATACTGGACAAATTAGAGAACGCCGACAGGTACTTCGATTGCGTACCGGGCTTCGAACAATTCATGAAATTCTACAACGAAAACGACTTGGAAGAGATGCCGGCGTGCAAGATCTTCCTGGACGGCAAGAACCTCTTCGTGAACATCAATGATTTCAAGGGCAAAGAAGAGTCCAAATGCCGCATGGAGGCACACCGCGACTACCTGGATATCCAGATTCCGCTGGGCGACGACGAGGAGATGGGATGGAAAGCGCAGGTCGATTGCCAGGACGTGACGCAGGAGTACGACGAGGGTAAGGACGTAGAGTTCTACGGCGACAAGGCTACCGCAAAATTCACTGTGCCGGCAGGACATTTCGCAGTCTTCTTCCCCGAAGATGCTCACCAGCCCGGTATCGCTCCGGGCAAAGAGTACCGGAAACTCATCGTCAAGGCGAGAGTGGATTGAGAATTTACAATGTACAATTTACAATGTACAAAGCGTCCTAATGGCTTTGGTACAAACCTATAAATCCGTACGGATCTTTAAACGTAGTACAAAACCCCGTAAGCCCTTTGTTAATTGTTAATTGCTAATTGTTCATTGATTATTACCATTAAAAAACACACATATTATGGCAGTAAAGTCGAAAGTAGAAAGTAAAAAGTCGAAAGACGAGAGTCCGAGACATTTACCGATAGTGGCACGGGATCCGTACCTGGAGCCGTATGAGGGTGCGCTGCAAGCACGCGCCGAGTATGCTCTCCGCAAAGAGGCGGAGATCACCGGCGGACAAGATCTTGCGGATTGGGCAAGCGGATACCTGTATTTCGGATTACACCATGACCGCCACAACAAACAGTGGGTCATGCGCGAGTGGGCACCGAACGCCACGGCAATCTATATCAAGGGCGATATGAACGGATGGCAGAAAGACGAAACCTACCGTCTGCAACCCATCGGTAACGGCGTCTGGGAAGCCAAAATGCCGGAGGACGCCATCAAGCATGAGCAGTTGTACAAGCTCCTCGTCGAATGGCAAGGCGGTTACGGCGAACGCATACCGAGTTACGTGCGCCGCGTGGTGCAGGACGAGCAGACGAAGATCTTCTCTGCGCAGGTATGGGACGAGCCTGAATACGAATGGAAGAACCGACAAACAAAGGGACAAAGGAGCAAAGTACAAAGTACAAAGGAAGCCCTCTTTATCTACGAGTGCCACATCGGTATGTCGTCCGAGCAGGAGAAAGTGAACTCGTATGAGGAGTTCCGCCGCGACGTACTGCCGCGTATCGCCAAACTCGGCTATAACTGCGTACAGATCATGGCGGTGCAGGAACACCCGTACTACGGTTCGTTCGGCTACCATGTATCGAACTTCTTCGCAGCCTCCAGCCGTTTCGGTACGCCGAATGAGTTGAAGGCGCTGATCGACGATATACACGGCAGGGGCATGAAGGTGATCATGGACCTCGTTCACTCGCACGCGGTGAAGAACGAACTGGAGGGGCTCGGTAATTTCGACGGCACGGGGTATCAGTATTTCCACGATGGTCCGCGGCGTGAGCACCCGGCTTGGGACAGTCTCTGCTTCAACTACGGCAAGAACGAAGTGCTGCACTTCCTGCTCTCAAACTGCAAGTTCTGGATCGACGAGTATGACTTCGACGGTTTCCGCTTTGACGGCGTGACCTCGATGATCTATCTTTCGCACGGTTTAGGCGAGGACTTCAACGGGTACGGCAGCTATTTCAACGGCAACGAAGACGGCGATGCGATCATGTATCTGACGCTCGCCAACAAAGTGATCCATGAGGTAAAGCCCGATGCTATCACCATCGCAGAAGAGATGTCCGGCATGCCGGGTCTGGCTGCGAAGATAGAAGACGGCGGCATGGGTTTCGACTACCGTCTGGCGATGGGTATTCCGGATTTCTGGATCAAGTATATCAAAGAGGTGAAGGACGAAGACTGGAAAGCCGGTCATATACTCTATGAGATGACCAACCGCCGCGAGGACGAGAAGACCATCTCCTACGCGGAGAGCCATGACCAGGCGCTGGTAGGCGACAAGACGATCATCTTCCGTCTCGTGGATTCAGACATGTACTGGCATTTCGAGCACGGCCACTCGACCTATATGGCAGACCGCGGTATTGCCCTGCATAAGATGATCCGCCTCATCACAGCCTCCACCATCAACGGCGGTTACCTGACCTTCATGGGGAATGAGTTCGGCCATCCGGAATGGATCGACTTCCCGCGTGAGGGCAACGGATGGAGCTATAAATACGCCCGGAGACAATGGGGGTTGGTAGATAACCCGAACTATTTCTTCTCGGACCTCAACCGCTTCGACGAGGCGATGATTCATCTGCTCAAGGAGCACCTGCTGATCCAGAAACCGACCGCAGAAGAGAAGAAATACAACGTCGGCAACCACCTGCCATGGGTGATGAAATGGTGGGACAACGAGGGTGACCAGGTAGTGGCGTATTCGCGTGGCGATCTGCTGTTCATCTTCAACTGGAACGGTCAGAAGTCCTTCTCCGACTACGGTATCCTCGTGCCGGAAGGCAAGTACCAAGTGGTGCTCAATACGGATGCGAAGGAGTTTGCAGGCTTTGGCCTCGCGGACGACAGCGTAGAGCATTTCACGGTGCACGACGACCTCTACGCCAAGGACGGCAAGGGATGGCTGAAGATGTACCTCCCGGCACGCAGCGCAGTGGTTTTAAAGAGATGTTAAATTGAGATACCGTAATCTCGAAATCCCGTAATTACGTAATAACGTAATCCCGAAAAAAGCAAACAACAATGAAAAAGACTCTATTATTTATTTTCGCGGCGATGGTAATGATTGGCTGCGGCAAGAAAGCTCAGGAATCGGAGAAGACCGCTACGGACACCGTAGTGATCGTCGAAGAAGTGAAGGTACAGACCGGTAATACAGCCGGTGCATATTTCACAGATTTCACGGGTGTGACGCCGGAAGGCAAAGAGCTGTCGCTGAGCGAGTTGGTCGGCAAGACCGATTATGTGCTCGTGGATTTCTGGGCATCGTGGTGCGGTCCTTGCCGTCGTTTTGTGCCGGTACTCAAGGAGATCTACACCTCCATGCCGGAGGGCAGATTGCAGATCCTCTCTTGCTCCGTCGATCAAGAAGAGGCTGCTTGGCGCACGGCGCTGAGCGAAGAAGATATGCCGTGGGTACAAGTGCGCGAAGATGAGGCGCATCCCTGCTCCGATAAATACGGTGTACAATTCATCCCTCATACCGTCCTTATCGACAGCGAGGGTACGATCGTCGGCGTCAACCTCGAGGAACCGGAGATCCAGGAGATCTTATTTAATTGATAATTGATAATTTATAATTGATATATGCGAGTAATTATTGAACCTTCGTATGACCTGCTGAGTCAGTGGGCTGCGAACTATGTAGCAAAAAAAATTAATGAGTTTGATCCCAAAGAGAGCAAGCCTTTTGTGCTCGGTCTGCCGACCGGTAGTTCGCCTCTGGGCATGTACAAAGCCCTTATCGAACTCAACAAGGCAGGCAAAGTGTCCTTCCGTAATGTGGTAACGTTCAATATGGACGAGTACGTGAACCTGCCCGAAGAGCACCCGGAGAGCTATCACAGCTTCATGTGGAATAACTTCTTCAGCCATATCGACATCCGCAAAGAGAACGTGAATATCCTTAACGGTAACGCCGAGGACCTCGCAGCCGAGTGTGCGCGTTACGAAGAGCGAATCCGCAATATCGGCGGCATCCATCTCTTCCTCGGCGGCATCGGTCCTGACGGACATATAGCCTTCAACGAACCGGGTTCGTCGCTGAGCAGCCGTACCCGTAAGAAAGAGCTGACGACCGACACGATCATCGCTAACAGCCGATTTTTCGACAACGATGTCAACAAAGTGCCGAAGACCGCTTTGACGGTAGGTGTAGGAACGGTGATGGACGCTAAAGAGGTGCTGATCATGGTTAATGGTCATAACAAAGCCCGTGCGTTGCAACACGCTATCGAGGAGCCGATCAGTCATATGTGGACCGTCTCTGCGCTGCAGATGCACCAACACGGTATCATCGTCTGCGACGAGGCTGCCTGCGAAGAACTCAAAGTAGGAACGTTCAACTATTTCAAAGATATCGAGAAGAATAACCTCGATCCGAACACGCTGCTGTAATGTTAGAGATTTATAACTCATTAACCCGTCTCAAGGAGACTTTCAAGCCGCTGCACGAGGGTCATGTGGGCATGTACGTCTGCGGTCCGACGGTCTATGGCGATGCGCATTTGGGACATGCCCGTCCGGCAATCACCTTCGATATCCTCTACCGCTATCTGCAGCATCTGGGATATAAGGTGCGTTATGTACGGAATATCACTGATGTAGGACACCTCGAGCACGACGCGGACGAAGGCGAAGATAAGATAGCTAAGAAAGCGCGTCTCGAGCAACTCGAGCCGATGGAGGTGGTGCAATACTACACCAACCGTTACCACCGCGACATGGCGGCGCTGAACGTCCTCCCGCCGTCGATAGAGCCGCACGCTTCCGGACATATCATTGAGCAGATCGCTTTCGTGCAGAAGATTCTCGACCGCGGCTACGCGTATGTGTCGAACGGAAGCGTCTATATGGACGTAGAGAAATACGCCAAGGACTATCCGTACGGCAAGCTCTCCGGACGTAACCTCAACGATATCGTTACCGAGACGCGTGAGTTAGACGGACAGGCAGAGAAGAAGCACTCTTACGACTTCGCGCTATGGAAGAAAGCAGCTCCGGAGCATATCATGCACTGGCCGAGTCCTTGGTCGGAAGGATTCCCCGGATGGCATATGGAATGCTCTACAATGGGAACGAAGTACCTCGGTGAGCAGTTCGATATCCACGGCGGAGGTCTGGACCTGATCTTCCCCCACCATGAGGCGGAGATAGCGCAGTCCTGCGCAGCACTCGGACATGAGTCCGTGCATTACTGGATGCATAACAACATGATCACCATCGCCGGCAAGAAGATGGGTAAGAGTTATAATAACTTCATCACCCTGGAGCAGTTCTTCTCGGGCGAGCACCCGCTCTTGTCAAAACCTTTCGGTCCGATGGTCATCCGTTTCTTCATCCTCCAGGCGCACTATCGCTCGACGGTGGACTTCTCTTCCGAAGCCCTCGAAGCAGCCGAGAAAGGTCTGCAACGTATGCAGGAAGCGTACGCAAGATTGCTGAAGATCCCGTCTTCTGCGGCTACCAGTGTAGAGGTAGGCGGCTTGCGCCAACGCTGTGCTGAGGCTATGGACGACGATCTCAACACGCCGTTTGTGATTGCAGCGCTGTTTGACAGCGTGAAGGCGATCAACACCGTTTGGGATGGCAAAGGAACCATTAGTGAGTCGGATCTTGCCGAATTGCGTGATGTATGGAAAACCTTCGCGATTGATATCCTCGGTCTGCGTCTGGAGGAGGATGGCTCTTCCCTTCAGGGAGGAGACAAGAAGATGAAGGCGTTCCACGGCGCCATCGACTTGTTGCTCGGTATCCGTCTGCAAGCCAAGCAGAACAAAGACTGGGCAACCTCCGATAAGATCCGTAACGAGCTGACGGCTCTCGGCTTCCAAATAAAGGACACCAAAGATGGCTTTGAGTGGTCTATATAGAATAAAGAATAAAGACCGCTCCGCTAAAAGAGTAAAGACTTGTTTGCGTCTGCTGATGCATTTAAGTCTTTATTCCTTATTCTTTATTCCTTTAGTCTCTTGTGGTCATCAGACGCAAGAGACGGTCATTGCAGAAGACAGCCTCGTTTGGTATCCCGGAAGGACGTTTAGTTACAAGTTGAAATTCAACGACCTGCAGAGCAAACAGCATGAGGTAGCGAGTCGTATCGGCTTGTCGCGTCCGCCGAAAGACAGAGACGATGCCGCATCGATGCGCAAACAGTTGGTGGAGATCAAGACCAATGAGAACTATATCGTTGATAGCCTGACGCATTCGGTGCCGTACCTCATTCCTTCTGCTGCGCGGGAGTTAGAGGCTATCGGGGCAGAGTGGGCAGATATACTAAGTCGGAACGGTTTGCCGCATTATCAGTTCTACGTCACATCGGTACTGCGTACGCAAGAAGATATCAAGTTCTTGCAGAAGAGCGGCAATATTAACTCCGTCACGCAGTCCTGTCATTGCTACGGTACGACTTTTGACCTCGCGTACATGCGATATAATAAGGTCACGCGCTCGCGTATGTACATGCACGAGGATAACCTTAAGTTAGTGTTGGGGCAGGTGCTGCTGAACCATCAGCGGGCAGGAAAGATCTTCGTCAAATACGAGGCGAAGCAGAGTTGTTTTCACATTACGGTGAGGGAATAAAAAAAAACGGGCTTTAGCGGCCCGTTTTCTTTTTTTCTTCTTTATCGCAGACATCAATCAGTCCGCAGCCCGAGCAGTCCTCCTGCTCGGGATTTTCTTTTTGACAGTCTTCGGGATTTCGGTATCCCGATTTATCGGTATTCTGAGCCCGCTTGGCTTTGATGCGCTCGTTGATCTCGATAAGAACGATGATGACGAGCGCCATACCTATGAATGCTATTAGCGCTTTCATGACTCGAAATCCTCTTCTACCCGGTCTTCCTCGATGACGAGGTTGTCGATGATGAACTGCTGGCGCTCGGTGGTGTTCTTACCCATGTAGTATGCGAGCAGTTCTTTGACGTTATCATCCTTACGGAGGTTCACTTGATCCAGACGGATACCGTCACCGATGAAGCCCTTGAACTCATCCGGGGAGATCTCTCCGAGTCCTTTGAATCGTGTGATCTCCGGTGTCTTGATCTTGGCGATCGCCGCTTGCCGCTCCTCTTCGGAGTAGCAGTAGATGGTCTGGTTCTTGTCCTTGACGCGGAAGAGCGGCGTCTGGAGAATATAGACGTGTCCTTTCTTGACGAGATCCGGGAAGAACTGCAGGAAGAAAGTGAGCATCAGCAGCCTAATATGCATGCCATCGACATCGGCATCGGTGGCGATGATGACTTTGTTGTATCGTAATTCGTCGAGTCCGTCTTCGATATTCAGCGCTGATTGCAGGCAGTTGAACTCTTCGTTCTCATAAACGACCGACTTGCTGAGCCCATAACTGTTGAGCGGTTTGCCTCGCAGCGAGAAGACCGCCTGGGTGCGTACGTCGCGGCTCTTGGTGATCGAACCCGAAGCGGAGAGACCCTCGGTGATGAAGATGCAGGACTCGAGCCTCAGATCGTCGTCTGCGTCCTTGGAGGACTTGACTTGCTTCGCGTCGTTGAGGTGGATCTGGCAATCCCGCAGTTTGGGGTTGTTGACGAGGTTCTTCTTCGCCCGCTCACGTGCTGCTTTGGTCACGCCTGCAATCGCCTTGCGCTCCTTCTCGGAGTCTTGGATCTTTTGCAGCATGATCTCTACGGTCTGCGGCGTCTTATGGAGATAGTTGTCGAGTTGGGTCTTGACAAAATCGTTCACGAACTTATTGACGGAGATACCGCCGGAAGGAGACATGTCTTTGGAACCGAGTTTGACTTTGGTCTGGCTCTCGAAGACAGGCTCTTCCACATTGATAGCAATCGCTCCGACAACGCCGTTACGGATGTCTGCGAGCTCTTGGTTCTTGTTAAAAAACTCCTTGATGGTACGACCGATAGCCTCACGGAACGCCGTCTGGTGGGTACCGCCTTGGATTGTGTGCTGACCGTTGACGAAGGAGTAGTACTCGTCGCCATTCTGGTCGGTGTGGGTCAGCGCTATCTCGATATCTTCGCCTTTGAGGTGGATGATCGGGTAGAGCGGCGAGACCGTCATATTCTCCGTCAAGAGGTCCAAGAGACCGTTTTTGGAGGTATATTTCTTACCGTTATAGACGAGCGTCAGACCGGTGTTGAGGTAGGCGTAGTTACGCAGCAGTTCCTCGATATAGTCGTCGCGGAAATGGTAGTTCTCGAAAAGTCCTTTGCTGCTATCCGGCACGAACTCGATGATCGTACCACGGCGTTCGGTACCGGAGTAGGGTTGGATGCCCGTATCGGAAGTCAGTTTGCCCTGCGCAAACTCTGCACGACGTGTGCTGCCATCCCGGAAAGACTGTACGGCGAAGAAAGAGGACAAGGCGTTGACGGCTTTGGTACCGACACCGTTCAGACCGACGGATTTCTTGAAGGCCTTGGAGTCGTATTTACCTCCGGTATTGAGGACGGAGACCACTTCGACTAATTTTCCCAAAGGGATACCGCGTCCGTAGTCGCGCACCCGCACTTTGCCGTCCTCTACGTCCACTTCGATCACTTTGCCTTCGCCCATGCGGAACTCATCGATAGAATTATCTATCGACTCCTTGATGAGGACGTAGATACCGTCATCGGAGTGACTGCCGTCGCCTAACTTACCGATGTACATACCCGGACGCCGCCGGATATGGGACATGTCATCGAGGTGAATAATGTTCTCGTCGCCGTACGAAACGGCTGCCAAATTTATTTCGTTTTCTTCTGCCATAAGTCAATAATATATGCTTTCGCTGCCTCGTACTCGTTAGGGATGATACCATCGAGTATCGCATCTTTGACAGCAGCTTTGAGTTCGCCTACTAACGAACAAGGTTCGAGATGGAACATCTCCATGATCTCATCGCCTTTGACGGGCGGTTGGAAATTGCGTATTCGGTCCCGTTCCTCCAACTCGACCATCTTCTGCCGCACGAGTTGGTAGTTCTGATGGTACCGCTCCACTTTCTGCTCATTGCGGGAAGTGATATCTGCGTCGCAAAGAAGCATGAGGTCGTCGATGTCGTCTCCTGCTTCGAAGAGCAACCGCCGTACAGCCGAGTCGGTCACGGTGTCCTCGATGAGGTTGATGGGGCGCATATGCAGATCCACCATCTTCTTGACGTACTCCATCTTCTCATTGAGCGGCAGTTTCATCTTCGCAAAGATCTTCGGTACCATCTTCGCTCCGAGGTAGTTATGGTTGCGGAAGGTCCATCCTGCCTGCGGGTCCCATTGCTTGGAGCGCGGTTTGCCGATGTCGTGCAATAACGCTGCCCAACGGAGCCAAAGGACTTTGTCCTTTCGTTCATTCGTTAACTCGTTCATTCGTTCACTCGTTAACTCTGCGACATTGTCAAGCACTTTGAGCGTGTGGTAAAAGACGTCCTTGTGTCCGCGGCCTTCTTTTACTTCGACGCCTTTGAGAGCGGCTAATTCCGGGAAGATGAGCGGCAAGAGACCTGTCTTGTCCAGCAGGATCCATCCTTCGGAGGGTCTGCGGGAGAGCATAATCTTATTCAACTCCTCCGCGATGCGCTCCTTGGTGATGATACGTATGCGTTCCTTATTACGCGCGATAGCGTCGAATGTCTCGCCATCGAGGTTGAAACCTAATTGCGTAGCAAACCGCACGGCGCGCATCATCCGTAAGGGGTCGTCCGAGAAAGTGATATCCGGGTCGAGGGGTGTTTTGATGATACAGCGCTCGAGGTCGCCTATGCCGTCAAAGGGGTCTAATAGTTCGCCGTAGCGGTCTTTGTTGAGGCAGATTGCCATGGCGTTGATGGTGAAGTCGCGACGGTTCTGATCCTCCTCTAACGTGCCGTCTTCTACGATGGGATTACGGCTGTCACGCGTGTAACTCTCGCGCCGGGCACCTACGAACTCAAGTTCCATCCCGTTCTTCTTCACCTGTGCGGTACCATAAGTCTTGAAGACCGCCAGATGCGCACCCTTGCCAAGCCGTTTGGCTACGGCTTCTGCCAACGAGATACCGGATCCAACCACCACGATGTCGATATCATCCGAGGGACGATGGAGAAACAAGTCTCGCACCCATCCGCCGATGACGTAACATTCCAAGCCTAAGCGATCCGCTTCTTCGCCTACCAGGTGAAGGATAGGATTTTCTATTTTTGAGTCCGAAATACGCATATTTTGTAAAATCGGGTGCAAAATTACAAAAAAAAAATGAAAAATGCAAGAATAATTTGTGTATATCAAAAAATTGTTGTACTTTTGCAGACTTTTTCGAGTAAAAAGCACGTCATTAGTATTAACCCGGGCAAGGATTCGCGTAATCCACGGCCCATAAAACCAACAAAAAGAAATGGCAACAAAAATTCGTTTGGCTCGTTATGGTCACAAAGACTATGCTTTCTACCACATCGTAGTAGCAGACAGCCGCTCGCCGCGTGACGGCAAGTACATTGAGCGTCTTGGCTCGTTCAACCCGAACACTAATCCTGCAACTGTCATCCTCAATTTTGAGCGTGCGTTGTATTGGGTAGGCGTAGGTGCACAGCCGACTGACACCGTACGTACGATCCTCTCTAACGAGGGTGTACTGCTTTGCAAACACCTCCAAGGTGGCGTAGCAAAGGGCGCTTTCAGCCAGGAAGAGGCTCAGAAGCGTTTCGACGCTTGGAAGGCTCAGAAGGACGCTAAGGCCGGTAAGATCAGCCAGGCAGAGGCAGACAAGAAAGCTGCTGCTGCAAAAGCTCTTCTTGCTCAAGAGGTAGAGACCAACAAGGCCAAAGCTGCAGCTATCGCAGAGAAACGTGCTGCTGCGGCTGCAGAGCTCGCTGCTGCTGCACAGGAGGCTGCTCAGGAAGCTGCTGCCGCTGAGGCAGAGGCTAAGGGCGAAGAGGCTCCCGCAGAGGCTGAAGCTTAAAAATCGGAATATCGATATATCGACATATCGAAATACCGAAGAAAAAGAAGTCCAGAACGTAAGTTTTGGGCTTTTTTTGTGCTCTTTCATTCGTTAATTCGCGAAACTTTTTACTTTTATTTGCATATATGCAAAAATTGTTGTACCTTTGCGCACTTTTTATGCGCAATCTATAGATGAGTTGTGGGATATTTAACATAAAGGAACGCGAATCAAATGCGGAATTATTAAGAATTCTGTGTATCTTTGCAATTCTATTGCATCATTTTTGTATTCACGCTTTATATCCGGAAATAGTACCCCTTGATATGGTCGGTAAAGGATGGGATAGCCATTTCTTGTTATCTTCCTATGCTTTTATCTATCTTGGAGTCAATTGTTTTATCCTTATTTCCGGTTGGTATGGTATTAAAACCCGTTTGCGTGGATTTGTAAATTTATATTTGATATATGCATTTTATACACTTATAGATTCTTACGATCATATTTTTTCATGGGACACACTCCAACATGTGCTTTTGCCATTTAGTCACGGGAATATGTGGTTTATGAATTGTTATCTCGGACTTTTCTTGCTAGCACCTATTCTTAATGCCGCCATTAAACATATGAATACTCGTCAGCATGCATATTCGCTTATATTATTGAGTATAGCAAGTATTTATTTGGGAGGTTTTTGGCAAATTAGTCAATTTGATACTAATGGCTATTCTATTGCTCATTTTGTCTATTTGTATTGGATTGGAAGTTTTTTGCGTCGTGTCGCCACAGATGAAAAAAGAAGTGCTCATAGGTGGTATTATTTCGGTGTATATGTCGGCGCAGCCTTGCTTTGGGGAGCAAGTGCAATGAGTCTTGCATACGGTCATTCCATCCTGCCTTGGAATATATGGGGGTACAATAATCCGTTCTTGTTACTTGCGTCGATCGCTTTTTTCTTATTTATAATGTCTTGGCATTTCAAAAGTAAGATGGTTAATTGGCTGGCAATGTCCTGTTTGAGTGTATATATGTTGAATGATATGGTCATTCAGTATGATTTTTTACGTCCCTATGCGCATGCGTTTGGACCATGGCAACAGTTAGGACTGTTATTAGGAGTGACGATTGCATTCTATTTGTTGGCGGTAGGAATAGATCAAATACGTATTTTACTTACACAACCGATATTGAATAAACTACGATGAGAGAACGTATTACATATTTGGATGTGGCACGGGGTTTGGCTATCCTGCTCGTGATTTTTTATCATGTGCCGCTATATATACGTATCTGCCATCCGGATGCTGCGGATTTATTGGTTCCGCATATTCATGCTGGAACCTATATATTGCCGTTTTTCATGCCGGTATTCTTTGTTATTTCCGGTTATTTTACAAAGACGTCCATGAATTATTGGCAATTCTTATGGGGGGATGTCAAGCATTTATTATTGGTGGGCTTACTTTTGACATTTATTAATGTTCTTATTCAATCAATAGGTTTATGGAATAGTGGGGCTGTCGGATGGTTTTTCCATACATTGCTATCGATACATTTTTTAGATATTATTTTTAGCAATTGGTTTGTAGCTGCCATCTTCTTCGCTCGTCAAATATATTATGGGATAGACCGCTTGTCGCAATATCTCTCAAGAGGACGTAACGGATTATATTGGTGTATTGAACTGATTCTGTTAACCTTCATGGCTATAGCAGGTATACTCATAGAGCCGTACGCACCGCATAATAGTCAATGGTTCTACTGCCAAGGTTTCATTTTTGCTTTATTTATCACTTTGGGTAAATTAATGCGAGTCTATCCTATTTCCAAATGGTGGATGCTTGTTGGTGGAGGAATATATATCCTATTGATGATGGTTGCACACATGTTAGGATGGTCGACATTGGAATACGGTATGATTAATACATCTTTTACTGTTGCTCATTGGCCGTTTTATATGGTATTGGCGATTAGCGGTTCTGCCTTATTGATAGGTTGCGCGCAACTGATAGATCATTTTAAGCCGTTGGAGTTTATCGGTCGTCATTCATTAACTTTTTATATACCACAAGGTGGTGTTTTGCTCGTAACTGCAACCTTGTTAGGAAAGATTCTTTCATTGGAAAGTGCTTTATCCGTATGGTTGTTTATTGTAGCGATGTGGTGTATTTGTTTGTGCGCATTGAGTTTGCTGAGCGTCTGTCAAGACGGATGGAATAAATGTGCGGAAATATTTAATTCGAAAGTGTTCGTGCATAGATGAGGCGGATCGTGAAAAATATGACGGCATTGGGGGTGCTTCAGATAGCGAATTATCTGATACCGCTTTTAGTGTTGCCGGTGGTGAGTCGTGTGTTGGGCGCAACGCTTTTCGGTAGCGTCGGATACGCGCAGAATATCGTTTCTTATCTGACACTGTTGGTCAATTTCGGTTTTGAATATTCGGCTACGCGTCAAGTGGCTTTGGCGGGTGATGATAAAGAGAAGAAGCGGCAGCTTTTCTGGGCGGTTATCACGGCGAAGGCGGGATTGTTGGTGCTGTCGTTTGTCATTTTGGCTCTGCTGCCGCTTTTTGTAGAGCGTGTGGCGTGTGATCCGAGATTGTATATCTATACGGCGTTGACGAATATCGGTATTGTATTTTTCCCGACTTGGTACCTGCAAGGCGAGCAACAAATGGACAAGATGGCTTGGGCGAATTTCTTTACGAAGTTGTTGGGCGCATTGCTAGTGGTTGCGTTGGTTCGCGAGGCATCGATGTACCGATGGTACCCGTTATTGCTGTCGATGGCGAGTATTGTGGTGGGGATCGGCGCGATGATTTATGTCGTACGTCATTTTGCGATTGGCAGGTATGTATGTACGCGCGAAACGATGAAAGAGGTGCTGCATGCCGGCATGCCGATCTTTATCAATAATGTGTTTATCAGTCTGTACACGACGGTCAATATGACCTTGTTGGGCGGTTTCGCTACGGATGAGATGATCGGTTATTTCTCTGCGGCGCAGCGGTTGATTATTGCGTTGAATATGGTAGTTGTCTTGCCGGTTAGTACTGCTGTTTACCCGGAGATGAGCCGGCGTTTCGAGACTTCGCGCGCAGAAGGGATGCAATTCTTCAAACGCGTGCTGGTTTATGCGGCTTTGGCGGCAGCAGTCGTGTCGATGGGAACATTTGTAGTAGCGCCGTTCGCAATCCCTATTATTTACGGCGGCGGATATGAACCCGCGATTGAAGTGTTACGATGGCTTTCGCCGCTTCCATTCTTAGTAATGGTTGCTACATTGTTAACTGTACAGGGGCTCTATGGTCTAGGATTACACCGTTTTGCCCCTTATGTGGGACTTATTTTGGCCTTGCTGTGTATCTCTGTCAATCTGTGGTTGTTGCCGAGTCTGGGAGTGAAAGCGGTTTGTATCGGATGGAATGTGGCGGAAGTGATGGAATGTGTTATTGTCGGAGGGATATTAATGGTTAAAGGACGAAGGATTAAGGGTTAAGGGTTACGGGTTAACGGTTAAGGGAATGTTTTATTTGATTTGTTTTGGCATATTATGCGTGTTGGCGGTACTGAATGTCCAGATGCACGACAAGTTGAGTACGCAGATCTTGAACGGTCTGGCGGCGATTATGCTGATTTGCATCGCGGGATTGCGATACGAGACCGGAGGAGACTGGGATTCCTATACCACCTTGTTTGCTGATTTTCCGCCTTTCAGCCGGTTGATAGGAAGACCGGCGGAGTTTGCGGATATTTCGGTAGAGGAAGGATTTGTGCTGCTTTGCGCGTTGGTGAAATCTTTAGGCGGCACGGTGCAGCATCTGTTCTTCGTGGTAAGTCTGATCAATATTACCCTCATTGCTTGTGCGGCGCGCAAATATACGAAGTATCCGGTGGTGGCATTATTGTGCTACTACGGCATTTTGTATTTTAACTTGGAGATGATTTATATCCGTCAGGCAACGGCGGTAGCGCTGTGTTTCTTTGCGTTGCAGTACATCCCGTCGAAACGGATCGTGCCCTATATGATCTTTATTCTGCTGGCCTGCACATTCCACCGCGTAGCGGCGCTGATGATTCCGTTGTATTTCCTCTTGAATATCAAATTGCAGTCGTGGGCTTATCTGGCAATCGTCGGTCTTGGAGCGGTCGTCATGCTGGCAGGTATTCCTTGGATCCAAACAATCTTCCTGACGGTAGCGGGTTGGCTTGGAGAGAATTACGCGGAAAAGGCCGAGCTATATACGGAGGATGCGATGTTCGCTGTGAACCGCGGTCTGAGTCTGGGCTTTATACTGAATCTGGCTATATTCGCCGTCATTATTTTCTTCAAAGAAAAGATAGACGCGCTGCCTTACGGGACAATCATGCTGAATATGTTCTTCGGCAGTCTGATATTGTATTACTACTGCTTTGAGTTGGTGGAAGTGAGCAACCGCGTGCGGCTGTTCTTCCTGATCGGCATCATTGCGTTGCTGCCGATGGTACTGGAGGTCTTACCGCTGTTTTTGGAGCGGTTAGCAGGATTAGTAGTGGTGGCGCTGTATTGTTTCAGTTTCTCGCGAGGTATCTTTTTAGAGTCCCCGCAGTCTGCGGCGTATAATCCGTATCAGAACTATATCGAGTATAAGATTAACCCTCGTCCGAGTACCGGAAAGCAGCGTTTGGAACAAAGTAAGAAAGCCTTCCAAAACGAACGAAAACACTAATGAGACACATCCTTTTCATATCTCACGCCCGGGGCATTCATGGTGCAGAGGCGGTGATGGTACGCGCAGCGAAAGCGTGTGCAGCAACCGGTGCTAAGGTGACAGTGGTGGTGCCGTCGTTGGTAGAGGATGCCGGCATGGAACAAGCGCTGAGCGGGATTGAACGCTTGCAAGTTCTCGCTTTGCCTTACCGCGCCGCGGGAGGAAGCATGATACGAACGAGGCTCGTCCAATGGTATAATCGGTTCGCCTTGAATCAGTTGAAACGGTTTGTGGCGCGCGAGCAGGTGGATACGATTTACTCCAATACATCCATCACAATTTTAGGGGCAGAGTTGGCGCGACGAACCGGCATAAGGCATGTGTGGCATTTTCACGAACCTGTGGACGAACGCTTCGGATGGGATTCATCGATGAAGAATTATTATCGCTCGCTGGTCAACGCGACAGAGACCATCGTTTGTATCTCCAAGCAGCAATTAGCGGAATGGCAGCAGACTTTGGAGATGCCTTTGAAGCAAGCGCAAATCGTGTATAATCCCATCAAAACGATCTCCGTTTTGTCCGCTGCGAGAAGGACTTCCCGGGACGAGGTGCGAATTGGTTTTATCGGCCATTTCGAGGAGCGCAAGAACCTGCCTTTGTTGGTTCAGACGTTTGTGAGAGTGCACAATCAGATGCCGAATACGCGTTTGTGTCTCTGCGGCGCCGTGGACCGAAACGACGAGGCGTACATAGCGCAGATGACGGACTTGCGCGAGCCTGTTCTGACAGTGCTGCCGCAGACGCATGAGGTGGAGAAGTTCTATAACAATATCGATATTCTGGTTTTGCCTTCTTGGCGTGAGACGATGCCATTAGTGGTTTTTGAGGCGATGCAGGCCGGCGTATGTGTGCTGCAAACCAATCGTTCGGGCATGAGCGAGTTGCTGGAAGGCGGCAAAGAGACTCTGTTCTTCTCGCCGGACAAACCGGAAGAATTAGAGCAGTTACTGATGAAGTGTATGGAAGCCGATTACAGGCAGTCCATCGCGCAAGCCGGACAGAAGAAAGTGAAAGAGCTCTTGAAGAACTCATCGTTTGACAAACAAATACAAACCCTTTTATGCGAGTAATTGCGTATTATCTACCTCAGTTTCATGCCATTCCCGAGAATGACGAATGGTGGGGAAAAGGCTTTACGGAATGGACCAGCGTGAGAAACGGAAAGCCCTTGTTCAAGGGGCATCAGCAACCTGTGGAACCCGGTGAGTTGGGGTATTATAATCTCTTGGAGGCGGATGTGAAGGAGCGTCAGGCGCAGTTAGCGCGTGAGGCAGGCGTGGAAGGATTCTGCTACTGGCATTATTGGTTCGGCGGCAAACAACTGTTGGAGAAACCGCTGCAACAGGTGATGGAAAGTGGCAAGCCGGATTTCCCGTTTTGTCTGGGGTGGGCGAATGAGAGTTGGAAAGCAAAGACTTGGTTGGACCAGCAGACAGCGCCGGATAAGATGCTCATCGAGCAGACGTATTCGCCCGAAGATGACGAGGCGCATTTTGCAGCCATCCTTCCTATGCTGCGCGACAAACGTTATATACAGGTGGACGGCAAACCCCTGCTGATGATCTATCGGCCGTTTGATCTGCCGGACGGCAAAGCGTGGACGGCAAGGTGGAGAAAAATGGCAAAGGATGCCGGATTTGAAGGACTGTACCTATTGGGGCATGTGGCGTATCAATGGCAGGTGGACGAGGTGATGGCTATGGGTTTTGATGCTGTGAACTTAGTGCCGCTCGGAGATACGAAGCGGAATAAATGTTTGGCGTTGCGCCATCTGCCGACCTTGATCAAGCATCTGCGGGGTAAGTCTCCGTTAGTGTACGATTATGCAAAAGCGATTAAGGTCTTTGCGGAGCCGGCGATGCAACGCGAGGAGGTGGTGCCGACTATTTTACCCGGATGGGATCATTCTCCGCGTAGTCGTATGCGTGCCTTCGTCATGAATAACTCCACGCCCGAGGCGTTCAAGGCACATGTACAGGCCATCAAAACCATCGTGGACAAGAAGCAAAACCAACTGGTGATGCTCAAGTCCTGGAACGAGTGGGGCGAAGGAAACTATATGGAGCCGGATGCGCGATGGGGAAAACAATATATTGATGCAATGGGTTCAGTCGTACGCAAATGAAGATACATGTGATACATACCATCAACGCGTTTACCGCCACCTCAGGGGGTACTTCGACGTGTACGTATGATTTGTTGAAAGCGCTCAATACGCGTGAAGATGTACAGGCGGATATTTTGGCTACTACGCAGAAAGAGCCGTTGATGGGGGATGGAGAAGAGTGGATTAAGGCCGTAGAGAACGATGAAAAGACGCCGTTCGGAATATCGGGAAATTTATACAATGCACTGGCGCAGACGGATGCGGATATCTTCCATACGAACGGTTTATGGCGGTACTGCAACCATGCGCCGGCAGTAGTAGCAAGACAAAAAGGGAAACCTTTTGTGCTGACGCCGCACGGAATGCTCTATCCGGAGGCCTTGGTGCACTCCCAATGGCAGAAGCGACTGTTAGGGTGGTTATTGGTGAAACGGGATCTTCGTGAGGCAGCATGTATCCATGTAACCTGTGAGGAAGAGATGCAACATATCCGGGCGTTAGGACTCACGAATCCGGTGGCTGTCATTCCTAATCCGGTACCGGCGTCGTCGCTGAAGGAGCATGTGGCGAAGGCAAAGAAAGTGACGTTCGGTTATCTGGGAAGGTTGCATCCCCGTAAGCACGTTGAGCGGATTATGGAGGCGATGGCTTTGCTGTCTGAAGAGGAACAAAAGCGGTGCGAATTGGTGATTATGGGAGGCGGAGAGGCGGCATACGAAGCCTTGCTGAAGGCGCGTGTAGAACAGTTGCATCTGTCTAATGTGCGTTTCTTGGGGTTTGTGGCAAACGAAGAGAAAGAGCGGCAGTTGGCGCAAATTCATGCCTTATTTGTGCCGAGTGATTTTGAGAACTTCGGAATGATTGTGGCAGAGGCGCTGCGTGAAGGCACACCTGTCTTTGCGAGTACGGGAACACCTTGGAGAGTGCTGAATGAGAGAGGCTGCGGTTGGTGGCAGGAACCTACACCTCAGAAGATAGCTGCTGTGATGCGGGAGATCTTGTCCATGACGCCGGAGAAACTCGACGAAATGGGAAGAATAGGTCGTTCACTGGTGGCAGAACGGTTCTCAGCAGAAGCTGTGGCAGAGCAAATGGAAGCGTTATATAAATGGATTGTAACCAAACAAAATAAACCATCTTTTGTATATGAGTAGAAAAGTGGACTTATCCAAATACAACAAAGCGGGTTATCATCCCGGGCGAAATGCCTTTGTACGTGCGCTATGGTACGTAACGAACGTGTTGTTTTTTAAAACGTCGTTTTGTACCGGGTACGGATTGAAACGCGGTTTGCTGCGTATGTACGGTGCACACATCGGATCCAATGTGGTAATTAAACCCTGCGTCAATATCAAATACCCGTGGCATTTGGCTATCGGAGACAACAGTTGGATAGGCGAGCAGGTATGGATTGATAACCTGGCGGATGTCATCATTGGCAAGAACTGCTGCGTCAGCCAAGGGGCGATGTTGCTCTGCGGCAATCATGATTATACGAAAGAGAGTTTTGATTTGAAAACCGGCAAGATCGAACTGAAGGATGGAGCCTGGGTTGGCGCCAAAGCGGTTGTTTGTCCCGGCGTGACGATGGGAGAAGGAAGCGTGCTGTCGGCAGGTTCGGTAGCAACGCGAGATATCGAGAGAGACGCTGTCTGTCAGGGAAACCCGGCGGTAGTGAAGAAACAAATGTGACGAAATGAAAATATCTATAATAACGATTACATATAATTCCGCGAATACTCTGCCGCGTACGTTGGAGAGCGTGCAAAGTCAGACCTATCCGGATATCGAGCATGTCATTGTGGATGGGGCTTCGACGGATGGAACCAAAGCGTTGATAGAGACCTATGCGAAAGCGCATAAGAACGTGCGGTGGATATCCGAGAAAGATAAAGGGATCTACAACGCGCTGAACAAAGGTATCTCTTTGGCGACAGGTGACGTCATCGGTTTTCTGCACTCGGACGATGTGTTTTTTTCGACCCGCTCCATAGAGCAGATTGCTGCGGCTTTTGAGGACAAGAATATCGATGTGGTGTATGGCGATTTGCAGTATTGCCGGGAAGGGAAGATTGTGCGGAGATGGAAGAGCAATGCCTTTCATCCGTATAGCCTGAAATACGGCTGGATGCCTCCGCATCCCACGGTTTACGTGCGCAAAGAGGTGTACGCACAAGTGGGCGAATACGACGAGTGGTTCCGCATCTCGGCGGACTACGATATGATACTTCGTATTTTCGGAGCCGGATATAAGACAGCTTATCTTCCCGAGGTGCTGGTATGTATGGAAGTAGGTGGGGCAAGTAACAAAAACACAAAAGCTCGTCTGTCCAAGACCCAGGAGGATTATATTGTACTCAAGAAAAATCATGTAGGAGCCGGTTATCTGACCGTTGCCTGCAAGCAACTCCGCAAACTGCGTCAGTTCCTGCGAAAATCATAAATGCATGCTGAACATCTCCATCGTCTTATATCATCCGAAATGGGAGCAGGAGGTTCTACCTCTTGTTCAGGAGCTGCTGCGTGTGCGGTGCCTAAGGAAGATCTACCTCTTGGATAACACGGCGCCGGAGTACCGCAAGGCGGAGATTGCGAAGCAGAAAGAGACCCTTGCTGCACAATTCGGGACGGACAAACTGCGGTACATGGCGATGAGCGAGAATCTCGGTTACGGTCGGGCGCATAATATCGCTCTGCGTGAGAGTGCATACTACCGGACGGAGTTTCATCTGGTGATGAATTGCGACATCCGCGTCAAAGCGGAAGATATAGACGCGATGTGCGAGCGGATGGAGGCGTACCCTCTGGTGGGACAGATGATGCCGAAAGTGGAGAACCCAGACGGCTCGCAGCAATACCTTGCCAAAAGACTTCCGTCACCGATAGATGTCTTCGGTCGTCGCTTCCTGCCGGCATGGATGATGGCGCGGCGGAATAAGCGCTATGAGTTGCGCGATCTCGACCTCAGCCATCCGGTCAATGCACCATACCTCAGCGGTTGTTTCATGCTGCTGCGTACGAAAGCGGCGGTGGAGGCAGGGCTCTTTGACGAGCGCTATTTCATGTACCCGGAGGATATAGACCTCACGCGTACCATCCATCGCAACTGGCTCACGCTCTATTACCCCGAATGGACCATCGTTCACGCCCATGCGCGTGAGTCCTATAAGAATAAGCATTTGCTATGGGTGCATATCCAAAACATGTGCCGCTATTTCAATAAATGGGGCTGGATATGGGACCGTGAGCGATGGATGTTTAACAGGAGACTAAAATAAATCAACTATGGCGACACTTATTTCTCTTATTGGCGGAGCGAATGTGGACTTGTCTGCTACGCTCACGGACGCTTTTATCGCAGCGGACTCGAACCCCGGTCACGTGGAGGTGGGCTACGGAGGTGTGGCGCGGAACATCGCCCATAACCTCACGTTGTTAGGCGCTCGTACTCAGCTTCTGACGATTTTCGGAGGCGACCTCTTCGGTGGGCTCTTGCACGACTACTGCAAGCAACAAGGCATCGATGTGCACCTCTCGGAGCGTGAGTCGTCCTTGCGTTCGGGCTTGTATCTTTGCCTCCATAACCATGCGGGTGAGATGATAGCCGCGGTCGCAGATACAGATGCCATCCGTCTGATCACGCCGGAGTGGCTTGCCAAAAGGAGCGGTGAGTTGAACCTCTCGGATTATGTGGTGGCTGATACGAATATCGGCGAAGAATCTATCCGATGGCTCATGGAGAATGTCACGGTGCCGCTCTTTATCGACGGTGTCAGTACGACCAAGGCGCATCGGGTGGTGAACGCCTTGCGCAAAGTCAAACTGCCGTACCTCCATACGCTCAAACTGAATCTCAAAGAGGCGTTGGCGGTAACGGAGAAACAGACGTACGGAGAGGCGGCGCAAGAGCTGTTGGACCTCGGCGCGGCGCATGTCTATATCACTCTCGGTAGCGAAGGCGTTTACTGCCGGACAGCAGCGGAAGAATGGCTCTTCCCTGCGTTGCCGGGAGAAATAGTGAATACGACGGGAGCCGGAGACGCGTTCCTTGCCGGAGTCGTGTACGCCCATGCGAAAGGTATCGATTTCCCGCAAACGGCGCAGTATGGTCTCATGGCGGCGCGGGCTACCCTCATGACCCCCAAAGCGGTCAATCCGGATATAGCCAATATCTTATTGTGACTAAAATCATAAATCCTAAATCATAAATCATAAATGAATAATACCTATCTCTCTATTTCGCCGGAAGTGCAAGAGGCACTGAAGGCAGGCAAGCCCGTTGTGGCTTTGGAATCAACGATCATCAGTCACGGCATGCCGTACCCGCAGAACGTGGAGACGGCGCTCAAGGTGGAACAGACGATTCGCGAGAACGGAGCCGTCCCGGCAACGATAGCCATCATCGGCGGACAACTCAAAGCTGGTTGTACTCCCGAGGAGATCGAGTATCTGGGCAAGAAAGGCCAGGCGGTTACCAAAGCATCGAGGCGTGACTTGCCGGTGCTCATCGCCCGCAAGGCTGATGGTGCCACGACGGTTACCACGACGATGATCATCGCTGCCATGGCGGGTATACGGGTGTTCGCTACCGGCGGTATCGGCGGCGTACACCGCGGTGCGCAGCAGACGTTTGACATCTCTGCGGATCTCGAGGAACTCGCTCAGACACCGGTCATGGTCGTTTGCGCAGGGGCCAAATCCATCCTCGATCTCGGTCTGACGCTCGAGTACCTGGAGACAAAGGGCGTGCCGGTGATAGGTTACGGAACGGAAGAGTTACCGGCTTTCTATACCCGTCATAGCGGCTTCAAGGTGGATTACCGTATCGACACACCCGAGGAACTGGCTGCGGCTTTCAAGGCAAAAATGGATTGCGGTCTCAAAGGCGGCATGCTCGTCACGAACCCTATCCCGGAGGAGTTCTCGATGCCTAAAGAGGTGATTGACAAAGCGATTGAACAGGCCCTCCGGGAGATGGACGAAGCCGGCATCCATGGCAAACAATGTACGCCTTTCCTGCTGGCAAAAGTCAAAGATCTCACCGGCGGCGAGAGTCTGGCGTCTAACATCCAATTAGTACTGAATAACGCCCGCCTTGCGGCAAAAACTGCGAAAGCCTTATGCGAAAAATAAAATTCTATACTCTGTACTCTGTACTCTGTGTTCTTTTATTATCATCCTGTCATCGCCAGCCGATGCATGTGGTTTCCGTCACTACGCAAGCCATCCCCGTAGATGCGTCTGCGGATGCAATCCAAGACACTGACTACATCGCTCATTTAGCGCCTATTAAGGCAGATTTGGAGCGCGAGATGAATGTAGAAATCGGCTATGCTCCGGAAGCTATGTGGGTTGGCAGCCCCGAGTGTCCGATGCTTAACTGGGCGACGGAGGCTTTGTGGGAAGCGGCAAAGAAAGTGTACCCAGGTCAGGTGGATATCGCGATCGCAAACATGGGCGGAATGCGTTGCGCCTGGGAGGCGGGACCGATCACCAAAGGCTGCGTCTTCGAACTCATGCCGTTTGATAACCAACTGGTCGTGCTAACCCTTCGTGGTTCGGATATTATTGCTTTGTGCGAGTCCTTCGCGCATTATGGAGGCCAAGGTGTGGCAGGAATGCGCGTGACGGCAGTTGATGGCAAACTGGCGGATGTGACCATCGCCGGCAAAGCGGTCGATCCGAATGCGACCTATACAGTGGCTACCAGCGACTACCTCTCCGGAGGAGCCGACCATATGGATGCGCTCACGCATTATACGGAGTGTTGGAAGAGTGACCTTCTAATCCGCGACCTCTACCTCGAGGCCGTACAACAACAAGATACCATACAGGCTGTCGTAGATGGCAGAATGACAATATTATGAGTAAGAAATTCTTAATCTGCATGAACGCACTACTCGGCGCCCTCAGTGTGATGCTGGCGGGTTGTCATGTGCAGAAAAAAGCGAATCCAGCGGAGCAGCAGGAGTCAGACAACAAACCAGTACAGGAGGTTAGAGAACCGGAGCCGGAGGTCAAACCGCTCTACGGCGTGCCTGTGCCCGATGAGCCCATTAAGTGCAAGTACGGAGCACCGGCCCCTCGCAAGTACTGACCACCGCCCCCTCGGCAGAAATAATCATCCGGGTCGGTACGCCGAGCCACAAGGGCAAGTTGTGCTCCACATGTCCCACCGGCGCATTGAAAAGAATGGGGTAGTCGTAGTCTGCGACTGCCTCTTTTATGGTCTCATAGATGGTACAACCCATTCCCGGATCGTCCTCGCAGTCCGAGAATTGGCCCACGATCAGACCGCTCAGATGTGCCAATACACCGCTCAGTTTGAGATTGCGAATCATGCGGTCAATGTGATAATGACGCTCGCAGATATCTTCGATAAGGAGAATCGGAAATTGTTTGCGGAAGAGATCGTCCCTAAGCCCGTACCGGGTTCCTTGTAAACCGTATAAGACCGACAAGTTACCGCCTACAATCGGAGCGTAAGTTGTCCCGAGTTGGTTCAGCGGATGGGCTTCCCACCGATATTCCAATGGCTCGCCCTTCAATGCCTTTCTTAGTGCTACGATCGGTTCGCTCTCTTCCGGCAGCGTTGCGATATGTTTGCACATGATGCTGTGTAGTGAAGGAACCCCGCAGACGGCGGCTTTATTATGCAGCGCGGTAATGTCGCTAAAACCGATAATGGGTTTGCCGATGGGAGCAATACGGTCGATGATCCGCTGCAATCCGTATCCGCCGCGTGCGCAAAGGATGAAGTCTATATCGCTGTCCGCCAGCGCCGCATTGAGATCCGAAGCCCGCTGTTCATCCGTTCCGGCAAAGCGTCCCCATTGCGCGCGTGCGTACGCGCCCTCGCTCACTTTATATCCCCACGCGCGCAGGCGTGCAGAGGCTTGGTCAATATAGGTCGGGTCGATGACCCCGGACGGAGAAATGATACGAATATGTTTCATTACGAGTAGAGCTTATGTTCTATCCAGTTCACCAGTCGTTTCGGCAGGATTCGGTCGAGGAAGCAAAGTACCCGATACAGGAATCCGCCCACATATTGCGGTCTTGGCGAATGACAGGTAGCGATATGATAGAACAGCTTCGCCATTTGTTCGGGTTGCATGCCGGCGCGCTCGTCCCGCTCCATATTGGCAATCGCCTTATGTGCAGAGCGGTAGATATCTTCGCCTGCCGTGGATTTGTTGCGAGCGTCCGTAAATCCGGTACTCACGTCGCCCGGCATCATCACAGAGACAGTAATCCCGAAAGCCCGTACTTCGTTAGCCAGCGCAAGCGCCATGGCGTTGATGGCGGCTTTGGAAGCGGAGTAGAAAGCCTGATACGGAACGGGTAGTTGGGCTGCGACCGAAGAGGTGTAGATGATCCTTCCGTAGCCTTGTCGGCGTAACTGCGGCAGGACAGCTTGCGTGAAACGCACCGCGCCCATAAAGTTCACGTCCATCTGGTGCTCGGCATCGGCGATGGTTGTATATTCGATCGGTCCGGAGATGCCATAACCGGCATTGGAGATGACGACGTCGATGTGATCGGTCTGCGTTAAGACCTCTTCGATGGCCTTCTTGCAGCTCGCCTCGTCGCACACATCGCATTTAACATGCGTTATGGAACCTTTGCCCGAATGGTTGTCCGCTCTGTCGGGAGCACCCGACCGGCTCAACTCAAAGACACGCCAGCCCCGCTCTGCGAAGAGCGAGGCTGTAGCTTTTCCGATACCCGAACTGCCGCCGGTGATGATTAGTGTTTGCATCAATTATCAATTGTCAATTGTCAATTGTCAACTATCACATTTGCGGTGCGCCTTCTTGCAGCACGCGTGCGATGATCTGAACGGCTTCGTCGATGATAGGCTCCGTATGGGTCGCCATCAGCGTTGTACGCAGCAGGCACTCGCCTTCCACGCAAGCCGGAGCGATAACCGGGTTCACATAAACGCCTTCTTCGAACATCTTCTTTCCGAAATACAGGGTGTCCAGCGTCTTGTAGGTGAAGATCGGCACGATAGGCGTCGGCGCCTCGATGATCTTCACGCCGTTAGCCAGCAGCTGTTTCTGGAAATACTTGGCGATATTCATCAGTCGTGTCGGCCTCTCCGGGTCAAGGATCAGCTGGTGCAGCGCTTCCAGCGCCGTAGCAGCCGAGCACGGAGTGATCGACGCGGAGAAGATGAACGGACGGCTCACGTGGCGCAACCAGTCTGCTACGCGGTGAGAGGTTAACATACATCCGCCGATAGATGCGAGCGATTTGGAGAAGGTCAGCATCGTGATATCTACCTTGTCCGTCAGCCCGAAATGTGCCGCGGTACCGCGACCGCCGGGACCTAAGACACCGAATCCGTGGGCGTCATCGACCATCACACGGGCACCGTATTTCTCGGCTAACGCACATATCTCCGGCAGCTTGCAGATGTCGCCGCGCATGGAGAAGACGCCGTCGGTCACAATCAGCTTTCCGGCATTCTCCGGAATGGATTTCAGTTGGCGCTCCAGGTCCTGCATGTCCGAGTGGCGGTAACGAAGTACCTTCGCAAAACTCAGACGGCAAGCGTCATAGATAGAAGCATGGTTCTCACGGTCGTTCAGGATATAATCATCCTTGCCGCAGATGGCGGAGATGATGGCTAAGTTGGTCTGGAAACCCGTCGAGACAGTCATGCACTCCTCGTAACCCGTGAAGGCGGCTATCTCGCGCTCCAGCTGCAGGTGCAAGTCCAGCGTACCGTTCAGGAAACGGCTGCCGCTCACGCCTGTTCCGTATTTATCCAAGGCCTCATGTCCGGCTTTGATAACCGCCTCGTTCTCTGTGAAACCGAGGTAGTTATTCGAGCCAAGCATGATCACGCGGTGGTTCTCCATCTGCACCACAGGGGCTTGACGGCTCTCCAACTCGTGGAAATACGGATAGATACCTAATTTGCGAACCTGTTTGAGCGTCTCAAAATGGTCGCATTTTTCAAATAAATCCATATTAGAGGACGTTTAGATCCTTTAAAATCGCGGTTGTCTTACGAACGGCAGCCTCGCTCTCGTGCAGTTTGGCGCGCTCCTCTTCGCTGATGTTCAGCTCCAGAATCTTCTCAATACCGTTCTTGCCGATGATACAAGGTACACCGATGGTGATGTCCTTCATGCCGTACTCGCCTTCGAGGGCAGCGGAGCAAGGGATCATCTTCTTCTGGTCCTTGATGATGGCCTCTGCAACGCTTGCAGCAGCTGCACCCGGAGCCATCCATGCACTCGTGCCCAGCAGACCGGTCAGCGTTGCGCCGCCAACCATCGTGCTCTTAACCACGTTCTCCAGCTCCTCTTTCGACAGGAACTCGCTGACGTTGATACCTTTGTAGGTCGTGTAGCTCGTCAGAGGAATCATCGTCGTGTCGCCGTGACCACCGATAACGAAACCGTCCACGTCGTTCGCGTTGCATTTCAGAGCCTGGCTCAGGAAGTATTTCAGACGAGCGCTGTCGAGTGCGCCACCCATACCGATCACGCGGTTACGCGGCAGCTTCAGAGCGTGCAGCGTCAGGTATGCCATCGTGTCCATCGGGTTGGAAACAACAACGAGGATAGCGTTCGGGCTGTATTTGAGGACCTGGTCGCAAACGCTCTTCACGATACCTGCGTTCACGCCGATCAGCTCCTCGCGCGTC
This sequence comes from Bacteroidales bacterium UBA3717, assembly GCA_002372695.1. Lineage (GTDB taxonomy): Bacteria > Bacteroidota > Bacteroidia > Bacteroidales > Paludibacteraceae > Colicola. Next base: position 62,790 of record DFHS01000020.1, read on the forward strand.
ATACCCGGCTTACGGGGCAGACCCGAAGTGATGATCACTACGTCACTACCGCTGGTCTTCGAATAATCATTCGTCACACCCGTTACTACGGTGTCGAAGCCCATCAGCTGAGCCGTTTGCATGATATCCATGGCTTTGCCCTCTGCAAAACCCTCTTTGATGTCGATCAGACATACCTCGTTAGCCACCTCATTTACGGCCAACACGTTCGCGCAAGTAGCACCTACGTTACCTGCGCCTACAACTGTTACTTTACTCATAGTATTTGTATATTTTATGCATTAATTTTCAAAAAGCCTGCAAATTTACGATTTTTTTTGTATATATACAAATTTTTCTCCATAATTCTTCAATTTTTCTCCATTTTTTGCAGCCTGATTGTCAAAATGGCTTGTTCGATGATATCATCTTGGTCAGAACCGGTCATCGTAATGGGGATATCCGGTTCGATTCCGTTCTCTATATCTTTCTTGTCCCGGTCGTACATCCGCACGCTGGAGAGACGCACCATCCATCCGTTCGGCATCTCGTAACTCATCGGCATTCCTCCGCCTCCTCCGCTGGTGCCTCCGATGATGTGTGCATAAGGCACGTACCGCATGATATTGACGAACAGGTTGGCTGCCGAATACGACCGCCGGTTACACAGTACTACCACCGGCCTTTTCCATTTGCTTCCAACCATGGAAGCGTCGGATGTCAGCGGCTCGAAATCCGAGAAATCGTTATGTCCCGGTCCTGTTTTGTGGCGCCAGTAACCGATGGTCTCATTCTCCGTGAAGAAAGGCGAAGAGAGGCGGTACGCGTTGGTGATATCTCCGCCGCCGTTATTGCGCACGTCGATAATCAGACCCTCGCATTGTTCGAATGCTTTGAAAACCCAGTAGATATTCCCCGCCGAGAAAGAGTTGGAGAAACTGGGATAATAGATATATCCCACTCTTCCGCTATCTATCGTGTTGTAATACAACCCGCCGGCAACGCGGCAGTCCTTCAGATACGGAGCCTGCAACCGCGAGTCAAAATTGGCGGGGTAGGTATCAAACCACGCGGTGTTGGCGGAGCGGTCAAAAGCGGAATAGAGATTCACATGCCCGTCGCGCAAGGAGTCCAGCATCCCTGCGCACAAGTCAAAAAGTGCCACTTGGTGGCTGGGTTTGAGTTGGGCGGCTTTCGCGACATACTCCTCCCGGATGGCATCCCAGTCGATGCCTTTGTCCTCGATGTAGCAATAACGCGTGTCGATGATCTGCCAGAGTCCTTCGATATTGGTCACAGGGTCCGCGGAATAACTCATCTCCTCTTTGGCGTGACAACCGCTCAGCAGCCACATGCCCGCGAGCGCAATTCCTATAAAATATATCTTTGTCTTCATAAGCGTGAATGGGGGTTAATCCGGTATTTCCAGATACATCCGATGACGAGATTAATCTGGTTGCGCGAGAAATGCAGATCTTTCGTGCCGTAGTCGTTCAACTCGTGCGCTGCGCCGACGCGCCAGGTAGAGTGGGGAAACTGCAGGTCAAGCGTCAATTCGTGTTTGAGGGTATGATGGTTCCAATGCCCCGAACAACGGGCTTGACCGGGCACGCCTTGTGAGATCTCATAGTACGACTCCCAGTATTCCGGCAGGAAGTCAAAACCGATCAGGTTCGTGCGGATGAGATAATTCAACCGGTAGCTGGTTTTCTTTCCGTAGAACGACCAGCTCACACCACCCATCGCCATCGCCTCTACCGCGACGTCAAACGACACAATCTTGTTGACATTAGAGCCATGCTCTCTGACCGCAAAACTGCCTTCCAGATAGGGTCCTACGTGTACTTTGAGACGGTCATCGATCCATTTCCAACAATAGAATGCGCCCCATCCGGCATCAATATGCAAACTATAGAAAAGATTCGACCGGGCGGTGTTGACCGATCGTCCTGCGGCGAGACCAACACGTCCGACGTGTCCCCAGTTCGCCAACCGGCCTGTCCTGCCTAACTTCGTGTCCTGACGGAAAGCCTGCCACCACTCGTTACCCAAACCTACCTGCCAACCTCTGTACGCCATCGGACTGAGATAGGTGTCTATCTGCCGTCCATACCCCGCATGGATCTTGAGCACGTTGGTATGTTCCTGCGCGTACGCCTCTGCCGCCTCGGGCTTCCCTTCCGTCCCGTAAGTCCCTTCTTGCGCGCTTAGCGGCAAAAAGAAGAGCGCCAAGAGCATGATGCCGAATACTTTTTTCATATACTCATCAGATTATTCCGGCTACAAAAGTACAACAAAAATTGCTCATACGCAAATTTTTCTGCGATTTTTTGCTTGGCGAAATGAAATTTCGCGATAATTAAAGAGCCGTAGGGCACTGCGTGGAGTATAAGCTCGCATATACTCACGTAAGTAAAACTTAGGCTCTTTAATTATCCACAGCGGAAGTATGACGCGGGAAGCAAAAAAACGCTCATTGGCGTATGGCCGGCAGGGCGCGAACGTAGCTACGGGGGAATTTTTGTTTAGGGAGGGAGAGAGAGGGGGAAACAAAAAGGCAGATGTCCGAAGTACTGCTTTTTTCAAAAATACGCAAATTTTTCTGCGATTTTTATTCAAATTCCGATTGCTGCACGAATAAAACTCAAAAACAGAGGATGCGGGTGTAGCACTGTGCTGCTATATTCCGGGTGAAACTGCGTGCCGATGAACCACGGGTGATCTTTCAACTCGATGATTTCCGTTAACCCGCTGTCAGGGTTGATGCCGGAGCAAATCAAGCCGTGCTCTTCCAGTTCTTGTCGGTAAGCGTGATTGAGTTCGTAGCGATGGCGATGCCGCTCTTGGATCTTTTCGCAAGCGTATATCTCGCGCATGCGACTTCCTTCTTTTAATACGCATGGATAAGCGCCCAGACGCATCGAACCGCCTTTGTTGATCGTACGTTTCTGGTCTTCCATCAGATCGATGATATTATGCGTCGTGTGCTCGTCAAACTCGGTCGAGTTAGCGTCCGCGTAGCCCAAGACATCTCGCGCAAACTCAATCGCCATACATTGCATTCCCATGCAAATGCCAAAACAAGGGATCTTGTTCTCTCGCGCAAAACGGATAGCTTGTAACTTACCTTCCACACCGCGATTCCCAAAGCCCGGAGCAATCACTATTCCCTGAAAATCAGCCAGTTGCTGCACATTCGCTTCGTTGATATCATCCGAAAGGATGGAGGTGAGGTTCAGCTTGCGGTTGTTGTACGCCGCCGCGTGCGAGAGGGCTTCCCGGATAGATTTATAGGCGTCCTGTAGCTGTACGTACTTGCCGACCAAAGCGATCTTAACCTCCTCTTGCGCATTCTCTAATCGGTTGAGAAACGCATTCCAAGAAGCCAAATCGGCTTCAGGCACAGAAGATACATCCAACCCGGTCTTCCGTAGAACCACTCGGTCGAGGCCTTCATCTAACATATTCAGTGGCACGCGGTAGATAGTGGGCGCATCGATGGATTGAATAACCGCATCTTCGTCCACATTGCAGAATAATGCTACTTTTCTTCGCATCTCCGTCGGGATCTCATGTTCGGTTCGCAGCACGATGATGTCCGGCTGTACACCTTCCTGCTGCAGGTCCTTCACGGAGTGTTGAGTCGGTTTGGTCTTCAGCTCTTTGGCGGCCGCCAGATAAGGTACGTACGTCAGATGGATGCAGCAGCAGTTCCTCCCCATCTCCCATCGTAGCTGTCGCATCGATTCGATGAACGGCAGCGACTCGATGTCTCCCACGGTACCGCCGATCTCGGTGATCACAAAATCAAACCGACCCGTTTGACCCAGCGAAGTGATATGATGTTTGATCTCGTCGGTAATATGCGGGATGATCTGTACGGTCTTGCCTAGATAATCGCCGCGCCGCTCTTTCTCAATCACGTTCTGATAGATGCGTCCGGTGGTGATATTATTGGTCTTGTGCGTCTCGACATTCAAAAACCGCTCGTAATGACCCAAATCCAAATCCGCTTCATGCCCATCAACGGTCACATAACACTCTCCGTGTTCGTACGGATTGAGTGTGCCCGGATCCACGTTGATATACGGATCCAACTTCTGAATTGTTACCCGATAACCGCGGGATTGCAGCAGTTTGCCTAATGACGCTGCAATAATTCCCTTGCCCAGCGATGAAGACACGCCGCCCGTCACAAAAATATACTTCGTTTCCATACTTCGAAAAGTTAAATTTTCATTACGGGCTGCAAAGATAGTATTTAAATTTGACAAAAACAAGAAAAATCTGCTAAAAATGCATTTTTATTTGCATATTTCATAAAAATAACGTAATTTTGTCGCCGATTTTGAATTTTAATCGGATTAAAAATGAAAAATAGCGTCAAAAAGATGCAGTTTATAAAAATGCATGGCTTGGGAAATGACTATGTCTATGTGGATTGTTTTGATCCCCAAACAGCAGCTTTGATTTCAAAAACAAACCTCTCTTCTCTTGCGAAGCGGGTGTCCGACCGTCATTTCGGTATCGGTTCGGATGGTTTGGTACTTATCCTGCCTTCAGACGAGGCGGACGCCAAGATGCGGATCTTCAACGCCGATGGTTCCGAAGCGCAGATGTGCGGCAATGCCATCCGGTGTGTCGGCAAATACTTATACGAATCCGGTCTCTGCCCGCGTCCACGCCTCTTTATAGAGACCCTCGCGGGGATAAAAACATTAACCCTTCAAGTCCAAGAAGGCATCGTTTCGCAGATCTCTGTGAATATGGGTACCCCGAAAGTGACCACCGATTCGCTTGCGCTGCAAGGCAATGATCTCTTGGGTTTTACATCCGTCAATATGGGAAATCCGCACGCTGTCTTCTTCCGCGCGCAGAACCTCCTGGACGCAGAGATCACGAAGATGGGACATCCCATCAGTACGCACCCGCATTTTCCCGAAGGAACGAATGTAGAGTTCGTACACGTGCGTAATGCGCATGAGTTAGAGGTACGCGTGTATGAGCGCGGTTCGGGTCCGACACTCGCGTGCGGAACGGGGGCTTGCGCGGCAGCGGTAGCAGCATACAAACACGGCGAGACGGAGGAGGAAATGATCGTCCATCTCCCCGGAGGAGATCTGCTCATCCATTATGATCATCGCACCAATATGGTCACCATGACAGGCCCGGCTACCGAGGTCTTCCGGGGAGAAATGGCCCTATAAAACGGTACTCTAAAAAACTCGCGTTATGAAAATCAATCCGTACTACTCGCAACTACCCGCTCATTACCTCTTTCACGACATCGACCTGCGTGTCCAAAAATTCCTCTCGCAGCATCCGGACGCCCGTCTCTTGCGCATGGGGATAGGCGATGTCACGCGTCCGCTGCCACGCGTCATTGTGGATGCCATGCAGCGTGCAGCCGAAGAACTCGCCCACGAAGAGACCTTCCGCGGCTACTGTCCCGAGAACGGCTATGAGTGGCTGCGGCAGACCATCGCAGACCAATTTTTTGCGCCGCGAGGCATTCATTTTGACCCCGAGGAAATCTTTATCTCCGAAGGAGCCGGAAGCGATCTCGGCAACCTCAGTGAACTCTTCACCCGCGATAACAAAGTGGCGATCATGGATCCGACTTACCCGGCGTACGTCGATGCCAATATCATGGCAGGGCGCGAGATAACATTCCTCCCTTGCCTCAAAGAAAACAATTTTGTACCCGACCTGCCTGCACAGCCGGTGGATATCATCTATCTCTGTTTCCCAAACAACCCCACGGGAGCTGTCCTCACGCGCGACCAACTGCGCCTCTGGGTAGATTACGCGCACCGCCATAAAAGCCTCATCATCTTCGACGCCGCCTACGAAGCGTATATATCTTCACCCGACATTCCGCACTCAATCTATGAGATCGAAGGAGCAAAAGAAGTGGCAATCGAGGTGCATAGTTTCAGCAAGAGTGCAGGTTTTACCTCCGTCCGCTGCGGCTATGTGGTCGTGCCTTTTGAGACCGGACTCCAGCCGATGTGGATGCGTCGGCAGTGTACCAAATACAACGGTACCGCCTATCTCTCCCAGCGCGCTGCAGAAGCCACATTCACGCCCGAAGGACAAAACGGCATTCGCGAAAACTTGGCGTATTATAAAGAAACCGCGTCTCTCATCCTGAATGGTCTGCGGGATATAGGCTTAGAGGTCTATGGCGGCGAGAACGCACCGTATATATGGTGTCGCGCGCCGCAAGGATGGGACTCTTGGACTTTCTTTGACCATCTCCTCCACCGCTGTCAGGTAGTCTCCACACCCGGCGTCGGTTTTGGTCAATGCGGCGAAGGATTTGTCCGTTTCTCCGCCTTCGCCAACCGTCCATCCGCCGTCGAAGCCCTCCGCCGCATTATGCGCGCCTTATAGTACGTCCACTTTGCGGAGCGTAAGCTCCGCTTCTTTTCCCTTTCTTCCTCCCTTCCTAAATCTGCCTATTTCGGCATAAAGAGGCCTATTTTCTTACCAAAATTTGCATATATCAAAAAAAGCAGTATTTTTGCAACGGATTTAGGAAGAGGGAAGGAAAGAACGTCTATGGAGATGACCAATTTTCTGGAATATAGCGACCGGGCGCAGCTGCGGGAATGGTTCGTGGCGAATTATGCGTGCGAGAAGGAATGTTGGGTGACGGTTACTCGCACCAAGATTCCGCATCCGGATTGTATCCCTTATCCGGAGGTGGTGGAAGAGGCGCTCTGTTTCGGCTGGATCGACTCGACATACAAGCGGTTGCCCGACGGACGCGGTGCGCAAAGGCTCTCTCCGAGGCGCAAAAACAGTCATTGGACGGAGACGAACATCCGCCGTTGCGCGGAGTTGGAGCAACGCGGACTCATGACCGACGCCGGCAGAGCGTTGATAGTTGACAGTTGACAGTTGATAGTTGATAATTGACAGTTCTTATCTCGCTTTGCTCGAACGATTATTTTCGACAAGCGAAAATCTTGATAGTTGAGGCGAAAAGGTGGATTTTTAACCGAAAAATGCAGAAAAATGGCATACACTCTTGTGTATGTCAATTTTTTTTTGTATCTTTGCAGCCGATTTTGTGTGCGCGAGTGTGTAGCACGCGTGCATATGCGATAATAAGTAGAATATAAAATACAAAATAATGGAAGAACAACAAGAGAAGTATGATGGCTCGAGTATTCAAGTGCTCGAGGGATTAGAGGCGGTGCGCAAGAGACCTGCGATGTATATCGGCGACATCTCGCAGAAGGGTCTGCACCACCTGGTGTATGAGGTAGTCGATAACTCTATCGACGAGGCGCTCGCCGGTTTCTGCGATGAGATCGCAGTTCATATCAACGAGGATAACTCTATCACCGTACAGGATAACGGTCGTGGTATCCCGGTAGATATGCACCCGAAGGAGCATAAATCCGCGTTGGAGGTCGTGATGACCGTGCTCCACGCCGGTGGTAAGTTCAATAAAGATAGCTACAAGGTGTCCGGTGGTCTCCACGGTGTGGGTGTGAGCTGCGTGAACGCGCTCTCGACGAAGATGCACGTGGAGGTCTATCGTAACGGACAGATCCACTGCCAGGACTACGCGAAAGGCAAACCGCTGGCTCCGGTGCATGTGATCTCCGAGGAAGAGGCTACGGGTAACTGGGAGCAACGCAAGACCGGTACGTTCGTGCAGTTCTGGCCGGATGATACGATCTTCACGGAGACCGTTTATCACTGGGAGATCCTCGCCAACCGTATGCGTGAGCTCGCGTTCCTGAATGCCGGTATCCGTATCGTGCTGAAGGACAAGCGCGTCATGGTAGAGAAGACCCTCGAGGACGGCTCCAAAGTGACGGAGTGCAAGAAAGAGGTGTTCTACTCGGAGAAGGGACTGAGTGAGTTCGTACGTTATATCGACGGTACGCGTACGCCGCTCATCAGCGAGGTGATCCACCTCAATACCGACAAGTACGGTACGCCGGTAGAGGTAGCGATGATCTACAACACCGACTTCAACGAGAACGTACACTCCTATGTCAATAATATCAACACCATCGAGGGTGGTACGCACGTAGCCGGTTTCCGCGCTGCGCTGACCCGTGTGATGAAGAAATATGCCGAGGACAGCAAGATGCTGGAGAAGGCGAAACTGAAAGACAAAGACGGTAACTCGACCATCGATCCGAACGATTTCCGTGAGGGTCTGACGGCGGTCATCTCCGTCAAGGTGGCAGAGCCGCAGTTTGAAGGCCAGACGAAGACCAAGCTCGGTAACTCCGAGGTAGCCGGTATGGTTTCGAGTGCAGTAGCCGAGGCGCTGCAGAACTACCTGGAGGAGCATCCGGATGATGCGAAGAAGATCGTAGAGAAAGTCATTCTCGCGGCGCAGGCTCGTATCGCAGCCCGTAACGCACGTCAGTCCGTTCTCCGTAAGAGCCCGCTCTCCGGCGGTGGTCTGCCCGGCAAGCTGGCGGACTGCGTATCGAAAGACGCGGCTGAGTGCGAGCTCTTCCTCGTCGAGGGAGACTCTGCAGGCGGTACCGCTAAGACCGGACGTGACCGTGTACACCAGGCAATCCTGCCGCTCCGCGGTAAGATCCTCAACGTCGAGAAAGCGATGGAGCATAAGGTGTTCGAGTCCGAAGAGGTACGCAACATCTTCACGGCGCTCGGTATCACCTTCGGCACCGAAGAGGACCCGAAGGCGCTCAACCTCTCCAAGATCCGCTACCACAAAGTGATCATCATGGCCGATGCCGATGTTGATGGTGCGCATATTGCTACTCTGATTATGACCCTGTTCTTCCGTCATATGAAAGAGGTGATTGAGCAAGGCCACCTCTATATCGCTTGCGCGCCGCTCTATAAGTGCTCGAAGGGTACCTACAGCGAGTACTGCTGGAACGACCAGCAGCGTCAGGCGTTCATCCAGAACTACGGTAACGGCGACGAGAAGCAGATCAAGACGCAGCGGTACAAAGGTCTCGGTGAGATGAGCGACGAGCAGCTCTGGGAGACGACTATGGATCCGGCACGCCGCGTGCTCAAGCAAGTGACGATCGAGAATGCCGCCGAGGCGGATCGTATCATCGCCATGCTGATGGGCGACGATGTAGCGCCGCGCCGCGAGTTCATCGAAGAAAATGCAACGTACGCCAACATTGACGCTTAAACAGTTGATAGTTGATAATTGACAGTTGACAATTATGGCAAAGCCGGATGATAAAAATACAATTGCAGCCAAATCGTTTGCATTTGCTTTGCGAGTTATAAAAGCGTATAAGTACTTAACTGCACAGAATGAATACGTTCTTTCCAAACAGTTATTACGTTCCGGTACGTCTATTGGCGCTAATTGCCGAGAGGCTAAAAATGCACAAAGTCGGTTGGATTTTATCAATAAACTGAATATCGCTTTAAAAGAAGCAGACGAGACATCTTATTGGTTGGAATTATTACATGCAGGAGGTTATATTGATGAACAGAGTTATACATCTATCTATGAGGATTGTGTAGAACTTATAAAATTGTTAACCTCTATCATAAAGACCACCAAAGATACTACGAAATAATTATCAATTATCAACTATCAATTATCAATTAAATGAAAGTAACAGTTTATTGTTCGGCGAAGGATGCGATACCCGGGGAGTACCTCGCGTTGGGGGATGAGTTGGGTACGTGGATCGGAGAGAACGGCCACACCTTGATCTATGGCGGCGCTACGGGCGGTCTGATGACGCGCACGAGCAATGCGGCGAAAGCGGCAGGAGCTACGGTCATCGGGGTCATTCCTCCGCGCATCAAAGCGGCGGGACGAAAGGCGGACAACTGCGACGAGCTGTACATGGTGCAGAATATGTCCGAGCGCAAGCAGATCATGCGCGACATGGCGGATGTGATCGTTTGTCTGCCGGGCAGCTACGGCACGCTGGATGAGATGATGGACGCTACTTCTTCGGCAATCGTAGGAGAGCATCATAAGAAGACCTTCGTGCTGAACTATAAAGGTTTCTACGAACCCCTCAAACAGCAGATTGCATTGATGCGGTCTCTCCATTTCATCCCCGAACAAGAGGCCTACAAACCCATCTTCGTGGACACTTTGGAAGAATTATACCAAGAAATCATAAATCATAAATCATAAATCATAAATTGAGTATGAACCTATTTGCAGCCAGATTAACCGGCAAAATGAGCTCGACCGATGCGTTCGAGAAAACCATCCACGACATGCAGGAGCGTGTAAAACGCTGGCGTGCTATCGAGAAATCGCCAGAATTGGCGGAGTACAATGAGCTCAAGAAGATCGTCGAGAGTTCGGATTTCCAAGAGAAGAAGAACACTCTGAAGAACCGTAAGTACAAGGACACGGACGAGGGTCGTAAGATGGCGACGCTTGATCGTCTGTCTTCTACCTTGCGCATGAAGGGTTACAAGTACGCCCAGGACAGCGAGACCTTCCAGGCCTTCCTGAAGTTCCGCGACAGCGATGCCTTCCAGAACAAAGAGGACAACTCCGTGACGGCTTCCGAGCGTCGGATGTACAACATGATCTACCGTTCGGCGTTCTACAAGAACTACCAGAAAGTGCTGAACTCGCCGGAGTTGAAACAACTCACGGAGCTGGAGAAAGAGACTTCGACCGAGGACTTCAAGCAGCGTAACGCGCTCTGGGCGGATGCCAAGCGCTGGGAGCACTCCGAGGAGTACAAGACCGAGAAACGCTATCTGGAGCTGGCTAATTCCGAAGATATCAAGTTCTATTTCACTTCGCGTGAGGAGAAGATCGACTGGGCAGAGCTCTTCCGTCCTTCTTTCGACGACGACATGACGTCCTCCAAGAACTGGAAACCGGGTTACGGCTATGCGAATCCTGCAATGAAAGACGGTCACTCGCGCACCTCCGAGTTGCAGGCGTATAACGGCGGCAAGAACACCTTCTTCGCCGAGGGTCGTATGGACCTCGAGACGCGTCAGGAGACCAAGAAAGCGGTCGCTTGGGACGAGAAGAAAGGATTCACGGAGCATGTGTTCGAGTATACCTCCGATGTGATGAATACTAAAGAGGCGTTTGCGCAGGAGTCGGGAATGTTCATGGCGAAAGTGCGTACGCAAGGTATCGGTCACCATTTCTTCGGTCTCTCGACGGGCAAACAAGGTAGCCCGATGGTAGCCCTCTATCACTATAACGGCTCGACCCACCAGATGGGATATGTCGATGGCCCGAAGACGCAGATGGTTGATCTGACCGGTGTTCTCCGTTCGATGTACCACGTCTATACCTTCCGCTGGACGAAGAACGAGTTGATCTGGTTCGTGAACGATATGGAGGTACTCCGTCTGCCGAACCGTCTGCCGAAAGAGGCGATGTTCTATTTCGCACAGAGCTGGCTGCCGGGTAACGAGAAAGGCGGCGAAGGCAAACTGAAAGTTCAGTGGGCGAGAGCTTATCGCACGGTGGAGTAATTGACAATTGATAATTGACAATTGACAATTGATAATTGACAATTGATAGTTGATAGTTATGTTCCTGATTGCCGGGCCTTGCGCCATCGAAAATAGAGAGATCGTCATGGAGACGGCGGAGACTTTGAATCATCTCTGCTATGAGTTGGGTATCACCCTCTATTTCAAGTCTTCGTTTGACAAAGCGAACCGCACCTCTGCGTCGGCGCGCGGCATAGGTATGGACGAGGGGCTGAAGATCCTGGAGGAGGTCAAGCGGATGTACGACCTGCCGATTGTGACGGACGTGCATGAGTCCTGGCAGTGCGCGCCGGTAGCGGAAGTCGCCGATGTGCTGCAGATCCCGGCGTTCCTAAGCCGTCAGACCGACCTCTTGCAGGCGGCGGCGAAGACCGGACGGATTGTCAACGTCAAGAAAGGCCAGTTCATGGCGCCGTGGGACATGAAAGGGGCGATAGAGAAGATCGAGCAGGTGGCTCCCGGTGCAAGCAGAGAAGGGCACTTGTGGCTCACGGAGAGAGGTTCGTCCTTCGGTTACGGCCGGCTGGTAGTCGATATGACGGGACTGGTAGAGATGCGGCGGTTCGGTTGTCCGGTGATCTTCGACGCTACGCATTCGGTGCAGCAACCTTCTTCGCAGGCGGGTATCACCGGCGGCAACCGGGCGATGGTGCCGTATCTGATGCGTGCTGCGTTAGCGGTCGGTGTGGACGGCCTGTTCATCGAGACGCACCCCGATCCCGACAAAGCGATCTCCGATGCGGCGAACCAAGTGAAGCTCTCGGACATGCGCGCCCTGCTCGAACAAGCGTTACGAATCGACGAACTCGTCAACTAGGAAAACTGGAAAAACATTATACCATTATGGAGCAGACAATCACTATTTATTGCAAGAACACGCACGCGTATCACGATGTGCCGCGCGGAATATCGTTGATCGAACTGAAAGACCTGCTGGGTATTCAGTTGCCGTATCCGATTATCGCTGCGTACGTGAACTATAAGGTGGAGAACCTCGATTTCCTGCTGTATAAGCCCAAAGATATTGAGTTTCTGGACGCCAGCTCGCCTTCGGGCATGCGCGCGTACGTGCGTACACTAAATATGGTGTTGGCCTGCGCTATCAATGAGTTGTTCCCCGACATCGACCTGCGTATCGAGCACCCGATCAGCAAGGGGTATTACTGCACGCTCCAATGGCATCAGTCCAAGGACACGGACTCCGAGGACGAGAAAGAGCCGCCGGTAGTGACGCCGGAAATGGTACAGGCTATCAAGGCGCGGATGCTCCAAATCATCGCGGAGAACCGGCCTATCTACGAGGAAGAGAAACAGACCAAAGAGGTCATCCGCATGTTCGCCGAGCGGTACAACAACGAGTCTTCGATCTTCGAGGCGCTCGGAAACCCCTACTGCCGCTATTTCCGAATGGGGGATTTTATCGATTATTATACGAACGTTCTTCTGCCGTCTTCGGGCTATCTCAATGTGTTTGATTTGCAGCCCTTCCAGGACGGCTTGTTGCTGCGTATCCCGAACCGTACGAACCCGACCATCCTCGAGGATGCCATTCCGCAGGATAAGATGTTCTCCATCTTCCAGGAGTACAACCGCTGGAACAAACTGCTGCGCATCAATAACGTCAACGATTTCAACGTGGCCTGCAAGCAGAACAAGTCTTTCGGGCTGATCAAGTTAGCGGAGGCTTTGCATGAGAAGAAGATCGCCCAGATAGCGGATTCTATCGCCGCCAAACGGCCGAAGATCGTCTTTATCTCCGGTGCTTCGTCGTCCGGTAAGACCACCTTCTCCAAGCGTCTGCAGATCCAGCTGCTGGTCGATGGTATCAGGCCGGAGGTGCTCTCCATGGATGACTATTTTGTCAACCGCGTGGATACGCCGAAGGACGAGAACGGTCAGTATGACTTCGAGACGGTTAACGCGGTCGATCTGCCGTTCTTCAGGGAGCAGATGAAGGACCTGCTGGAGGGCAAAGAGGTCAACCTGCCGACGTACGATTTTACCAAAGGCGAGCGGGTCTTCAAGGGCAACAAGCTCAAACTCCAGAAGGATTCCGTTCTCGTCATCGAGGGTCTGCATGCGCTCAATCCGTGCATCCTGCCGGACGTGCCGCGCGAGCTGACGTATAAGATCTACGTGTCTGCCCTGACGACCATCAATATCGATAACCATAACTGGATCCCGACGACGGATATCCGTCTCTTGCGCCGCATCGTGCGCGACTATAAGTACCGCGGTTTCTCGGCACGCGAGACGATAGCCCGCTGCCCGTCGGTCATCCGGGGCGAGACCAAATGGGTCTATCCCTTCCAGGAGGAAGCGGATGTGATGTTCAACTCCGCGCTGATCTTCGAGTTCGCGGTATTGAAACGCCATGCGGAACCGATCTTGCAGGAGGTGCCTAAGTTCTGCGACGAGTACAGCGAGGCGCACAGGCTCCTGAAGTTCCTGCAGTATTTCGTACCGGTTCCCGAGCGTGAGATTCCGCCTACATCCTTCCTCCGCGAGTTCGTTGGTGGTTCGTCGTTCCGCTACTAATGGCACAAAATTTGCATTGAATCGTTAGATATAAGTTGGTGATAAATTGGTTATTCGTTAGAGATTTAGCCTATATGAAACTAATATTAGTCATATTATTATCCGTTTTGGACTCGATACCGGGTATCCGGATCGTGCAGGACTCGGCGATGTCGATACTCTTGGACGAAGCGATACACGGTAAGCACGAGTTGGTGGAGATGGACGGCTACCGCGTCCAGATCTACTCTTCCAACCAGCAGCAGACGGCGAAAGGCGAGGCGCTGGAGCTGGAGGAGAAGGTCAAAGAGACCCTCACGCAGTCCGTCTATGTCCAGTATCTGCCGCCGTTCTGGAAAGTGCGTGTGGGAGATTTCCGTACCTACGAAGAGGCACGGGAGTATAAGAAAATCGTCGTGGCGCAATACCCCGAGTTGATGGGGGAAACGTATATTGTGCGCGATAAAATACAAGTGTTGCAATAATGGATCTGCAGGAATTTCATCCCTCTCAGCAGGTGACAGACGAGATCGCCAGGGCGGTAGAGAAGACCCTGACGCAAATAGGTGAAGACCCGACCCGGGAAGGTCTGGTCAAGACGCCGCATCGGGTAGGAAAAGCCCTTCAGTTCCTTTGCAAGGGCTATAACGAGGACCCGGAGGCGATTCTTCGTTCGGCGCTCTTTGAGGAGGACTACCGCCAGATGGTGGTGGTCAAAGATATTGATTTCTACTCCCTTTGCGAACACCACATGCTGCCGTTCTTCGGCAAGGTGCACGTGGCGTATATCCCCAATGGACGGATCACGGGTCTGAGTAAGATCGCCCGCGTGGTAGATGTCTTCGCGCGGCGGTTACAGGTTCAGGAACGCCTCACGACCCAGATCAAGGAGTGCATCCAGAATACCCTTGATCCCCTCGGAGTGATGGTGGTCATCGAGGCGGAGCATTTATGCATGCAGATGCGCGGCGTACAGAAACAACACGCCATGACCGTCACTTCGGATTTCACCGGAGTCTTCAATCAAGCCAAGACCCGCGAGGAGTTCATGAAACTGATAAAGGGGTAGTTGTTACTCTTCCAAGGCGACACACGCGCCATTGGACGAGAGCACATAAATCGTATCGGGAGCGCGATAATCCTTGGAGAAAATGCTGCGGGTACGCATCACAGCGTCGCTCGCAGCATCGTTTTTATAATGTAACCCGGCGGCATCTGTCATCGATTCAAAGAGAACCGATGAGTTGTCGCGACTATCCTTATGTGCCTGTGCTTGGGCAATCTTCTCTGGATGCAATGATGCATACTCATCGCTGTACCACACTATCAGCGGTACGTGAAAAAGCCATCGGCTCACCCTGTAGTTTCCGTGTAGCACAAAGTTGCGCTCGTCATCGTAAAGGTTTTCGCCGTGGTCGGACATGTACATCACCAAGGCCGGTATATGTTCTTTTTCAACAATCGATAGTAGAGAATCCAGGAAATAATCTGTATATAAAATCGTGTTGTCATAGGCGTTCACAAGCCTCTGGCGGTTGGAAGGTTTGATCATGGATAAGGTGAAATCGCGGCCAAGGGCGGGTGTATATCGCTCGAAAGATTCCGGATAGCGTGTGTCGTATCGCCAATGACTACCCATTGTGTGCAAGACTATAAATTGTTTCTCACTTCTGTTTGTCAGACTCTTTTGCAAGTGTGAGAGCAGGTATTCGTCGTAGTTATTGGCGGTACTCATGTCTTTTCCTGTCTCATATCGTTGGTCCACAGCCTCCAGAGTACGCTCTATACACAGGACGCGGGATTGATTGGTAATCCAAATACTCTGAAAACCTGCCTCTTGAAACGCCTCAGGAAGGGTCTTCTCTGTGTTAAGAGACTCTTTGTCGGAAGCAGTGATACGGCTGATCATGTGGGGGACGGATTCTTCGGTGGTACCCGCTTGTGAGTACATGTTCGGATAGCTGATGATGTTCTTCCGGTGTTGTAGTCGTGGTGTCGTCTCCCGCTTGTATCCGTTCAGTGAGAAATTCTCGCTCCTGGCTGCTTCGCCTATCACAAGGATGTATAATTCCGGCGTGGTGTCCTCCGGAGCTTCGATTCCGAAACGGAATGTGGACAATTCTTTTTGGGCACGTTTGGCGTTATAGCGGTTAGTAAGGACGGATTGGGTATTCAGATAAATGTTATAAGGATAGATCTTGTTGAATTTCATTAAAATCAAATCCTTGGCAAATGTGACAGCCTCTTTTTTATCCTGTATATTGTTTATATCACGCGCATACTGATAGAAGAAGAGAAGAGCGCCTGTCAAGAGAAGAGGCAAACCGATACACGCCGTCCATAAACTGACTTGGCGTGGAATAATCCACTCGTTTGGTTGACGGCTCGCCAATACGAAATACCCCACCCAAACGATCAAGGTACAAAAAGCGAAAGGCCATACAACACTCAATACACCGGTTACTTCCTCCCAGTTGGTGGAATAAAAAAGTCCGACAAACGTAGCTGTCGCAGGGTTGTGGTTCAGGTACAGACTGGCGATCTCTATCGGAGCGCAGAAAAGAGTAAGCGCACCGATCACGATAAAATATGTTCTCCTGCGTAGAAAGAGCATCGGAATAAACAAACCGATACATACTACTGTCAGATAAGCGATGGATTTGAGAGGGGAGGACAAGTCGCTGGCTACAAAGCACGCTAAGATATTCGGGAAAAGCAGTATAAGGAATAATACTGCACTGCTAAATACTGTTTTGGCTTTGTCTGACATCTTATCGTATCACTAAAATCTTCACCGCCGCGTGACCGCTGATCGCGTTGCAAAGGGCGGTATAGACGCCCGGTGTGGCTCTGCGTCCGTCCGGCAGTTTGCCGTCCCAGACGGCGGTGCCGCCATGGCTGCGCGTGCGGCATACTAACCCTCCGCCGGCATCGATGATGCGCACTTCGGAGTTGTCCATGAGCCCTGTGATGGTGATCATTCCGCCGTAATCCGGACGAACGGGGTTAGGGTAGGCATATGCGCCGGACATGTTCTCTTTGGCTTCGCTCGCGTCGCTGCGATAGGATGCGACACCTTTGTCCGTACCCACGAATAACTCACCGGTCTCGGGGACGAGTGCCAAGGTCATGATAAAGTTGGACGGCAGCAGGGAGTTCGTCTCCGTGAAATGCGCTACGGTGATGGTATCGTCTTCGATGAGGTAGAGACCTGAGCCGGCGGTACCGATCCACATCCGGTTGCCTTCGTCCGCGACGATGCACCGTATCTGCTCTTCGCCCAAGAGGTAATCGCCTAAGCCCGTACCGTCATTACGCGGAATGATGATGCGCCGGCAGGCGTTGGACGTGAAGAAATCGACCTCTCTTGGGATGATCAGGATACCTTTTTCCGTGCCGATCCAGATGCGGTTGTTCTTATCCTGCGCCAGGCAGTAGAAGAAGCCCGGCGTGAGGGTATTATTATTCTGATCCAGGAAGGTGTTCCGCTTGATACAATGGTCGTCGTAAGCGGAAGTCGGTGTGCCGTTGTCGAAATGGAAAATCACGCCGGGTCTCTCTCCTCGTTGGTCTAACATCCATTTATAGCGTCCGTCACGCCTGTCGGGCCGGATACCTGTCGGGGTGGTGAGCGTCAGGTCTTGTCCCTCGCTTCGCATACTCAGACCAACCCATTGTCCTGCAGGTGTCAGTACATGCAGCGGTTTGCCTATCTCTGTGGCGTTCATCACCCATAGGTTGCCCGTGCTATCCATCATCAGTCCGTCGGTTCGGGTGTAGAAATCCGGATTGATGGTACTGTTAACTGGTCGGAGCGTACTGTTTTCGGCGTTGTATAGTTTGTACGGCGCGAAGTCTTTAAACTCCATCACACCACATCCGTAAGTTGCTACATAGTAGTGCCCCGGGTCCTGATTATCCACCGCTACGCTTACGGGGTCGATGATCACTTTGCCTATGTTCGTGGTTATCTCGTATTCGGACACGCTGCGCCAACTATTCCCGTCGTAGATATTGACCCTTGCCGGCCGTGCGTATTCGGATGCCCAACGACCGCCATTCACCGAGTAGATATGTCCGTGTGCGGCGTGAAGCGAATACGCCAGATTGGTACTCGGACCCTCCGTGTGGAAATAATCATCGCCGTTGCTGTTCAGCCTGATCAATCCGTAGCTGGTCTCGCCTAACCAGTATTCGCCTTGGCTATAGACGGCGTCGTTGATGGTATAGCGGTCGCAAATGCCGGATAGTTTTCCTGAGTTGTCCATCTCGTACAGGATATGGCTCTCCGTGCAAACCAACATCTTGCCGTCTCCCGCATGAATCCAATCGATCTTCTTGCTGTCCACGAGTTCCCATGCGCCGTTTTTATAGCGGTACAGCAAGCTGTCTTGGAGGGAATAGAGCTCGTCGCGATAGATAGCGGCATGGGTCAGGTCGTTGAGTCGGGTGTGGCTCGCGTGCCAGAAATGATAATCCGCCAGATTGTCATGCAGACAGGCGCTGTACACACTGTCGCTGCTGAAGGCATATATCGAGTCGTTAAGTTCCACTACCTGCAGGATCTCCAGGTTGGTTGCTTCGTGACCGACGTAGTATGTGTCGCTCACTTCGCCTCGCTTGCAATCGATTGCGACGACGCCGAACGTCATGGCCAAATAGGTCTTCTTTGCGCCTGAACTAATCGCGTTGATCTGCGTAGAAATGGTACCGGCTTTGGTATAAATATCCGGTATCTGGCGCACATTGCCGTCGCTGTCTAGGAGGTCGATACGTCCGTTGCTATAGGCGATTACGAGGTCTCCGGAGGTCTTGTCCTGGCATATATGCGAGATGGTTGTTCCGTTCAGTCCCTTGCTCTGATCCCAGTATTCAAGAACCTCGTCCGAGCGGTTGAAGGAGTATAACTCTCCGTTCGCGACAGCGAAGATACGTTCCCGTGTTCCTACTATCTCTGTGGGGTTATTGTAAGACAGGTGGAGCCGCCATCGCATCATACTACCTTCATCCGGGTGCTCTTCTTCGTCCGTCGTTTGGCCTTTCAGTCCTTCTCCGCTGCCATTCGGGTCGAAACGTACCAGACCTTCAGCCGTTCCTATCCATACTACGCCGTTCTCGTCTGCCGCCAGCGATACGATGCCGTTAGCAGGCATGGCGGAGTTCTCAGAGGTATAATGTGCCGTAATCTCCGTCGCGGTGCTGTCTAATACATATACTCCCAAGTCGTTCGTGCCTATCCATATCTGTCCCTCTGTGTCCACGGTGATGGCTTTTATACTCAGCGTCGTGATCGGGTTCTCGCCGTTCTCGTCTTCAAAATCCGGGCGTACGATAGCGTCCGAGAGGAAGAAATCTGTTTCGCTTTCGATATAGGCGGCGCCTTGTGTGGTCACGATCCATATACGGTCCAAGGCATCTTGCGCAATACCGTAGAACAGCTGCGGTTGGAAGGTCCTGCCGTGTTGGTCTGTCCACTTGTCGCGTGTGTAGTAGCGGTCGTCTGCTTCGTCCCATCGGGTACCTCCGTCGTCCAGGAGGGTCACGCCTACCACCTCGCGGCCGACGCTGAACCATTTATGATCCGGATTCTTTTTATCGACCAACAACCCCGTAGGAGTAGGAAGCGCCATCGGTACTCCGCTGCTTGTACGGAGGGTGAGAGCGTGCCATTGTCCGTTGGAGTCCAGGCACTGTAGCTGTTTGTCGCTACCCGTAGTGAAGAACCATAGGTTATTGTCTCCGTCGAAGAAAGCACAATCCAATCGCGTGTAAAACTGCGGATTCGCAGGGATGACAGCGACGATCGTATTGTCTTCCGCCGGCAGGTAGTGCTTTACGAGGGTGTCTGCGCGGAACTCATACAGGCCTGTGCCGTAACTCGTAACGAAAATGTGCTTCGGGTCGCGCGGATCGACGGCTGTGTTTACGAAATCCAGGGCCTGAAGGCCGGTCTTGGGTTGTATGTGCCCGGTCTCTATGTTTACCCATCGCTCGCCGTTATAGTGCATTACTATGCCGGGACGGAAATATTGCGACGCCCATCGTCCGCCGGGTACTACCCATAGCTCTCCGTTTCCGGCGGTGAGGCTGTAGGGGATGTTTGATGACGGTCCGGCAGGTTTATAAGCCATCCGTTCGGTAGCGGTGATACGGACGATACCTTCTGCGCCGCCGGCGTACCAATCGCTGTTCGCGTCCTGATAATGAATACCTTTCTCCGGATCCGGTGCGATACGTCCGGAGCGTAACTCGCGTTTCCAGAACCGGTAATCGACGATGTTATCGCTCATTCTTGCGCAGAAGAGGCTGTCGGTCGTGAAGGCATAGATACTGTCGCCGAGGACCACTACGTCTTGTACATCCGTCTCCTCACCGTTGGGGCGAAGCCAGTAGCTATCGACTAACTTGTTCTGCCTCAGGTCCATCGTCTGCACGCCGTAGGCGGTGGACAGATACGCTGTACGACCGAGAATAGTGATGTTATTCACGGTCTTGCGCTGCGTCATATCTTTGTCGTAGAGATCGCTTATATACTGTACCCCGTCCGGGCGCAACATATCTATCTTGCCGGTCTTATAGACGATGATGAGCTGTGCTCCCGCTTCGTCGTAATGGATGCAGGAGATGCCGGCGCTATGCAATCCCGATTGGCTGGTGTATATCCGGACCTGCTCTGTGGCTTTCTCCACACTATAGAGACTGCCGTCCGAAACGGCGTACACCTGATCCGGTGACATAGCGATCTGCGTAACCTGATTGTAAGCAAAATAGGTGGTCCATCCTATACCATACACGTACGTCACCGTAGCGATACAGCACAATATAATGATTATTCTTTTCATTCCATCAATCCATCATTCCATCATTCCTTCAATCCATCAATCCATCATTCAAAACTCTTATGAGTTCCTGGATCGCTCTTGCGCGATGGCTGATGTGGTTTTTCAGCTCAGCAGGCAACTCTCCGAAGGTCTTGTCGTAGCCTTCGGGAATGAAGACGGGGTCGTATCCGAAACCTCCTTCTCCAAACTCCTGCTCCGCGATCCGTCCGCGTACGATGCCTTCTACCTGAATCATTCCACCATTAAGCGGAGCGTCACCATTCATCAATAATGTAATCACCGTCCTAAACTGGCAATCTCTATTGTCTTTGCCCTCCAACTCCCGCAAAGCCTTCGCGCGGTTGGCCGCGGGCGAACCTGCCCACCGTGCGGTATAGACGCCCGGCTCGCCGTTCAGCGCATCGATCTCCAGACCCGTATCATCCGCAAACACACCATCAACCATCAATCCATCATTGAGCGGCTTTGCCGCGCTCATTCCATCATTAATAAAGTCCCAAACGGTTTTGGCTTTGATGAGGCTGTTTTCCTCGAGGGTCTTGCCGGTCTCTTCTATCTCGGCTTCGAAGCCGATCTCATGGAGGCTGAGCACTTCGATGCCAGCCGGCATCATTGCCCGCACCTCGCTTAGCTTATGCGCATTATTCGATGCAAATACCAGTTTCATATCAATCCATCATTCCATCAATTCATCATTCCATCAATCCATCATTCCATCAATTCATCATTCCATCACTTCACCCATGTCTGGTTGCGCCCGAGGAAGCCGCGTTTGTCCAAGCTCCCGCGGAGGACGAGGTTACCGTTTTTGAGGTGTATCTTACCGTAGTAGAACTTCCCGCTCTCGGGGTCAAGCACTTTGCCTCCCACGAGTTGTCCGTCCTCGGCTTTCATGCCGCGGATGATGACCAAGCCCTCTACCGGCGCGTTCTTGTCCTCGCCCTGACATGCCTCGCATTTGGGCTGCAGCTCCTGGTACATCAGCAGCTTGCTGACTTTTCCGTAATAGAGTCCGTCGGAGCTTTTGTATATCGTTACGATGGATCGTTTCTCGCCGGTCTTGTCATCGACGGTCTTCCAATCGCCAACAATCTGGCTGATCTGAGCCTTTCCTGCTACTGCCAGCATTATTAATGCTGCTATCAGAAATGTTCTTTTCATAGGATCATACATTTTTCGGGCGCAAAATTACAAAAAATAATTGACATACGCAAAAAAAAATGACATAATCGTTTGATTATGCCATTTTGTGCGCAGGATGAGACTCGAACTCACACGATCTTGCGACCACTACCCCCTCAAAGTAGCGTGTATACCAATTTCACCACCTGCGCTTGGGGTGCCCAGAACAGGACTCGAACCTGCACACCTCGCGGCATGCGCACCTGAAACGCACGCGTCTACCAATTCCGCCATCTGGGCAAAAAAAAAGAGCGGAAAACGAGACTCGAACTCGCGACCCCGACCTTGGCAAGGTCGTGCTCTACCAACTGAGCTATTTCCGCAACTTTTTTGAACTATAAAAGTTAGATCAATGTGCTTTGTTATCGAAAGCGGGTGCAAAGGTACTGCTTTTTTTTGACATGACCAAATTTTTTGGCAAAAAAATGCAAAAAAAATGCATTTTTCTCATTTTTCTCGCGTGCGCGCGCCTGTTCCTTAATAATAATTACTAGGTTATCCTAGGTTATCCTAGGTTATCCTAGGTTATCCTAGGTCATCCTAGGTCAACCTAGCTCAACCTAGCTCAACCTAAACCCTTACAAAACCCTTACAAAACCCTTACCGGGTTGTTATGGGCATTTATACTATGGATTTGTCTGTTTTCTTTCTTTTCTTTCTATTTTTTTTTTTTTTTTTCTAAGGAAAAGTTTGATTTTTATTTGCATATTTCAAAAAAAAGTAGTACCTTTGCAGGCGATTTAGTAGGGATACTCACGATGGAAGAAAAGAATCGTAAAAGTCTTCGGCATTTTTATTATGAATACCGTTCGGAAGCTGTATTTGGGCTGATACTCGCGGCTGCAGTTGTCGTGAGTTATTTGCTCTCGCCGCTTATTCCGGCGGATATCTTCCGTGCTATTATTGCTCCTACTCAGAATGTAGCCGTTATCACGATCACATCGGTTTGTTCGTGGCTGCTTTTTCGTCATCATAACGGTATCCGCGTGCGCTATGTCTCCGCATGGATACTGGCGGCGCTGTCGGTAATATTTGTTTTGGGTTTGTTGTACCGGATGCGGGTGAATAGTCAGCTTTTGCCTGCAGAGGGTATTTTTGCTTTCGAGGGGTGGGAGATGCTTGCCGGAGATATTATCGCTTGGTTGATGTTGGCTTATCCTATGGAGCTGCTCCGTCCTCATTGGCTGACGTGGGATAAGGCGTTGACGCGTCTCTTGCCGGTTTTGGTAGTCGGGGTAATCGATTGGTTTGTTCCTTTGGATCTGAGATGGTTGTTGGCGATCGTACCTGCGATATGGATTTTTCTGATTTTCCTCCATGTACGGCGTTATCGTCAGTATAGTGAGGAAAACTTTGGTTCTGTGGAAGAGACGGATGAGCACTGGGTCATCCGGTATCTGGTGATGATGTTTGTGTTAGGGGGCTCTTATGCATATCTCTGTTTCTTAGAGACGCCGACTCGGCTTTTTACGCAGCAGTGGTTGCTCTTCTTTATTTTCGTTTATATCAACGAGCAAGTGATCTTCCGTTCCAGGCCTTGGTTGGAGCGGGTGAGTGACGAAAATGGAGAGATTAGTGACGAAATCGCGAAAGAAGCAGTGGTAGCAAATGTGGCAGCCAATACCGAATATCGTCGTGCTTTGGAGGAATGGATGGAGGCCGAGAAGCCTTATCTGAACGCCGATTTCCGTCTCTCTGACATTATGACGGTGGTTCCGATGAATCGAACTTATCTCTCGCAGTTTATCAAGGAGGAATACGGTTGTACGTTCTATCAGTTTGTGACGAATTTCCGCATCGAAGAAGCGAAGCGTTACATGCGTGCGAACCCGGATATGCGCGTGCAAGAGATTGCTGAACATTGCGGTTTTTCGTCGGCTACGGTCTTCGGACGTGTCTTTGCTCGCGAAACAGGACTTACTCCGACTGAATGGCTTGCCCAATCCGGTAGTTGATTCGACTTTAAAACAAAAAACGACTCTTTTTCTCAACTTTAAAACAATTTTTGCACATGTCTCTTGCGCATGTCCTTTTTTTTATGTACTTTTGCAGCCATTTTTAACGAAATTTATATAATCTGTTATGAATAAAGTCTGTATGAAAGAATTAAGGGTACGAATCCTGTTGTTGATTTCGGTAGTAATGTACTCTGTGGGAATGTACGGCGCGGTGTACGATTTTACGCCGACGGATGGTGGTTTGGTAGTCAACCTCCAAGCGGGAGACCAGATATTGCTGTCCACGTGGGTTGACGTAAACGGTAACGGTGTAGAGGATTCCGGTGAGGAATTTTTCGTGTGCCATTACCCGAGTTCTACGGGTGGCTATTTCAGCTACACCAACTGGGATGGTAACAAAGGAAACTTCCTCAAGTTGATTCCGCAAGATGCCGATGCAACCGAGCCGGCATCTCCTTCTATCTGGACGATAGACGACCCGGTACCGTTCCGCAACAGTAGTTCAGGTGCTCTCTATACAATAGATGGCATCGCCTATACGATGTGGAGTACCAACCCCAATGGCGATTCATATACCTTGCGCACGTCTGACGGCAATTCGTTCAGATTCCAAGGCGATTTGACCAGTGAGGCAAACAACGCCAACATCTGCAACGCCGTCTTTGTGGTACCGACTATCCGCTCTACCGTTACCACGTTTGACCCGAACAAAACATTAACAACCTTAGAGGGGAGAACGCAAGATGCCCAAGGTCGATTGAATGGCGAGAAGGGTTATGGTTTCTTAGGTCTGCCTTACCGTGAAGTGTATTGGCTGGACATACCGCGTGGAAACGGCCCTTATTCTTACACCAATGCTTCGTTGGTCGGTTTCAATAAAACGCTTAGCACAATACCATATAGTAACAAAGAAGCATCGGCTCGACCGGGTCAGGCATTGTATGCTTTTGGTAATAAAGATAAACACCATGCAACCCCGCGTACGGTTTTCCGTTTGTATGTACTGAATGATCCGTTGACTTCTACTTGCGCGGATTCGTATTATTTCGCCTACGACGAGCAGGATTATAAGCAATACAATAAAAACTTTGCTGTAACGCCCGCTACGTACACCACTAAGAAGAAGACCTATACCATCGACCGTCTGGTGTGCATGGAGCGGATAGGAACCACCAATTCCTACCAAACCGACTTTATGTATGTGCCCGTACCGGACAGCACGTACTACTATGTGGGTTATGACAACCATTACTGCCATGGCGATTTGGGAGCCAATAATGCCAGCTCGCAGTTCACGAAGATACGCGAGTTGCCGCTCGAATACATGGATACTTTGAAAGCTCCGGCGGGTGCTTGCGGACGAATGGTGGTAGAGGATGCGACCAGCAGTGCGGACAACCTGAATGTCGTCTTCCGCCCCGCGGGCGTCTTCCTGCGTACCAACTCCGGCAGAAACGTCCGCTTGCAGCCGAATGCGGACAGTACGGTCTGGACCTCGGAGGAGATGTGGCATATCACCGACGCGTATTCCAAACTCGAAATTAAGGCAACGCTTTTCTCCGGTCCTAAATACAGCGATGCCGACCCGGGTGTGGATGTTCCCCATTGGAGCGAGATGGTGAAAGGAACTGAAGTGACTGTTGTCGGCGGAGGAAGTGTCGTGGATAACTATGGCTGGGCGCGTATCTATACGACCAGTCAGGAGAAGAACGGTAATTTAGAGTTCGTACCTGCCAACCCCGACCGGCATATCCATTATGACAACAACGGCTTTGTGGGGGCGCAGATTCCCGACCAGTATCCTGAGCACGGTTCGAACTCCGTCAAGATAGAGGAAGACCGCCTTGTAGGAGGATTCGCTTTTGAGGGCTGGACCACCAATCCGGACGGCACGGGTACCTTGTACCATAAGGGAGATGTAGTGAACCTGGAAGCAGGCGAGCTGACGCTCTATGCGAAAGCTACCTATACCGGAACCATCCATGTGGCGTTGTCGTTCATGCACAGCGACGGCAAACGCTATTTCATGACGCACCCGGGTGCTGTGGCTCCCCGTTATTCCCGTGCCCGTCATATTGACGATTGGACCGATGCATGGCAGGGAATGGAGAATGCGGAGAATAATGACCCGCGCTATATCAACACCTTCAAGCTGGAGAACGATTCCGATGTGGAAGCAGAGGGCGAGTTCGTTTTGGATCCGCGTCGTGAGCTGCGTTACGGCGCGAAAGACTCGCTGCTCTTCTATGAGTATTTTGAACCGACCAAGGAAGAGTATCTCGGTTTGTACTACACAGACCCGAATACGGTTATCGCCAATACCACATGGGCGGGTCTGTTCACTTCAACCAACGGCTGGCCGGACTACAGCGTGGCGGATGTGCAGAATACCAAACTCAAATCGACCCACTATCTGCACCGCGTGGAAGGCGTCCTGAAAAGAGACGAACGAAGCAACAGCGATAAGCCTTTCGTCAAATACAACGCGGCGGCGAACCAGTTTGACGGAACGGCAAACGAGGCGGAAGCGACTACGTTCCAGATTTCCCGTGTGCGTGTGGCGGATGAGCATTATGTGGTTATCCCGGATACGACGGAGGAGTGGAATGATGAGATCGTCTTCGATTATCACAGCGGCGAACGGACAGAGCAGCAGGTATGGTCCAAACTGATAGGAAAACAACTGATGGCGGTGACCAAATTAGGCGATGACACCGTCTATTTCCACCCGAACCGCGACAAGATTCTCACTACGTCGAGTGCGTTGCGTCTGTCCGCCGATTACCGTCTGTCGCAGACCTTCACGTATATCCGCGATTCGCGTGTGGAGTCGTTGGGCAGTGCTGTTGCAGAAAGCAACAAGCCGCACATGAGCGAGCTTTCGGACGAGTTCGGCAGAGTCATCGCCAGCGGTCTGAACAGTCCGTTGGATGTGGCATACGGGGGTAACTATATAGACATTGAGGATACGCTGCGTATCACCTTGCGTCCGACGGGTACGGGTAAGATCAAGGCGTATTACGGCCGTTGGAAGAAAGGCGCTCCGGGGTTGCATATCCACGCTGACGGCACGCGTCACCGCGACATCATCATCCGTACCAAGACCTACCATTACGGTTCTGAGATCCCCCATTTAGTGTTGATACCGGAGAAAAAGACCTATAATTTCAGTCCGCTGGACGGCGATAAGAAGACCTTGACCTTCACTCTGAGCAAAGTGACCTCGCGGCAGTTGCTGGATGTAGATGGTAATGTGGTGGCAGAGGAGATCATCGACTCGGAGGACGTGACCTCCCAGTTGAGCTTAGGCCCCGGTTCTTGCTCTTTCGCAAGGGGAGGTACGTTCGATATCATAAATGAAGAAACATTGGACGACCATGTGACGCTTGCAACACATTCGGACAACAGTTTAGCCGTTCGATACGATACGCTCGTCATCACCAGCAACGCGACGGTAGGTGGTGTGAATTATCCGGTTACGGGACGTGTGCCTCTAACGCAAGCCATGCTGAGCGGTGATGAGTTAATATGGTCCGTAGAGGCTAACGGAACGCGTTATTATATTATGGCAGGTTCCGGCGGACTGATCTTCCGCCAGTTCGAGAAAAAAGGCTCCACCCTCTATAAGAAAGAGGACGGTAGAACCAAGTTGATCAAGGGTGCAGCGAACCCCGCCAATGATCAGACCCAATATATCACCCCGTGGAGATATGATTATGTGAGTCAGGCGAATAAACAACTGACGCTGAAGACGGAGCAGGAAATAAACAAATATTTTGTTATCAATGGTTCCTCTTTGGGTGATGTGGCGGATAGCGGACCATCCACACTGACCTACAAATATGTGCATGAGTATATCAACGACAATGCCAACTACGAGGAGCAAGTGAAACTGAAGTATGGTTCAGAAGGGTGGCTGAAGTTCGAGATCTCGGGTAGTACTCCGCGTTTGGCTCTCACTACCAATGAGAACGAAGCGTCCGTCTTCTCGTGGAGTTACCTGCTGCAGGAGTACAACCTGCTCAATAACGGTAACTATCCCTCCCTCGAGCGTGCGGAGTTCGGTTACAACAGTTCACTGACCGTAAATATCCAGACCCGTTACCGCGCTTACCGCGAGTATTCGATGCTGGTGGGCAATGAGGTGGTATATTGCTGTAAGGAAGATGAGAATAACATCGCCAACCTTACCGATGAGGGTAAGGACTGGAAGACCAATTATACGATTACCCGTATTCCCGATGGACGCGCCTTCGACGGCGGATCCAAATCCAGCGGACTGAGTATTTCTACCAACACCGGCAATCTTGTTACGACTATCAGTCAGACCCCAACCAGTCCTACCGATGTGAAGATCGGCGGCAAGTACGTCAATATTGTGGATACGTTGGATGTAGTCCTCTCGCTGCAAACCGGAGCACCGGCGTACCGGTTCAAGGACAAATGGAGCGGTTTCACCTCGATCGAGGACGCGCATCTGAAGATACCTTTGGTGCGTAAGACCTATTATACCGCGCCGTTTGACTCCATGGTCTGCGTCGTGGACAACGATGAGTACAACTATGTCTTCCCTGCAACGATAGGGGAGGATGACAGCACCCATGTGTTTGTTCTTCATACAGAGCACCGTCGAGGAACACACACCAAGAATGTAGAGAACAACACGGTATCATCGTATACATCTACAGAAGATGACCATACGGATGACATGAAACTTGATGAGGCGGCATATGCCGAAGTGCGATTGATAGACGAGTATGGTAATACCCCCCAATGGTGTCATATATCAGGCAAGAGCAGCAATACCATCACCGTGAAATGTACGGAGAACGGTATTCGTGCGCCGCGTTCGGCATACGTGTACATAGTGTATATCATACAGGATGACAGTGAAAAATGGCATTATATCAACTTCCGCCTGACGGTGGGCCAATCCAGCCGTTTCCAATACGCCAACAACCAGACTCTGATTCATACCAGAGGCGCGTCCGGCGATACGCTGTTGAACGGTGTTCAGCAGGTGCATGAGAACAAGCGTGTTCTGTATTATTACAATCCCTCCAATGTAGCGCGATCGACCGACCAACGTGTTGAGTTGCCGGTTCGCGAGCGCAACTTCTACGGCTGGTGGCGGTGGTATAATCTTACTGCGGGCAAAGAAGACCATGATATACCTGCCGATCAATGGGAAACGCCGCCGACCAATATCGGCAAATTTAATTTCCCGTACCGTATTATCGGAGACTCGGTCTGGAATGATGAGGATGACCATACGCAAGGCAAGAAATTAGTGACGATGGGACGTTATACGGTGTTCCATTACCCCTCCAAGTGGTATGACCGTAACGACCCGCCCGCCAAATCGCCGATGGTGTATCCGCCTACGGGCAAACAGAAGGTTACCTATGCGGTGGATCTGAGTAACTATTACGACAACCTGCCGCTGTCCATGAAGAATGTCAATCAGGTGGACACCGCCATGCTGGACACCATGAAGAATATCATGGAGCCGACGCTTTCGTTGCGCGAGGTCTTTGAGCTCCACCCGTGGACGGAGATGGCAGATACACTCGATCATTACAAATATCGGTATGATACTCCGAGCAAATCCGAGAAATACATGGAGGACCATGTGGTCATGGCACCGACGGGCAACCGTCTGCTGCTGAGTACCGAGCAACGCTATAGCTACACCAACCTCAAGAAAAAGCAACACTCCGAGTCGCTCTTGGGATACTATATGAAGGATGACAACTGGAATACAGGAGGATGGAGCGACCAGCGCAAAGACTCCATGATCTGGTGCGGAGGATGGGATGCCCCCTGCGCATGGTTCACCTTTAATCCGAAGGACAGCACCTACTCGACTTGTACGCACGCAATCACGGAAGATGATGACTTCCTCCAAATACCGGCGAAGGCAAATATCACAGCGGGTAAGGATGCGGACACCGTATATTATTGCCTGCGTGCGCGTAGTAAAAAAACGACCGGCGCAGGAACGACAGAATCACCGGACACTACCGTGGACGGAGACTACTATTTCAATATCTGCCGCTATACGGTTATTTACCACCGTCCGGAGAAATATGGTCCGAAGTTGGAGAATAACGGCAAAGCCCTCATCACCAATGATGAGATAGAGCAGAGTTATGATGTCCTGGAACGATTGAATTTCGACTACAACAAACCGGGCAGTGATTATCATGTCTATCCGCACCCGTTGCCTTGGGGAGACGCTTCGTATGGATTTACTTATCCTCTGGACCTGAACATTATACACAACCGTTACCACGCTCAGGAGGATTTCCCGAACATGGGTGAGTATGGCTTGGTAAATCGTATCCCGTATTCGGAATATTGGTATAAAATGGAGCAGCACGGCGGTGCCGAGAACGGGTATATGATTTATTGCGACGGTATGTCTTCCTCCGGTCAGGTGGCGGCCCTCTCGCTGGAGACGCACCTATGCGAAGGTCAGAAGATGTATTTCTCCGGCTTCGTAGGCAACCCGAGTAATCAAGGAGGCAACAAAGCCAAACCGAACTTCCTTGTCTCCGTGCAAGGTTCGTTGAACGGCACGCAATGGGAAGATATATCGTCCTACATGACGGGTGATATACCTACCTCTGACAAGTGGTACCAGATCTTCTTCCCTATTGAGCAGGACAAGGCATACGACCATTTCCGCGTCAGGGTATATAATATGTCCTCCAATAATGACGGAAACGACTTCGTCATCGATGATATGTGTATCTTCGCGACCAAGCCGCCGTTGATGGTCTATCAGGCGAATACCACCTGTAAAGCGATGGATGACAGAGACTCTCTGACCCATATCGCGCTGCGTCTGGACTATCAGGGTTTCTCGAATGATATATACGAAGGCGGAGGCAGGATAACGTCCGAGTACTATACCGTGGAAGAGGTGACGAAGGCCGGCGTCCACAGTTTCCTGAAGCTGGAGGACGGCTATTATAACGAGGCTACGGCAAAGGCTGTTTCTCCTTCCGCGGTGGACACCATCTATGGTCGTATTCCTCTGCCGGGCCGGTACTATCATCCTCAGCATTCAGATTCAGTCTTCCCCAATCTGCAGGAACTGGTAAATACGTTCGAACGGACTTTGAATGCGCATGAGGCGCATGTGAAGGATTCTTCCAAGCCTGACACGGCGGTATTCCGTGCGGGCTATGTCTATGAGCACCTTGATGACTCCATCCGTCCGATATTGTATATCATCCATTCGGCGAAGATGTCCGGCGATAATACCTATACGGTTCACATGGCGAGTGCGCAGCGATCGCTGATGTCCAGCGACTGCGCCATGACACGCTCGCTCAAAGTGCGTAACCGGATCATGCTGGCCCTTAACGGCGAAGAGCAACCGGAGCATGAGGTGACGGCGATGTGCGCCAATTCCACCTACGATGTCTCGCTGCATGTCAAAGGAACTTTGCTCCTTGACAGTGTCGCGCCTGTAGAAGTCACCGGAACGTGCTATAACGACTGGCTGCTGTACGGTGATACGGCGGAGGCCAGCAGTCAGGCCCGCTATGGATACAAATACAGCGATATAGTGAAGGTGATAAGGGATATTCTCCGTGCGGACAACGAGCGAGGCGAAAACAAGAACCAGCTTGCGCGCAACTTCGCAGAGGTGAACAGGAATGAGATGAAGAAAGTGCAACGAGACAGAAAGATTACGCTTTCCGTCAGTACGCACCCTTATACGATCCTGTCATGGCTGGTACACAAAGGCTTCCTGACCCTCTATCAATCGTCCTTGACAATCACCACGCCTAAAGATTCAACAGTCAAATATACCATCTTCCCGATCCCGGGTAGCGGATCGCAAGTGATGCAGGATATGAATATCGAGGTATGTCCTACTCCGATACAGATCGCTCTCACATCCTCTCTGGGATCCGGTATACCTCTGATTATCGGCGGTCTGAACAGACCGGAATCGGAGTTAAGTACTCCGGTAACTGTCCTTGAAGACGAAATACAGGCAAATATAGAAGTGGCTATACCGATCGACTCGCTGATGATGAATCCCGAAATTGACGCTCCGAAGGTGGCATTGAAACAGATTCATTTCCTCTCCACCGACGATCCTGCTTTCCGCGATGGAATAGATAACATCGTCCTTGTGCCGGATAAGACATGGAGTGGCGGAGATTATTACAAGAACGGCAATGATACGCTCCTTCTCACTCTCTCTCCCGCCACCAACTACCGCATGCGCGGAGGATACAATTATACCTTCGGAATAGAGATGATGACGACTCTGGGTCAAAGTTCCAGTTGGACAGGGGAGGAAGGTGCATGCCCTGTAGGAACCATCACGTTCACCTTGGGAGTCGTGCCGGATTACTTGCGTTGGGAGCCTCATGATGAGGAAGACAGCCGCTGGAACAACCCCGATAACTGGATCGGTATCACTCCTGCGAACGAGGTTATCCAACCCAATGCACATTTTGCTCCGCGCTCGACTACGCATGTGCTCATTCCTCCTATGACAGACGGCAAACCGTACCCGGTACTGCCGAAGCTGGATACGCTCCGCTATAAGGATTCCATCCAGCAAGTAGGATTCCAGTACAATAAGTGTAAATCCATCCGCTTCCTTCCGGGTGCCGCGCTGAACCAACAGCAGCGTCTGGAGTATGACAGCGTGATAGCCGACCTCAGCGCGCCGAACCGTAAATGGGCACTGCGATCTTCGCCGGTAGAGGGGCTGTTGTCCGGTGATATATACATGGCTAACGCCGATCTGGCCGGCGAGACATCGCCGTGGGAAGTAGGAGCATTCGACGCTAACGGACGTAACTACAATACCGGAAATGCGACCTTCTGGCTCTCTCTCTACAGCAGAGCAGTGCAACAGTTACGGCTGACGGACAAAGATACCACCTTTACCTCCGCAGCCGATTGGTCCGCTGTTACCAACGGTATGCGGTATCATCTGAAACCGGCACAAGGATGGGCGATCTATGCCCGTACACGTTCCGAAAAGGATGCCGAGGTGCGTCTGCCGAAGGATGATGATGTCTATTATTACTACACCACCTACGGTCGTATCCTTTATGACCGCTATGAATCGAACTTACGCGATGAACGTGCTCGTTGGAAAGATCCTGCGAGTCCCGATCCGGAGACGGTAGGTAAGCTGGCGTTCTATCCGGGCAAGGCGGCTACGTCCGGTAGTTACACCCTGACGAACGAGACCGATTCGAAAACTTTCGTCTTCGGTAACCCGACTATGGGATATATCGATATCTGGGGCTTCATAGCGGACAATACCAAGCTGAAGAAAGAGTTCCGCTATATAAAAGCGGATGGTCTATGGTCCGATGTTACCGAGGGTAGTTTGGTCGGTAATAAAGATACTATCGTCTCCTTGGTACGCTACTTGCCGCCGATGCATGCCATCGAGCTGAAACTGAAAGACAGCGAAGAAGCTACGAAGTCGCTGACCGTGACCCTCAATACGAACCGTATTGTGACCGATACCGCCCATGTCGTACGCCCGCTGCCTGTAGATCCGGCTCCAGCGCCGATGCGACAATCGTCAACGACCGATCACCAATTACCAATAAAAAAGGGTATTATGACCGTTACTGCCGTCAACCCCGCTTCGCCGCGTTGTACCTCGCATCTCTTGCTCGGCCAGGGCTTTAACGAAGCTGTGCTTAGCGGTGAGGACGCGGTTCTGACGACGGTCAATATTGATAACTTCTCTATGACCTCCGCACCGGCAACGCCGTTTAATATCTACGCTGTGGAGGGAAATAGCGGATTGTCGATTGACCTGCGCGACGAGATTGTGAACGTACCGATCTCCTTCTATAATAGCGATCTGCCCTTCGAGCCGAACTCCTATCTGTGGTTCACGGGTGTCAATAATATAGACGGTGACCTCGTACTCTACGATGCGCTCTTGGATATCGAGCGACCGATCCTCGATGGTATATGCCTCGAGATCGAGACACCGGAGACCAGTCATATCAAGCGCTATTATATCCGCCGTCCGGGATATGTGCCCGGCCAGAATGAGGAGAACCCGATAGCTACCGGATTTACCAACCTCGATGGCAAGACCACCTCGGCGGTGAAATTTATCAGGAATGGACATGTATTCATCCTCCGCGATGGACATATTTACTCTATTTATGGACAAAAAATAAGATAAGAAAGAGGAAAGAAGGTAATGATGAAAAATAAGTTTGTTTTAATAAGGTATGTATTCATGCTATGGATGCTGTGTGGCGCGAGTTACACACTGTCCATCGCGTCCGCCTATGACCGGACATCGCCGTCTGCTTCGTGGGGCTATCAGCCGCTCCACGGCTCTGATATGTCGGTCAATACCTCCGTCTTTGGCGGCGCTATAGCCGGTGGTACGCAGATCTCGGGCACTTATTCGGCGGCGAGCAGCCGGACTAATGCGTTAACCAAGCCGACCTATCAGTTCTCATCGACCTCGCCATACCTCAGCGCATCCAATGTCGGAGGTACACGTATTCTGATGTCCGAAGGTGGAATGATGCGGTCTATTTGGGACGACGGCGAACCTACAGGTCCGGGTGTCGGTGAGATGGCAGAGCCGATAGGCGAACCGCTTGTCCTCCTCTTCTTCGCCCTGGCGTTCCTCGGTTTCCGCTACTACCGCCGCCGCACCGCTTAATGGCGCAAAGCTTAACGCCGCTTCGCTTAACGCCGCTTCGCGTAACTCAAAAAAGGTCATTTCTTCGGAAATGATCTTTTTTTGTTCATCTATCATCTATTTACGGTTCAATCCCGTGACCATCTCGCGACCATTACGTACATCTACGTCCCGTCCTTTCTTCGTATGTCCATTCCCCGGCATTGAATGCCGGCTTTCCTTTCGTCCATTCCGCCGGTTTTCATCCGGCAACGTTGTCCATTGTCCGGCATATTATGCCGTCTTTTCTCTGTGCATTTTTCGCGCATCATTGCGCGAACCTCCGCCCCTCATTGTCCTGTGTCCGCGAGTTTCGCGAGCGGGTTTGTCCTTCGTTTATTAGCCCCGCATAGCATGCGGGTTTTCTTTCTTGGCAGTTACGCCGGATTTAATCCGGCATCCTGTTCCATTTGGGTTGTTTACCTGCGGTGGCTCCTGTTCGATCCCTGCGGCTTTGCCGCTTGGTCATCCAATTCCTACCTATTTCTTCCTATGTTATCCTATTTCTCCCAAGGTCTTCCTATTCTCCTCCCCTTGGGGAGGTTGGGAGGGGCTTATTTTCTTTATTTTTGTGAGGGATGCAATCCCGTATTTTCGATTTATCCCTAAACATTCGCGCGCACGCACGTTCCTTATATATATTTACGCACGTACACGTACGCAAGCCTTTTTGTGTTTTATAGCATATTTTGCGCTTTTGCCCCAAAATACCCCTAAAAATAGCGATTTTGTAACTCGCTTATTTTCAATGCTTTACAAAGAAAGTGCATTTTTTCTTGCATTTTTTTGCAAAAATATTTGGTCATATCAAAAAAAAGCAGTACCTTTGCACTCGCTTTTGAGAAACAAGTGAGTTTCGATTTTCTACCGCAAGGCGCGGGCATTAAAATTCAGATTCTCTTTGAGGACCTAATTTTTTTGCGCCAAACTGAAAGAAAACATTCTTTGAAAGATTGAAACAATTAGTGTAGTACAAGAACTGAAATGAAGTTGTTTTGGCTTTGGTTTAATTATCAACTGTCAATTATCAACTGTCAATTAAAAGGTTCCCTAAAATTTCTACACTTGATAAATTCGATTATTCTGAGCTATCTTATAACTTTCTTTTACAACGAAGAGTTTGATCCTGGCTCAGGATGAACGCTAGCGACAGGCCTAACACA
>DFHS01000025.1:0-57449 GCA_002372695.1 Bacteroidales bacterium UBA3717
GGCTTGCGGAATGCTGATACCTAAGGGATAGTATGCCATCTCGTTGGTCAGTTCCTGCGTATTAACGCATAGTTTCGCATCGTAGCGGTTAATCCACATCTGCGGAACAATGCTGCTGACGCCTACTTTCGCGAGATCTTGTCCTACGGTATAGACATTCTCCTTGCTGTCCGTCGTTTTGATGAACAGGCGATCGGTGTACGCACCATTAGCCGGAGCAATACGCACGTCATACGTAAGGTTCGCCTGCGCACGTGTGCGACGCGGAGCGGCAAAAGTACCATCCTTCGTTACGGTAATAGCCTTACCGGTACTTACTTGAACGAAAGCACCTTCACCGACTACGAACTTATTGGCATTGAGTGTAATCAGACTGTAGCTCTTAGTATCCGGATTATAAACTTGACCTTCCGTTACAGGATGTTCTCCTGTACCCGGGTTGACGAAGGCATGGAAGAGTGCGGGGTTGGCAACACCGTTCCAACCCTGATCCGTCGTTTCAGCGGGTCCGCTATGTGCCGTCACGGAAGTATTGGTTGTCAGGAGAGCCGCTCCGAATTTCTTCGTAAAGCGTACCGTTTGGGCATCAGTCATCAGACCGATCATGTACAAACGTCCAGGAACGAGCGTCTTATCACCATCGTCCTCTACATACGACCAGCACTTCTGCTTGCCTTCTGCCGCACGACGTGCGCCATCGTAGTAGATGATATCAAAATCTTTACCTAAGGTCAGCGTGCGGCCGTTGACAGAGATACCAGTCTCTGCATTTACCGGCCACGGAACGGCAACGGCGTACCACTGGTGGTTCTTCGCGTTGAGCTTGAGATCGAAGTATGCATGTCCGGTGATTTTCAATGTACCTGTTACCGACAACAACTGACCAGAAGCCGTCGAACCGTCGGACTCCAGGATGAAGTTGTTGGCCGTTACATTGCCGGTTACGTCGAGCGAACCCGTAGTAGTGACATGCAGGTCGTTTACTTCGCGCGTGTCGGAGATAGTCTCCGAGGTGGTTACATCCAGATTAGCCTTTGAGAACTGCGCATAGAGCGTACCGATGTTGTACTGAATGACCGTGGTGTTCGTGATTCGGTCGCCACCGGTCGCCTTCGTGAACCAACCGTCGAAGGCACGACCTGCCATAGTTGCCACAGGCAGGCTCGGCGTTGCGCCGTGCTTAACATCCAGACTTGTCGATGCGCATGAACCACCGTTCGCATTCAGGGTGATGGTGTATTCGCGGCGTGTGTATTGATACGTAACCTCGGTTGCGACACCAATCTGAACAGTCTTCGTGTCAGGTGTGATAAATCCGTCGTAGGTCTTGACTGCCGGAGTGACATACTCATTCACAGCACCGGTTACATTCTCGGTCGCTTCCGGAGTTGCGGGATACGTACCATCCAGATTTTGCAGATAGTGTTTCGCGGCGATTGACCATTGTGCGATATAGGTTGTGTTAGCAGCCGGCATAGTCGAAGCCGGACTTACATTCCAACCGATGAAGGAATGTCCTTCAAACGTTGCCGTCGGAGCGGTAATAGCAGTACCGTATTGTACTGTACCGCTGGTATGACTGCCGGACAGTTGACCGCCATTTGCATCCCATGTCAGCGTGTACGAATTCTTCGTATAGTGCGCATACCAGGTTACGTCTGCGGAAACGGTCGTAGAAGCGCTGACTTGCGTACCGGCCGAAGGATCGGTAAACCAACCGGCGAAGGTATTACCTTCTTTGGTGGTCTGAGGCAATGTGCCTACGGCGCTACCGGATGTAACATAGATATACTGCAATCCTTCGTTACCGCCGTTGGAGTTCAGCGTGACACACTTCGAACCTGCGGCTACTTCCTCGAATTGTGCGGTATAAGTAGCATCCGCCGTTGCAGGAACAATTGACGTGTTCCAGCCAACAAACTTATATCCGTCTTTGGTCGGCTGAGCTGCGGTATAAACCGGAGTCTCACCCGGTTTCAGATGCAGCGTCTGGAGGGTAGTTGTACCATCCTTGAAGGTGATGGTCCAAGCGTCGGATACCTCCCATTTGTATTTCGGATCGGCGGTCTCAAACGGATACTTATTGGCAGCCGCATAGGTTGCCAAGCCGGCATCCTTGTTGAAATGACCACCGCTGATAGAGCAACCAGTACCATTGACGCATTTTGTGTTCGCTGCGAAATAACCGCCGTTGATGTTGACAGTCGTGGTAGTTGCGCCTTCGATTGCGTAAGAGGAGGCTGATTCGATCGTACCGTTCGCTACAACGAGCGTACCCTTCGTTACATATACCGCTTTATTGGCAGTACTGCTGATCTTACCGATCTTCAGATCCGTGTTATCGGTAATCGTGAAGGTTGCACCCGGCGCGTTGACGGTTACCAGGTTCGCAATATTACCGCCCAACAGATGTCCGTTCAAATCAAGCGTACAAGTCGTGTTTTGGGTTTCATAACTGAGTCTCTCCGATACGTTCGGCAGGTCGCGCAGGAGGGTGATAGTAGCATCTTTTTTGATAGAAGCCACGTTGAACGCCTCCTTAATCATATAGAACGTGCGCGTCTCTGCGGCATCGGTGACGCTGACATACGGAGTAGCGATCTCCCATTCGCCGTTGATATACTCGTAATACGTACGGACGTTGGTCTGCTCGTCTTCGGTGTAGAAGAACGGCTCATCGCGCAGTACGTTCATCCAATCGTTATTGAACCAGATATAATGCAGATCTTCATCTTCCGGATGGATCGTATAAGCTTTGCTCTCGCCTATGTACGGCGTAGCTGGGTGCCAGTTACATCCGGTGAAGCAGATGTAATACTGCGAAGCGTTGGCTGTCGCATGATAAGCAGGGTCGTTACCATTAGGAGTCAGCGGAATGAAATGACCATCCACAAGGGCTTTCTTAATGATGTTCTCCTCTCCATCCACGAAGGTATAGAGACAGTTCTCATCTACCACACCTGTTTCCGTCCATGCGCAATCGTCTTTCTGATAGAGGGCATTGTTCGAACCGCTATACATACCGCCATCAGCAGGCATAAACTGATGCCATTCGCCGAGCATGGTGTAGTTGTAGTATGCCGCAGGATTCGTACCTATCCACCAGTTCGAGGTCGATTCCTCCTCCGGCTCATCTACCGGTACGGTACAATCATTTTTGGTTTTCGTTACATTAAACCATTTCATGCGTTCTTCCAGACCGGTCTTGTCGTGCGAATAAACGGCAGACGTCCATACTTCTTCACCGGTATTTCCATCGCTCAGATAAGAGAAGTCACAGGTATGGTCAGGCTTTGCTTCATTTACGTTTTTCGTTTCTTCATCAAACCAACGGCCGTGGATATTATAGAATGTCGTATATCCGTGCGAGCCGCCTCGGTCGCTGCTGGTGTACGAACCGTCTTCGTTGCAGAGGTTAGCCGCAGCAATCGGATTATTGACCCAAGTAATATAGGGTGCTCCGGACAACACTTCTACCGCCCAGAGAATATTGTCTGAAGGCAGAGACGCATTGAAGTTAATCACACCGCCGCCGTTACCCATGACGTTTGCGCCGCCGGCAGTGGTATAGAGCTTACCGCCGTTCTGTACATTGAAGATACCATCGACAATCAGTTTGGCATCATCCAGACCGGCTTTGGAGTTCTCGGCACCACGGTCTTTATGGCTGGACAAGTTGTTAAACGAACGGAAATAGTAGTTGTGTACATACTTGCCCCACTGATCCACATCGTACAGATAGAGTTCGCTCGTCAGATTAACCGTAGCACTCGGCTTGATCTCCACAATCGCACCGGCTTGTACCATCAGCGGATTCGCCAGATTCATATTACAATCCGAGAGGATAATATGCATGCTGTTAGCAATCGGCAGGATGAAGTTCTCCGAACTCATATCCACATATACCGTCACATGCAAAGCATCCAACTTCGCCGTTCCGCTCAATTCATAGCAACTCAAGTCGGTCGTCGGGTCGTACCACATACGTACTACCGACTGCTCGTCTGTCAGCAAGAACATCGTATTCTCCGGACCAACCATCGAGAAGACAGCATCGTGGTGACCTAAACTGGTAGTGATACTGGTAAAGGTACGCAGGGTCGAACCATGCATAAAGGAAGTCGGGATCTCCACGTTCTGGAGCGCATAACTTTGGAACGGGAACAGTTTGCGATGTTCGGTTTCGTTATTGTAGTAGATATTGAACGAAGCCGTACCGCCTCGCCAGTCGCCTAACTCGAAGTTCTCCCAAACGGTGGCTCCACTATTGGCAGTAACAGTTCCTGTACCAACGGTATTATTACCTTGGTCCATATCCTGACCCTTGATGTAACCCCAGCAGTAGAGGTGGGCACCATTGTTCAGTTCGATATGTCCTCCGTTAGCCATATTGATCACACCGCACTCGCCGGTGGTATAAGCAGATTTGTTACCACCGCCGGCGGACATCAACTTACCGGAAATGCAGATGTTACCATTACAGGTAATCGTCACGCCTTCTTTCAGCGTCAGTGTGCGATAAGCAGACAGCACTTCGATTGTATTGACTATTTCCGGTGTCTCTTGCAACTCAAAGAAGTTCGCCTTATGCGGAACCAACAAGGTCACGCCGGCAGGAACGATATATTCAATCGGGGTAGTGCCGTCGCCCAGCGTAACATCCTGCATCTGCGTTACAATCTTGCTATCCGAAGAGGTACCTGCGGCAGTGAGGGCTGCGCCCATGTCCGCAAAATAGACCTCGCCTACTTTGAAGTTCTGTGCTTCTACCGCCACAAAGGCTGCTTCTACCTCACAGGTCACTGTAATAGAAGTGGTAAAACTCTCTTTGCACGAAACGGTAACACCGTTAATCTTCCATCCTTGGAACTGATAACCGGATGCCGGAGTAGGAGCGCTCAAGGTAACTGCATAGAGCGAGGGAGTTGGCTCACCAATGTGTTGTACAAATGATTCACCTACCGTTCGTGGATCTTCACCTTGGTAGGTTACCACGTACGTACCGTAATCCGAATGCTTATAGGTAATGTCACACGGCGATACAATCGCAATCGGCAGCGTCAGCACCTCATGATCGTAGGTATAATCATCCTCGAGTATCAACTGGCATGCATTACCGGCCGTAGCCTCTTTAGCATCCGCAAGGTTTACTCCACCCTTTAATGCTACCGTGACCACTTTACCTTCCACGACTTTACCGACACCTAATCCGTCCTCGCTATCATATACGACAGAAGAACCGGGTTCTCCGCCGCCGCCAGAGGATGCTTCCCCATAAATACGTACATTGGTGAAAAGGCCTCCTTCATTTTCTGTATCCTCTATTCGAATCTTTGTCGCATTTGGAGAGAATGACCAAGTTTTATCTGTGCCGGAAGGTATATCCTCATCCTCATAAATTACATTCGCAGCGTCGCCAATATATTCCGTAACAGTCCAAATAGGGTTAGTCGGGGATCCAAAAGCTTCTCCATCTTCATAATAAAAAGATATTTTACTTTGTCCGGAAAGATTCACAAAATCTACCCAACCGCTAATTGATAGTTTATGTGCTGACTCATCAAATTCTGCGCCTGCAAACCATCCTCCTTTATCTTTATCCTTATAAGTCATTATAGATTCATCATCAAACTGGGCTTCCGTGGTCAGATTAATCTCCGGAACAGCAACAGCGGGGGTTGCATCTACTATCGTAAAGTACTGCGCCGCTGTTTCGTTCAGCGTAGCGGTTACTTGACGCTTATTGGCAAACGTGAGCGTAACATCCCGGTCGCTTACTGTGCCGTTATCATCTATCAGCGCAACGATTTCTGCGTCCGCTGCAATGACATCATATTCCGAGATACGCACATTGGTAAATATACCGCTATTAAAGTCTTGAGTCTCGTCTATCCGGATCTTTACTGCATTCGGCGAGAATTGCCAGGTAACATTTTGACCAGATGTAAGAACCACATTCTGATAAATTACTTTACTTGTATTGTTACCATAATATTCCGTAACCGTCCAGTTAGGTATGCCATAATTACCCGGATCATCATCATAGCTGAAAGAGATGACATTTTGCCCGGCAGTCATGAATTCTACCCAACCGCCACTATTGATAGTCAGTTTATTTTGTGTCTCTTCAAACGATGCTGAGGGTATTTGCTCTCCCATGAACTCGCTGATTTCGTATGTCATTACCGAAGGATCCGTATATTGGGAATATAAGTCCAGATAAATCTCCGGTACGGGCGACACGTCGATTGCAGTCTCATATTCCCCTTCAAATGCCGCATACGTATCGGTCTGCGGAATCTGAAGATAAAACGCAGCCGATTGGCCGGGCTCATGGTGCAAATACTCCGCTTCCGCTTCTTTCGTTGCTGGATCATAAGTGAGTTTATCTCCGGCTGTCTTTGTCAGCGTCCAATTACCATCCGAATTGGTATTAATCGGATTGTAGGCCATAAGACCCTCGCGGATGGAACTCCAGTTCCAAGTAACCGTAGGTTGAGTCAGCGGCACTGCCGTATATCTCAAAGTGAAAGTTGCCGAGACAGGTTCTCCATTGACAGTACTTGTTCCTGAGACAATAAGCGTAGCTTCATGATTCGTATTTTCTGTCACCGGAGTTTCGCGATGCGCACTAAAAGTAAGCGTCTGGGACACTTTGCTTAGATTGACGGAATTTGGGTCAAACTCAAATACGTCGTCCGGATCACTCCATACCTTTTGCAGATTGGTAACTTGTGAGATTAACAAATTAG
The DNA here is from genome assembly GCA_002372695.1 of Bacteroidales bacterium UBA3717. Classification (GTDB taxonomy): domain Bacteria; phylum Bacteroidota; class Bacteroidia; order Bacteroidales; family Paludibacteraceae; genus Colicola. The sequence goes on from DFHS01000025.1 coordinate 6,753, forward strand.
CCGTTACATCCACTTTGTTAGTTCCGATAATATTGCCGAAGGAATAAATCTCATCGTCGCTGGGTGAGTCATCCGCTGCAAACGTGATTATTGAACCTTCTTCGCAACGACCACTTAAAGCAATGTCATGCGTATCCGTCTGAGCTCCATTAGCTGCAGAATAACTGGCTACAATACGCAGCGTGGCAGTATGCTCACCTGCTACGGTTGGGGCATAATGCACATCAAAGGCGCTTAAGAAATTATCAGTAACATAGTTGCCGGAATACGATTGCGTTCCATTGGGGAACTTAAATTGATTCGCATTATCGCCAATAATGGTAGCCGTCCAAACCGTCTTAGTAGTAGTGGTTCTTTTGGCCATAGTGTTCGCATTGGTAACAAGCAGCTTGTTCGCCAAACGGTCACGTTCCGATGCCGCCACATCCATTCCTACATAGAAACGCTCCACTATTTCTTCGTTTACGCGATTCCAATCCAATGCATCCACTACTGTTGAAAAGGTTGGCTGCAAGTTCACATTAGCTCTGGCAGTACCGGTCTTTGACGTGGCATTATCTTTTGACGTCAGCGTAATAGTAGCCGTTTCGATAGGAAGACCATGCTTATTTTCTGCCGTATAGTGCACCGGCACAGTTACCACGTTACCGGAACGGGTCGGAATTCCTATTTTAAGCTTCGTGTTACTGCTTGTCCAAGTGAAATTTGAAACCGTTCCCGGTCCCGACACATTGAATGTCACAGAGGTTTTCCCCTTGTCTGTCGGTGCAGTGATGGAGATCGTTCCGTCTGCCTTTTTGCTCGATACAGAACATCCTTTAATACTCTCCTCTGGAATAAAGTACCATTCTTTTCCTGAATTGCGGGCTGCTCCATACGAAATGCTTGCGCTTGTGGTTGTGCTGGTGCCCATGTATAAACGATTACTATCACCTTTCTTGTATATATAGTAATATTTTTTACCTGATGCTGTTCCCGCCTCTTCTAAAGCTATATTGGATTGCGCAGAAGTTGATACACTATACATAGACGAACTCATGTACCACGTTTTGCCACCGAATGGATCAACAACCTTAATTTTATAATACCCTGATGTAGTACCGCTTTCAAGCTTAAACAGCACCGCTTGATTTCCTCTTTCCGTTGCCGAAGAACCTGTAGTCGGACCTAAAGTAATCGAAGTTCTAGTAGGATCAAAACTGGTAACAGAAGTACCTTGAAAACATATAAATCTACCACGCGTTTTGTTGTAGATGTAATAGCTCTTCCCCACTTCCGGAACCACAGCACTATCGGGCCAAGACGGTTCAACGGCCCCTACATAACTACTTCCTAACAGCAACAGCATCGCTGCTAAAAATGTTTTAAAGTAAGTTGAAAAAGTTTTCATTTGTTTATTTTGGTTTTTATTGTTAGTTGTCATCAAAGTTTGTCACGTGGCGGCATAGGTGTGGAAAATGAAATTTTTCTTAATTCGGTACAAAAGATATGACTATACCACACCTATGCACTCTGCCACTATAACATTTCGTTCGCTATCTATAAAATATAATGAACACGCGAGCATGCACGCATACACGCACAAAAAAGCGTGAAGTCCGTTCATTCTTCACGCATCTCAAGGGCTTCGCAATCCCCGTTAAAAGTAGAAAAACAACCGAAGTCCACGCCCGATATATATACCCCACCACACCCCCTTCGGGCGTGGAGTGGATATGACATATCCACGAGGACATTCATCGGTGCTGTCTGGACTTTTAACTATAGAATGTTGCGAAGATTCTGAGATGTCGCAAACAACGTCAATAAACGCCTGTTATGTCACCGCTTTTTTACGCTGTCGGTACCAGCGGAATTTGTCGATTTATCCAAATTCGCTGCAAAGGTACGACTTTTTTTTGATATATGCAAGGAAAATCGAATATTTTTTTGGAGTTTGGCACTAAAGGTGCTGGTTTTGGGCTGCCTTTTTTTTGCTCATTGTTGTAAGAAATTTAGTTGGTTATTGGTAATAAAAAAAGGCTCACTACAGAGTGAGCCTGAATGGGGTTAGGGGTTAGGGTTAGATGATGCCGTGCTGGAGGGCGAAGCGGACCATCTCAACGGAGGAAGAGAGACCGAGTTTGTTGAAGATATTGGTCTTATGAGAGTTCACGGCGCGGATGGAGATATGAAACTCATCGGCGATCTCCTTGCCGAGTTTGCCGGCACAGCAGGCCTCGATGATCTCAAGTTCACGTTTGGTGAGGGAAGCGATATTCTTGTTATTGAGTTTGGCGTCGGTGATGTCGCGAATGAGGATGGAAATATCTCTGCCGTAGAAGGGGACACCGTTAGCGACGGAGTCGATAGCCAGGGGTATGTCCGAGAGGGGTGAACTCTTGCTGACGAATCCGTCCATGCCGATCTTGAGCAGTTTCATGAGGGTAAACTCCCTATTGTCGATAGAGAGGACGATGATCTTGATGGAGGGATAGTCGTTCCTGAGCCTTTGGGCGACGTCCACGCCGTTGGTATCGGGCATGAGGATGTCGAGCAGGAGGATGTCACATGGTGTGCCGGCTTGCAGCGCCTCGAAGAGTTGGTCGGCTGTAGGAACACTGAGGGTGATGGTATGAGGCGTGGACTGCAGTACGCCGGCGATGCCGACGCGGATCAGTTCATGGTCATCGAGTACAGCTATGTTCATATTGTTTATTTCGGGGGTAATAAGCGTTTTGTAAATCAATGGTAAACGTTGTTCCTTCGCCCTGGACGGATTGTATATCCATCTTTCCGTTGCATAGCGCGAGCAGTTCCCGGCAAAGGACCAGTCCATACCCGGTCCCGCTCTCGCCGTCCGTACCGGCGGAGGGCTCGATCTGCTTCTGATCGGTGAGGATATGCTGTATCTGCTTGTGGGTCATTCCCACTCCGTGGTCGCGGACGTAGAAGGCAGCCGGCGGGATCGTACCGGCCTCAACGGTACTGCCTTTGGGCGAGAACTTGATGGCGTTACTGAGGAGGTTACGCAGCACGGTACGGATCATCTCCCGGTCGGTCTCGACGAGGAGTCGGTCGGCATGGAGGTCGATGGTCACGTTCTTGAGCAGGGCAGCGCTCTGTATGTCAGGTACGGTGTCGCGCAGTACGGCCGCGAGGTCGAGTTGATCGACCCGGAAGCACCGTGCCTGTCGATCGAGTTGTACTATCTCCTGGAGGTTACGGAGGAGCGCCAGCTGGTTATCGCTGCCGGCGAGGAGTTGTCCTACAAGGGTATGCACCTCTTCGGGGGCGTAGTGCTCATAGTTCGTATAGAGCATCTGTAGCAGTTGTTGCTGCGCCATGACAGGATTGCGGAGGTCATGGCTGAGGATGCCGTACTGGCGTTTCTTATCGGCAGCCTGCCGGGCGATGAGGGTATTGCGCTTCCGCAGGAGGATAACCAGCCCGACGAGTAAGGCGATGACGAGCAGGGCGAGCAGGACGAAGAAGAGCAGAGCTCTCAGTCGTGTCTGTTTCTGCCGCAGTTGCTGCAGTTGGTCCGCCAGGAGTTGTTCCTTCCGATAGGTGTCGTAGGCGACCTGCGCGATGGTGAGTTGGCGCTGCGTGTCTTCGTTCTGAAGGGCTTCATGGAGCACACGCGCCCGTTCGAGCCACTCCAACGCCTCGGCGTGTCTGCCGGCAGCTTTGGCGCGGGCGTAGAGTTTATCGCAGGCTTGAAACTCCTGTTTCTTGAATCCGAGTTCGTGTGCCCGCTCGGCAGCCTCGGCGTACCTCTCGAGTTGCAAGAGGCAGAGTACTTCGGTCATCTTATTGCCGGTCTCGCGAGCTATATCGAGGGCTTGAGAGGTATAGTCTTTCGCTTTGTGCGCGTCACCTAAGGCTTCGTATATATGCCCGAGTTGGGCAAGCCGCATACCTTCCTGGAGCTTTCGTCCGAGAGCACGGTCGGTCTGCAGCGCCTGTTCGGTGAGGGCGAGCGCCTCGTGGAGCGTTGCTGTCTTGGCGGAGTCCGTGAGAGCGTCACTCTTGGAGAGCAATACCTCGCCTAACATCGCCTGCCGGATGGCAAGGGATTTCGGGGAATAGTCCGTCTCCGTCTGCAAGAGTTGTTGCTCGATGGTGATCGCCCGCCGGAGATATTCCTCGGCTACGTCCTGCCGCCCGGAGGAAGAGTAGATCCCCGCGAGGTTGCCCAAGGAGGCGGAGAGGTCCTGCGGCTCGCCGTACTGCTCGTCGTAGTTGAGACACTCCTCGCCATAGAACAGCGCCTGCTGATAGTCGCCAAGGCGGTGATAGCAATAGAGGAGGCAGGAGTAGAACTCGCATCTCCAACTCATGGAGTCCTCCGGCACTAAAGCCAAACCGTCCTTGTTGATGGAGATAGCCTGCTCGATCTGCCCCGCCATTGCGGCATTATACGCGCTGTCCACCTGCGCATCGACCTCCTCTCGCGTCATGGCCGAGACAGCCATGACGGAGAGAAAAACGATCCATATAGTCAGTATCTTTCTCATTTCGGGTGCAAAGATACAACATTTTTGCAAGATACGCAAATTTTATTTACCATTTGGTCATTTATCAGGTACTATTTATTTGGCTATTTGACCTTGGGCATTGTAGGTCTTGCCGTTGCGCTCGATATACAGGATGCCGTCTTTGAGGAATTTATGATTTATGATTTCAGATGTATGATTTTCAATGCCGGTAGTGTCTCCGGCGTTTTTGAAGACTGCGGTGATGTTGATGTTCTTGCCGTCCTCTACGGTGATGGAGCGCGGGTTTTCGGTTACGCCGTCCGACCACTGCACGAAGACATATCCCTCGGCTGCCTGCGCCGTGAGGGTCAGTTGGGTGCCTTCGGTGTACCATCCGGAGGTGAAGCCGATGATGGAACCTTGTCCTTCGGTAGCATCGGCACTGATGATCGCGCCCTTCGGAACGAACGACTCATCCACCTCTACAATCGGATCAATATAGAGATTATGCTCCGGCATGGTGATGACACGCGGGTTGTCGGTGACGCCATCGGACCACTGTACGAAGAGATATCCCTCTTTCGGGCAAGCCTCAATGGTAATGATCTCTCCCGGATAATGGAATCCGAAGCCGCCGTAAACAGGACAGATATCCTCCAGATCCGCATTGCTGTAATGGAGGATATAGCGGTTTACATCATTAGATATATTGAGCGACGTACCGTCCATTGCACCGGAGATAATATCCGCCCGGATGAGCGAGAGGTTCGCATCGGTGCGGTTGGTGACTTTAAAGAGGCTGCTTCCCGAAGTCTTGATATATACATCGGCACCATTGACGGTCAGGGCATCATCGGAGCCTTTCAACTGCACGGCGCACTTGGTAGTGAGGTTGGTCTCGCCCCAAGAGGTGATCGTTTGCTCGGCATCTAACATCACCACATGGTCAATCACTACCGGTCCGAAGGCCGCATAGATCAGGCGCATGTCGGTGCCGTTAATGGTCAGACGTTGTTTCGGCGTACCGGTGATATGGAAGCCGTAAGCACTATACAACACAACGTCATTATTGGTGTCGGTCGTCGAAGCATTGATGGTGATGAAGTGGTTCAGGACGATGGTCACCGGGTCGGCGATATAGTTATCGATGAAGTCGGTGTTGGTGATATTATAGGTCATCGCCTTCATCGTTGTGAGGGTGTTAGTCGTCTCGTCGTATGCCCAGACGCCGTCGCCGAGAACGTCATTCTGGTTATTGGAAGTGATTTGCGTGCCGTTGAGATGGATGCTATACGAGGTATAATTAGGTATCTCGCGGAAATGCGCGGTATAGGTATCCGAAGCGCCCACGGTATAGGAGAGCGGGTTGGTCGTGAAGCGGTAGCCTTGGAGGTTCGTCCAGTACATGAACTCATATCCGGAGTTCGGCGTAGCGGTCATGCTCACGGGCTGTCCTTCTTCGATATGCGTGCCGCCGCCGGAGACAGTACCCATGGTCTCGTCGGAGGAAACAACGTTGATATCGTAGTAGTTGACGACTACCTCGGGAAGGAAGATAGCGGTGTAGTACGAATCTTCGGTGACGGTAACGGTGCGGGTCGCCTCGGTGGAGTTATCCTCGTTCCAGCGGTCGAAATAATAACCCTCGTTGGGGGTGGCGGAGATAGTGGCTTCGGTGCCTTCGTTGTACCAGCCTTCGCCGGTGACGGTTCCTCTGCCGTTAGACTGTACGTGGAGGTAATACTGCGTGAACTGCGGCTCGATCTGAATAACATTGTTGTTCCGGAAGGAGCCGACCTTGACGCTGGCTTTGAAGACATACGCATTTCTGTAATTGGCTACCGGTGAAGGACTCTTGCCAAAAGCGTCCAGCCAGCTGTCCTCCACAAAGATATCGCGGCATACAAAAGCCGGGTTGTGTGTCCGGTCGCTCTCGGCATAAATCTTAATACGGTCCTTAAAGCGGATGTCCGCATCATGAATCGCAAAAGGTTCTTCCGCTACATAGGTGACGGAGAGCAGGGCGGCATCCTCTTCCGTCAAGGCTCTGTGATGCGCACGAACGGTGAGATCGCCATCGTAGGAAAGGATCTGCCCGCTGCGCCATTTACCTTCCACCTCCACGGTCAGATTAAAACCGGTCCAATAGATACCGGATATGGTACTGAAGTTATTCGGATCGGTGCTTTTCAAATAGAGGGTGTTGGTCAGGAAGTCAAAACGCGCCTTGCCATCATTGAGGATGTCGTCGCAGTTGGTGTACGTAACGGCGGTGTTAGAGACAGAGAAGTTCAGATCCGGGAAGAAATAGAACGACTGGCTCTGCAGGGACGTCATCTGCGCTATCTGCGCACGGGTGAGGGGTGCATAGACAGAAGGGTTGTTCCAATCGAGATACTTCATGCCTTGGTCCGGGATGAGCGATAAGAGTTGTGCGCCGGAGAGGTTCGTTCCGTCTAACATACCCATGACAAACGTACCTTGGAGATTGCGCGGAGCATCGGCTTTCAGACCGAGACCACCGGCGTTCTTGCGGTTCTCTGAACCCAAATTGACACGGTACAGGTTGAGCGTGTGTACGTGCGTAAGGTTCTTTAAATAGAGACAGTTGATATTGGCAAGACGTGCATTGATGGTTATGTCCTCTTGATCATCTGTGATTATGCCATAGGCATTAGGTGCTTGGCTATTGTTTATCAATCCGACGAGGGACGTCGATTCCAGGTTCAGCACGGATTTGTCGCCTGGCATATAGACTGCGCAGGGCTGGACAGATGCATCCACGAGCGTGTTGTTGCAGATTACCCCACCGTTGATGAGGGTGAGGTTTGCGCCGCGTCCTATGGTAATCGCAGGACGGATGGTGTTGGCGGAATGGGTCACGTTTCGTCTGAGTTCGTGCAGATCCATGTCGATAACACAGGTCTTGTTGGCGGGTACATACAGCACCCCGTCGGCGTCCCCATAGGTAATGTCCGCCGTAAGGTGAATAGTGTCCGAAGAGTACGAGACAGCATTGGCGAGTTGGCTGAGCGTACTCACGTCTGTAACAGCTGCATAAGAAGCAGCGAAGAGCAGCAACGCGGCTGCCAGAGAGATAAATCTTTTCATAATCTTAATAAGTTATAAATCATAAATCATAAATCCTACATCTCAAAACTCCACCATCGGAGTTTTCTCCGCTCCTTCGTCGGCTTCGAAATACGCTTTCGGTCCAAAGCCGAAGAGACCTGCTACGAGGTTGTTCGGGAACTTGCGGATGAGGATGTTATACGCCTTGGCGGCCTCGTTGAAGGCATTACGCGCTACGGCGATACGGTTCTCCGTGCCTTCGAGTTGCGACTGCAAGTCGCGGAAGTTCTCGTTCGCCTTCAGGTTCGGATAGTTCTCCGCGAGAGCTAACAACCGTCCTAAGGCCTGCGACAGTTCGCCTTGTGCTGCCTGGAAAGCGGCTAACTGCTCAGGCGTGGCATCCTCCGAGAGGGTCATCTGCGTCGCCCGGGCACGTGCCTCAGTTACGTTCTCAAAGACCTGACTCTCATGCTCCGCGTAGCCCTTGACCGTAGCAACGAGGTTGGGGATAAGGTCACTACGACGCTGGTACTGGTTCTCTACTTGTGACCAAGCGGTGGTCACGTTCTCTTCCGCTGTCACCATGGCGTTGTACTTGCCGGCAAGCCAGAAAGCCAACCCTGCCACGAGGGCGACAACAACGATGATAATTACATTTCTTTTCATATTTTAAATGAATTTAAAATCTGGAGCTTCGGCTTCGGCGAGTTGCGTAAGCGAGCTTACACTCGACTTGCACGAACCTTCATAATTATTTACCATTTGCCACCGGCACCGCCGCCGGAAGTGGAGCCGCCGCCGAAACTGCCGCCGGAGGAACCTCCGCTACTGCTGTATCCTCCGCCACGACCGGAAGAGGAGGTGCTGCGGGTGCGTTTGGCGATCGTATAAGGCTCATCCCATTGATGTCCGCAGGACCGGCAGGTATGATGATGGATACCCCGTCCCGTAGCGGTATAGGTGGCATAGACGAGGATTTCGTCCTTCGTCCGCGCACCTTTCTTCTTGCATTTGGGGCATCGCGGCGCCGCCCAGTACGCCAAGCCGGCTATCATAGCGATGAAGAAGGCAAAGAGGCTCAGCCCTTTCCAGGGTTGCTCTTTGGGTTCTTTGGGTCGATAACCGAGGAGCAACTCCTGCAGCGCCTGCCGGGTAGTGAGCCGCCGGGTGACGGCTTGGTTGCCGGCTAAGAGACCCGCGCCGTACTGCCCATGACGAAGCAGCGGGATGATATCATCGGCTATGATATCATAGCAGACCGCATCGGGCAGGAGTCCTTCCAAGCCCTTGCCGGTGGTGATGCGGATGTCGTGCTGCTGCATGGTGAAGAAGAGGAGCACGCCGGTATTCGTCTCGCTGTCGCCTATGCCCCATTCGTTAAAGAGGTCGTAGGCAAAATCAAAAGCGTCCGCCTCGCCTATGTCGTCCAGAAGGACAGTGACCATCTCCACGCCCGTGAGCGTGTGCAGCTGCTCTGCGGCTTCCTGAATGGCGTTGCGCTCCTCGGCAGAGAGCAGATGATCGGGATCCGCCACAAACGCCTTGCCGTCCGTCGTTCGCGGGTTAGGAACCGTGTACGGCGTATAGACCTCTGCCATCAAGCTGAGAGTCAAGAGCAAAGAGCCAAGAGTCAAGAGCCAAGAGCCCAAAGTTCGGTTGATATACATAGTATCGTAGTTATTGTGCCGGTTGCTCCGCAGGAACCGCATAGATGCGGGAGATGCGGAGCTCTTTCAGCGGCGTGTGTTGGTCTATATTCGCATAGCTAATCTGCAAGGGATCGGGACATACCCGCGCCAGCGTACCTTCGTCATAGGAGAGGTGCCACCACGTGCCGCCGGCTCCGGGAAGCGCCCGGTACTGCGGTTCGCGATAATCCGCCAGGAAAAGGACCAAGTCCTCCACCGTAGCCGTATCGGGCATGGAGAACTCGACCGGATGGTTATACGGATGCTCCGCCTCGCACACGTCCTGACGCATGAACAAAAGGGATAATATAACTGTCATAAATATCATAAGCACATGATTCCTAATCCGACAAAGAGGCATAAGACGAGCAAGACACCGATCATGCCCCACGTGCCGAGATGGGTCTGTAACATATCCGTGAACCACTCCCAGTTAGCAAGCAGCCAGATGCATCCGGCGGTAAAGAGAATGACTCCGATGGCGTAAAGCAAAGCCTTGCCGCGAAAACGCATCACCCATGCGTAATAGATAGCCAGCAGGACGCCTGCACCCGTGAGGTACAGGGCGCCTTGCCAGCCTCGTGACATCCGGAGAACCCAGGCGTTGATCGCCGGTATGAAGAGGTACAGCAGTACCGCCACCACCACGATTCCTACCGGAAGGAGATATTTTAACAAGGTATTCATTGGACCTCTGCGCCTTGCGCGTTATAGGTCTTGCCGTTGCGCTCGATGTAGAGTTGACCGCCCTTGATCACCTTTGTACCTTGTACTTTGTTCCTTTGTACTTCCTCAATGGCCTCATCCTGAATTGGATAAGTATCATCCATAAATTCTTCCCAACCGTAAGCAGCTTGGTAAGCTTCTACGCTTTGAGCCGGAACATAGAGCGAAATGGTTTTGTCCACATAAGTTAAAAAGACATAATCTCCCAAAGCCGGCGGATTGATGGCCTTGCAAGTGATAGTTGTCAAACCGTCGCAACCAGCGAAAGCATAATCTCCAATGCTTGTGACACAATCGGGAATTGTTATAGAGGTCAAATCGGTGCACCCGTAGAAAGCATAACCATCAATACCGGTGATATTACCCGGGATGATAGTATTCTGACAACCTGCGATAAGGGTATTGGTAGCCGTTTCGATAATCGCATTACAATTATTGCGGCTATTATAGACCGTATTTTCCTTTTCAACTACAATAGAAGTCAGATTAGGACAAACAGCGAAAGCACTATTTCCAATACTGGTGACACTATTGGGAATAATGATACCGGTCAAACTGCTACAACCAGCGAAAGCAGTAATTCCAATACTGGTGACGCTATTGGGAATCGTTACAGAGGTCAAACTGCTGCAACCGTCGAAAGCACCATATCCAATTTTTGTGACGCTATTGGGAATGGTTACTGATATCAAACCGGTGCAACCAAAGAAAGTACCTTCTCCAATGCTTGTGACGCCATTGGGAATCGTTACAGAGGTCAAACTGCTGCAATCAGAGAAAGTATACATTCCAATGCTTGTGACGCTATTGGGAATGGTCACGGAGGTCAAACCGCGGCAATATTGGAAAGCACCATATTCAATGCTTGTGACACTATTGGGAATTGTTATAGAGGTCAAACCGTCGCAACCATAGAAAGCATCCTCTCCTACACCTGTCACATTAAACTCCATGCTATTATCACGTATAGATACGGGGATAGTAACAGGGCCAGTGAGGTTTTTATAATTATCAAGGTATAATACTTCGTATGTAACGAATGCCGTTTCGGTAGGTTCGTCCACCTGATAGTACAGATCGCCGTCTTTCATGATATACAGAGCATTATAGGTGACGTCTTGAGTCACTTCCGCAAATTTCTGATCCCATTTACGAAAAGTGTAGTAGTTGGGGAACACAACTTGCTCCCGCATAGTTTCTCCATATTCCCGTACCGTATTGGCTGATGCTCCTTCGGGCAAGTTGACCGAGAACTTCACTGTGCCGTTGACGGCAAACTTAACGGTGTAATCCACCGCATGAGCGGCTACTGCGCAGCAAAGGGCTGCGAGGAAAAGAATAAATTTACGCATAATAGTATTGTTTTAAGTATTAAGTATTCTTAGCCACAAGGGCACGATTACTTCAGTTTTCAGTTTTCAGCTTATTTCACCTCCGCGCCGAGGGCATTATAGGTCTTCCCGTTCCGCTCGATGAGCAACTGACCGTTGCGAATGACCTTTCTACTTTCTACTCTCGACTCTTGACTCACTTCGTCAATGCCTTGTGCTTCAACAACAAATTCAGGCGTGTAAATAAAGCAAGAACTCCATGTGGGATATGATGTCGGTGAAGTTACACGGCATTCTTGTCCATTGACAGTACCCGTCATGGCTATTTCTTCTGTCCAGTCCGGGAAACGATATGATAACGCTTCATCTCCATCAATTCGTAAGTTGATTTCAAGGCGATAGATGCCCGGAGTGATTTCATTTCCATCTACTTTTCTGTCGTTTTCTGTAACATTATATAAATAGGTGTAACTAAATTTATACGGTGCATCAGCCGGAACTTGAAGAACCAGTGCAAGCGAGTCGTCAATGTGACCGCACCACCAGTCCATGCCTGCTTTGATGAACGAAGGATTCCAGTTGTTAACTTCTACATGCGTGATGATTGTACGTGTATCGCCTTGTTCTTGCTCCTCGAACTGACCGTAGATAAGGGTGGTGTTCTCGGTCATCAGTTGATGGTTTGAGTATGGGTTTTCGGTACTGAGCAGTTGGTTATTCTTGTCATACCAACCGGTGAAGGCATAACCTTCCGCAGGCGTGGCGGTGAGATTGATATAATCGGCGAGCTCAATCCAGGCATAAGCTTGGCTTTCCGTTGCCGGATTATCGTTTACCCTCACTTTGTTCCCTACGTTCTTCGGCGTAGTGCCATAGATCAGTCTGCGCAGGTTAGATGAGATGACAACTTGAGTGGTTTTGCTGTACTCCGAAGACGTTCCTGACCGCATGATTCGTCCGTCAGAAACGACCACTGCATCCGAAGGCGAGGTGATGGCACTGCGAGCGATGACTGTCCCGCCGGTACGAATACGGCAAGGCATCATATAAACGGTAGCGCCATCAATAATCAGTTTTCCGCCTGATTGCGAATAGATAGTTCCGGCTCCATTGCCTGCTCCCTGCAGATTGACACTAATCGGATTCTCAATGAAAATATCTCCTGTGTAGGACCAGATAGCCGGTGCCCCGTCGGTACCGGAAGTTACGATTTTCAGTTCCGCTACAGAAGAGGGGTTCTCCTCCGAGGTGATCAGCAGCCGCCCCATCGTATGGATAGCGCCGGTATAATCCGGGACACCGGACATAGAGATGTAATTGTCCGTGCCTTTGAGCATAATCGTCAATGTCGAGGCGAAATCCGACCAAATAATCGCGCTGTTGCCGGTAGTCTCGATGGTGGCGTTGTTGAGCGTGAGCGTGTTGGTGGCAGGCTCAAAACTAACTTTGCCGTCACCCAGCACATCGGTTTTGTTAACGTCCGTTACAGTAGTGCCTGCAATAGTCAGGCTATAGTTAACGGCATTCATCATTGCGCAGCAGCAGAGGGCTGCGAGGAAAAAAGTAAATTTACGCATAATAGTCTCATAATTTATATTCGTTCACCATGTAGTTTCGTGGGGTTGAGTCGGCTGAGCGGAGTGCGCGGGTCATTGCCGCAGAAGGAGATAATCCGTCCGTCATCGCCCACTTCCGCAAGTGGCGTATCTCCGGACAGGATACGCCATTTGGCATCTCCGCCGGTATAAGGGATGGCATCAAAACCGCCGTCCTCGTGATAGTTGTTGATATAACTCACAAGGTCTTCGAGTGTTGCAAAATCCGCCCAATCGATATTCAAACTCTTGTTGATATAATCATCCGCCGCACAGACACTTTCGCGGGTATAGACCATGTGCAGCGTCTCGCCTTCCTCCTTTTGGGCGGACTCTTCTTTCTGTTTCTTGCGGCGGGCTTGGTAGTCTTCCAGTTCAAAGGCTTTGCGCTCAAGGTCGTCCATATAAAACTCCATGTCGCTGTCCTGCCCGTGGTCGTGCGCCACGGCGGCACAGAGCAGTTTGCAGAAATGCGCTGCATCCAGCTTGCGTCCTGTGATGGTCTCTATCGTGCCTTCCGGATTCTTATGAAAATAACGGCACGTGGCATCCACATTCTCCCCTTGCCGGATGACGACATGCAGGCTGTAACTGTCAATCGTAGCAAACGGTTCCCTGCCGTCGTAACCGAAGTCATACAAACGGCCCTTGTATCTCAACCGCGCTATCTCGTCTTCCAAATAGAGGCGTGCTTCCTCATCTTCGTAGATGGTTATTCCCTTTTCCTTTTGCGGTTCGTCTTTTGGGTCAAAGGCTTTTTCGAGTTCGCGGAGGTTGAAGTCTTTCTTGCCGGATCGGAGGGCGTACGCCATCATCTCGCAGAAGGTCTTGGTGTCGCAGGGGTGCCCGAAAGGTGTGAAGGTCTTTCCGCTCTTCCAGTCATCGGCATAGGCGGCAAGGACAGCACCGTTGGTGCCATGGATACGCAGGACGGCACTTTTTTTATACCCTCTTAGGCGGAGGCCGCTTCTCCCGTTCCGTCGGGAGAACGCTCCGGGAATGAAGAGATACAGTGCATTGGCTTCTTCGACATTATCGTTCAAATGGTATTTATGTCCATCGACGATGATGTATAATATCTCGTGCTCATAGTGGTGCTCCTCGCGTCCGCCTTCCTCTTCGCCATACCTGCCGAACTCAATGCCGTCAGCCTGATACCATACTTCGCGCGTCTCAAACCGCGTCAGTTCATCCACCCTGCTCTCCAACTCATCTATCTGCCAATCGTAGCCATCGTCAATAGCGGTCGTGAGCAGCATACAGAAAGACTTGGCGTCATGTTTATGACCTGTGATTGTTTGGCACAGGTACTTCGGGTTTTTCACGAACTCCCTGCACTCGTCCTCCACGAGGAACGAGTTGTGTATGTAAGCCGTCTCTCCGTCGTGCCCGAGGATGATCGCCATCGGCTCGTAGCCGTGTCCGCTGAAGGTGTAGTCCTTTCCGTTGTAGCGCAGTTTAAGTGCGTCGCCGTCGTAGAAGAGTTTCCGCGCACCATCTTCATAGACAACTTTGCCGTGCCTCTGCCGGCGTTCCTCCTCGCGTTTCATCTCAGCCATCTCCTCCTCTGAAGGGTTGTCAAGCAGTTCCTGCGGCGGGAGGAGAACGGGCGGACCATCTGTCTCGGCATTGTTCTTAGGCGGGAAGAGGCGGTCGAGGCGCTCCATTTGATTCCGGTAATCGTTGCGGTCCATTTTGCCGTCTATCAATGCGAGGGCGAAGACGGAAGCCATGATGTTCCGTTTGATGACGAAGAAGCGTTTCTCGAAAGTAGGATGATCATCGTCGCCGTGTCTGTACCGGCGCTGTAGGATACAGCGTCTCTGCTCTTTGTCCGTTCCCACATAACTCCAGCACGGATACCCGGGATCTTCGCAGAAGAACCACCACTCCTTGAACTCCGACTCGTGCATCGTCACGGGTTCCTCTCCATAGTCCTGGAAGTTGGCGATATCGCTGTCGGAAGGGAACCGGCATCCGCCCGGTTGCTTGGCGGGATAAGGAAATTGCGTTGTCCCCGGCTGCGGCTCGGGTTGAGGATGAGGTTCTGGCTTTGGTTGAGGCTTTGGTTGAGGTGCAGGCTTAGCCTGTTCCTTTTTTGCGGGCTTGGGCTCGGGCCGATGTTTCGGAACCGGGCAACCGTATTTACACTTCGGCTCCGAAGGACGAGGATGAGCATGCAGATAGTAATAGACTATCGCTCCTATTGCTATGAGAAGACAAATTGTTACCATATTTATGGGTTAGGGATTAGAAGATTAGAGGTTAGGGGCATGTGGTCAAGAGGTTAGCGCAGACCCACTCTTCGTCTATCCACCCGAAGACGGCGTAGTACTGCGGGGACTCTTCCCAGTCCCAGTTATTCGGGTTGGTTCGGCATAGGACGCGGCGCGTCTTGGGATTGGCGTCGAGGACGTCCAGATGGCAGGAGACCTTCAGTTTGTCCCATACTTTCTTTCCTTCGGACTCTTTGTACATCTTGATGGTCTGACCGCCGTAGTTACGGGAGATGAAACTGACCGAATCGGTCTTGATAATCGGATAGCGAATGCCTGCAAAGGGGTCTTTATAGCGCGAGGCAGCAGGGATTGGATCACCGTTCTCGTCCTCTTCATCGAGGTAGATTGTCAGATCTTCGTCCAAGCACCAATGGCTCAGTACGATCCACCAGCCGTCGTGCAAGGGGTAGAGATTGCCCTCGAAGGCGTAGCCCATATAGTCGAAACAGAGATAGAAAGCGTCTTTCTCTTGGACACCCGCCGGCAGCGCCTTCAGTTCACCTAAAACTGCGGTGGGCCAGTACTCGATGGATTTATGATTTAGGGTTTCTGATTTAGGATTTATTTCCGATTCCGGTACAATAAAATCGGAACCTAACTCTTCGTCTGCGGGAGTCCATTCGTATAACGCCTCGTCGTCCACCCATGATCGGAAAGAGGTCATGTTACCTTCCCGGTCGAACTCGTAGCAGTTGCCCCAATTCCGTCCGTCGGACTTCCATTGATGGCTGACCGCCTTCACGCCTACCGGCAGATCGAAGAGCGCTATATCCTTATAATATTTTATTTCGCGCACAACCACGCTCGCGCATGTATAGCCATCCTCACTCGTATGGACCATCTCAAACCAGTTACCCTTACGGTCATAGCGAACACCGAAATAATTGCTCGTCGGGCCGTCCGGTGTCCATTGATTATAACAGAACGTCGTGTCGCCGTGTTCTTTCTCTGCTTTGTCCCGGAAATCCGCACCTTTATATTGCGGAGGAAAGAGCTCGAGCATTATATCCGCCCACTCATCGACGGTGTTATAATCGGCGTTATAGGTCTCCTCGAAGATGATTTTTCCTCGCTCGTCGTAAGCGTAGCGATAATGCGCCCAGAGACCGAAGACACAACCGCCGTTCTCGAAGAAAGGATGCGTATATTCGTAGTACTCCGTCAGCCGCCCGCGGGTGTCGAACCGCCAGATCTTCTTGCCGTAGTTGTTATAGTCATACTCCGTCACCTCCTGTACCGCTCCGCGCAAGCCAAACCATGCCAGATGGTCCTCCGGCACCGAGTCCCGGGGGATGGTCAGCTCTTGCGCCCTGGTGGGGACAAAGAACAAAGAGCCAAGAACTAAGAGCCAAGAGCCAAGACGTCTCATTTCTTCACTTCGGGTTTGATACGAACGATCTTTGCCGGCAGACTGTCGCCGTAGCAGATGCCGCCCCATTGGTCGTTGACGATGCCGCCTTTGGGTTTCTCCATAATGGCCTTGTCCAGCGATAACTCTTTCACTTTGACCGAGAGGTTCGCCGTGGTGGTCTCTGCGCGGAAGAGGGCTTTTTGCACATTCAGGGTACCGTGACATTTCAGCGCATGCATGCCCTCCTGCGAGTTACGGGAGAGGAGCTGCAGGTCCACGTTCTCCTTGACCGTCAGGTTCGGACACTCGATCGCTGAGCCGCTGATATTCGACGTTACGGCCAGCACCGCCGGCTGCGAAGCCTCGATAATCAGGTTGTCCTTGAAGACCAGAGCCGCCTTGAACTCCGCGTTTCCTTTGAGCAAGAGACGCAGGTCTTTGCCGGTCTCGAAGACTACCAGCCCCTTGCCGAGACTGTACTTAAAACCGTCTTCTAAGATCAACGTGTTGGTCGATTTCTCATACTTCACCTTCCCGTTTTTGAAGATCTCAGAAGGAATATCGTTACCCTTTGCCTGCGCCATCATAGCGGTCAGTAAGAGCGCTAAAAAAAGATAAAATTTTCGCATGATATTATAGTGTTAAAGTGTTAAATTGTCCGGCATAAAAAAGCAGCGTCGTTTGACGCTGCAAAATTACTGCTTTTCGGGCACGTGTGCAAGTACCTAAAACTCGCATTTTTATGCATTATAGTCTCTGAAGCTAGATAGCCATAAACCGATTGTATAGTTTTCTCGGTCACAAAATCGAAAAAAAGCACCCCGAAGGGTGCTCTTCTTAGCTGTGCTGCTCGTCGTACTCGGCGATACGCAGGCGCTCGTCTTTGTTGAGCTGGGTGCTGTTCGCCATCTTGCATCCGTAGGCGCGCAGCTCGGGCGGCAGCAGGTGCTCCAGCCATGTGGTCTTGTAGATTCCCTGCTTGCCGACGAGAACGAGCACCTGCTGGTTGACGACCTCGTCGCTGAGCCACGAAGCGACCATCGCCTCGAACCATTTCCGGAAACAGTTCACCCAGAGCTTCTATTCCTCCTCGCCGCCGGCGACGGTCACGCGGCTCGCGAGCCAGGCTATCCAGTCGGGCTGGTCTTAGGGGTGGTAAATAAAAAAGGCTCACTTAATAGTGAGCCTGAATGGTGTTAGGGATTGGGGTTATGCCTTGAGTTCCGCAGGGAGGAGAGGCATGGCGCCGCGCTGGGTGCAGACGTAGGCAGAGACGGCTACGGCTTTCTCATGCGCCTCGCGGATGGTCTTGCCGAGGAGGAGCTGGGCTACGAAAGTAGCGGTGAAAGAATCTCCGGCACCGACGGTGTCAGCCACCTGCACTTTGGGCGTAGCTACATAACTCTCTTTGGAAGCCGTGAAGACATAAGAGCCGATGGCACCACAGGTGAGGATGAGCATATCCAGCTCGTAACGCGCGATGAGTTCGCGGCAGATACGGCGGGTCTTCTCAGGGTCCTCGGCGATGAGTTTGCCGGGGACGGTCGGTTCGCCGAGAAGCATGGTCGCTACGACATCGAGTTCCTCGTCATTGATCTTGAGCACATTCGCCCGCTGAAGGGATTCCGCGATCACTTCGGCGGTGTACCAGGACTGACGGAGGTTAATGTCAAAGACCTTGAGTGCATCCTCCGGCATAGCGTCAAGAATCGCTTGGATGGTCTCTCGGCTGGTTTGCGAACGTTGTGCGAGCGATCCGAAACAAGCCGCCTGCGCCTGATGCGCGACCTCTAACATGCTGTTGGTGAGGGGGATGTTATCCCAGGCTACGCCGAGACAGATCTCGTATTGCGGCACACCTTTGTCGTCGAGGGTGACCTTGACCGTGCCGGTAGGTTGTTCTACGACGGGTAAGATATGATTGAGGTGCACTTTCTCGAAGGTATCTACTATCTCGTCACCAAGTTCGTCAGCGCCGATAGCGGAGATAGCACATCCGTTGAGTCCGAATTGGGATACATGATAAGCGAAGTTTGCGGGCGCGCCACCGAGTTTGCGTCCTTCCGGGAGGCAGTCAAAGAGCGCCTCGCCGATACCAATAACGTATTTCATAATAATTCACAATTTACAATTCACAATTCACAATTATTTAGTCATTTTGAGGCAGAAGCCCACGAGGTATGCGGCACCGAGGGACATGACGAGGACAGCGCCGAGAGAGCCCATGATATCGGACATAACACCCATACAAAGCGGGAAGATGGTTCCTCCGAAAAGTCCCATGATCATCAGACCGGAGATCTCGTTCTTGTGCTCGGGGTCGTGGTTGAGCGCTTGCGCAAAGCAGATAGAGAAGATATTCGAGTTACCGAATCCGACGAGGGCGATACCGGTATAGAGTGCAGCCTGCGAATGGCTCACTGCGAGAAGGATCATTGCTGCAATGATCATGCACACGGAGATAGCGAAGAACACTTTCTCCGGGATGAGCCGCAGGATAGCCGAGCCGGAGAGGCAACCGATGGTACGGAAGATGAAGTACAGCGAGGTGGCAAATCCGGCAGCCGCCAAGTCCATTCCGAGCCGCTCCATGAGGATCTTCGGCGCCGTAGTGTTGGTACCGACATCGATACCCACATGGCACATGATGCCTAAGAAACAGAGGAGGATAAACGGGTTGCCAAGCAGTTTGAAACACTGCGCGAAAGACGATCCTTTCGCTACCGGTTCCTCATGGATGGATGTGAACGCCAGCGCAAGGATAGCGACAATACCGATGATGGCATAGATCGGGAAGAGCACTTTCCACCCCAAGCCCATGTGAGGGATAGCCGCCGTAGCGCCCCACATGGCGATATAGGGTGCGAGGAAAGAGGCGATCGCCTTGACGAACTGACCAAAGGTCAGCGTCGAGGAGAGGTTACCCGTGACGATATTCGACACCAGCGGATTAAGCGAAGTCTGCATCAGCGCGTTACCTATACCGAGAAGCGAGAAAGCGCAGAGCATCATCGCGTAACTCTCACCGCAGAGAGGCAGGATGAGCGAGAGGACGGTGACGAGAATAGAGAGAAGGACGGTTTTCTTACGACCGATTTTATTCATCAGCATACCCGTCGGCACGGAGAAGATAAGGAACCAGAAGAAGACGAGCGAAGGCATGATGTTCGCTTGCGAATGCGTCAGACCGAGGTCCTGCTGCACGTAGTTGGAAGCGATACCCACGAGGTCCACAAAGCCCATAGTGAAGAAACAGAGCATCACGGGCAAAAGGGCCCATTTATTTACCATTTTGTCATTTTCCATTTGTTCATTTATTTAGACATTTAACAATTTAGATTTTTACATTGTAGATTTTCGCTTCTCCACCTTGTACATCGAGATGGTTGTAGGGTTCGGAAGGGAAGACGAGGTTGGTCATCGACCAAGCGCCTTCGGCATCAAACGCCTCAATCGAGCAATGATCGATGAAGAGAAGAACCTTATAGGTATCGCGTTTGATGAAGAGCGGCGCGACCGTGCGTGCTGCAAAATCATGGGAGAAAGAGCAATCACCCGAAGCGGTACGATCCATGGAGAAGGTACGTCGGTGCACGTCCAGGTTCATGACCACTTTCTCTCCTTTGTCGTTGGAGAGAGTGATGAGCGCATCCTGTTTGCCGTCCAGCTCCAGTTCGACGATACCGGCATCCGGCAGGTATCTGGTCTCCTCGCCACGAAGCGCCAAAGATTCCGGAGAGGGTTTGACGGCTACGCGGTATTGTCCTTCGTCATCCTGAAAAAGCGACAGATCGCGGGCGATAGTGTTCTGCGAGCGGAAAGCGACGGTAGGAACGACTTCTGCGTACTGCCAGTTAGACATCCATCCGATAGCTACCAAACGACCATCAGGGGAGTTATGGAAAGTGAAAGTGGAGTAATTGTCCTTGCCGTAGTCAAGCCAATTTACTTCGTGACCGGCTACGCCTGACAGACCGTTAGCACTGTTAGACCGCTCTGCTGACAGATCGCTTCGCTGACAGACTGAGAATGTCTTGCCGTCCCAATCGCCTATGAAATATTGGGTAGCAGAGCCGCCAAACGGTCCACCGGGGTTGATGGAAACGAGGAGGACAAATTTATTTACCATTTGGTCATTTGTCATTTTCAATTTGATCAGTTCGGGGCACTCCCAGACACCGCCGTGTGCACCGAGATCTTTTCCAAAGGACGAAAGGTATTCCCAATTTTTGAGGTTCGGCGAAGCATAGAAACGGATCTCCTGCTGGCAAGCAAGCGTCATGAGCCAATGATCGCCATCCCAAGTCACTTTCGGATCACGGAAGTCTGCGATGTCGCCCATGAGAACCGGGTTTCCTTCGTACTTGGTGAAGGTATAACCGCCGTCGGTGCTATACGCGATAGACTGATGTTGCCCGATACGCTCGGACTGAGTGAAGATAGCTACGATAGCGTTCTCTCCAAAGCCGGCGGTGTTATCTTTGTCAATGACTGCCGAGCCGGAGAAGATCGTTCCGATAGAATCCGGATAAAGTACAATGGGGTGTTCCTCCCAAGTGAGGAGGTCGGTCGAAGTGGCATGTCCCCAGTGCATCGGTCCCCAGGTAGTACCAAAGGGATTGTGCTGGTAGTAGAGGTGCCAGATACCGTTGGCCTCGTCGTAGAACATACCATTCGGATCATTCATCCAATTGGCAGCAGGTGAGTGGTGATAGACCGAACGGAAAGGTTCGTCGGTCGGGTGTGTGGCAGGAGTACGGTGCGTACATCCGGCGGCAAGAAGCAGCATGCCACATACTGTAAGAACGGAGTGTTTCATTGATAGTATTTTTTGATTTGTCAGTACAGGCGGTAATCAGCCGCCTGTACCGGATATAGATTATAATTGTGCGCCGAGGGCGTTGTACTTAACACCATTCTTGATGATCACGAGCTGACCGTTCTCGAAGAACTTAACAGCCTTGCTCTCAACAGCGGTATTGCTGATAGCGGTAGTTTCCTCCTCCATAACGAGTACGATGTCGGTTATGTTGAAGGCATCTTGATTATCACCTTTGTAGCATTGCATAATGAACTCATCCGTTTCTACAGTTGCAGCCGTACGTGCATCATCTGTGAGTGCGAACTCTTTATAGGAATGATCCTCAGCATCCGTGACGGTCATGGTCTCAGCGAAATTGCCATCGGTACCTACGATAAATCCGGCATTGTCCCAGTTTCTTCTTAGATTAACTTCGAAGTTATCACGACCTGCCTCGTGGTACACACGTACAGCAGAATAGCCGCTCCAGTCAACAGAAGTAGCAGTCTCTTTATTGAGAACCAACGTACTGTTTTCCCAATCATTTGCCCAGAAGAAACCAGCCCAGATGGTTGTTCCTTCATGCAGCACTCTACCATCTACTAACTCCACAGAGGTCAAAGTGAAATGGTTTCCAACGAGTTGAAGACCATGCGCCTGCAAGGCCTCGAGAGCCGGTTGTGTCAAGATGAACTCGAATGTACCATCTCCACTGATCCAGTTGTCTTTTTTGAGACCGGGAACCATGCTCCATACATCCAATACTTTGCACTCGATACCATCGGATGCGTCCGTATAGGCAGCCACGATTTTCTGACCTGCGACAGCGTCAGCGAACTTGGCTGCTTCCAGGTTGAGAGGGGTATCCCACGATACTTGGTGTGAACCGCTGAATAACTCCGTTGCTGATGCAGAGATGCTCATAGCAGCTACTGCAACAAAGAGAAAAATCTTTTTCATAATGATTTAATTTTAAAGGGTTAATATTGTTATTTATAGAGTCATGCCTAACAGGTTGTAGTATTGTCCGTCATGCTCGATAAGGATTTGCCCGTTGCGGAGGACTTTCCGTGCGGGTTCAGGCGAGGTATTGATCTTCTCCAGAGCCTGGGTAGCATCTTCCACGAGGACGATATCGGTTACGTTGAAGGGTTTGATTTTCTCCTTATTGAACTGGATTATCCACTTGGGAGCCTCCGCCATCTTGGTACGGAGTTCGTCGGTGAGGAGTAGTTGTTTGAATCCCTCTCCGTCGGTCATGTTGGTTTGGTCAGCAAATTTATCACCGGGTCCCCAGTCCTTGAGGAAATTGAGGACATATTCACCACTCTCAGCCTCCGTGTAGAACCGTATTGCCTGATATTTGGAGAGGTCGATGAAGGAATAGCTCTCTTTGTAAATCTCGAGGGAAGACCAACTGTCCGCCCAGAAGAAGCCTGTCCATACCAGCGTACCCTCGTTGCGTAGATATTTACCGAACAGCAGTTCCACCTTGGTGACGGTGAAATCATTACCGATGATTTGCAGTCCGTGTGCTTTGAGGCTATCTACAGCCGGTGCGGTAAGGAATTGCTCCGTGCGACCATTATCCCAGATTCTCAAGGCGTCACGTGAGCCGGCGAGGTGGTCGAAATGCTCGTTCATCACTTTGAACTCGATGACACTGCCTTTGTTCTTACCATTCTCCATTTCTTTGGCATCAGTGTATGTAACCACGATCTTGTCGCCCGGCTCGGCATTGGCAAAATTCTCAGGAGCTAAGTTGAGCGGCGTGCCCCACGAAACGGCATGAGGTCCGTAGAAGATATCTTCCGCATTGCTATTTGCTACGACCAGCGCTGTCATGAGCGCCATAAGAAAGAATTTTCTCATATCTGTTGTGTTTAATATTGTTTAACATGAATATCTTTCACCGTCATCGCGCCATCGTAACAGTTGACGGACCAACAGTTACGCTGGATACCATAGATACGGTTGGTATAAGCCACCGTGCCGTTGATATACATCACGAAGACCGAGTTGTCGGTATAGATATCAATCCGGTAGGTGTTATCCTCCGGTGTGGGGAAGGAGTAGCTCTCCGCCCCGGCGATATTATAGATACCGTTCTCCTCCTCGAAATAGATCTGGTGGGTATGCCTGCGCTCGGGTTGGTTGCCCGGGTTGCGGTCCTGGCGCACCATCACGGAGTAATATTTCTCATAGTCTGTGCCACGCGCAAAGGAGATACCGAATCCGTCCTTCTCGTCTTCCGTGGTAACGGTCATGGAAATATGGTTGTGGTAGCCGAGTGTATTGAAGAGGATGGAGCTATACGCCATCATGTGATAGCCGTCAGGGATAGCCGTTATGGTATCTCCTTCTCCGAAACGTTTCATTTCCTTGACCGTCAGTTCTCTGTTATATTTGGTTTTGAGAGCCGGCACCTCGACGAGGGAGAGTGTGCCGTCAACGGAGTCCTGTATCACTCGGTGCACCATCATGGATCCCGCCCAATCGGGTTCACCGCCGTCGTTGTTGGCTTTGGTGTTATCCTCTCCGGCACGTGTAGGGCACCATCCCCAGATATAGCGGTAGTTACCGTCGGTAGCCGTCTTGCCGGCATAGAAAGCACGGCTGTCGAGCGCGCCCTCTTTGTATCTGTCCGGCCAATAGCCGACAGGGATATTGGCTTTGAGTTCCTCCATGGTGCGTCCTTTGATGTAATGCACGCGGCGCTCAAAATTACTCATGTCGCTATAGACGATATACCACCAGTCGCCCATCCGGAAGACATCGGGGCACTCCATGAACCGGTCTCCGTCAAAGACCATGCGCGCAAACACCCCTTTGTGGGTCCATGATTGTAGATCGGGCGAGGTGTATTCCGCCAGAACGCCCTTGTTGCCCTCATAAGTGCTGACGATCATATGCCATGTGTCGCCGTCCTTCCAAACACAGGGGTCACGGAAATCATTGCGGCTGTATCCGTTATCCACGCCGCGCAGGCGGAAGATGGGGTTCTTGGTCCATACCTTGAAATCCGGCGAAGTGGAGAACATCACTACCTCCCGGCTATCCGTAGCTTTCGCCAGAGGGAAGTTGCCGGTATAGAAGATATAGTAGAGTTTATCCGCCTCGTTATAGACCACGCATCCGGTACCGAGGGCGGCGTCCTGCTCGTATTTGGAGCCTGTGGGGAGCACCTCTCCCATCGAGGTATAGGTAGCCGCATCAGTGGTCGTCACGCCCCAGAAGGGGTGGTAGGAATCCGGCGTATTGGGGCGGAACTCCTGCAGGTAAAGGATCTTATAGTCCTTTTGTACCGGATCATAGAAAGGCATCACATCTCCAACATATCCCGCATAAGGACGATAGAAAGTGGAGCTGGTTTTCTCATCGCTGGATTTGAAATAGGAGGTGGTATTGTCCCAATCCTTTTTCTCCGGCTCGTTGGCAGGCGAGCACCCGATAAAGAGTGACGCCGCAAATGCCATAAAGGCCATTATATTCGTAGTTCTCATAATGCGTTATTTAGAAAGATAATTAAATGCATTTTCCGTTATCTTGGGCACGTTGGTATGGAAATTCTCGAGGTAGTCATCGGAGGGCGAATACCAATCGAACGTCCCGGAACCGATACAAACGATGCCTCCTCGTGGAGCCGCCGCGGGGAACTCCCAGAAAGCTATTTCCGTCCCGCCACTGAAGTTCAGTTCTTTCGCACCGGTTGCAGTACGCCACTCGTCAATGGTGGCATAATTACGGTATTCTCCTACGAGGAACTGGGTGGTGGTATTGGTGATCTTATAGCCCGGGTCGGTGGTCGGTACTTTGTTCGGGTCGCCGTTGAACTTGACTCCCTGATAAAGCGGGCAAGCGGTATAACCGGCGATATTGAAATCCCACGGGCCTCCGCACACTTCGGCATTGGTCTCGGGATTACCCCAGCAGTTGTCCGGCGCCACTTTATTCTGGCCGATGTAGGCAGGCAGGAAGGTGGCATAGCGCGAGAGCAGGAACGAACCGCCCCTCTGGTAATAGGCTTTGAGCGTGTCCAGCACAGGAGCTTTCATTAACTCTTCCGCCTCATACTCAAACTGCTCAAAGGACTGTACAGGGTTGGTTTTCTCCACATTGAAGTGCCACCAGATGACCTTGCATTTCGCCAGACTGATCTTGCCGGCGGCCAGATCAGCGAAAGAGGCGTAAGCCGACGAATCAACATTACTCAGCAGCCATGAGCCGGCTACCTGCTCCTCCATCGTAAGGCGTTGCAGGCGATCCGCCTGACCTACGAAGATGTACTTCGGGTGCGTCATGGCGCGTACCGTTACGGTGAATTGCACGGTATCAGTCTTATAGATTGCCGTAAAGAGGACAGGATTGGTGAAGTCGCAGGCTACCGCATTAGCCGGCGTGCATACGCCCCCTTCCGTCATCGTGACGTTCGGGATAAGGGAGGTGACATCCAGATCACCGGGGACTTGTACAAAGATCGTGTTCAGTTTGTCATTGATGATTCCCTCATACTGACCGTTGATGGAGAAACCGAGGATCTTCACCTCGTCATGTTTGACGGACAGCGTGTAATCCAGGAACACATCATTATTCGTGACACGGACGCTATGCGCAGTGAGCATATTCAGTTGATCGCCTACCCTCAGCGTGGCTTTGGCTCCCGGCGAGAGGGTGATATCGGTTACCGTCATCGCCGTCTCGTCATATACCTTAGGTATGCGCACGACAGCCGTGCGGAGCGTGTGGTTGATTACCGCCGTACAGGAATCATTGAGTGTCAGAGTTTCAATCCGGCAATCCCCGTCCAGATTCATCCGGCTCTCCTTCTTGTTGCAGGAGGCAAGGAAGAATGTACAAAGGGACAATGTACAAAGTACAAGGGCTATTTTATTGATTGTTTTCATAATTACCATCCTCCTATATTTTGTTTATAATGTCCGTTGGAAGCCGCTATCTGTTGGTGAGGAATAGGCAGGTACTCGTTCTTGTCCTCCGTGAACACGGCTCCCTCGTAGATATTGCATTTCTTGGCCTCTTCATCGTAGTATTTCTGGATAACAGCTTTAGCCTCTCCCCAGCGCACGAGGTCGAAGAAGCGCTCGGACTCCATCGCCATTTCCAGACGGCGCTCCATCTTGACGCGTTTGAGCACCTCGTCCTGACCGGGTACGTCATTGTAGGGGCGCACCTTCATCGAGACTCCGTACTTGAGGTCGTAGTTGCCGAGCATAGCCGTGCTCTGGGATGCGCGGTTACGCAGGTCGTCCACCTGTTTCATCGCGTCCGCGAGATTACTGCCGAGCTGCGCTTCCGCCTCCGCCCTCATCAGCATGACGTCTGCATAACGGAGCACGATACGGTTCATCGGGGATCCCCACCAGGAACCTTTGATCAGATAACCGCCATCAGGATCCACGTTATGCTTGAACGATACGTAGTAGCCGTACAGACCGTTGGAACGGCTCCATACACCGGTAGTCGCCATCATGTATTTGGGGTTGAACATATACGGCAGACCGGGGATACCGATCGTCAGGAAGAGACGGGTGTCGGCATTCTCGTTCGTCTTGTCATAGTCTTTTGCGTTATAGGAATCCAGATAAGGCAGTCCGGAATCGTCCGTGCGGAACGCATTCACGATATTCTGGGATGGTTTGTAGAAGTCGCAACCACCGTCCGTTACGCCCGGTATATTCGGGACAATCAGACCATATGACCAGTTGAGGTTGCCGTACTTGGTACCGTCGTTCATGGAATACTGCATAGCCCAGATACTCTCAATACCGTTCTCATACTGCGGTTCGGGACGGAAGTTGTTGTGGAAATCCGCCTCCAGTCCGTATCCGCCTTCCGAATAGATAGCGGGATCGGTATATTTGATTACCTGCTGCAGATCCTCCGCGTTGATCTCGGTCACCTTGTGGGAACCGGGGTTGTCTTGACGGTAAGCCTTGTAGAGATAGACCTTCGCCAGGAGCGCAGCCGCAGCCGCTTTGGTAGGACGGCCCTTATCTTCCTGATGAACAGGCAGCACGGCATAAGCCTTCTCCAGGTCATTGGCAATCACCTGCCATCCCTCGTTATTCGAATACTCGGTATTGGTGAGAGCGTTGTACTCATCGGGGGTCATATTGCTCTTGACGACGAACGGGATGTTCTTGTAGAGCCGTTTGAGCAGGAAATGGCCGTACGCACGCAGGAAATACATCTCGGCGAGACGTTGCTCCTTGAGTTCGTATTTTGCCTCATCCGTGTTATTCAGCACGTCGATAGCCGTATTAACACGACTCAGGCAGTTGTACAGGCGCACCCACATGTCATTGATATTCCAGTTGGTGGTAAGAATACCCTGACTGATTTCCAATTGGTGGAAGACGTCGCCGTCGGAGGTTCCGTTACCGCCCTTGTAGGCATCGTCGGAACGGACATCGAAGTTCCACATCGAGAAGGAGGAGTTAATATCCTCCGCGGAGATGAACACCGCATATGCGGAGATCACCACATTGTCCACATATTGCGGATCGGTGGCCTGCTCCAGACTTAGCGTAGCCTGCGGTTCGTTGTAGTTCAGAAAACCGTCGCAGGAAGCGAGCAGCAAAGTACAAAGGGACAAAGTACCAAGTACTATTTTATTCATTGTATGTTTCATAATTTTTTCCCTTTCAATTTAGAATGTTATTTTTGTTCCCAGTGTAACGGTCAGCGGGATAGGATAGCCGAAGTTGGGGTTCTCGGGATCCACGCCGGTAAACTTAGCCGAATGGATGGTGAATACGTTCTGGGCGGAAACGAACCAGCGCCAGTTCTGCATCTTCATCTTGTCGCAAGCGGTTTTGGGAAGGTTGTAGCCTAACTGGAGGTTACGGAGTTTGAGGAACGAACCGTCCTCCACCCAATACGAGCTCACGCGTTTCTCATTGTTGTTGTCCTTGAGGGAAACAGCCGGAATATCGCTATTGGGATTCGTCGGGGACCATGCGTCTAACAGGCGTGCGCCTTTGTTGAGGTTACCGATATTAAGACCCGCCCAGATATCCGTCTCCTTCTTGAGATCCGTGATCACCTGTACGCCTCCGACACCTTGGAAGAAGAGGGTGAGGTCAAAGCCCTTGTACTCAAAATAGAAGTTCGCGCCGAACGAAACGGCCGGTACCGGCGAATAGATCCAGGTCTGGTCCGCCTCGGTGATACGCCCGTCTCCGTTGAGGTCACGGTAACGGATACGTCCGAGACCTGCGCCCTCCTGGATAGCATGGTTGTCTATATCATCCTGGCTCTTGAAGATACCATCGGCTACATACCCCACCTGCGATCCCATCGCGTGTCCTACGACCGACTGCACGCCGTTACCGCCGAAAGTGCCTTTAGCGGCTATCGTCTCCGGGAGACGGGTCACTTTGTTGTCATAGTGCGAGAGGTTGGCAGTGATGTCGTATTTGAAGCCTGTCTTGGTCTGGTTGCGGTAACCCAGCGAGAGCTCCACACCCATGTTGTCCATCGCGCCGGCATTGATCCATTTGGACGCTCCTTCACCCATAGCACTGATACCGTCCATAAGCACGAGGATATCGTTTGTCTGCTTGTAGAACCAGTCGAACGAGCCGTAGAACGTCTGTTTGAAGAAAGAGAAATCAAGACCTACGTTGGTCTGAGAGGTTGTCTCCCATTTGATATCATCATTACCGATCTGGTCCCGTTTAAAACCGGACTGAAGGGTATGGCCGCCGTTCGTACCTTCGATGTCGTACGAGGTACCGTAGCTCTGTCCGCCGGACTCGTTGATACCGTAGTTGCTCACATAGATGAAATAACGGGCTGTAGAGGATATATCCTGGTTACCCGTCTGACCCCACGAAACACGCAGTTTCAGATCGTCCAACCACGAATTGGCTCCTGCCATGAACTTCTCCTGGCTGATACGCCAACCGGCGGAAACAGAGGGGAAGAAAGCAAAGCGGTTGTTTTTACCGAAACGGCTTGAACCATCATAGCGCATCGTCAGAGATACGAGGTAGCGGTTGTCGTAACTATAGTTGGCTTTCCCGAAGAAAGAGATCAGCGAATAACCTCCGCCGTTACCATATGCCTGCGCCTGGCCTACACCTGCGTCCGGCCACATGTAATTGGTATTGAGCAACAGGAAATCCTCTTTGTAGCCG
The DNA here is from genome assembly GCA_002372695.1 of Bacteroidales bacterium UBA3717. GTDB lineage: Bacteria > Bacteroidota > Bacteroidia > Bacteroidales > Paludibacteraceae > Colicola. The sequence continues at coordinate 36,215 of DFHS01000025.1, forward strand.
GAGAAATACTCATCAATCTCGCGGTTCAACTCGGTACCGAGCAGGAAGTCTGCGCGGTGTTTGTTGATATCCAGGTTATAGGTGATGATGGCGTTCCACATCCATTTGAGCCAATGCTCCTGCTTTGCTTCTACGGCGTTCTTGTCGTTCGCCATTGTACCTTCCGTGATGGGATAAGTAAAGATACGTTGTTTCTTCTGGGCATAGTCAATACCCGCCGTGGTGCGGATATTCAGGCCCTTGTAGGGATTGATATTGATGAACGCGTTACCGAAGATACGCCAATAGGTATATCGGTTGTCTTTGTTGCGCTGCAGACGTGCTACCGGGTTCTCACGATCAGGGTAACCGCCTACCGGACCGGCGAACTCGCCCTCCGTGGTATATACCGGCAGCGAGGGGTTGAACTGCAGCACATTCTGCAGGAACCCGCCGGGAGCGGTAACCTCGGATGTTCTGTTCAACGTGAAGTTCTCACCGATTGTCACGTAGTCCTTCAGGATCTTGTAGTCCGTATTGATACGCGCCGAGAAACGGGAGAAATCCGAGGTCTTGATGACACCATCGTTCTTATAGTATCCGAGCGAGAAGAAGGAACTACCCTTCTGACCGCCGTTGGATACCGACACATTATAATTCTGTATCACGCCCGGGCGCGTGGTCTCGGCATACCAGTCCGTGTTGGCGGCAGGCACCGTTCCCGCATCGTCGAGGTACTTTTTCATGACCATACTATTGAGCACCGGATAACCCTGCGCGTCATAACCCCAGTCGTAACTGTATCCCAAGGCATTGGTGTTCGGGTTCTCGCGGTCATTCACATATCCCTGCCACATCACGCGGCCGAACTCCTCGGAGTTGAGCACCTTCATCCGGTTGGTGTACGACTGCACCGCTACGCTCGCGTCCAGATCCACGCGGATCTTACCCTCCGCACCCTTCTTGGTGGTGATGATAATGACGCCGTTCGCGGCACGCGATCCGTAGATAGAAGCCGAAGCGGCATCCTTCAACACTTGGATGGACTCGATATCGTTGGGGTTCAACTCATGCATACCGGATTTGGTAGGCACACCGTCGATGATATAAAGCGGGTCGTTGTCGTTGAGCGTACCGATACCACGGATACGGACCGTTGCCGCACCGGAGGGGTTACCGTCGGCGGAGATATTCATACCCGGGATCTTACCCTGCAGGGCTTTCATCGGGTTGTTCTCCTGCTGTTTCTCCAAATCCTTAGCCGAGATAGCAGAAACAGCACCGGTCAGGTCGGCTTTGCGCTGCGTCGTATAACCGGTTACTACCACTTCCTCCAGCACCTCGCTGTCCTCCGCAAGGGAGACTTTCATGTTCGCTTTCGGGAATAACTGCTGGGTCTTATAGCCCACATACGAAATCACTACCATGGCATCCTTGCCGACGGGAAGTGAGAAATTACCATCGAAATCGGTGATTGTACCATTCGATGTGCCCTCCTCCAGTACAGACGCTCCAATAATCGGCTCACCCGTAGCTGCATCTACCACAACACCCGTCGCAGTCACTTGCGCCTGAGCGAATGCCGTGAAGCATAGCATCCAAAGAAAGGCTAAAATTACACTTTTTGAATTCATGATATGTTAAAATTTAAATAAAAAGTTAAGCAACGAAACCGAGTCAAACTCAATTCCGCTGCAAAAGTACGCGCTTTTTGGCACATGCGCAAAAAATAATGTTGCAAAATATGCCACTGATGTTTCACTGCAACAAATGTAACATATTTTGCAACAAAATTAGTATTTATAAATGTTTCATTTTAGCGCACACTGGGCAGGTGTCCGAAGTATTCCTTATAACATTTGGTGAAATAGCCGGGACTGGAGAAACAAAGTTCCAAAGCGACTTGCTGGATGGTCATATCGGTTGTTCGAAGCAATTCGTCAGCTCGTGCCAGTCTCCGTTCACGGATATAATCCAGCGGTCCCTTCCCGGCAACTGCTTTCACTCGACGAAAGAGTTGCGTGCGGCTTAGTTGCAGTTTACTACCTAAGAACTCTACGGTCAGATTCGGATCTGTCAGATAATCGTCAACCACTTGACGCAGCCTCTCAGCAAAGGCTTCGTCTTTCTTACTGAGCTGGATCGCCTCCTGCATATTCTCCAGCTGCGGGATAATATCATGCTTGATCTCCGTTTGGATCTTACGTTGCTTGATGAAGACATAGGCTAAGGTGATGACGAATAGAACAAAGAAAAACACCACAAAGAGAATCAGTATAAATCGGTCGAAGCGTAACTGTCTCCATTTGCTTTCCGCCTGCGTCTGTACGATATGCAGGGTCTCCAGATCGCGGGTGATAGCCTCGACCTGTTTGAGCATGGGGTACGCGGCGGTGATATCCACGAGCGCCGTTTCCAGCACGGTGTCATGCACGTACGGTTCTTCATGTAAGATGTGCGCGGCGGCATCAATCAGCATATCGCCCCGTGAGGAGTACGTAGCGGAGCATTCGATCATACCGTCAACGATAGCCTGCAAACCCGGATGAATACCGTCCACACCCATGATAGGAACATATCGTTGAGACTTGAGATGGGAGGTTTGATAGTAGGCCACAGCCTCGGCGGCACCGATAGCCATAAGATCGTTATGCGCTACGATAACATCCGGCAGAGGATGAGTCTCCAAGTACTCGGAGACGACCTCATGAGCGTTCTCCTTGTACCAGCTTCCCATCACACTCTCTACTACAATACAGCCTTTAGTATCTGCAGCCTCTATACCCTCCATCATACCCTTGTGGCGCAACGTGGCAGGCGTCGAGCCCGGCAGACCGGCTACCTCCAGTACGACGAATGGCTCCCTTTTCGCCTTTAACCTTTCACTTTTCGCCTTCCCCGTCACCCATTGCGCCATCAGTCGGCCGACTTTGTAGTTGTCGCCGCCGATAAAAGCGGTCCATTCGTCACCGGGGACACGGCGGTCGGCTACAATCACAGGAATACCTGCCCGATAAGCCCTCGTCACAGCGGGTTGTACCTGCTTCGCCTCGTTGGGACTGACAATCAGCAGATCTACGCGCTCTTTGATAAAACTATCGATCTGGGCACACTGCAACTCATTGCTGCCGTAGGCAATACGGCGCGAAAGAGACATGTCCGGATGGAGCAGCAACTCCCGCTCCATCTCATAGTTCATCTTCTGCCGCCACGCATCGTCCAGACACTGACTCACGCCGATGCGATACTGCGGCGTACGCGAGTTACAACCCGTCATTAACAGGCATAACGCCAGAATACTAACAATGATGTTTCTCATAGTGCAACATTTTTTTCGGGTGCAAAGGTACAACAAAAAAACGAGATACGCAAGAAAAATCGGAGAAAATCGTGGGCGTGCTTGCATATATGCAAAAAAAGTTGTACCTTTGCAGCAAAATTAGTATGCCATGAGACGAGTAGGAATAATTCTTGCGCTGTTTTTCGCGACGATCAGTTATGCGGAGGTGTATACTCCGGAAGAAGTACCGAACCCCAAGAGTCAGGGTCAGGAGTACTATGTATCCAACCCGGACGGGATCCTATCGGACTCGACGGTGAATTGGGTCAACGGCTGCGCGGCGCGGTTGGAGCAAGAGACGGAGGTGGAGTTGTGCGTCGTGGTGTTAGAGTCCATCGGAGAGGAGGATGCGTTCGATTTCGCCTACGAGTTATTCCAACGATGGGGCATCGGTCAGAAAGGGAAGAACACAGGTGTGCTAATCCTCTTTGCGGGAGAGAGTCACGACCTGCGCATCATGACCGGCACGGGTATAGAAGGGGTGCTGACGGACGGTATCTGCTCGAAGATCATGTACGAGGAGATGTTCCCTTCTTTCCGCGAGGGCGACTATGACATGGGAATATGCTTAGGCGTATTAGCCATCTACGACGTATGTACCGACGGGGAGACGCCGGAGGAGCTGCAGGCGGTAAGGAGCGTAACCAACCGCGGGCGGTTCGGAGAAGAAGAGGAGGAGGAATGGTTCGGATGGTCCGTGATGGAGAGGGTTATGATTGGCGGTGCGATCCTGTTTGTTCTGGGGCTTTTCGTATTGGGTTGGATTGACTCAATCAAGCGATGTCCTAAATGCCATAAACGCAAGGGGCATGAGATCCACCGCGAGACATTGGAATACGCGACGTATGACTATGACGGAAAAGCGAGAGTAACGTACAAATGCAAGAACTGCGGGCATGAGTTCACCCTAGAGGAACGCATACCCAAGCTGGTACATGAGTCCAGGTCGTCGGGTTCGTCGCGCGGCGGCAGATGGTCGTCGGGCGGCGGCGGTTCCTGGGGCGGCGGCTCCACCAGCGGTGGCGGCGCAGGAGGGAAATGGTAGGGAGTCGAAAGTAGAAAGTAGAAAGTAGAAAGATATATGAAAAAATTAATGCCGTGGATTGCGGTACTGGGAGTACTGGCAATCATCGTATTATGGTGCGCAGGCGTGTACAACCGTTTTGTGACTGCCGAAGAGCAGGTGGAGTCCGCGTGGGCACAAGTAGAGAACCAATATCAGCGTCGTGCCGACCTGATCCCGAACCTTGTGGAGACGGTCAAGGGTTACGCATCGCATGAGCAGGAGACGTTGGAAGCGGTCGTTTCCGCTCGCGCTCGCGCTACGCAGATCACCATCGATCCGAGTACAGCCACGCCGGAGCAGTTAGCCGCTTATCAGGCAGCTCAAGGAGACCTGAGTCAGGCATTAGGGCGGTTGTTAGCCGTAGCGGAGAGTTATCCGGATCTGAAGGCTAACGAGAACTTCCGCGACCTGCAGCAACAGTTAGAGGGCACGGAGAACCGCATCACGGTAGCGCGCCAGCTCTTCAACGAAGAAGCTCGGGCTTACAACACCATGATCCGCCGATTCCCGAATAACCTGCTCGCAGGCATGTTCGGATTCGAAAAGAAACCCTACTTCGAGGCCGAAGAGGGTTCCAACAAAGCGCCGAAAGTAGCGTTCTGATTTCAGAAGATCGATTGCTGGCCATCAGGCGCAAGGGGAGTCTTGCCCAAATGCTCGTAAGCCAGCGGCGTTGCCTCGCGTCCGCGCGGGGTACGTTTGATGAATCCTTCCTTGATGAGGTACGGCTCATAGACGTCCTCGATAGTGCCGGCATCTTCGCCCATGGCGGTAGCGATGGTGTTGAGTCCAACAGGTCCGCCGCGGAACTTATCGATGATGGTTGTGAGCAGTTTGTTATCTATCTGATCGAGACCGAAAGTATCGATATTGAGCGCCTCGAGGGCGTATTGGGCGATCTCCAGGTCGATAGTGCCGTCGCCTTTGACCTGTGCGAAGTCTCGCACGCGTCGCAAGAGGGCGTTGGCTATACGGGGCGTACCGCGTGAACGCCGGGCAATCTCTCCGGCAGCCTTGGAGTTAATCTCCACATTCAGCAGTCCCGCTGAGCGCGCGACGATACCCGAGAGGATATCCGCGTCGTAGTACTCAAGATGGCAGTTAATGCCAAAACGTGCTCGGAGCGGCGAGGTCAAGAGACCTGAACGCGTGGTAGCACCGATGAGGGTGAATGGGTTGAGGTCGATCTGGATCGTGCGCGCCGAAGGACCCTTATCGATCATGATATCGATGCGGTAGTCCTCCATGGCGGAGTAGAGGTACTCCTCGACGATCGGAGAGAGACGATGGATCTCATCGATGAAGAGGACGTCGTTGGGCTCGAGCGAAGTGAGGAGTCCTGCGAGGTCACCGGGCTTGTCGAGGACCGGTCCGGAGGTGATCTTAAAGCCCACGCCAAGTTCGTTGGCGATGATGTTCGCGAGGGTGGTCTTACCTAATCCCGGAGGGCCGAAGAGCAGCACGTGGTCAAGGGACTCGCGGCGCAGTTTGGCTGCCTCGACGAAGATCTTGAGGTTAGAGGTCACTTTGCTCTGACCGGCGAAGTCGGCGAAGCATAAAGGTCGGAGCGCGGAGTCTTGCTCCTTCTCGTTCATTTGGTTTCGGATGTCAAATTCGGACATATTAGTAAAAAGTCAAAAGTCGAAAGTCGAAAGACCGCGGCAGAGCCGCTCAAAGACAATAGACTTAATTTTGGGTTTTTTCGTGAAAGAGGGTTTCTAAATCGGGTATCTGGTCGATGGGTAGGTCGGCCTTGATGGTGCCGTGGTCGAGGATGATGACTCGGTCGCACATCTCGCGGACCTCCTGAAGGATGTGGGTGGACAAAATCACGGAACGTGATTTTAGTCGAAAGTCGAAAGTCGAAAGACCGGCTCCGCCAGAAAGACTCTTGATGAGGGCACGTATCTCGACGAGTTGGTTGGGGTCGAGGCCGGTGGTGGGTTCATCGAGGATGAGGAGCTCGGGGTCACCGAGGAGCGCCTGGGCGAGCCCTACGCGTTGGCGGTAGCCTTTGGAGAGCTCACGGATGTGTTTGTGACGCTCGGGGGAGAGGCCCACAAGCTCGATAAGAGCAGAGACCGCTTCGCTGACAGAATACAGACCGGCTTCGCCTGACAGACCGCCCTTCGGGCTGACAGAGGTCAGGCCGGCCATGAAGGAGAGATACTCGGAGACGTACATGTCTTCGTAGAGGGGGTTGTTCTCCGGCAGGTAACCGATACGAGAGGGGGCGGAGACGGTGCCTGAGTCGGCAGACCAGAGGCCGATGAGAATCTTCATCAACGTCGATTTGCCGGCACCGTTAGGTCCCAGCAAGCCAACGATCTGACCTGCGGGGATCTCCAGGGAGACGTCGTTCAGCACTTTCTGCGAGCCGAAAGACTTGGATATATGTTGTAGCTTGATCATACGGTAGCTACGATATCCCAGACGAAGGCGCGGACGCCGACTTCTTCGTTACGGAGGTCGAGTTTCTTGATGGACTCAAGGAGCGCAGGGAGCTGTTCCTCTTCCACGACGGTGATGACACAGGAGTTCATCTCCGGCCAGGCGTGAGTACCGCGACGGGGTTCACCGCCGTTGGTTCCGCGACCCTGTACCTGTTCGAAGAACGTGAAGCCCTTGATACCCAGTACGTCCAACATATACTCCACTCGGCCGGTATTGGCCTGATTGAATACAATCATAACGCTTTTCATTTCTCTTCTCCTTTCTTTACTTTGAGGTCCATGAAGATGAATTTCTTGCGGAGGGCTTCCTGTTTGTCTCGGTCGCCGTGACGGGACATAACGCCGTAGAGGACAGGCACGACATACAAGGTCAGGAAGGTCGAGACGGTCAGACCGCCGATGACGACGATACCTAACGGTTGCCACATCTCGGCACCTTCACCGGACGACACCGCCATCGGGATCATACCGAGGATGGTAGTGAACGCCGTCATGAGCACCGGACGGATACGGCTCCGTCCGGACATCTGGATAGCCTGATTAAGCTCGTATCCACGCTCACGCATGAGGTTGATATAGTCCACGAGCACGATACCGTTCTTGACGACGATACCCACCAGAAGCACCAGACCGAGCGCACCGATCATATCCAGCGAACGGCCGGTGAGCCAAAGGGCGATGATGACACCCGAGAGGGCAAACGGAATCGTGAACATGATGATCGCCGGCATACGGAGGGACTCGAACTGCGAGGCCATGACGATATACACAAGCATGATAATCATCAGACCGAGAAGGATCATGTCGTGGAACGTGTCCTGCTGGGTCTCGACATTACCGCCGATATGGGTAGAATAGCCGACAGGAAGATCCAACTGCGGCACCACCTCTGAAGTGATCGCATTAGCCAGTTCTCCTAACGTCGTGTTGTACGGCGTAGCCTTGACGGTGACGATTCGCTGACGCGCCTTACGCTCGATGGTAGGCGGTGCCCAGTACTCACCGACGGAAGCTACTTCGGTCAGTTTGACGGACTTGCCGGTAGCAGTTGGGATGGAGAGGTTGAGGATATCCGAGATGGAGTTGCGGTCCTCCTCCTCGAGACGCACGACGATATCGTACTCCGAGCCGTCATCCTTGAGGTAACCGCAGGACATACCCGCTACGCGGTTACGGAGGTAGGTGGAGATCGTAGCAGAACTCAAACCGAGACGCGAGGCTTTCTCCTTATCAACGGTGATCTTGATATCCGGACGGTCGTCCTCACGGCTGATATTCACGTCGCGGGCACCGGGCAGTTGGGAGATCAACTGACGGCACTGCTCCGCCAACTGGGAGGTCTTATCGAAATCATAACCGTAGATCTCCAGATCGACCGTATTGCCGTTACCACCGGGGCCGCCGGAGGAAACGACGCACTGGTATTCGTTAATCTCCGGGTATTTCGCCATCTCCTGACGGAGAATCTCTGCGATGGTCCATATATCGCGGTCGCGCTCCCATTTCTTAGGCAGACGGATGGTCATCTGGATCTTGTTGTTCATCGTGGACGAGAAGAGCGCCGCGATGGTAGCATCGTCGTTGGAACCGGCGGAGGTGTTGATCAGCTGGATCTCCGGAACGAGTTCCACAAACCGTGCCTCCAGATGACGTGCGGTCTTGAGGGTCTCCTCGATACGCGTACCGCGCTGCAGTTTGACGGTCACGGAGAGACGGCCGTTATCCTGTTGTTGCATAAAGTCCGTACCGATCTTGCCCATGAACGCAGGAGTGAGCGAGAGGCCAAAGAAAGCCAGAAGGATAAGGAAGGTGACGAATTTATGATTGAGGCACCATCCTAACGACCTCGCGTAATACTCATCGATGACGTCCAGCGCACGAACGACGGTACGCTCGTACCAGCCCTTCTTGCCTGCCTCATCGTCCACCAGGTTGCCATTTTCATCGACATGCACTTTCTTGGCTTTCAGCAGCTTGGAACAGAGCATCGGGGTAAGGGAGATAGCCACGAGCGTCGAGGTACAGCATACGACGGTGACGATCCATCCCAACTCATGGAACATGATTCCCGCCATACCGTTCAACATCGTCAGGGGCACGAACACCGCCACGAGCACGAGGGTCGTCGCGATGACGGATACCCATACCTCGTTGGTAGCGTAGATAGACGCCTCATGCGGATCCTCGCCACGCTCCACGTGACGGGTGATATTCTCCAGGACAACAATCGCGTCATCCACCACCATACCGATCGCGATAGTCAGTGAACAAAGCGAGATGATATTGAGGCTCGAATCCGCCAAACCGAGGTAGATAAATGCCACGATCAGGGCAATAGGGATGGTGATACCGATGATGATGGTAGCACGCCATTTGCCGAGGAAGAAGAGCACGACGAGCACAACGAAGAGGAGGGCGTAAAGCACCGACTCTTCGAGGGAGTTGATGGAGTTCTGGATATTCTCCGAGGAGTCGTAGATCTTCTCTATCTTCACATCCGTAGGCAGCTGTTTCTGTATCTTCGCCAGTTCGGCACGCACGTCGCGGCAGACCTGCACGGTGTTGGCTCCGGTCTGCTTGGCGATGATCAGACGCACCGCCTCACGGCCGTTGGTCTTCTCGTCCAGCGAGAGGTCCTTGATAGTATCCTTGACGGTAGCGATATCGCGGATGAAGACCTGCTGACCTTGCGGCGACATGGCAACCATCAGGTTCTCGATCTCCGAGGACTCGATATACTCGCTCCGCACCTGCATCTGGTATTGCTCCTGCGGCATCTTGATGGTACCGGAAGAGAGGTTGAGGTTGTTCGCCGTAACGACTTGACCCACCTGCTCCAGGGTAATACCGTAGGCATCGAGTTTCTCCTGGTCGATATTGACATAGACATAGCGGTCCGGCGCACCCGAGAGGGAGATATTTCCGATACCGTCAATATGGTTCAACTGCGGCACCACCTCGTCGTTGAGGATCTTATCCAAACCCGCATAGGTCTCATCCGCCGTGATGGAGTACTGGCAGATAGGCATCGAACTCGTGGAGAGTTTGAAGATCACCGGCTTGGCGCAGTTGTCCGGCAGGTTGTTCGCCGCCATATCCACGAACGAACGGACGTCGTTGACGGCTTCGTCCATGTTCTCACCCCACTCCAGCTCCAGCGTCACCACGGAGATGTTATCCTTGGACTGCGAAGTGATATGCTTCAGGTGATCGACGGAGGTCAAGGCATTCTCCATGATCTTCGTCACGTTGGTCTCCATCTCGGAAGCCGATGCACCCGGATAGGTGGTCATGACCGTGATATACGGCGGATCCATCTCCGGGAACTGGTCTATCGGCAGTTTCAGGAAACTGTATATACCGATCACGATCACCGCCACAAAGATCAGGGCGGTCGTTACCGGTTTTTCTATTGCACTCTTATAAATTGCCATAATTTTTCGGGATTATTTTACGATATTGACTTTGACGCCATCGACGAGTTTGTGCTGACCGGTAGTGACGACCTCTACGCCGGGAACGATCTCCGGGGCGATGATCTCTATATCCTGGTCAAAACGCTGACCGAGGGTGACGGCTACGCGTTTGGCGCGTCCGTCCTCCACGACGAACACATAACGGTCATTCGCGCCGACGAGTTTCTCCACCGCCTGATAAGGGATGATGAGGGCGTTCGCTTTGCCCAAACCGATGGTCGTCGTCACGTACATACCCGGACGCAAGAGGTTCCTGGAATTCGGGATGACGATCTTGCACTGGAAGGTATGGGACGAGGGATCGATGGTCGGATAGACCACCTCTACCGTCGCCGGGAAAGTCTGACCCGGATAGATCTCCGTCGCGAGCGTCAGTTTCATGCCGGCTTTGAAGAGCGGGAAATAGGTCTCCGGGATAGCGACGAGCGCTTTGAGGCGGTCCAGCTGGGTAAGAACGAGTATCGGCTGACCGCCGTAGAGTTCCCCGTCCTCGTAGTTCTTAGCAGAGATGACGCCTGCAAACGGTGCCTTGACATAGGTGTTGGTCTCCAGGAACTCCAGCTGCTCCTTGGTGGAGTTATACTGGGTCGTGATCTGGTCATACTGTTGTTGGGTAGCCGAACCGGTCTTGAGCAGCATCTCAATACGGTTCTTCTCGATGGTGAGGTTCGCCATGGAGATCTTCGTGGTCTTGTACTGGGTCTGGTCCATGCGCACGAGGTCGCTACCGGCAGACACACGATCGCCCACCTCACGGTAGATATGCTCGATCTTACCGGTCAGAGAGGGTGCCACGTTTTGGGTGATATAACCTTGAAGGTTCGTCGAGACGGATATCTCACGCTCGATCTCACGGGGCTGGAGGACGGTGGTGCGGACTTGCTCTACGCGCTCCTCTTCCTGGGTTGCAGTTTCTTTGGACTTGCCGCACGCCATGAGAGTCAGGGCAGCAAGGGTGTAAATAAAAATCTTTTTCTTAGCCATAAAGGCACGATTAACTTCGTTCTTCATATTGGGTAGTATTTTTTTCGATATTTCGATATGTCGATATTTCGATATGTCGATGTTATTTATTGAGGAACTCTTCGAGTTCGGATTGTGCATTGATGAGGGTGAGCATCGCCTGTACGTAGGTCGATTGCGCATTGATGAGATCGTTGGAGGCGTTGGTAAGCTCGATATTCGACGCTGCGCCCCATTTGAATTTCTCCGTGGAGGAGTTGAAGACGCGTTGGGTGACCTCGATATTCTCTTTCTCGTTGAGATAAGTCTCGTAGGCGTTGGTGAGGTCGAAGCATAGCTGGCGATACTGGATCTCGAGGTTGCCCGAGGTCTCAGAGAGGGTATTTTTCGCCTCCTCGAGTGCGATCTTCTTCTCCACCACTGCCGCGGCGCGCTTACCGGACGACCAGAGCGGCATCTTGACGGTAAAAGCGATTGTATGCGGGGAGTTCATCATCTCAAATCCCGCCTCGCTACCATAGTCACGATAGTTGTATTGGTACGCCAGACTGACCGTAGGTCCGTATGCCCAGCCTGCCATGTGGACATTACGTTTGGCGAGTTCGACTTGTTGCTGGAGAAGTTGGTAGTTGAGGTTATTCTCGATGGCGAAGTCCTGGCTCAGCAGTTCCAAGACGCGCTCCGGGGAGAGCACTTCGTCCATATTCTCCGTCAGCACGAGTTCGGTCTCTGCCGGCACGTTCAGCAGCACCTTGAGGCTGTTGGTTGCGAGTTCGACATTTCGTTTCTGGGCGTTAATATTGTTCTTGAGAGTATTGACGCGCACGCGAATCTGGTCGGCGGAAGTCTGCTCGGCTGCACCTACGTTCACTGCGTTCTGGGTCATTTGTTCGAGACCTTGGATATTAACAAGGCTGGAGTCTAAGAGTCCGGTGATACTCTGGAGCGCCAAGACGGAGACGTATGCGCTCATGACGCTGCTACGCAGCTCGTTCTCGGATTTCTCAAGGGCGATCTTCTTCATCTTTATCGCCACATTGTTGAGCAACGCTCCTACTACACCCTGTCCGTTGATACCCACAGCGGCTGTTACTCCGTATATCCACGGGGACATAGACATAGGCTGCTGCATGCCCGGGAACAGAATCATCTTCTCCTTAAAATCATCGTCGTACATGACGTTTTTTCCGATTGATCCATCGACCGAAGGCAGCAATGAAGCGATCGTTTGCCAACGCTGGGCGTAGGCTTCCTGCACCGCGAGGGATGCGTTTCTGAGGCTGCGGTTCTGCTTCACCGCAAAATCCTGCGCCTCTTTGAGCGAGAGACGCAACAATGCCGGCACGCTATCCTGCGAACGTTGCGCACTACGCGTCGCCGCCATCACGTGGTCCTCTGCCATGAGAGAAACGCTACTTATCAGCGAAGCGGCTAAAATTAAAAAAAGTTTCTTCATATATATTATTTATTTTTTTCGTTATAACGGGATTACGGGATGACGTAATTACTGGGTTACGGGGTCAGTTATAGAGTTTCAGGCCTTCTTCGGAAAGCACGCCGCGTACGAAGACGTCCATCGCCGTGTGGCCTAATTGGTGCATGTTGTGCCCGTGGCCTTCGATCACCTCGAAATCATTGATCGCGTCGCTGTGTATCTTCGCGAAAAGAACCGCTGTCAATTCTATATTAAGGTTCGCGCGCACGAGACCCGCCTGCTGACCCATCTCCAGATAGCGCCGGATGTATTCCTTCTGGGTCTTGAAGCAATTTACCTGAAACTGCGCAAACTGCTTGGGGTAGTATTTCTTGAGGTCATAGACCAACTGCGGCACGCGACGCACGTCGTTCTTCTCCGCCTCCTGATGCTTGATGAACTTCGCTACAAGTTGCTTGAAATCGCCGGTCTTGAGGAGGTCTTCCATCTTCGACGCCATGTAGTTGATGTTTGCCTGCAGCAGCTGCTCCACCAGCTCATCTTTGGACGCGAAATAGACGTAGAAAGTCTTCTTCGACATGCCTAACTCATGGCATATATCGTCGATGGAGACGCTACGGATTCCGAGGCGAAAGAACATGTCGCCTGCCGTCTTGATGATGTTATTTACCATTTGGTCATTTACCATGTACCATTTATTTTGACAAGTAGTTATTTAGTCACTTTCCCAAAAACGGCTGCAAAATTACTACTTTTTTTTGATATATGCAAGAAAAATGGAAACTTTTTTCACTTTTGTAGTTTCCATGTTACAAAATTAAAGGGGCCGCACGTAAATGCGTCCCCTTGTATTCGCCACGTATGGCGGATGGATTAGAAGTGATTAGCGAACCTGTGCGCCTTGGAGATTGAACATCTTGTTGTCACGAACGATGTACATAACACCGTCGATCATCACTTTCTGAGCTTTCTCGGTCAGAGTGACGTTCTCGATGCCTTGACCACTCACTTTGGACATGGTACCGTTAATTACCTCAATAATAATCTCAGCAGGTTTGTCTCCACTTGCTGCTTTTTTGTATTTAGCCAGCGTACCGTCTAACTCAACATAGTCACCAACAGCTACTTCTTCTGCAATTTGCAGATAAGCGCCTTGGATAACACCAGCCTTAGCACCCTTTGTATCGCTTAGCCATGCGCTCTGCTTACCATTATTAGCAGAATAAGCGTACGTTACATAACCACGAACCTTGACAGCACCGCCCTCAACTGTTGCTTTTTCCGCTTCAGGATCAGCAATGTTAGCAGCAGCTATGATAGCATCTGCGCAAGAGATAACACCTTCAGGCAGTTCAGGAGTATCACCACCGGGTTGAGGAGTGATGCCGCCTTCGCCATGAGCCTGACCAGCTTCACCCTCAATACGGAGGTGAGCGATGAACTTCTGCGAAGGAACATTGTCGAAGGAGATGTGGATGGTCTGGATGTCGCCATCAGGAAGAGTGAACTCTACCGGAGAGGTAACGAGCTTGTTACCCAACGCGAGATCAACAGTCGGGAACGTTGTACCGTTAACGGTAACAGCCATCGTGCTCAGGTCGCCACCATTCGCCTCAGACGAGCAGATGTCAAACATCAGTTTGCAGTTTACTGCGCCCTCAACGATAGCACCTTCTTTGCCTTCAAGGTGGAGATAGCACTGGTCAGCAGCCTTGCTTGCAGCAAAGAAGAAACCGATCGAGTTCTCGGTATCACCATTCAGTTTTTTGCTACGAATTGAGCAGTAGTAGCTTCCTACAGAGTCGTACGCATAAACGAAATTACCTGCTTCATACCATTGGCTAGCATAGGGCCAGTTGTTGCCGAAATCAGCCTTGTCAATGTAAGAGCCGTTCTTGTCGAGGGACTCACTCCAGATCACATCTGCACTTGCACTAACTGCGAAAAGTACTGCAGCTACGAAAGTAAAAAATTTCTTCATGATTTGAAAAATTTTAAAGATTAAATAAAAAAATTAGTTAATATATGTTCTATAACATAAAAGTTTTCTATATTTCCGTTTTCGGTGCAAAATTACAAATTTATTTTGATATGTGCAAATTTTTTTGTACCTTTGTGCCGTTTTTTAGTAAAAAGACCAAAAAGATGGCAAAACTGTTAATTATAGACGACGAACGCGGAATCCGGAACACGCTTCGCGAGATACTTGCCGACGAGGGTTACGAAGTAGAGGTGGCTGAGAACGGCAAACAAGGTCTGGAGATGGCGCAGGCAAAGGCTTACGACCTGATTTTCTCGGATATCAAGATGCCGGAGATGGACGGTATGGAAGTACTCGCGGCACTCAAGAACGCAGACGAACCTACCGATTGTCCCGTAGTGATGATTACGGGTCATGGGGATGTGGAGACGGCTGTACAGGCGCTGAAAGCCGGTGCGTATGATTTTCTGGTCAAGCCGTTGGATCTGAACCGCATCTTGATCACGACGAAGAACGCCTTGGAGTCCAAGAACCTGCGGCAGGAGACTAAGCAGCTTCGCAAGAAAGTAGCCGCGAAAGGTGCTACGATGGTGGGCGAGAGTGCGGCTATCGAGCGCGTGCGCGAGATAATAAATAAGGTGGCGCCGACGGAGGCCCGTGTGCTGATTACCGGTCCGAACGGAACGGGTAAAGAGGTGGTGGCGCACCTTATTCACGAGAACTCCGCGCGTGCAAACGGTCCGATGGTAGAGGTCAACTGCGCTGCCATTCCGAGTGAGTTGATCGAGAGTGAGTTGTTCGGTCACATGAAAGGTTCGTTCACGGGGGCCGTCAAAGACAGAGCGGGCAAGTTCGAACAGGCTGACGGCGGTACGTTGTTTCTGGACGAGATAGGCGATATGAGTCTGGCGGCGCAGACAAAGGTACTGCGGGCGCTGCAAGAGAGCGAGATCACGCGTGTGGGATCCGACAAAGCCATCAAAGTGAACGTCCGTGTACTGGCGGCAACGAACAAAGACCTGCAAAAAGAGATCGAGGCAGGCAATTTCCGTGAGGACCTATTCCATAGGCTCAATGTTATTCCTATCGCCGTTCCGGCGCTCAACGACCGCATCGAAGATATTCCGCTGCTGGTTAGCTATTTTGCAGAACAGATCTGCGGCGAGCAAGGTATCGCCGTGAAAGAGTTCGAGCCGGCGGCCATCAAGGCGCTGCAGCAGATACAATGGACGGGAAACATCCGCCAGCTGCGAAATGTCGTCGAGCGGTTGATTATCCTCGCCGGGCCGAAGATTACCAAAGAGGACGTCGAGGCGTACGCATGATTTTACAATCCCTGCATATTCTCAATTATCGCAATATACGCGAGGCGAGTCTGGAGTTTGGAGACAAGCTCAACTGCTTCGTGGGGCTTAACGGTCAGGGCAAGACGAATGTGCTGGACGCGATTTATCTGCTGAGTTTTGCGAAATCGGCCTTCACAAGTCAGGATAGTCTGAATATCACCCACGGCGAGGAGATGGCGATGGTGCAAGGGGTGTATAGTACAAAGTCGATAGTCGAAAGACCGTCCTTACAGGACTCAAAGACGCTTTCTACTTTGAGCCCGGAGGGCGGTCTAACAACCATCTCTTGCGGATTGAGAAGGGGCGTGAAGAAGCAGTTCCGGAAGGACAAGAAGGATTATCCGCGGCTGATAGACCATATCGGACTGATTCCGCTGGTTATGATTAGTCCGGCGGATCAGGATCTGATAGAAGACGGTTCGGATGAGAGAAGGCGGTTTATGGACGTCGTGATCAGTCAACTCGACCGCAAATATCTGGATTGCCTGACGACCTATAACGCTTTGCTCAAACAGCGCAACGCGTTGTTGAAACAATATGCAGACGCGCCAAATCCGCCAGATGATTTGTTAGAGGTATTGGAATGGCAGATGGTGGAGCCGGCGCAGTATATCTTTAGGGCCCGGACGGAGTTTTTTGAGGCATTCAAGCCGCATTTTGAAGAGGTTTATCGGCGGATTGCAGGAGAAGAAGAGATTCCGGTACTTCGGTACGTAAGCCAGCTTCAGGATCGGGATTTACGCGAAGCGTACGTACGCACGAGACAGCGGGATCTGATACTCGGATGGACGAGTCAGGGGATCCATAAAGACGACCTGGAGATGAAACTCGGCGAGTTCCCTCTGAAGCAAGTCGGGAGTCAAGGCCAGCAGCGGACATTTGTGCTGGCGATGAAATTGGCACAGGCTTTGTACTTATCGAAAGTCGAAAGTCGAAAGTCGAAAGACCGCTTCGCTCAAAGCCAGAGACCGATCTTGCTGCTGGATGATATTTTTGACAGATTAGACAGCCAGCGTGTGGAGCGGATTGTGGAGATGGTGCAGGGTGAGGAGTTCGGTCAGATTTTTATCACCGACACCGACCGGCAACACCTCACGGAGATATTAAAACCGAACGAGAAGGCGAAGATTTTTCATGTAGAAAATGGTCAAATTGCGTAACATATTAACCCTTGTACTTTGTACTTTGTCCCTTTGTACTTTGAACGCGCAAATCGCGTTCAGAGGAGCGTGGATAGCGACGGTCGCTAATATCGACTGGCCGTCAGCAGAAGCTGTGGGAGACTCCGCGGCGCAGCAGAGAGAAATGACGTTCCTCTTAGACTCCCTGTATGGTCTAGGAATGAACGCTATTATCCTGCAAGTCCGGCCGACGGCGGACGCATTGTATAAGAGTGCGTATGAGCCGAGTTCGCATTGGTTGACGGGCAAACAGGGTGCTCCGCTGACGTGGGATCCGTTGGAGTGGACTATCGGCGAGGCGCATCAACGGGGTATGGAGGTGCATGTTTGGCTCAATCCGTATCGGGTCAACCTCGCCAAGACGGACACTTCGATGATCTCTGCCGACCATATATGGCGGAAACATCCGGAGTGGTTCTGGGAGTACAACAAACAGTGGTATTTCGATCCGGCACGGCCTGAGACGCGCGAGTGGATTTGTACGATCGTGCAGGACATCGTCTCACGGTATGATATTCAGGCGATTCATATGGACGACTATTTCTACCCGTATCCGGCAGGAGGAAAGAAGCTGCCGGACGAGGCGTCGTTTAAGAAAGACCCGCGGGGATTTGACAATATCCATGACTGGCGGCGGGATAATGTGAATCTCGCTATTCAGGCCATCAGCCGGACTATCAAAGAGTGCAAGGACTCGGTGGAGTTCGGCATCTCGCCTTTCGGTGTATGGAGGAACGCGAGTGTCGATTCGACGGGCAGTAAGACGCAGGCCGGCATCACCAATTACGACGACCTGTACGCCGACACGCGGCTGTGGATCAAGGAGGGATGGATAGACTATATCCTGCCCCAACTCTACTGGGAGATCGGCAAGAAAGTGGCGGACTATGAGATTTTAGCGCACTGGTGGGCAAACGAGGTTCGCGGTACGAAATGCAAACTCTATATTGGCATGGCGCCGTACCGGCTGGAGAACGCGAGTGCAAAGACGGCTTGGGGCGTGGGCAATGAGATCAAACGGCAGATGGACCTGAACAGGACCATCCCGGAGATCAGCGGCGAGTGTTTCTACTCCACCCGACCATTGTTGCGAAACCCCAGAGGCGTATGCGATAGTATTTGTACATATTATAAATGAAGATGATATATGACGAAAGAAAAACCCACAATTATTGATTTTGTAGAGCACTACACGCATGAGTTCAGCGAGCATGTATTTTTGCGCGAGAAGGTGGACGGCGTGTGGACCGAGACCACTTTTGCTCAGACGCGCGAACAAGCGCATCGCATAGGTGCCGGCATGATGGCGTTGGGACTGAAGAAAGGCGAACGCGTGGCGTTGTTGAGTCAGGGAAGAAACCTCTGGGTGACAGGCGAGTTAGGTATCCTGTACGCCGGCGGCGTGAATGTACCGCTGAGTATCAAGTTAGAGGAAGCGAGCGATCTGCTGTTCCGTATCCAGCACTCGGACGCACGGTTTATCATGTGCTCCGAGCAGCAGTTGCCGAAGATTCGTAAGATCATTGCGGAGTGCCCGTTGGTAGAGAAAGTGATTGTCTTTGACCCGTTGGAGAAATACGAGGAGAAGGAGATCTCCATCGACGAAGTGATTGCGCTTGGCAATCAGTTGTTAGCCAAAGATCCGGATTCTTTCAAGGCGCGTTACGAGTCTGTAGGTCCGAATGATTATGCGAATATCAGCTACACCTCCGGCACGACGGCGGACCCGAAAGGAATCCTGCTGACCCATCGTAACTACACGGCGAACGTGGAGCAAGGGGCGTCGGTGATCCATTGCGATCTGGACGACGTGATGCTCATCATCCTGCCGCTCGACCACTGTTTTGCGCACGTGGCGGGCTTCTACACGATGATGTCCTACGGCGGCTCGATAGCTACCGTGCCGGTAGGCAAGACCGCATTGGCGACGCTGAAGAACATCCCTATCGCCATCAAAGAGGTGCGTCCGCATGTGATGCTCTCCGTGCCGGCGTTGGCGCGTAACTTCCGCAAGTCCATCGAGTCCGCGATCAAGGCAAAAGGACCGAAAGTAGAGAAACTCTATAACTTCGCTCTGAACAACGCCATCGCGTACAACCGCGAGTACTGGAACCGTGGCGGATGGCAGAACGCGTGGCGATGGCCGTTGGTGAAGTTCTTCGATCGCTTGATTTTCAAGGCGGTACGGGAGAATTTCGGCGGACGAATGAAGTTCTTCGTAGGCGGCGGAGCGCTGTTAGACATCGCGTTGCAACGCTATTTCTGCGCAGTCGGCATGCCGATGTTCCAGGGTTACGGCCTGAGTGAGGCGACTCCGATCATCTGCTCCAACTCGCTCGACGGAGCCATCTTCGGTTCGTCGGGAAGGATTGTCAAGCCGATGGAGCTGAAGATATGCGACGCGGAAGGCAACATCGTGCCGGACGGCGAACGCGGCGAGATCGTCATCAAGGGCGAGAACGTCATGGCTGGTTATTGGAAGAACCCCGAGAGCACCGCTTCGACCATCATCGACGGATGGCTGCACACCGGCGATATGGGTTATGTCACGAAAGCGCACCCGGGTTATCTATGGGTCGTAGGACGATTCAAGTCGCTGCTGATCCGCGCCGACGGAGAGAAATACAGTCCGGAGGGCTTTGAGGACTCGCTGACGGACGGCAGTATATACGTCGATCAGTGTATCCTGCACAACAACCAAGACCCGTACACTATCCTGCTGATGGTGCCGAACAAAGACGCGCTGCAGGAATGGGCAAAGGCGCAAGGCAAGGATCCCGAGAGCCGCGAAGGCAAGGAGTGCATGCTGCTCAAGATCCAGAGCGAGATCGACTCCTATCGCCCGGGCGGCAAGAACGAAGGTGTCTTCCCGGAGGCTTGGTTGCCGAGTGCGGTAGCTGTTTTAGGCGAGGCATGGACAGAACAAAACCACCTCGTCAACTCCACTATGAAAGTGGTGCGTGGCAAGGTGGAGACGTATTTCCAAGACCGTATCGAGTATGCCTATACGGCGGAAGGAAAAGAGCTCTTCAACGAGAAGAATCTCGCGGCGCTGTAACAGTTTAACAGTTTAACGGTTTAACAATTACTACTTGGCAACCACCAGGTAGTAATTTTTTTTGCCTTTCTGGAAAAGCAGGTACTTTCCGTTAAGGAGAGCAGCGTCGGTCAGCGGAGTAGCCGGGTCGGTCAGTTTCTCTTTGTTCATCGAGAAACCGTTTGCCTGGATCATCTTACGCGCTTCGCCCTTGGAGGGGAAGATGGCTGTTTTCTCAGCCAAGAGGTCGAGCGGCGCGATGCCGGCTTTCAGTTCGTCGAGAGAGATCTCATAGCGCTCGACGCCTTCGAAGACCTGCAGGAAGGTCTCCTCGTCCAGCGCGCGCAAAGCTTCCGCGGTAGCGTTGCCGAAAAGGATATTCGATGCCTCTACGGCTGCGTTGTAATCCTCCTCGGAGTGTACCATGATGGTCACCTCTTTGGCGAGGCGTTTCTGGAGTACGCGGAGGTGCGGAGCGGCATCATGCTCGGCGATAAGGGCTTCGATCTCCTCGCGGGTGAGGGAGGTGAAGATCTTAATATAACGTTTGGCATCGTCGTCGGACACGTTCATCCAGAACTGGAAGAACTTATACGGGGATGTATATTTCTTCGAGAGCCAGACGTTGCCGGACTCGGTCTTGCCGAACTTGCCGCCGTCGGCTTTGGTAATCAGCGGGCAGGTGAGGGCGAATGCGGTTTTGCCGTTCATCTTACGCATCAGCTCGATGCCCGTGGTGATATTGCCCCACTGGTCCGAACCGCCCATCTGCATGAGGCAGTTCTTGTGCTCGTTCAGATAGACGAAGTCGTAGCCCTGAAGGAGCTGGTAGGTGAACTCGGTGAACGACATACCTTGTGCGAACTCGCCGTTGAAACGTTTCTTGACGGAGTCTTTCGCCATCATGTAGTTGACGGTAATGAGTTTGCCGATGTTACGGGCGAAATCCAGGAAGGTGTAGTCCTTCATCCAGTCGTA
>DFHS01000025.1:57506-57657 GCA_002372695.1 Bacteroidales bacterium UBA3717
GTCGTAGTTGTTCACGAGCTCCGCGGCATTGGGTTCGTTGCTGTTGAAATCGAGGAAGTGCTCCAGTTGCTCACGGATGCATGCCACGTTATGGCGCAGTGTCTCCTCGGTGAGGAGGTTACGCTCGGCGGACTTGCCGGAGGGGTCTCCG
>DFHS01000004.1:0-73850 GCA_002372695.1 Bacteroidales bacterium UBA3717
AAACGAGATACGCAAGAAAAAAAAAGAAAAAGCACGCGGGGCTTGCATATATGCAAAAAAAAGTGTACCTTTGCAGCGCAAAATGAGTTTTATGCAATGAATAAGGTTCTTTTGATATCCACAGGCGGCACGATCACGATGGTTCGCGACAAGGTGTCGGGTGCTTTTGTGCCGGCCGATATGGAGACGTTCAAAGCCTACCTTCCGGAGTTGTTCGAAGGCGAGGTGAAGGTCGATATAGAAGCGTTTCATCCGCTTTTTGACTCGTCGGACATCGGTCCGGAGAAATGGGCGCAGATGGCGCAGATGGTCTTTGGCCGGTACGAGGAGTACGACGGCTTCGTCATCCTCCACGGTACGGACACGATGAGTTACTCGGCGTCGGCGCTGAGTTTCATGCTCGAAGGTCTGAACAAACCCGTGGTCTTCACCGGTTCCCAACTTCCGGTAGGCGTCCTGCGCTCGGACGCGAAGGAGAACCTGCTGACGGCGATCGAGATAGCTGCTGCGAAAGACGAGGACGGCAATGCCATCGTGCCGGAGGTGACGATCTTCTTCGAGGACCGGCTATTCAGAGCGAACCGTACGACCAAGCGCAATGCCGAACATTTCTCGGCGTTCAACTCTTATAACTACCCTGCACTCGCGAAGGCGGGTGTACATATCACGTACCAGCCGCACTTGATACATTACTCTGACCCTCAAAAACCGCTGACGCTTCATACGGCGTATGACCCGAACGTAGCGGTACTCAAACTCTTCCCGGGTATCCGGCAGCCGGTGGTGCGTGCCGTCTTACGGACGAAAGGGCTGAAGGCGGTGGTCTTGGAGACTTTCGGTGCGGGTAATGCGCCCTCGGACAAATGGTTGTACCGCGAGCTGAAAGCCGCCGTCGATCGCGGCATCATCATCGTCAATAAGACGCAGTGTAACACCGGGTCGGTGGAGATGGGCTTGTACGCGGTGTCGCTGAACCTGATGAAAGCCGGGGTGCTCTCGGGCTACGACATCACGACGGAGGCATTGCTGACGAAGATGATGTACCTCTTAGGCGAGCACGGGGACGATACAGCGACCGTCAAGAGGCTGCTGATGACCGACCTTTGCGGAGAAGTAACTATCGCTTGATCTAAGACTTCGCGCGACTCGCGGTTACACCGCTCGATGGCACCTACGTCTTGATCTACGCTTCCCCCCATAGCAAAACAAGTTTTACTCTGGGGACCCCATTAAAAATCGAAATATCGAGATATCGATATATCGAAATATCGTAATCACGGAATAATATGAAAAACTTAGAACCTAAAGGTTTGTGGGAGAGTTTCTACAGCCTTACGCAGATCCCGCGTCCGAGCGGGCATTGCAAAGAAGTAGCCGCGTTCCTGGTGAACTACGGCAAGAGTCTTGGTCTGGAGACGTTACAGGACGAGATCGGTAACGTGCTGATCCGTAAACCTGCGTCGGCAGGCATGGAGGGTCACCCGGGTGTGATCCTGCAGGGCCACATGGATATGGTGCCGCAGAAGAACAGCGACAAGGTGTTTGATTTTGAGAAAGACGCTATCCAGACGTATATCGAGGATAACGGCGAATGGGTGACGGCTGACGGTACGACGCTTGGTGCGGACGACGGTATCGGCGTAGCGACGGCGATGGCGATCCTGGCAGACAAAGACGCTGTCCATCCGCCTCTGGAGGCGTTCTTCACGGTAGATGAAGAGACAGGCATGTACGGCGCTAATGATCTGAAAGCCGGATGGCTGAAAGGCAAGTACCTGCTGAACCTCGACAGCGAGAGTGAGGGCGAGCTCTACGTAGGCTGCGCCGGCGGTATCGACACCAACGCCACCTTCCGCTACCAGGAGGTAGAGACGGAGAAAGACGACATCGCGCTGAAGGTCACGGTGAAGGGCTGCAAGGGCGGTCACTCCGGTTGCGACATCCATCTGCAGCGGGCGAACGCTATCAAGCTCCTCTTCCGCTTCCTGAAGGATGCCGTAGCGAACTTCGAAGCCCGTCTGGCTTGCGTCGAAGGCGGTTCGCTGAGGAACGCCATCCCTCGTGAGGCGACGGCGGTGATCACCATCCCCGCAGAGAGCTATCAGGACCTGCAGGACCTCGTCGATCGTTACGAGGATCTGTACCTCAAGGAGTACGAGGGTGTGGACGACGGTATCTCCTTCACGATGGAGGAGGTGGAGTGCCCCAAGAAAGAGATGCCGGAGGATGTACAGGACTACCTCATCCACGCTATCACCCTCTGCCCGCACGGCGTTTATCGCGTGATGGAGGAGGCAAGGGACATCGTGGAGACCTCGAATAACGTGTCGATGATCAAGACCTTCGTCGGAGAAGAGGAGTCCCGGGTAGAGGTACAATGTCTGACGAGATCGAGCGTCGAGAGCCGCAAAGAGGAGTTGGCGTCAATCATCCAATCGGCGTTCTCGCTCGCAGGCGCAGAGGTCGAGTTCTCGGGCGCTTACCCGGGATGGAAACCGAACCTGAAGAGCACCTTGCTCAAGACGATGAAAGAGACGTATATCAAGGAGTTCGGCTCCGAGCCGCGCGTGGTGATCATCCATGCGGGTCTGGAGTGCGGCATCATCGGCGCCAAGTACGAAGGCATGGAGATGATCTCCTTCGGACCGACCATCGAGCATCCGCACAGCCCCGACGAGCGCGTGAATATCGCGACGGTACAGAAATTCTACCGGTTGGTTAAGGCTGCGCTAAAAGCTCTATAGCCTTCTTCGTGATCTCGTCATCACGCTCGAAGAGCGGGAAGAAGCCCTCGTCGCCCAGCATGTCGCGGACGATATAGGCATTCAGAAGTCGCGTCATTAAAGGACGCGATTTTTGTATCTCCGCGTCATTGCGCTCTACGCCTTTGTCCTCCGCAAAACGCACGAACTCAGCGAGGACATCCTGCTTCAAGAGGTATTTCTCGAGGGACTGCCAGTCTTTGTATTTGGCAAGCTCCTTGCGGTGCTTGTCCGTATAGGAATACGCGAACTGATAGGTGTAGGCGAGGTTCACGCAGCGGTTATACCAAGGGGTGTTGAGGGTGGTGTCCCGTCCTACGAAGACATCCGGCATGATCCCTCCACCGCCGCGGACGATCCGTCCGCCTTTGGTGCGGTAGGTCGTGGTGTCGGTGAAATGGATGGAGTCGGCAGAGTAGAACTCCCCGTGCTCGAACCGCTCCATGAGGTCTTTCTCATAATCCTCCTGATCGCCGAGGGTGTAAGGCTTCTGGATGCACCGTCCCGAAGGAGTGTAGTAGCGTGCCACAGTGAGACGGACGGCAGAGCCGTCGTCGAAAGGCATCTGCTGTTGTACGAGCCCCTTGCCGAAAGAGCGGCGACCGACGATGGTAGCGCGGTCGTTATCCTGCATCGCACCGGCGAAGATCTCCGAGGCGGAGGCAGAGAAGTTATCGATAAGCACGACCAAGGGCACGTCTTTGAACCGCCCGGAACCGTTTGCCGTAGCCTCATAACGGGGGTACGCGCGGCCTTCGGAGTACACGATCAACTCGCCGCGGGAGAGGAACTCATTCGCCATGCGGATGGCCTGCTCCATATAGCCGCCGGAGTTCTCCCTGAGATCGACGATGAAGGAGGTGGCGCCTTGCGCCTTGAGGTCCGCGAGGGCGGCGATGAACTCCTTATAGGTCGTCTCGCCGAACTTATTGACGCGGACGAAACCGATCTTGTCTTTCGACTTTTGACTTCCGGCTTTCGGCTCAATAATGAATTTCGCATCGACGGAAGTGACGGGGATGTCTCCTCGGGTGACGGTGAAGTAGAGCGGTTCAGTCACGCCGGCACGCAGGACGCCTAACTTGACGAGTGTGCCTTTGGGTCCGCGGAGAGTCCTCATGACCTTCTCGTTATTCATCTTCTTCCCTACAAAAGCGGAGTCATCGACGGAGATGAGTTTATCTCCCGCGAGTACGCCCACGCCTGCGCAAGGACCGCCGGCAATGACCGCCACGATGCGGACGGTGTCCTGCTGGATGGTGAACTGAACGCCGATACCGGAGAACGAACCCGCCAGCTCGGAGTTCACCATCTCCAGGTCTTCCTTGGGGATATAGGCACTATGGGGATCCAACTTCTGCACGAGATCCGCCATCGCCTCGTCGGTGATGGAGTCGATATTGAGGGAGTCCACATAGGCGGTGGACATGAGTTGCAGGAGCCGGTCCACTTTGGATTGCTCGATGGACCACGAGCCGTTATGGAAGACGATACGCTGCGCGTTCACTTTCTGGGTTAGCGCCGATCCAACGAGGATGCCCAACGCTACTGCAAGAACGGTTAGGGTAGGAAGAAGGTACTTTTTCATTTAGGATTTAATCTTTTAAAAATTCTACTTCGACACCGGCTCTCTTGAGGAGTTCGACGCCGTCCATGATGCGATATTCCTCGCCGTAAACGACCCTTTTGATGCCGGATTGGATGATGAGTTTGGAGCACTCCAGGCACGGCGAAGCGGTGACGTAGAGCGTTGCGCCGTCGGAGGAGTTGTTCGAACGAGCCACTTTGGTCAGTGCGTTCGCCTCGGCATGGAGGACATAGGGTTTGGAGACGTTATTCTCGTCCTCGCAGATATTCTCAAATCCCGAAGGGGTACCGTTGTAGCCATCGGAGATGATCATCTGGTCCTTCACTAAGAGGGCGCCTACTTTGCGGCGCACACAATAACTGTTTTCCGCCCACGTGCGCGCCATGCGCATGTAGAGGTAGTCGCGTTTTTGTTGTTTATCCATAAATCATGTGCTATTTTATTTACTACCGGGTTCTTTGCGCAGGCGGCCGCGGTACTGCGCCTGATGGGCACGGGATCGTACGCCGCGGTTCGCTACGTAGCGGTCGTAGTAACTGATGATAAGGGTGGTGAGGGGCAGGGCGATAATCATTCCGATGACGCCAAAGAGCGCACCCCAGATACTGAGACTGAGCAGTATCGCCGCGGGACTCAAGCCCGTGACATTACCCATGATCTTCGGCGTGAGGATGAGGTCCTGGATGGACTGCACGACGATAAAGACGATCGCCATCATCAGGAGCGTGAGCCAGACAGGCTGTCCCGTTTGCGCGGATTGCAGGATGCACAACACGATACACGGCGGGATACCCAATGCCTGCATGTACGGCACCATGTTCAGCAAGCCGATGATGAGTCCCATCGCGATGCCCATCGGCATGCCGGTGATCGTGAAACCGAGGGCGAAAAGGATGCCTACGCAGGTTGCCACCATCGCCTGGCCGCGGAAATACGCGTTCATATTCCGGTCGATATCCCCCATGATGGTCACTACCTGCGGACGGATCTGCCGCGGGACGAAATGGCTGTACTTCGCGCGGATATTCGGGAAATCAATCATCAGGAAGATGAGGTACATAAAACCGATGAAGACGACCATCAGTTCGCTCAGCCAGCTCAGTCCGCCGGTGATCCAGTTTCCTATTTTCGGCAGTAACTCCTTGATCGAGTTCGTTAACTCTGGGTTCGCCAGCGCTGCCTGCCAATCCCACTCGGTCTGCCATTTCAGCAGCTTCTCTTGGGTCTCGGCGGAGACGTAGTCGTTGATGTCGATGGTCGCTATATACGCCTGAAAACCCGTCCATGCGGAGTTGACTTGCTCCGTGACGGGTTTGCGCAGGGCAGAGACCGCTCCCACGACGATTCCTACCGCCAGAAGGAGGGTCACAAAGACCGCCAGCGCGCGGTTGCGCACACGGCATTTGGTCTGGATAAACCCTACGATGGGGTCTAAGACGTATGCCAGAAGAAAACTGACAAAAAACGGCAGTAAGACGCCGTACAGACGACTAAACATGTGCTATTTGGTCATTTTTTATGTAGCAAGCTCGATAGCCAGGACCAAGCACGCCCGATGAAGGAGATGTAGAAATTCACCTCGCGGGTGGCGTTCTCCACGCGGTTCTCGATGCGGAGGTAGTCTAACTCCGCCTGATGCTCCGCCTCGAGTGTCTTCAGCGCCAACTCCTCTTCGGAGCGCAGCTGCTTGGACATGAGCCGGATAAAGGGGTGGATGAACAAGGGTTTCCTACAGGCGATCACCACGATGATGAGGAGGATATAGCCGGCTCCCAAGATCAGCGCGGCTGCCCACAGCGGCATCACACTCGTCATCGCGTGAAGCGCTGCTACAGCGCCGAAAGCCAGCAGCGCAAAGACACATAAAACGACCGTGAAGATCAGCAGGAAAAGTCCCAGAATACGACTTACGATGCCGATGAGGCGCAGTCTGCCGACCTCGCCAAGGGACTTACCGCAGGCAGTGAGTTCATGCTTGAGGGACTCGAAAAAATCGTTCTCCATCTCAGGCCTCCTTTTTTACCGCGGCTGCGGCTTCCTCCAAGTCTTTTTTCACTTGCTCGCAGTAACCCTGCGCGCGTTTGGCTGCATCTTGTGCGCGCTTGGTGGCGTCTTGAGCCATGTCTTTCAACTCCTCACGCATCTCTTCTCCGCTCTTCGGAGCCAGTAACAATGCTACGGCAGCTCCTACGGCTGCACCGGCAGCAAAAATGAAAAATCTTTTCATGTCAGTCATTAGTTTTGGGTTATTTTTCGTTATTATTGGAGCAGCTCTGCGGCAAAGGACTTGACGTCGATGCCGTCGAACGTGCCCGAAGACATCATCAGCAGGGCGATGCCCTGATCTTCAGATTTATGATTTATGATTTCAGATTTCAATCTCTCTTGCAGGGCTTCGGAGGCTGTGAAGACCTCTACATTTTTCGTGCCAAAAGCCTTGCGCACGTCTTCTGCCGTGATGGGCATAAGACGCTTGTGCTCAATGACTTTGGGGTTGAAATACACGTACGCGACGTCCGCCTCCTTCATGCAGTCCTTGTATTGCGGCAGAAAATCCGCCATGAGGGACGAGAAGGTATGGAGCTCCATGCACGCGATGAGTTTCTTCTCCGGGTACCGCTCCCGCACGGCGTTGACGGTCGCTTTGAGTTTGGAGGGCGAGTGGGCGAAGTCTTTGTACGCCACCGATCTCTCGTTCTCGAAGATCTTCTCCAAGCGGTTCGAAGCGCCGGTGAAAGACGCTATCTCCCGGTAGAAATCCTCCGGCGCAACGCCGATACAATGGCACGCAAGCATGGCTGCCTGCAGGTTCTGCATATTATGTCTGCCGAAGACCTGCATCTTGACATCGCCGTCGTATTCCTTGTAAGGAATCGTCGATATTTCGAGATCCCGGCATTCCGATATCTCGAGAGCAAGTTGACGCAGGTTCTCGTCGCCCTGGAAGTAGATAAACGAGCCCTTGGGTTCGATCGAATGAACGAACTTACGGAAGGTATCGACGTACTCCGGGAAAGTCGGGAAGACGTTGATATGATCCCATGCGATGCCGGTGAGGATGGCTACGTGGGGGTGGTACCAAAGAAATTTGGATCGGAGATCGAGTGGGGAAGTGAGGTACTCATCGCCCTCGAAGACCGCATATTTGGCGGTGTCGGAGAGGCGAACCATCCGCTCGAAGCCCTCTATCTGCGCCCCGACCATGTAGTCGGCTTCGATGCCCAGACGGTTGAGGACGTAGAGGATCATGGAGGTCGTGGTGGTCTTGCCGTGCGAGCCGCCGACGACGATGCGGATCTTGTCTTTCGTCTGCTCGTAGAGGTACTCCGGGAAGGAGTATATCTTGATTCCTAACTCGCGAGCGCGCACCAGTTCCGGATTATCTTCGCGCGCATGCATGCCGAGGATGATGGCGTCGAGATCCGGCGTGATGCGCTCGGGATGCCATCCTATCTCGTCGGGCAGCAACCCCGCGTCGCGCAGGTGGGACAGCGCGGGCTCGAAGATCTCGTCGTCCGAGCCCGTCACCTGGTATCCCGCCTTGGAGGCTACAGCGAGTGCAAGATTATGCATCGCTGCGCCGCCTATAGCTATGAAATGTATTTTGGTCATTTGAATAATTTGTCAAACTCCTCCTGGCTGACGGTCTTGGGTTCGATCTTGGCGATGCCTTTGACAGCGTCGAAGATCTTGTCCTCTACCACGCGCTCTACGATGCCGCGGAGTTGGTTCTCGTTTTTGAGCATCTCTTGTGCGTAGTTGTCAAGCATGGCGTCATCGACGTTCATCAGGCCGTACTGCATGAATTGCATCCGGGCGATGCGTTTGGCGAAGGCCTCTACCTCCTCTTTCTCCACGTTGATGTTGTACTCCTTCATCAGCTGGTCTTTAGCGAGGTGCCATTTGAGTTCGTCGAGCATCTTGTCGAAGTCTTTGTCGAGCTCCTCCCGGGTCATCTTCTCGTTGGTAGCGAGAACCCAGCGTTTGAGGAAGTCCTCCGGGAAGGCGATCTTCTCCATCTTCTTCATGATGGCAGCCTTCACGTCCAGACCGAAGCGGTATTTGCTCTCCTCGGCGAGGGAACGAACGATGTCCTCTTTGATGCGCTTGCGGAAACCTTTCTCATCTTTCGGAGCGTCTGCGCCGTACACCTTCGCAAACAGTTCAGCATCTACGGCGCAGGGTTTTACCTCTGCCTTGGTGCCTTTCTCTTTGTCCTCGGGGATGTACTCGCCGAAACGGTTGGTGTAAGCCTCTACCTGCTTGTCGATCATCTCTTCGGTCGGCTCGATGGTGTACTCCGGCAGTTTGTTCTTGCCGTTGAGCTTGGCGTCGAACTCCGGCGCTACGGCGATGTCGAAGAGGAAAGTGAAGGTGTCTTCGTTGTCGAGGTCGATGCGCGGAGACTCCTCGCTGGGCAGCGGATCGCCGAGGATCTGGATCTTGTTGTCCTCGATATGCTTCTGGAGGTTCTCTCCCACGAGTTTGTTGAGGACGTCAGCGAGGATGCCCTTGCCGTACATTTTCTTCACCAGTCCGGCAGGAACCATACCCGGACGGAAGCCCGGCATCTGAGCCTTGTGGCGTACTTCTTTCAGCTGTTTAGCTACTTCTTCCTGATAGTCAGCCGGCTCGATAGTCAGAGTCACTACTGCCTTCAGGTCCTTCAATTCAGATTGATTAATTTGCATAATATTGTTGATTTTTTTTGATTTTTTCTCAGGCTCTGCCTGCGCGTTTGCGCTCGAGTTCGTCGAGGATGATCTTGCGGATACGCATCGCGTGCGGCGTTACCTCCACGTACTCGTCCTCCTTGATATACTCCAGCGCCTCCTCGAGGCTCATGCGTACGGGCGGTGGCAGAACGGCTTTGTCGTCCGCAGATTTGGAACGCATGTTCGTCAGTTTCTTGGATTTGGTGACGTTGATGACGATATCGCCTTCCTTAGCGTTCTCGCCGACCACCTGACCGGCGTACACTTCCTCCTGCGGGTCGATGAAGAATTTTCCGCGGTCCTGCAGTTTGTCGAGGGCGTAAGCGTATGCCGTACCTGCCTCCATGGCGATGAGCGAACCGTTGTTACGCTTCACGATCTCGCCTTTCCACGGCTGGTACTCGAGGAACCGGTGCGCCATGATGGCTTCGCCGGCGGAGACGTTCATCACATAGGTACGCATTCCCATGATGCCGCGGGAAGGGATGGTGAACTCCAGGTGTACGCGGTCGTTGATCATCTCCATCTTCGTCATCTCGCCTTTGTGGGTAGAGACGAACTCGATGATCTTGCCCGAGCACTCTTCCGGCGTGTTGACCGTCAGGGACTCTACCGGCTCGCACTTGACGCCGTCGATCTCCTTGATGATCACCTGCGGCTGACCGACCTGCAGCTCGTAACCCTCGCGGCGCATGGTCTCGATGAGTACGGAGAGGTGCAGTACACCGCGGCCGAAGACGCGCCAACTGCTCTCCTCTGCGCCTTTCTCTACGCGCAGGGCGAGGTTTTTCTCAAGCTCTTTATTGAGACGGTCCTGGATATGACGGCTCGTTACGAATTTGCCGTCCTGACCGAAGAAGGGGCTGTCGTTGATACAGAAGGTCATCGACATGGTCGGCTCGTCGATGGCGATGGGTTTCAGTGCCTCCGGCTCGTTGGCATCGCAGATGGTGTCGCCGATCTCAAAGCCGTCGATACCGATCATCGCGCAGATGTCGCCGTTCTTCACGACATCGGTCTTCACATGACCCATGCCGGAGAAAGTATGCAGCTCTTTGATCTTGGTCTTGACCATCGTGCCGTCTTTCTTCGCCAGCGTCACCGCCTGCCCGTCCTTGAACTCGCCGCGGTGTACGCGACCGATAGCGATACGGCCGACGTAGGCGTTATAGTCCAGCGAGGTGATGAGCATCTGCGGCGTACCGGGGTTGTCTTCCGGAGCGGGGATATACTCGATGATGGCATCCATGAGGTCCGTGAGGTCCGTCGTCGGCTTCTTCCAGTCGCGCGACATCCAGCCGTTCTTCGCCGAGCCGTACAGGGTCTGGAAATCCAGCTGGTCATCCGTCGCGTTGAGGTTGCACATGAGGTCGAAAACCTCCTCCTGCACCTCATCCGGACGGCAGTTGAGTTTATCCACTTTGTTGATGACGACGATAGGCTTGAGGCCTAATTCCAAGGCTTTCTGCAGCACAAAACGCGTCTGCGGCATCGGACCTTCAAAGGCATCGACGAGCAGCAGTACGCCGTCCGCCATATTCAACACACGCTCCACTTCACCGCCGAAATCCGCGTGCCCCGGAGTGTCGATAATGTTGATTTTCGTGCCCTTGTACTCGATGGCTACGTTCTTGGCGAGGATGGTGATACCACGCTCGCGCTCCAGGTCGTTGTTGTCGAGGATCAGCTCTTTGGGCTGATCGCTGAACTCGGACTGCTGCTGCTTCACCACATTTGCGGTGTACAGCATCTTATCGACCAGGGTTGTTTTGCCGTGATCGACGTGCGCAATAATTGCTATATTTCTGATATTTTGCATAATCGTTTGTGTATTGCCGTATTTAGGCAAATTAAATTCGGGCACAAAGGTACGATTTTTTTCTCATATATGCAAGCGCGCGCGGATTTTTTTTTATTTTGCAAAGTGGAATTTGTAAAATCGAGTTGACAAATTGTCAGTGTATTTTCGGATTGAGTAATAAATTGTCAAATTGACTACACATTTTGAAGAAATTTATCACTTTTTGTTCAAAATATTTGGTGGGTCAAAAAAAAGGCAGTAATTTTGCACCGGATTTCGGAAACGAGGGTTTTTATACCTGCCGAAGGCCCCGCAAGCGGATGCGTTAATCCGGAAAAACGATCTTTTAAAGAAAGGTACAAAAATGAAAAAGGTATTATTTAGTCTGTTCACCATCGTATCGTTGGTAGCAGGAGTGACCTTAACCAATGCCGCCCAAAACACCAACGATAAATTTACCGTTCGCTTCCGCGAAAACACGCTTGTAGTAGCGTCCACTCAGATGGAGGAAGCCCGCATCTACTCGATGCAAGGCAAGTTGCTCCAGAAGGAAAAAGGAAAATTCGCGGAATTCCCCCTGGAGCGCGGTACCTACCGCCTCTACGCCAAAGTGAACGGCGACACGGTAACCCGGAGAATTGAGCTCCGTTAAAAAAAGAAGAGACCCGCAAGGGCCTCTTTTTTTTATTGGCAAGCCCGTCTGTACAGCGGGATGGAGATGGCGAGGAACACGAAGTTCGGCAGCCATGCCGCCATGAACGGGGACATGACATTATTGACCGAGAAAGTGGTGCTGACGGTAGAGAAAAGGATATACGCCGCGGTTAGGATAACGCCTATACCGAGGTTCTTTCCCATTCCTCCGCGGACCTTCCGGCTCGACATCGTTACGCCCAAAAGGGTCATGATGAACGCTCCTAAAGGCGACGCCCAGCGCTTATGGTACTCCACCTCAAAAGCCTTCACGTTGCCCGATCCGCGTTGTCGCTGGCGCTCCATGTAGTGGCGCAGCTCCGGCGTGGTCATCTGTTGCGCCTGCTGGGCGGTGATGAACAGCTCATCCGGGATGATCGGCAACGTGATATCCTTCCGCTCACCGCATTCCAGAGACTCGCGCATGCCGGTGAAGGTGCGTTCGGTATAGTTCTCCAAGTGCCAGTTTTCCAGGGAGTCGTAATAGATCCTGTCCGCCGTCGTACGGGACATCAGCGTCTTGCCGTCAAACTGCTCGATGGAGCAGCGGTAGCCCATGTTGTTGTACTTTCTGAAAGACTCGATATAGAGGATCGTGCCGGGCTCCACCTCCAGCTGCACGTTACGCGCGTTCTCGGTGGTGAAATGCTCGATGTACTTGTCCGTGAAATGCAGCATTCGTTCGCTGCTTCGGGGTATGACCCATCCTCCCAAGACCACGCTCAGCGCAAAAAGAAGCGTCGCCGAGAAGGCGTAAGGGACCATCAGACGGTGGTAACTCATGCCCGCGGCATGCATCGCGATGATCTCCGAGTTGCCCGCCATCTTCGAGGTGAAATAAATGACGGAAATGAAGATGAACAGCGAGCTGAACATGTTCATGTAGTAGGGGATGAAGGGGATGTAGTAGTCGAGGATGATCTCCCGGAGTGGCACTTGTTCCTCGAAGAAATCGTCCATCTTCTCCGTCAAGTCGAAGACGATGGCGATGGACAAGATCAGCACGATCGAGAAAAAGAACGTCCCGAGAAATTTCTTAACTATGTACCAATCAAGTCTCTTCATTCGGTATCTCGATATTTCGATATATCGGTATATCGGTATCTCGGATCACATCCGCTGCATGAGGTTCGGCATCACGCTGGCCTTCCAGCTGCTGAAATCGCCTGCCAGGATATGTTGCCGGGCCTGCGTCACGAGGTCCAGGTAGAACGCTAAGTTATGGATCGAGAGGACTTCCAGACCCAACATCTCCTGCGCGTGAATAAGATGTCTTGCATACGCGCGGGTGTAGGCATGATCGACATACGAGGTGCCGCAGGGGTCAAGTTCGGTGAAGTCGTCCTCCCATTTCTTGTTTCGCAGGTTCATGACGCCGTTCCAGGTGAAGATCATGCCGTTGCGCCCGTTGCGGGTAGGCATCACGCAATCGAACATATCGATGCCGCGCTCGATGGCCTCGAGGATGTTCCACGGCGTACCGACGCCCATGAGGTAACGGGGTTTGTCTTGCGGCAGGATATCGTTGCAGACCTCGATCATCTCATACATCACCTCCGTCGGTTCGCCTACTGCCAGACCGCCGATGGCGTAGCCGTCGCGGTCGAGGTCACGAAGCCGTTTCGAAGCCTCCTGACGCAGGTCCGTATAAGTGCAGCCCTGTACGATAGGGAAGAGGTGTTGTTTATATCCGTAGAGGTCGTCCGTGCCGTCGAAACGGGCTATACAGCGGTCGAGCCAACGGTGCGTGCGGTCCATCGAGTCCTTGGCGTATTTCTTATCCGCCGTACCCGGGCAGCACTCGTCAAAAGCCATCATGATGTCCGCTCCTATCTCCCGCTCGATATCCATCACAGACTCCGGCGTGAAGAGCAGCTTGCGACCGTCGATATGGGACGAGAAGCGTACGCCCTCCTCCGTCATCTTGCGGATGTCGGTTAAGGAGAACACTTGAAACCCGCCGCTGTCCGTCAGGATCGGTCGCGTCCAGCCTTCAAAACGGTGCAGACCGCCGGCCTTATGCAGGATCTCGGTGCCCGGACGAAGGAAGAGATGGTAGGTGTTGCCTAAGATGATCTGGGCTTTGATATCGTCCTCCAGCTCCTTCCGCTGCACGCCTTTGACGGTGCCGACGGTACCGACGGGCATGAAGATCGGGGTGAGTATATCCCCATGATCCGTATGGATCACTCCTGCCCGCGCACCAACCGCCTTCGCCTCGCTATGTAACTCAAAAAATGCCATAATTTCCTTTTTTGTCTAGTGTTCTAGGACCCTAGTGTTCTAGTGTTCCTAGTCCCCTATTTTGTTTCCCGCTTCCGGGAAGACGATAGCGGGCTTGAAGGCCTTCGCCTCCTCCGGCGTCATGAGGGCGTACGCCATGATGATCACCGTGTCGCCCACGTGGATCAGATGCGCCGCGGCGCCGTTCATGCAGATACATCCCGAACCCCGGCGACCCGCGATGACGTAGGTCTCCAGCCGGGCGCCGTTCGTGTTATCCACTACTTGCACTTTCTCTCCCGCGCAGATATTCGCCGCCTCCATGAGCGCTTCGTCGATCGTAATCGAACCTACATACTCGAGGTTCGCCTCTGTCACCTGAACGCGGTGGATCTTAGATTTTAGTATGTTCAGATACATAATACTCCAAATTACGCCACAAAGGTACAACAAAAATTGCACATATGCAAAAAAAAATGGATTTTTCCGCAAAAAATAGAATTAATTCTATAGTCGGATGTTTCTATACGGGCTTGGATGCTCGCATACGGAGAACGTATAGGTACATCCGACAGAGGGTGCAACCCTTTGCGGAAAATACATTTTTTTGCGTATGTCCGGCAGGACGCGACTGTACTTTCGGGGGAATTGGCGAACGAAGAGAACCAAGGCGGCGTCCGAAGGTACTGGATTTTTCCACAAAAAAGAGCCCCGAAGGGCTCATTTTTGACTCATTTACGGCTCATTTCCGTTACCATCTCGTTACCATTACGGACGTCACTGTCCCGTTCGGGTCCGATTTTGGTCTGGTTTGAGTTCGGTTTTTTGAAAAGAACTACATCTTGCGCAACCATTCGCAGAAGAACGGATCTTCTATCTCATAATGGTCGGTATAGATCACGTATCCCATTTGTTGCAGCCGTTTGAGGGAGCTATAAAGCGTGCTGGTGCGATATTCGCCTGTTTGGAACGAGTTTCCCTTCGCTAAACGCAGAAGTAACCATTTGCTGGTTCGCTTAAAATTCATCCATATCCGCTCATAATCCAGATTATGGGTGAGGACAATCTGCTGCACGGCTGCCTCATATACATTTTCCTCCTCGGGTTGCAGTACTCCTATTTGCCACATATGGAAAGCTAATTGTTGCGAATAATAGGGATGACAATCCGTGTAATCCAATACTTGGCGGGATAGTTCGGCTGCTTTGTTCTTAAAAACAGGTTCAAAACGCGTCCGGAGGTATTCGTCAAAATCAGCCCTCGGCAATTTTTGCAGTCGCATCAATTCGCCAAAATGATAGAAGGGGGATTTGACGTTCTCAAAAATATCGGTCATCATACTCTCTTGACTTCCCAAGAGGATATAATTGATATGTCGCTGCTGTTGCATGATAGCCCTTAGTTGTTTGTCTAAGGCAGGGGCAATCTCCAAAATCTCTTGGAATTCATCCAAAATAACGACCAGCCTGTCCTGCTCAGTATGCATATTCTCAATCAATGCTAATACATCTTCCAATAAAACCCGCTGGTCTTGAGTAGGTTGGAACCCGATCTCGATTGCGCCTGTGAGTTGATTCGTGCTAATTGTCGGAATAACGCGGAACCGGAGTATCCATTGGCGGAGTTTCTCCATCGGATGAATGCGGTACACCTCACGGAGCAGCTTAGCTGCAAAATCGGCAACGGAAGTGACTTCCTGCAAATTGAGATTTATGTACTGCCGTTCCGCTTGTTTGACCGCTTTTAATACCACGCTGCTTTTCCCGAAGCGGCGGGGACTGATTAATACGAGGTGGTTTCTACTCTCTATAAACTGGCGGATGTACGCTACCTCTTTCACGCGGTCTGTAAAGAATTCATTCTCTACTATGGACCCAAATTTAAACGGATTTTCCATATAATGCACTATTACGAAAAAAGTCGTTACGAAAAAAGTCGTAATCGAAATTCGCTGCAAAGGTACAACAAAAAATCGACATACGCAAGAGGTATGCCGATTTTTTGTGTTAATTTGTTAATTCCTTAACTCATTACTCTACGCGTGTGCCGCGGGCATCGAAGATCTTACCGTCCTTGACGATATAGAGAATGCCGTCGATCATCACTTTTTGTGCTCTTCCCTTCAGGGAGGAGTCGGAGGTAGGCTCCTCCAATCCCGTCGGCGTATTCTGAATCGGCGAGATCTCCAGGACGAAGCGTCCGGTGTAGTCGCCCGCTTGGAGCGTGACGGTGTAGTCCAGCGCGCTGAGGCTCGTACGTGTGCCTGTCTCATTATCCACGAGCGTGACGCCGATACCCTCCGTTCCCTCCGGGATGGCGAAGGTGTAATCGCCTGCGCTCTTGATCGTCACGCCTACCGGTACGATGGTCGTCTGGGTCGTCGAGAGCGGGAGACTGTTTCCGGCTACCTGAATGGCATCAGAGGTAATAGTGTAGATATTTCCGCCCGATTTGTATTCCTTGCACAGATCCTGGTTGAACTCAAACGCAGCTGTGATGTTCTCATCATCCGAGAAGCGCACAAAGGTATGATCCACCTCTTCTTCGCCTCGTACGAGTTGGAGCTTGTAGGTAAGGTCGGTGGCTGCTGAATTCTGGCGTTTCGGAGCGCTAGCCGATGGTGTTACTACACTGGTCCATTCGATGGACTCGCCGCTGTATTGCACCATGTATCCTGTGAGAGGCTTGAAGGTGTATCCGTCGGTGGTGATAGGAGACAATACGTTGGTTTCGCTGTCCCATTCGTAGAGGAACGGAAGGTTCTCTGTTGTCCATTGTTCATCTGAACCATCGTGCGTATTCCATCCGGTTTTGGTGCTCGTTGCAAAACTCGGTGAGCCGATACAATGCCAGTAACTGTCCTTGATATTTCGGTTATCGCGTGTAATAGTACATACGTAGTCGCTTTGATCCTTATACTTGACGCTTACATCCGTTTGCTTAATATTTCCGACCGCTCCGTCGGACGGGAAATAGAGGGTAAGGTACGTCACATTATTGTTCCATTTTAGCGAACCGGAAGTAAACTCACCCAGATCCAGCGTGAGTATATATCCTTCATAAGGATTGAGTGTTTCGCTACGATCCATGAACTCCCAGTTAGGCTCGCTATCAATCCAGAAACCATTGGCGGCACGCTTCTTGCCGTTATAGCGCTGCATGATCCAATCTGCTCCATAGTTGCCTATGCTGCCGAATACATCGTTCAGCTTGACGGGGTAAGGGAAGGAAACCCAATAGAATTGCTTCTCATATACGGTTGCTCCATTACCGGTCAGGAAAGCCTTGTCTAATTGGATAGCTGTATATACGGTATCGACCTTGGTCAATCCGTCTCCTTCAGAGAAAGTGATCTGGCGAGCATCGTCCTGGTTTTGTTTCAGAATCATGACATCCGTATTGATAGCTGCGCTTGCGACAGTTCCTGTCTCTGGAACCAGCCATGCGGAGAGCAGACGATTGGTCTTGAAATCATAGATGATACGCAAATCGTGCTGGACGTCCGGATGCGAAGAATAATTACCGCCTAATATTTCTGCCGTAGAGGCATCGCTCCAAGCCGCGTCAGTTCCTTTGAAATACTGGAGATGATCAGTACTATTGAAATGGTAGTTGGAGATCAGTTTTACTCTGGCTTGCTCGTTCGCCTTAATGTCCAGTTGGTAAATCCAGTTGTTTTTATCCTGCATCTTGATGGTATCATTCGTCAGCGCAGAGCCGTTTCCTTTGAAAATCTTCGGCTCGCTGCCACCCGCTGCGGCACCCTGAAGCCACAAGAAGGTATTTACCCCCTCTTCGGATGAACCGTTCAGATAGGCGCGCCCGATAGAGTTGGTGGCGCTGTTGTACATAAACCGAACGGATGCCTGATACGGCAGTTTGCCAGAGTTCGTCACATATGTGTCATTCTCTACGGTATCGGTGATACACGGGCTATAGTCGTTGGCGATGGTGAATTTGACGTTTTTGTCAGTCGGTGTCCAGTGGCAGTGATAATAGTCGTAGCCCGAATGGTCTCTTGCGTATTCGGAGAAGATCATCCTGTTATCCGGCACGGTCTCGTATGCCTCCCAACCGCCGGTGGCTACATCGGTGCGGATATAGTAATTGCCGGTGTATTCTCCTATCTTACTGATGGTAACGCCGTTGCATGAGCCACCGTTGTTTTGTTCGATTTCAAACACATAGACACCCGTCTTGCCCGATAAACCTAAGTCGGAGGCGGTGAGTGTGTGCCCTGCATCACAAGCATTAGCCCAAACAACCGGATTTGCCGAGGCGTTGGTGCATTTTTGCAGGGTCAGGCTCCAATCGCCGGTAACGAAGAAACTGACAGTATCTTTTCCAATTCCGCCATTAGAGATGTTGCGGATAAAATTGGAGGGGTGATGTGTTGCACTACCGGTCGTTTTTACCTTTCCGTTATATACAATGCGGTAGTCATCGTTGGCCAACGGGTATTCTACGGAAACATATAATCGTCCGTCTGCAAGACTGAGCGTAAAGATATAATCTCCTTCCGCAGTGGGGGTGATGCCGCAGTTATTGGGAACGCCGGTGGTAAACTCCCAGTTGGAGCAGTTGGAGGATGTCATCGAGCCGCTATTGCTATACCATGTACCGGCGTATCCAACGCCATTAATGGTGGTCGTATCGCATCCTTCCACTTTGAATCCTTTCTCGCCGATAGAGAGATTTACTTTTGCCGTACAGGTGTTACTTCCCGGCTCAGTTGAAGCGAACTTGGCGTAGCCGATTTTAGTACTACCTCCTCCTGTGCCGTTATAAATCTTCAGTACATATCCCGGATCCGTGTCATTGTATTTGCGCCAGTAACCCTCGTTGTAGTAGGCGGTTTTGACATTGCCGTATTGGTTCTTATATACCGTATAATCCCGCACGACAAACATGGACGCTCCCGGATAGAAGTCGCCGCGGTAGATAACCGAGCATGCGTTAAACCAGTTTTTGCCTGTTTGGTTGCTGTTGTCCACAAAAGCGATGTATTGTTTGCTTGTTCTTGCCGATAGCAATGCCGAGTAGTCATAGTACCATATCTGCGATTCTCCGATGCGTGTCATGGCGTTGGATGCGCTGATACAAGTGCCCGGTACGCCATCGCTCGAGGACATCTGGGAGCCGGAACCGGCATCATTGTTCCAATATTCAGCACTATAGAAATAGACATACGGTGTGCCGTTCCATTTGCTGCTGATAGCCGATTTGTCCAGATAGATGATGCCTTCGTTGGTAAAGTTCGCCGTGATGGTTGCCCCCTCTGCCGTTGCCGTTACGGTAGTAGTTGCGTTGTTTGCATTCCCAAATTCAACGGTTCCGCCGCCCGTGGATGTCCAGTTTAGGAAACGGTAACCCGGCTCCGGCGTGGCGGTAATGGTAGTGGTGGCATAGCGGTGCAAGGTAACAGCACCGGCATTGGTTACAGAACCATGAGCACCTGCCTGCAAAGTGGCGGAATAATTGGCTTCTTCGCCACTGATAACAGTTAAAACAGGATGCTTCGGGTCGGTAACATCTATTGTAAATGTATAACTGGTCGTCGCCGCTGTGAAACTATTATTGTTGTCTTGGTATTCATTCAGTATCAAATCTCTTCCGTCAAGCAAGGATGTTATATCATATTTGTCATAGTAGGCCGCATCTTTACCGCCGGTGTACTT
The DNA here is from genome assembly GCA_002372695.1 of Bacteroidales bacterium UBA3717. Taxonomy (GTDB): domain Bacteria; phylum Bacteroidota; class Bacteroidia; order Bacteroidales; family Paludibacteraceae; genus Colicola. Next base: position 19,461 of record DFHS01000004.1, read on the forward strand.
GTATGCAACTTGATCCGGACCATAAATCTTAAAATCATATGATGTACTTGCCTTTAAGCCAGTCACCGATACGCTGTACGTATGCGAATTATCGGCGCATGAGAATGGATATGTAGCTGCATCCCAACTATTGAAATCACCTCTTAATGTCCATTTTGCGGAGGAAGAATAGCCACTTGCAGAGGTACTTTGCATTCCTGTGTGAATGCCATAATAATTGCCGTCAACAATAGTGAGGTCACTGGTTTTGGTATTGTTTGCGACGGCACTTCCAGACGCTACACCACTATTAAAGATTACATTAGGCCAAACCGCTGCGGGTACAGTGGCTACCGCGTCATCAGAACCGGCATCCGTATAGAACTTATAGTAATAATAAGTGGCACAATTGACGGTCACAGTGCCCGTTCCTGCTACACTGCCATCCAACTGAACACCCGGCCAAGTATTATTTATTCCTCCAGACCATGCATAAGCATACACATGATCCCAGTCTGCCGGTTTGGCAAAATACACGATCTTGTATGGGCGTTCTGTCCAAACAGCATATAGATCAACCGTCGCTCCGTTGGAAGCAGGTAAGATGCTGACACTCTGACTGTTGTTATAGACCTTTTCGCCATTGGCGGAAGTGGCCCAACCGCTGAATGTGTAGCCGGCGCGAGTAAACGCATTGGCTGTCAGGGCTTTGTTGGTTCCATACACAAAACCTGTCTCGTTTTCCATAGTCCCGCTACCGTCATTTGCATTGAAACGAACGGTGTATGAATAGCCTGTCCACTTGGCGTAGAACGTCTTGTTGCCGGTGGTGTGGTTGGGGATAGCAGGTGTGCCTGCTTCATGTCCAGCAGCCAAGTCAGCATTAGTGAACCATCCGCCGAAGGTATATCCCTCTTTTGTGGGAGTTTGCAATGTAATAGCACTGCTCTCATAGTTGTAATTGGCAGGGTTAGACGCGTGGTTCGTAGCTCCGGTCATATTTTCGTAGGTAATGGTATATGTAGAGAGTTTGAACTTCACATATACGTTGAGCGTACTGTTAGCAACCGCATTATACGTAGTGCTTGTACCAGCCTCATTAATCTTGCCGCTGAATTCGCCTGCTGAATACGAACTATACCAACCTTCTACTTCATAACCGGTATTAGGTGTAGCGGTGAAGTTCACCCTACTTCCGCCGTTAACGGTCGTACCGCTGGAACCGATAGACGCACTGTTCTGTTCTGCCGCCAACGAGCCATTTGCTCCTGCGCCATAGTTGACGGCAATAGCACTCGGCGCAGTTACCACCGTCACGGTCACATTACTTGCCGGCATAGTGAAAGAGTAATTCGGACTGGTGCCGGTTACGCTCACAGGATTACTGCTTGCATCAACTGCCGTTACACTGCTAATCACGTAGTTCGCATCAGGTGTGATGGTCAGATTGACGGTACTGCCGTAGTTAGCATTAGCCGGTGTGGCTGTATAAGCACAGTGACTTGGCGTTGAAGGGCTATAAGTGATGGTGTAATTCTTTACCGTCCATGTCGGATAAAGAGTCAATGCTGCATCAGTTGAATAAGTACCATTGAGGTCATAGGACGTACCACTTGTGCCGTCGGGATCTGTATTCCAAGCTGTTTGGGTATAACCGGTGCGGGTAAATGTTTCTCCTAACAATGTTAAGTTGGTTCCAAATACTTTGTTAGCAGTTGTATTCTCCCCTGTGCCGTTACTACCCTTATTATAACTTACTGTATATTGCGTCTTACCGGTCAGGTTAATACTTCCTGTCGTTTTACCATGGACATCATTGATCACCAACGTTGCTGTTTTAGTACCTGCTGATGTGGGGTGAAACTGAATAGTAGCCCCTGTACCACTTAATGCAGTAATAGAAAATTGGTCTGCATTAGTGCCGGTAATGCTATATCGCGTTGCAACATTGGTAGGCGCCGTACCATAGTGCGTATAAGTAATAGATTTTGAACTATTGCTATCTACAGTAGTATTGTCAAATGTTACGGAAGTGGTAGATAGGCTTGTGAAACCGGGGATAGTATAAGTAATGTTTCTTTCAAATTGGTTACTACCATTATATTTAAAATAACAAGTTATAGTGTTGTTACCTGGATTATTAGCTGCGTTAGCAATGATGTCAACATTAGGATTAGGTTGGCTTTTATTTTCCCAATAGTAATTTCCATTAGAAGAACCTGTTCCAATTGTCCCTCCGTACGTTTTTCCATTTAAAGAAAAATAAAATTCGGTAGATGTGACACCTGATCCCCAAGTATTGACACCCACTCCTTTTATATAATAAGAACCGGTTTCAATTACGCCCCAATCAGCGTTAGAATCTTTGTTATATGGTCCTTTCCATGTGTCATCGCCAGTGCCAGGCCAAACCCATATTTGCCAAGTACCAGTGCTGTACCAACCATTATCCGCCCACGCCTGTCCTACACCGAGGGTGAGGAAGGCAAAAATTAAAATTCTGATCCCGTAAATGGACCGTAATTGTGCCGTAATTGTACTTACATTGAGCCGTAAATGAACTGTTGCTCTAGAAAATATATTTTTCATAGGTAAATTGTTTTTTCGTTTATTATTTTTGTGTTTTCTGTTTCGATTTTATGGTTATTCTTAGTTGTTTTATGCAAAAAATGCATTTTTTTGCTCAAAAATTTGCGTAATTCAAAAAAATGTAGTACTTTTGCACCTGAGAACATTCCGCGAGTCGGAATCATGGACTGGGGTGTCCCCGGTTGGAAAGGATTGTCAGTTCGGGCAATCCTTTTTTATGTGTGAGGAATAATCTTTATGCCCACTTGTTTCATATTCTCTGTGTAAATGTTATTTCATCTTGTTTATTTAAAATGTTCTATTTGGGTCTTTCTCGGGAGATGGTCCCGTGATGGTCTCGTTAAAATGTCGTATTTTTTTTTATCCCAAAACCTGTCCGACACCGAGGGTGAGGAAGGCAAAAATTAAAATAGTGTACCCGTAAATGGACCGTAATTGTATCGTAATTGTACTCACATTGAGCCGTAAATGAGCTGTTGCTTTTTTTTTATAGGTAGACCTAGGTTGTCCTATGATTTCTTAGTTTTTCTGAGGGCTACTACTCCCGCGAAAGCGAGGGCGAAAATTGCCAGTACCCATGGTTCGCCGACGGGCGATTTGTCACTTTGTCCGTATTCGGTACCATGATTGAAGTTTCCCTCTCTCTTTATCCCTCCTTTGTGTCTTGAGCCTGAATTCCCTTCAACTCCACTTTGCTCAGAGGGCGCGGAGGCATCGAACGGAGCGTAAACCGTTCCGCTATATCCCGTGGTAGGCATCACCTGCGCGTTCTGCATCGGCTGGGACTCCGGCTGAGCCGTTTGGTACAATGGTTCCGCCTGACTATAGGCAAAGCCTATCGACAAAAAAATAAACGTAATGATATACGAAATCTTGTTTTTCATATTCGTTAATGCATAATTTGGCGCAAAATTACTCTTTTTTATTGGAACCTGCAAATTTTTACACAAAAAACACACATTTTTTTACATTTTTGTTGAAAATAGCATCAAAAAGAGAGATTTCCGCGCGGAAATCTCTCTTTTTTTATTGGGGCCCCCGACGTAAACTTTGTTTGCGGTGGGGAGAGCGGAGGCAATGGTCGCACCTACTAATTAGCGTAGCGGTTTAGTTTTTGCGATCCATTTGCCGAACGCGATTACAGCCATCTCACATAGCAGAAGTCCATGCGGTGGGGCAGGAGTTCGTTCTGCGGATACATACGCAGACCGAATTTCATGCCGCCGGCATAATCCAGCTGGTACACATTCTCGAAGAAGAGGTGGCTGCCCTCGGATTTCTTGAGCAACAGTGGCTCTACCTCATAGAGTTTGTCGTTGTTGTGGGTCGAGGTGCGGATCGCTACGAGCTCTACGCCGATACCCTTGTCGTTCAGACCCTTGGTGTCCAGCTCTACCTGTATCTTAACCTTGTCGCCTACATTGAGGTTTTGCAGGTTTTCTGATTTGTAAACCACCTCTATCTCGTCCCAATGCTCCACCATGTTCTCTTTCCATGCCGCAATCTCTTTGGCTACCTTGTAGTTGTCCGCACTGAGGAGCTTGTGACGCTTCGCGAGTTTGTTGTAGAACTTCTCGAAATAGTCGTCGATCATGCGCTTCATGGTGAAACGCGGGGTGATCTTCGTCACGGAGTTCTTGATATATTGGATCCACTCGGGGCTGTAGCCCTTGCTGTTCTTCGCGTAGTACAGCGGGATGATCTCGTTCTCGAGCATCTGGTAGATGGTAGCGGCATCAAGCTGATCCTGGTGCGCCTGGTTCTCGTAGGTGCGGTGCTCGGTCAGCGCCCAGCCTGCGCCCTCTACGTAACCCTCGTACCACCATCCGTCCTTGACGGAGAAGTTGAGTACGCCGTTCATCTGCGCTTTCTCGCCGGATGTACCGGAAGCCTCCAGCGGACGGGTAGGCGTGTTCAGCCAGATATCCACACCGGAGATGAGGCGCTTGGCAAGGCGCATATCGTAGTTCTCGAGGAAGATGATCTTACCCAGGAACTGCGGCATACGGCTGATCTCGATGATTCGCTTGATCAGGCCCTGGCCACCGCCGTCAGCAGGGTGCGCCTTACCGGTGAAGAGGAACTGTACCGGATAGTTCGGGTTGTTCACCAGCTTATCCAGACGCTCCAGATCGGTGAAGAGCAGGTGCGCACGTTTGTAGGTCGCGAAACGGCGACCGAAACCGATGATGAGGTTATTCGGGTTCATCTCGTTCAGCGCGCGGACGATACGGGCAGGATCACCCTGGCTCTTCATCCAATCCTCGCGGAACTTCTCCTTGATATAGTCCATCATCTTGCGCTTCAGGCTCATACGCGTAGCCCAGATTACTGCATCAGGGATATCTGCGTACGGCTTCCACATCTCCATATTCGACTGGTCGTGGATCCACTCCTTCGGCAGGTATTTCTCGTAGATCTCTTTCCACTCGTGCGCTGCCCAAGTAGGCATGTGTACGCCGTTGGTGACATAATCTACGTGCAGCTCCTCCGGGAAATAACCCGGCCAAACGGGGCTGAACATCTTCTTCGATACCTCGCCGTGGAGCCATGATACGCCGTTTGCTTCCTGGCAGGTGTTGAGGGCGAAGACGGACATCGAGAACTTCTCGGTGTTATCATCCGGATTCGTGCGGCCCATGCCGATCAGGTCGTGCCACTCGATACCCAGTTTCTCGGCGTACTCGCTCATGTATTTGTAGAAGAGCCCCTCCTCGAAATAGTCGTGGCCTGCGGGCACCGGCGTATGGCACGTGTAAAGACCCGAAGCACGAACGACTTCTTTCGCTTGGTTGAAAGTTAAACCCTCTTCCTGTACCAGATCCACGAGGCGTTGCAGACCCATCAGCGCTGCGTGACCCTCGTTGCAGTGGTACACATCCTTCTTGATGCCTAATTTCTTGAGGGCTAACATACCTCCGATACCTAACAGGATCTCCTGTTTGATACGGTTCTCCCAGTCACCGCCGTAGAGCTGGTGGGTGATCTGACGATCCCACTCGCTGTTGAGCTCGTTGTCGGTGTCGAGCAGGTACAGGTCCATGCGGCCTACTGCTACGCGCCAGAGATATGCCTTTACGGTGCGACCCGGATAAGGCACCTCTACAACCAGGTTCGAGCCGTCTTTCTCCTTCACCTGCGTGATAGGCAGGTTAGCGAAGTTCTGCGCCTCGTAGTTAGCAATCTGCTGACCTTCCGGAGAGAGCGTTTGGGTGAAATAGCCGTAGCGATAGAGGAAACCGATAGCCGTCATATCCACGTTGCAATCCGATGCCTCTTTGATGTAGTCGCCCGCCAAGATACCCAGACCGCCGGAATAAATATTCAACACGTGGGTCAGACCGTACTCCATCGAGAAATAAGCGATGGTCGGTTTCTTCTTGTCTTTCGGGGTGTCCATGTACGCGCGGAACTCGGTATATACCTTGTTCAGCTGTTTCATGAACTTCTCATCCTTGGTTAACTCTACCATACGGTCGTAGCTGATGATGTTCAGCAATACGATCGGGTTCGAGTTGGCGCGATGCCATGCGTCATTGTCGATGTAGCGGAACAGGTCCTTTGCGTCTGCGTTCCAGCTCCACCATACGTTGTACGCGAGCTCTTGCAGTTTGCTCAACTCAGCAGGAAGCGTGGCGTGAATATTGCACTCCTTCCAAACAGGCTGGTTGACATTACTTACTTTTACTTTCATTATTCTATTTAGTTTTTTAATATAATTATCCGTTTTTTACGCATATTTTCCCAGGCTTCCCGGGGCTTCCGGGAGGTCTAGTTCAAAAATCGAGCGCAAAATTACTATTTTTTTTTGAAATATGCAAGAATTTTTGTAATTTTGCACCCGATATTGCAAAATTGTGTACTTTAAATGACAAACTATGATAGAAGAAAAAGAAATACTCCGGCGGCGAGACATGCGTGAGACCTTCACTTTTACCATCGATCCGGCGGACGCCAAGGACTTTGATGACGCCCTTTCATTTGAAATAATTAAATGTCCAAATGACGCAATAAATGACCAAATGGCAAATGACCAAATGGTAAATTATCAGATCGGTGTCCACATCGCCGACGTCTCCTTTTACGTGCGCCCGGGTACGAAGATAGATGAGGACGCGTACAAGCGCGGGACCTCCGTCTATCTCGTCGATCGCGTCCTGCCGATGCTCCCTGAGGAGTTGTGCAACGACAAATGTTCGCTGCGACCCGGCGAAGACAAACTCTGTCTCTCCGTCATCTTCACGATGGACGCCGACGCCCGCGTACTCAAATATAAGATCTGCCGCACCGTCATCCGCTCCGACGCGCGCCTCAACTACGACGAGGCGCAGGACGTTATTATGGCAAATCAGACTGGCGAGACACTATCGAGAGAGAATCGGAACGGGGGTAATACGGGGGAAAAAGCGAGTCTGAAGCAGGCTCTTGCTACCCTTAACACCCTCGCGCAGAAACTCCGCGCCGAACGGATTGCCAACGGAGCGCTCACCATTGAGCAGGACGAGATGCGTTTCCGTCTGGATAAGAACGGCTTCCCAACGGAGATCTATTTTGAGCAACCTAACGAAGCGCACCATCTCATCGAGGAGTTCATGCTCCTCGCCAATCGTACGGTAGCCAAAGCCGTCGGTTCCGGACGACCCTTCGTCTATCGCGTTCACGACCTGCCGGACGGAGAGAAACTCGAGAATGCGAAACAGTTTCAGAAACGCTTCCCCCAACTTCGCAACGCCTACGACCTGCTCACCATCCGCGCGCAGGCCAAAGCCGTTTATTCGACCTATAACATCGGTCACTACGGTCTTGCCTTTACCCATTATACGCATTTCACATCGCCTATCCGCCGGTACCCCGATCTGATGGTACACCGGCTCGTGGACAAATATATCCTCACGGGCAAGAAAGAGACCATGACCCGCGAGCAGATGGAGGAGATGTGCGAGCATTGTTCCGCTTGTGAGCAGGATGCCGCGCAAGCCGAACGCGACTCCATCAAGATGTTCCAGGCCATGTGGATCACGTCTCATGTAGGCGAGATCCTGCCGGGACACATCTCCGGCGTGACGGATTTCGGACTCTTTGTCCAACTCGACGAGAGTCGCTGCGAAGGACTCGTGCATATCACGAAGATCGGCGCGAAGGGCGAGTACTGGCAGTACGACGAGAAGAACTACCGCCTCGTCTGCGAGCACGGGAAGAAAGCCTACACCCTCGGCGATCCCGTCGTGGTCCAAGTCGTCCGTGCGGACATCAATAAAGGCCAGATTGACTTCGAATTTGTGCCCGAAGAGCCAATAAAAGACCAAAAAGCATAAATCATGCCTAAAAATTTGCGTATTTGCGAATTTTTCTGTATCTTTGCACTCGAAATGAGAAAAATAGCCTTCATACTAACCCTTTGCGCCTTCGTCTTATGCGCGCACGCGGAAACCTTATTATTACACACGGGCGCACGCGTGAGAGGAGAGATCGTCTTCCAGAACGAAGAGGTCATCATCATCCGTAACGCCGACGGCGCGCGGTTTCAGTACCCCCGCGCGGATGTGAAGGAGATAATCTCCGATGATCAAGAAGGTCAAATGCCCAATGACTCTATAATTGTCCAAATGGTAAATGACCAAATGGTAAATAAGAAAGCCTCCATCCTTCTGGAACTCGCCGGCGGTTCGGCGTATATCCCGAACGAGGACTTAGGCGCAGCGGTGTCCGTGGATCTGTTAGTGGGATCCCACCACATTAACGGCAGGCATATTTTCATCGGCGGCGGTCTGGGCTACCACGGGCTATTTATGGTTAACCCCAACGCCGCTTCTTCGAAAAACGTGGCGCAGAAACTCAATTTCCTGCCGATCCAGGCTGCCATCCGTATCCCCTTCTTAGAGCAGAAACACTCGCCCGTTGCCGGTCTCGCCATCGGGTACGGCGTGGCGTTGAGCAAAGATTATCTGGGTGGCCTGTACGCCGGAGTGGATTTAGGTTATCGATGCCAACTCAATCCCAAGACCGCGATCGGCGCAGTCTTCTATACTCAATTTCAACAAGCGCAAATAATTGCTACAGAGTCCATAGAGGGAACCAGCTTCGAGGGAAAAACAGGAAGAAACCTCCTTTCCTTCGGCGCCAAGTTCACTCTTTATTTCTAATCCCCGATGAAGTCCCCGCGCGAATATAGAGTCTCCATTCTCCTGAACGCCAGCGAGCAAAAGATGCTGGATCGCTTCTGCGCGCAGTACGGCGTCAAGAACAAGAGCCGACTCATCCGCGAGACCCTCATGCGGGCAATCCTTCGCCAGTTAGACAAGGACCAGCCGACGTTGTTTGATTAACCCGCATCGCCCCGCATCGTGCATTAATGCACGATAAAAAAAACGCCTCCTTTGGGGAGGCGTTGTCTTTAACTCCTGAACTCGTTCATTCGTTCACTCGTTCATTCGTTATCATCCAAGGTAAGTCTGCAGGATGTGACTGCGTTGGCCGGTGTTCAGTTTGCGGATGGCTTTCTCCTTGATCTGGCGCACACGCTCGCGGGTGAGATGGAGCTCATCGCCGATCTCCTCCAGTGTCTTTTCCGGCGTGCCGATACCGAAGAACTTACGTAAGATATCCGCTTCGCGGGGTGTCAGCGTTGCTAACGCGCGACCGATCTCGGTGGAGAGCGACTCGTTTATCAGGCCACGATCCGCATTCGGCGAATCCTCGTTGACCATTACGTCGATCAGACTGTTGTCCTCTCCTTCTACAAACGGCGCATCAACACTAACGTGACGACCGGACATCTTCAGCGTCTCCGCAATCTTATCTACCGGGATTTCCAGCATCTCAGCTAACTCTTCCGCACTCGGCTTACGCTCGTGCTCTTGCTCGAAACGCTGGTAGGCTTTGTTGATCTTATTCATCGAGCCCACTTGGTTCAACGGCAGACGTACGATACGACTCTGCTCCGCCAGGGCCTGAAGAATAGATTGACGAATCCACCATACTGCGTAGGAAATGAACTTGAATCCGCGTGTCTCATCGAATTTCTCTGCAGCTTTGATCAGACCTAAGTTGCCTTCGTTAATCAAGTCCGGCAGACTCAATCCTTGGTTCTGATACTGCTTCGCTACAGACACTACAAAGCGTAGGTTACTACGAACCAGTTCTTCTAACGCAGCGCGGTCGCCATTACGGATACGACCCGCCAACTCTACCTCACGATCCACGGTAATCAACTCCTCGCGACCGATCTCCTGGAGATACTTGTCGAGAGAAGCAGACTCACGATTGGTGATTGATTTTGTAATTTTTAATTGACGCATATACTAAAATATGGTTTGTGATCCGGTCGGGATTCGAACCCGAGACCCACAGCTTAGAAGGCTGTTGCTCTATCCAGCTGAGCTACCGGACCCCGCCTAACGGCGCACAAAAAGCGTGCCCATTAGGGCAAAAAAGCGCGCAAAGGTACAACTTTTTTTTGAATTATGCAAGAAAAAAGTGATTTTTGTACCTTTTTACCCGCATTTTTAGAGCAAACTGTCAAAAAGTTGTGCCAAATCCTGCTTGCGGCAAGCGCCTACATGACGATTTACCAACTCGCCGTTGTTGAAGAACAACATCGTCGGGATATTCATGATGCCGTACTCCTCGCAGGTGTCAGGATTGTCGTCCACGTTCAGTTTGCCGACAACGACTTTGCCTTCGTACTCGTTGGAGAGCTCCTCCAGAATCGGCAGCATCATCTTGCAGGGGCCGCACCATGCTGCCCAGAAATCTACTACTACCGGTTTGCCTGACGCAATCACATCCTTGATGTTAGCGTCCGTAATTTCTACTGTCATAATTATATTTTTTTTATGGTTATTTTTTTCTGATTCGGTCGGCGCAGCAGAATGTCCGTCAGCGGGTCTTCCAGATAAGTCTGGACGGCTCTCCTGACAGGTCTTGCGCCGTTCTTCGTGTCAAAACTACGCTCCGCCAGTTTCTCCGACACCTCTGCCGGTACGACCAGGTGATGGCCTTGCTTCTTCATCCGTTGTTGGAGAAGGCTGATCTCGATCCGTACGATCTGGGCGATGCTCTCGCGGTTCAGCGGCTCGAAGGTCACGACATTATCGATGCGGTTGACAAACTCCGGCGGGAATTGTTTCTGCAGCGCCTTGAGCAAGGTCGCGTTCACGCGCTTCTGGTCCATCTCCGCGTTGTTGAAGCCGATGCCCGCGCCGAACTCTAGCACCTGTCTCGTACCTACGTTGCTGGTCAGCACGATGATCGTGTTGCGGAAATCGACACTGTGGCCCTGACGGTCAGTCAGACGGCCTTCGTCCAACACCTGCAGCAGCACGTTGAAGATATCCGGATGGGCTTTCTCGATCTCGTCGAAGAGAATGATGGAGTAGGGTTTGCGCCGCACGGCCTCCGTCAGCTTGCCGCCTTCCTCATGGGCTACGTAGCCCGGAGGCGCGCCTACCAGCAGACTCACCGTGTGTTTCTCCATATATTCGCTCATATCGAACCGGATGAGAGCATCTTTGCTGCCGAAGAGTTCCTCCGCCAGACACTGCGCCAGATACGTCTTGCCGACACCCGTCTGACCTAAGAAGAAGAACGTGCCGATCGGGCGTTTCGGGTCGCGCAGACCGAGCCGGCTGCGTTGGATAGCACGAACGACGGTCTCCACAGCGGTGTCCTGACCTATCACGCGGCGTTTGAGGGTGTCCGCCATCGTACGCAGTCGCTCGCTCTCGGCGGTCGCTACGCGCTGAACGGGTACGCCGCTCATCACGCTCACTACACCCGCTACGTCTTCTATGGTGATAGCGTACGGCGTCTCGCTCTCGCCCAACTCCTGCATGCGGGTCTTGCTCCGTGCGCCTACCTCGTCCATCACGTCGATCGCTTTGTCCGGGAAAGCACGGTCGGTCAGGTACCGCTCGCTCATCTCCACGCAGGCCTTCAGCACCTCTTTGCTGTAGATCACATGGTGGTACTGCGCGTAATGGGCGCTGAGGTGTTTTAAGATGTTCAGCGTCTCCTCGCTCGTCGTAGGACGAACCTGCACTTTCTGGAAACGGCGCTCTAACGCCCCGTCTTTCTCGATGGACTTGGCGTACTCAGCGGTCGTCGTTGCACCGACGCACTGTACCTCACCCCTCGCCAAAGCGGGCTTGAGGATGTTCGCTGCGTCCAATGATCCCGAAGCGTTTCCGGCGCCGATGAGCGTGTGTATCTCATCGACAAAGAGGATCACTTCCGGGTGCTCGCGCAGCTCCGTGATCACCTGTTTCATCCGCTCCTCAAACTGGCCGCGGTACGTCGTACCGGCAACCATCGAAGCGACATCCAAAGTCACGATCCGTTTGCCTTTCAACGCCCCGCTCTCGTCGCCGATGATGCGCAGCGCCAAGCCCTCCACGATAGCGGACTTGCCGACACCCGGCTCACCTATGAGGATTGGGTTGTTCTTCTTCCTGCGGCTCAGGATCTGCACCACGCGCTCGATCTCTCTCTCGCGTCCTACGACGGGGTCTAACTTACCTTCCTCCGCCTGTTTGGTCAGATCGCGTCCGTACTTGTCCAGCGCTGCGGTCTTGCTGCTCTTGCCTTTCTGCTGACCGCGCTGCGGCTGCCAGTTAGCCTCGTTCATCTCATCTCCCTGCTCACCGCCGTTCTGCGGATACTCCAAGGTCTCATGCGGCTCGCCGTACAGATCGGCCACCCGCGAATAGGTGATCTGCCACTCGTTCTCCAGATAGATGGCGGCCTTGTTGACCCGCTCCCGGAGGATGGCCATCAGCAGGTGAATCGTCCCCACCGCAGGCGCATGATACTCACGGCTGATACCCTCCGCGATGCGGAAGATACGATCGGTGCTCGCGCTCAACGAACGCGATGCATCCGGCTCCGTGCCCCGCAAGGACTGCTCGATAGCCTCTTTGGCTTCCTCCGGACGAAAATCCGCCTGACGCAGTACCTCATAGGCCGAGCCTTCGCCTAATCGCATAATCGCCAGCAGCAAGTGCCCCGGCTCGATGTGTTTGCTCATCAGCCTGGACGCCTCTTCCTGGGCGTACTGAATAATCTTGTTTGTATTTACTGTTACTACCATAAACATCTCTTGACTCTTGTCTCTTAACTCTTGTCTCTTGACTAATTATAAAAATGCCATGCCAAGCCTGCTCGGAAAACATCCCTGTTGGTTGGATAGCCCGGCATGGTCAGATAGTTCGTGTTGGAGCGCATAAACAGGTGGTTTATGTGCTGATATTGTGCGAAGAAACGCAATCGGATTGATCGCACGTAGAAATTTGCATAAACGTTCATCCATGGGTAGTTACCCACGTTCACGTCCTGCTGGGTGCAGAAGATGCCTGTCGCCGGGTTAAGCACCGGCGCGTGGTATCGGGTGAAATACCGAACATCGACGCCTATCTGCGCGTCCAGCGCGCGGAACCAAGTACCGTGGTAGTACAACCTGTGCTGCAAAATGACCATCGGAACCGGCATCACGCTGTCGTTGGTGCTGTGTTGGATCACAGCTTTGTTCTCTAAGTTAATCCACGGGGTGGTGATATCTACTCCTGCCTCCCCTGTGATGATCTGTACATTGCCGCGGTGCTGGTAAGGCAAGCCGTCCACGGCTTTGAAATAAATAGGATTGGTGAAGTTCTCAAAACTGAAATCAATCCTGGGTTTCACCCATCTGGTCGGGTACGCGACCGTCGCGCCGCCTAAGAACCGGTACGTGAACCCGAAGTTATTATCCCATACGAAATGGTTAGACCGATAGTGCTGCAGATACCTGTTCGGCGTCTCGCTCTTCGCGTACGCCTGTGCGGAGAGATAAAAAGGATACTTGCCGGCGTTGAACTTCGTCTCCAATTTGCCGTGTACGTCAAACTCCCCGATCTTATATCCTAAGACGCAAACCTGCCCCTCTACATTATAGTGCACGTTCGCGCCGCTGTGCTTGTGGATCGCGCCGCCGACGAACGTGTTGTTGGTCCATACGTAATCGAAAATACTGTCTTTGTCGTACGGCACGCTGTCGTTCAGGAACCGCTGACATTCGTTCATGGCGAAGACCGTCGCGCCGAACTTCAGTTTCGTGTTGTACGCCTCCGAGAACGTCACGGCGATCGTGTTACGAATCGTCAGTACGTCCGTCGTGTCGTTCGTGCGGATGGTGTCGAAATACGTCTTGTCGTAGAAATCCTGGCGGGCGTTTTGCTCGATATACCGCCTGTTAGAGTTGTTGGTCTCGAAGATATGAGAGAACGTCATCAGCGGGATGTACTCCACTTTGAGAGTGTCTTTCTTGACCCTCCTGCCATCTTCGAGCACCTCGATCGAGTCGTGGTACTCACGTTCTTTGGTGATGGCGTATTGGTTATGCAGGTAGCCGCTGATATACCGATAACCGGTCATCGCATTGAGCCGAACCGGTATATCTTCCGCATTCAACGAGCTGCTTAGATCCGCTACGTCTCTCAGTCCTCCGTTGTCAAACGAGTTCAACCGGCTCCATCCGAACGCGGCGTGCATACTATAGTGGTTGCCCGTGTAGCTGCCCCAGACCGATCCTCGGAACAGTTTACCCGCCGTGTTGGCATAGTGCCCCATAGAGCTGAGGTAGTCCATCTCCAGACCCAGGTTCAGCTTCCGGTTGATATTGCCCGTGAAAAGAAAATCGATATCGTTCTCCTCATGGCCCGTCACGAAACCTTTCTTGTACGCCACGGTAGAGAAAGGGGTTGTCGTATTAAAATACCGTTGTTGCTGCGGCGTAGTGACGTACGGCGTGAGGCTCCACGCAAACGGGTCATCTATCGTCTTCAGCCTGTCGTTCACGACTCTCGACTCAATCGGCGAGACCAGCACGTTGCCGTTCGTCGCGCTGCTGATCGAGTAGTTCTGCTGGACATCTATGTCGTGATAGTTCAGCATCAACGTGTCCATGAAGACCGTCGTGTCCGCTACGGCGCTATACCCCGGCATTTGCCAGGTACGCACTACTGTCCGCACACGGGGCGGCTTGGCAGCGGCCATAATGGTCGCTGCCAACAGTACTAATACTATGAGAATACGTCTATTCAATCTTGTACTCACCCGTTATCCCCTCCTTTAAGGAGGGGTAGGGGTAGGCTTTTATTTCTTTGCTTTCTTGAGCTTCTCGTTCAGTTTCTGAATCTCCTCTTCCTGGTTGCGGATGGTCTTGAGCAACTCGTTCAACTCTTCGTTCTCGATGGTCGTCGGGTACTGCTCTTCTACCGTTTGCAGGAAGTCGGACAGCACGTTCATATAATTGATGAACGCGTCGTAAGCCGACTCATACTGCGTCTCACCCTGGTCGATGTGGTTCATATAGTGCAGGTAGTTAACGTCCTGCAGACGCAGCCAGTTAGTCTTCAGATTCTTGTCCTGGCACAGGTGTACGCGCTCTGCGACAGCGTACAACTTGTTGAGCGCCTCTTGTTGCAGGTCATTACCCGTATAGACGCTCAGGTCCTTTGCCTCACCGCTCCAGGTCAACGGATACGGACTCGACAGTACGTCCTCGGCGGCTAACTTCTTCGCAGCCTCGCTCGGCGTCATGAAGCCCATCTCGCGCTCCAAAGCGAAGTACGGCAGCGCCTTCAGGAAATCGAAGATACCGCTTCCGGCGTTCTGACGGATACCGAAAGTCTCTGCACCAACCCATATATTGATGATATCTTCGCCTTCCGGCAACGCTTTCAGCTGGTTGGCGTATTTCTCTGCGTCGATCGGGAAATTGCCCCATCCCGGATCGGAGAAATGGAAACTCAACTCGTCGCTGAGGTTCGTGTTACGCAACAACACCTTCATCTTCGGTGCGCCTGCGGACTGATACACCTTGTTCGGCGTCTTCCAACTCAGTACGTGCTTGGCGCCCTCGCTCAGGATCACTTTGTAGCCCATCTTGTTCAGGTTATAAGCCTCCTCGTCGGTGTACAGCAACTCGGTGTTCCATACGCTCTGTGCCTTTACGCCTAAGATGGTCTCTACCAGCTCGCCCTGGAACTTCAGCTGCTCCTTGAACTCCTCTGCGTTGTACTCCGATGCCAGCGAATAGCTGTACGGCGTTGCGAGGAACTCTACGGCCTTGGTAGCCGCCAACTCCTTGAGGATATCGATCATCTCCGGGTTGAACTGCTCGAACATCTCGATCATCGTTCCGCTCACGCTGATGGCGCAATGGAACTTACCCTTGCTGAGGTTGATCATGTCGCGGATGGTCTGGCAAAGCGGCAGGTACGAGGTCTGCACCAGCCAGTTAACGTGCTCCTCGGTAGCCATATCGTCGTAGTAGTAGTGGTCATGGCCGATCTCGAAGAAACGATAGCGCTTCAGACGGTACGGTGCGTGCATCTGGAAGCAAAAACATATATTTTTCATATCTTTAATAATTACTAAATGGTTAAATTTCTAAATAAATGACCAAATGGTAAATGTCCAAATGGTAAATCACAACGTATGATTGATTACTCCGTCGTAGATCCTGCGCACTTTGAGTCCGGCGTCGGACCACTTGATATTGTTGACCTCCGCCATGCCTAACTCATGCAGACTCTTGTACATCGCCGGATACTTGACAATCGCGTAGATAGCGTCCGCCATGGCGTCGATGTCCCAGTAGTCGGTCTTGATGGCATGTTGCAGGATCTCTGCGCAGCCGGACTGGTGGCTGATGATCGACGGACAGCCGACCTGCATCGCTTCCAGCGGACTGATACCGAAAGGCTCGCTCACAGACGGCATGATATATACGTCGCTCATTGCTAACATCTCCTGTACCTGCTTGCCGCGCATGAAGCCCGGGAAGTGGAACTTATCCGCGATGCCGCGTTTGGCTACGAGATCGATCATCTCCGTCATCTTGTCGCCGCTTCCGGCCATCACAAATCGTACGCCGTCCGTCTTGCTCAATACCCTTGCTGCGGCCTCGACGAAATACTCTGGACCTTTCTGCATCGTGATACGGCCAAGGAACGTGACAAGCTTGTCTTTGCGCTCAGGTTTCGTGAACTCCTCGGGATGCGCCAACGGCTCTACGGCATTGTGCACCGTACTTACCTTACGCGGATCGATGCCGTATTTCTCGATCACCGTCCGTCTCGTCAGGTTACTTACGCATATGATATGATCCGCTGTGTCCATGCCGCGTTTCTCTATCGCGTAAACCGTCGGGTTTACATTACCGCGGCTGCGGTCGAAATCGGTCGCGTGAACGTGGATCACTAATGGCTTACCGCTGATCTGCTTGGCAAACACACCTGCCGGATAAGTCAGCCAGTCATGACTGTGGATGATATCAAAGTCCAGACTGTGCGCTAACACGCTTGCTACGGCTTCGTAGTTGCCGATCTCTTCGATCAGGTTGTCCGGGTAACGACCCGAGAAACCCACGCAGCCCAAGTCGTCCGTTCCGATGCGGCGGTAGTCGTAATGAATACCGTTGCGGAAATGGAAATACTCTTCGGGGCTCATCTTGCCCTCCATGCGCTGCTTGACGTAGTCATAACTGTTTTCTTTCCATACGATAGGCACGCTGTTCGCACCGATGATACGCAGGAAACTCTGGTCCTCATCGCCCCATGGCTTCGGGATGACGAATGTGATTTCCATGTCAGGCTGCTGCGCCATACCACGGGTCAGACCATAACTCGCCGTTCCTAAACCGCCTAAGATATGAGGAGGAAACTCCCATCCAAACATTAACGCTTTCATTTGTCTGCCTCCTTTCCTTCACTTTCTTCTAATTGATATTTCTTCAGCGTATCCATTACGCTGATTACCGCTGCCACACTCGGTGCATAACTCATGCCGCCGTGGCCTTTGTAAGGCGGGTTGCCGTCGTACATCTCGTTCAGCGTACCGATCGTCAGCTGGTCCATCTCAGCCTCGAAACCGACCAACAGTCGCTCCATGAAGCTGATGCCGCTGTACTTATAAACGTTCATATACGCACGGGCATACGCCGCAATCGTGAACGGCCAAACCGGTCCGTTATGGAAATTCCGGTCGCGTTCCTGCTGGCCGCCGCGGTAGATAGGACGGTAGTCGCCGCTCTTCGGGCTCAGCGTACGCAAGCCCTTTGGCGTCAGCAACTCTTTCGTACAGATATCCACTACCGCCTTCTGCTGTTTCTTATCCAGCGGACTGTACGGCAGACCGGCTGCCCAGATCTGGTTCGGTCTTACCTCGCGGTTCTCGTAACCGTCTAACACGTAGTCATTCAGGTAAACGCCGTTCCAGAAGGTCTTGACAAAAGCGTCCTTCGTGATCTCTGCCTGGTACTCCATGAGGTCCGCGCTGGTCTCTTTGCCCATCTCGCGCAGCATCTCTGCGGTGAACCGCATGGCGTTGTACCATAACGCATTGATCTCTACGACATAACCCGTTCGCGGAGTGATCGGCCAACCGTTCTCCGTCGCGTTCATCCACGTAGCCGGACGTTGCGTACCATCGACCCACAACAAGCCGTTCTGGTGCAACTTAGCCCGCGGGTGGTTCTGCTTGCGGTACCAATTGACGATGTCCAGACAGAGCTGACCGTATAAATCCGCCGCCTCGCGAACCGAATACTTATGCGCATATTTCTGTATCGCACGAACGAACCACAGCAACGCATCCGGCTCATCCATGCCTGTCGTCTTGATCTCGTTGCCGCGACCGTTCATGAAACACAGGATCTCGCCGATAGCGGTCTTGTTGATGATAGCGTCCCAGTATTCCGGGCGGTCGATATCCAACGTACAACTCGGCGTCGCGAAGAACGTGTTACGGGCATCCGCATGGAACCACGGGAAGCCGGCTAACAGATAGCATTTGTCACCTTCGCGTTTATAAAACTGGCTCGCGCTGTTCTTCAGAGTCGAGAACATGTCAAGACGCTTGTTCCGGCGCTCTAACTCTTTCTTCCAAGTAGCTTTCAGACTCGCGGTCTTGCATTCCGTCACGCCGGCTGCAAAGATGATACTCTCGCCTTTTTTCATCGGCAACTCGAAATATCCCGGTACCAGCAGATCCTCCTTGAACGCATAACCGCGTTCCCTCTCCTTGCGGTACTCGATATCCTTGTACCACTGCGGGTCATGATGATACTCCACGGCCTTGCTGAACTGCATGTACAGCGTCGGGAAACCCGGATACATCCGGTTGAACCTGCCGTTTTCGCACTCGTCCATGTTTGGATTAGCCAACGGGTTCTCGTGCGTCAACTCATTCACGCTACGGAAAGCTAAGAACGGACGGAAACGGATGACCGTCGGACTACCACTCTCTAACAATGTGTACCGGATCAGTACGCGAGGCTCAAAACTAACCAGCAACCGCTCTTTCTCTAATACCATCGCGCCCACGCGATAAACGGTCTTGGAGATCAACTCGCAGTCGAACTCGCGAATGTACTTGTGCCCGTTCGGACTGAAATGGTTCTCGCCGTACTCGTGCAGACCTAAGTTGAACTCCGCACCGTGTTGGATCACCGTTTCATCCAGAGAACTCAGCAGAACGAAATTGTCGTCTCCGATCTCCGGTATAGGCATCACCAACTGGCCGTGGTACTTACGGGTGTTGCAATCGACCAACGTGGTCGAGTTATACACCCCTGCACGGTTCGTTCGAATCATCTCTTTCTGAAGCGACCGCTCCAGATTAACAAGTACTTTCTTGTCAAAATTCAGATAACTCATGATGTGATTTAATGTATTAAGTAATTTATTTGTTTTGCTTATAATTCGCTCACGAACTGCTTGATCCGCTGCTCCTCGGCTTTCTTGCAAACCAGCAACGCGCCCTTCTCCTCCACAATAATCATGTCCTCCACGCCTTGCACGATTGCTTTCTTGCCGGGCTCCAACACGACGATGTTTCCCTTCGCCTCATGGAAATGTGCCTCGCTGTGCAGACTTACGTTGCCGTCCTCGTCTTTCTCACTCAACTCGTACAAGCTGCCCCAGGTACCGAGATCGCTCCATCCGAAACTCGAAGGCATGACGTACACATTGTCCGCCTTCTCCATGATGCCGTAGTCAATACTGATATTCGGGCATTTTGGGAACATCTCCTCGATGAAATCTTCCTCTTTCTCCGTTCCCATCAGTAACTCGCCCTCGCGGAAACGGTCCGCCACTTCCGGCAGCAGATATCGGAACGCCTCGCTGATGGTCTGCAGATTCCAGATGAAGATTCCGCTGTTCCATAGAAAATCGCCGCTCTCCAGGAACACTTTCGCCATCTCCAGATTCGGTTTCTCCGTAAACGTCTTCACCGGATATATACCATCATTGAGCGGCTTTGCCGCGCTCATTCCATCATTGAGCTCGCTCTGCGAGCGCTCATTTATATACTGGATATACCCATACCCCGTCTCCGGTCGTGTCGGTTGCATGCCGAGCGTACAGATCGCGTTGTTCTCACTTACGAAATCAAACGCCTTCAGGATGGCCTGCCGGAATTTCTCTTCCTCCAAAATCAGATGATCGCTCGCTGCCACGACGATATTAGCCTTCATCTCCGGTCGAGTCCAGTCTTGATTAGCCGCGGTCAGGCCGGCCCTGCGCAGACATAACGCCCGGATATGAGCTGTCGCATAAGCGATACACGGCGCCGTGTTGCGTCTTGCCGGTTCGCATAAAATCTGGCTCTCTTTGATGTCCGGCACTTGCTCCAATATCAAATGTTTGTATGTGATATTCGTCACGATAAACATGTTCTCCACCGGTACAATCGGTCTGAAACGGTCTATCGTCATCTGCAATAAACTTCTGCCGGTGCCGAAAAAATCCAAGAACTGTTTCGGCTTCTCCTCTCTGCTGAACGGCCAAAAACGACTGCCAACGCCGCCGGCCATGATCACGCAATAATTATTTTCTTTCTTACTCATCATAAATATTTAATGTGTGTTTTTTATGGTTTATTGTGGTTCCCAAAGGTTTGCCTTATGCTAAAAGCGCACAAAGATACAACCTTTTTTTTAATTACGCAAGCGCGCACGTACTTTTTTTATAAAAAAGTGTGATTTTCTCACTTTTAACCGGAATTTTTAATTTTTAATTTTTAATTTTGAATTAAATATATTACCTTTGTGCCGTATTTTGGAATATTATGGGCTTTTTACAAAAAAATAGGAAACATAATTCTCAATTATCAATTGTCAATTGTCAATTATCCATTCTCCTGTTGTTCGCATGTGCATCATGCAGCAACAACTATACCCCGCGTCCGTACGGTTACTATCGGATCACCACTCCCGATACCGCCTATACGGATTTTGCGCTTTCGACTTTCGACTTTCGACTTTCGACTACTTACCCCTATACTTTCGCCCTTTCCCGCAACGCAGTCGTTCAGCCTCGTACGGATGTCTCCGAACCTTATTGGATCAATATCTACTACCCCGCTTTGGATGCTACTATCTACTGCTCCTATAAGCCCGTCCAAAACAACCTCCGCGAACTTACCAACGATGCCCTGGAGTTCGTCTATCGTAACGCTTCTTTCGCAACGGCGATTCCCGAGCAGGAATACGCGCATCCCGAGGCGTCCGTCTATGGCGTCCTTTTCGATCTGGAGGGAAACACCGCATCGTCCTGCCAGTTTTTTGTGACCGACTCCACCCGCCATTTCTTCCGGGCGTCGGTTTATTGCAACTGCCCCCCGAACGCCGACTCCCTCGCTCCCGTCTATAACTATCTCCGCGCGGATATCATCAAAATGGTAGAAACTTTTGAGTGGCTAAATGATTAAATAAATGACCAAATAAATGGTACATGGTAAATGACCAAATCGTAAATACTAAAGGCTTGGCTTTACTTCTTGATCCCGAAAAAGCCGATCTGTCCGCGCTGCCCATCACTCCGGACTGCCATCCCGACTACATCTTCGTCGGTGGTTCTACCGGTGGTGATACAACGCCCTTCGTCCGTGCTCTCCGCGAAAAATTGTCAATTGTCAATTGTCAATTATCAATTATCCTCTTCCCCGGAAACGCCTCTCAGTTCACTCCCGAAGCAGATGCCATCCTCTACCTCTCTTTGCTTTCCGGCGACAATCCCGAATACCTGGTTCACCAGCAGGTTAGAGCGGCAAGAGCCATACATGGCTCGTCTATTACCGTCATCCCGACGGCGTACATCCTGATTGATGGCGGGGTAGAGACTTCGACCATGCGCGTGACGGGAACGAAACCTCTCAAACCTTCAAACCTTCAAACTATCATCGACACCTGTATCGCTGCCGAACTCATGGGCAAAAAAGCCATCTACCTTGAGGCCGGTTCAGGTGCCCAGATACCCGTCTCGCCGGACATCATCCGCGAGGTGAGAAAAAACACCTCCATCCCTCTTATCGTGGGTGGCGGTATTCGTACCCCCGAAGCGATGCAAGCGGCCTATTCCGCCGGTGCCGACATCGTCGTCATCGGTAACCACTTCGAGTCCCATCCCGAGGATCTCCAAAAATTTCTGTCAGCGAAGCGGTCTGTCAGTGAAACGGTCTGTACTCCGTCAGCGAAGCGGTCTGACGATGAGCGCTTCATGCGCCTCGCCCTCTGCGAAGCAGAGAAAGCCCTCGCTGTAGACGAGATCCCCATCGGCTGCGTCATCGTCTCGCAGAACCAGATCATCGGCCGAGGACACAACCTAACAGAGACCCTCTCCGACGTCACCGCCCATGCGGAGATACAGGCGATCACCGCGGCTTCGCAGACCGTCGGTGGCAAGTACCTCCCGGACGCAACTCTCTACGTCACCGTCGAGCCCTGCACTATGTGCGCAGGAGCTATCGGTTGGGCGCAGATAAGCCGCATCGTCTATGGCGCTCCCGATCCGAAAAGAGGCTTCGCAACCTATGCTCCACGGGCTTTTCACCCCAAAGCAACCGTCACTTCCGGCGTCCTTGAGACCGAGTGCCGACAACTCATACAAGAATTCTTTAAATCCAAACGATCATGATAAAATGGCTAAATGGCATAATAAATAGCCAAATCGTAAATGACAAAATGCTAAATAGCAAGATGGCTCACATCATCTTGCGCTTGGGCGTTTTTGTCATCCTTGCAGCAATCATCGTCCTGATGTTCCCTCGCTATAACAACGCCTTCCGCTACTACTACGAGGTGGGCAAACCCTGGGGCGCAGCTACCCTCACGGCGGACTTCGATTTTCCGATCTACAAGACCGACGAGCAGCTCCAAAAAGAGCAGGCTCAACTCCTCTCTACCTTCGCGCCCTGCTATCGCTACATCCCTCGTGTACAGCGCCAAGTGCCCGTCCTCTCTCTTCAAGATATGGAGTGGCTCCAGGCGCAGTCGTTCTCCCGCATCTCCATTATGAACGGACGCGTCGCAAAGACTTATCCCCTCTCGGATATCTACACCCCCAAGTCCGCTTATGAGCGTTTTGGGTATGACTGCGCGCAGAACCTCGAGATGGATACGGCCCTCACCCAAACCATGCGCGAGCATCTCTTTGAGACCCTCTCGCCGACCCAGGGAATGGTGCAGAAAGGCGAGAAGATCATCGGTAACGGAGAGATTGTTACGGAGCGTTCGTATCAGGTCCTGCAATCCCTCCGCAGAGCCTATGACGACGAAGAGATCGGTACCAAGCAACGCACCATCTCCATCCTCGGCGAAGCGATGCTCGTCATCCTTTTCCTCTGCCTTTTTGTGATTTACTTATACGTCTTCCGTATCGCCTATCTGCGTTCGCTCTCCACGATCCTTTTCTTCTGTCTTCAGATGTTTATCGTCATCGGACTAGCGTGCCTTGCCTTGCGTTTCAACCTCTCTGTGTATATCATCCCCTTCGCGTGGGTACCTATCTTAACGCGCGTTTTCTTTGACTCACGAACGGCTCTCTTCCTGCATTTCACCACTATTCTCATCACCTCCATCGTCGTGCCTGCGCCCGTAGAGTTCTTCTTCATTCAGGTTGTGGTCGGAATGACGGCTGTCTCTTCGCTTTCTGACATGACGCGCCGCGCGCAGCTCACCCAGACGGCCGCGTGGATACTCCTCTCGCAGGTGGTTGCTTATACCGCCATCACTTTTGCGCAGACCGGCGCCTGGTCCTCTATCAACCTCTGGATGTACCTCTATTTCGCGATCTGCTGCCTCCTCACCATCGGTTGTTACGGACTGATCTACGCCTTTGAGAAACTCTTCCGTTTCATCTCCTCGATCACCTTGGTCGAGCTGACGGATATCAACTCCGACCTCTTACATGCCCTCGCAGAGAAAGCCCCCGGCACTTTCCAACACTCCATGCAGGTCTCTAACCTCGCAGCAGAGGCCGCGAAGACCATCGGCGCCAACGCGCTTCTCGTTCGTACGGGCGCCCTCTATCACGACATCGGAAAGATGACAGACCCGCTTTACTATACGGAAAACCAGAATGGCTCCGACAACCCCTTGCTCGCTATGGATCCCCGTGATGCGGCGCAAGTCATCATCGCCCATGTGACCGAAGGAGAACGCATTGCCCGCAAGAACCATCTACCCGAAGTGGTGGTCAATTTCATCACAACCCACCACGGCACCTCCCTCGTGCGGTATTTCTATAACACTTATTGCAACACCCATCCCAAGGAGTCCGTGGACGAGTCGCTCTTCCGTTACAAAGGTCCCAAGCCTTCGACCAAAGAGGCAGCCATCCTCATGATGTCGGACGCTATCGAAGCCCGTTCGCGCAGCCTCGATGACTACTCCGAAGCCTCCATCGCCAAGGCGGTGAACCAGATGATCGATGCCCAGATAGCCGATGGTCAGTTTGCTGAGACGCCTCTCTCCTTCAAGGACGTAGAGGACATCCGGCGCGTCTTCACGACCCGCCTCACCGCCATGAATCATCATCGTATTTCGTATCCCACGTTGAATAAATGAAAAAATTATATTTGGCTCCTATGGAGGACGTCACCGATCCGGCCTTCCGTGCGCTATGCAAGCGCTACGGAGCCGATCGCGTCTATACGGAGTTCGTTAACGCTGATGCCCTCGTCCGCGATATAGCCTCTACGACCCGCAAGCTAACCATCTCCGATGCCGAGCGGCCGGTAGCTATCCAGATCTACGGACGCGAACCGGAAGCCATGCGCGACGCGGCCATCATCGTCGAGCAAGCGCGCCCGGATTTCATCGACATCAACTTCGGATGCCCCGTGAAGAAAGTGGCAGGAAAAGGTGCCGGAGCCGGTCTCTTGAAGGACGTTCCGAAAATGCTCGAGATTACCCGCGCAGTCGTTAACGCCGTCCATACACCCGTCACCGCCAAAACCCGTCTCGGCTGGGATGAAAAAGATCTCATTCCCCGAGTGAACCCGCTGAATCTGAATAAGTCTGTCAGCGTAAGCGGTCTGTGCTCTGTCAGCGATAGCGGTCTGTCAGGCGAAGCCGGTCATAAATCGGTGTTTATTACCGATTTATCTCTTGCCCTTCAGGACTGCGGTATTACCGAACTCGCCATCCATGGCCGTACTCGTTCGCAGATGTACCGCGGCGAAGCAGACTGGACCCTCATTGGCGAAGTCAAGAATAACCCGCGCATACATATACCTATAATAGGGAACGGGGACGTGTGCACGCCCGAACGCGCACGCGAGTGTTTCGACCGCTACGGAGTGGACGCCATCATGGTCGGTCGCGCCACCTTTGGTGCACCCTGGCTCTTCGCCGAAATAAAAGCCGGACTCGATAACTCGATATATCGATCTGTCGATATCTCGGATAACTCCATTCCCCTCAGGGAGGGGCTTGGGGTAGGCTTCCCCGTTACCATGTCCGACAAAGTCGCCGTCCTAAAAGAGCACGTCCTCGCTTCCATCGCCTGGTGCGGCAACGACGAGCGAAAAGGCATCATTCATTCACGCCGGCATTTTGCTGCATCCCCGGTCTTCAAAGGCCTTGATAACTTCAAACAAACCCGCATCGCCCTCCTCCGTGCAGAGACCGTCGAAGAGGTCTTTGCCATCATGGACGAAATCGTAACCCGTTATGAGAAAATTTTTTGACTCCAACGCCCTCTGGCTCTCGATGCTCATCGGAGCCCTTGGCTATAAACTCTTCCTGCCGCTGGCGCCCACGCTCCCGTGGCTCATCTTTTTTATGCTTTTCTTCACCTTCTGCAAGGTGAATCCCCTCGACCTGCGCCTTCATAAATGGCATTGGGCCGTCTTGGCGGCGCAACTCCTCTTCGCCTTCACCTCCTACATCGCGCTCCTTCATTGGACGGGAGATAAGATCCTCGCGCAGGGCATCCTCATGTGTT
This sequence comes from Bacteroidales bacterium UBA3717, assembly GCA_002372695.1. Classification (GTDB taxonomy): domain Bacteria; phylum Bacteroidota; class Bacteroidia; order Bacteroidales; family Paludibacteraceae; genus Colicola. Next base: position 45,296 of record DFHS01000004.1, read on the forward strand.
TTATCATGCCCACGGCGACGGCAGCACCGATTATCGCAGGCAAAATGGGCGGCTCCATACAGAACCTCACCACCTTCACTCTCCTCTCGAACTTCGCTACAGCAATCATCGTACCGGCTACTTTCCCGCTCATCACCCCCACAGCGAACATGACTTTTTGGCCGGCTTTCCTGCTCATCCTCTCCCGCATCGCACCGCTCCTGCTCGGACCTTTCTTCTCCGCCTGGCTCCTCCGCCTCGCCTATAAATGGAAGACCCGCAAGGAGTTCGTTCTGCCCGTGAAAATAGCGGTCGTTCCTTTTTATCTCTGGGTCGCTTCTATCGTCGTCTTGACCTCCGTCGTCACGGAGACCACCATCCTCAATTTCCACGCCCAGATATCGAATATTATCTTTCTTATCATCGCCTCTTTCTTTGCTTGCCTTCTCCAGTTCGGCCTTGGCAAACTCATCGGCTACTACCTTCCTGCGCCCTCTAAAGGCACTGACTACCAGGACGTGCTCATCAACCCCGCTGCGGCGCCAACCACCATGGCGGGCGTCTCGTCCATCACCGCCGGACAAGCCTTCGGCCAGAAGAACACCTCCCTCGGCGTTTGGATGGCGAACACCTTCCTCGATCCCATGGCTTCTCTCGGTGCCGCGGCGTATATCTTGTGGCAAAACATCTTCAATTCCGTCCAGCTGATGGTTGTTGCACATAAAAAATAAATGTTATTTAACATTTTATTTGCACATATCAAAAAAATGTTGTAACTTTGCACCCGATATTGAAAAAGTCCTAGTCCCTCTAGTACATCTAGTGCGTCTAGTGCCTCTAGCAACCAACAAACAAACATTATATTAACTTTTTAAAAATCAACATTATGAAGAAATTCTTTTCTCTTTTCGCTGCCGTGCTTTTTGCAGCAAGCATGATGGCAACAGAGGTGGTTTTCACAAACGCTGACTTTGCTGGTCAAGGAACGGCAAACACCGGTAGTGAGGTTTCTGCTACGAAAGATGGTGTGACCTTTACTTGCAACAAGGGTTATAGCGCAACCGAGTCGCTCCGTTGCTATGCACACGCAGCAATCTCTATTACTGCCTCCTCTACTATTTCCAAAATCAACTTTACCACTACTGGTGGCAAAGATGGTGGTTTGGACGCTGAAGTAGCGGTTAATGCAACCAGCTATGAGGTAGCTGACCTGGCTTCTCAGGCTCGTTTCACCGAAATCAAAGTTACCATCGACGATGGTGAAGGTGGCGAAGGCGGAGAAGGCGGAGATCCTGAACCTCCGGTAGTTTCTGGCGTGGTAACTTTCACAAACGCTGACTTTGCTGGTCAAGGAACGGCAAACACCGGTAGTGAGGTTTCTGCTACGAAAGATGGTGTGACCTTTACTTGCAACAAGGGTTATAGCGCAACCGAGTCGCTCCGTTGCTATGCACACGCAACAATCTCTATTACTGCCTCCTCTACTATTTCCAAAATCAACTTTACCACTACTGGTGGCAAAGATGGTGGTTTGGATGCTGAAGTAGCGGTTAATGCAACCAGCTATGAGGTAGCTGATCTGGCTTCTCAGGCTCGTTTCACCGAAATCAAAGTTACCCTTGCTGGCGGCGATGTTCCTCCGACTCCCGCTGTGGCTGCTCCGATAATCGCCGGTGACGCTGAGTTCACAGAGAGCACTCAGGTTTCCATCTCTTGCGAAACTGCAAGTGCAGCTATTTATTACACTTTGGATGGTGCTGACCCTACAACGAATAGTCTCCCGTATGACAATCCGTTCACGCTCACTGAAACCGCTACTGTGAAGGCTGTTGCTTACGACAGCGAGAATAACGAGTACAGCGCTGTAGTAGAGAAAACCTTCACCAAGGTAGAACCGGCTACTCCGATTTCTTTGAGCGAATTCATCGAGGCGGCTCCGACTACCGAAGTTACACTTAAACCACTCACCGTCATCTTTGCATCTGGCAAAAACACGTACGTTATTGACGAAGAGGGTATAGCTTTGGTAATCTATGATGCAAACAAGACGTACTACGATGGTGCGCTGACTGCCGGTAAAGTACTCACAGGCCAGAAAGCTACCTATACGCTTTACAAAAACCAAAGTGAAATCATCCCGACCAATACTGCAGTAGCATCCGATGGCGTTGCTCCGGTTCCGACCGAGTTGGACGCAGCTCCGACTGACGAGCATATTAACCATTTTGTAAGCTTCAAAAATGTGGAAGCAACTTTGAATAATAAAAACTACTACATCTTCTCGAACGTACAGCTCTATGGTGCAACAGGCTCTTTGAAACCGACCGAGGAGGGTAACTACGATGTAGAGGGTCTTTACATTGTTTACAATGGTACCCAGCCCGAGCTTATCGTTACGGCTATCGCTCCGGCTTCCGCTACCGCTATCAACAACACCGCTGACGAAGTCAAGGCCTTCAAGACCATCGAGAACGGCCAGCTCGTCATCATCAAGAACGGCGTACGCTACGACGCTACAGGCGCTGTACTTCGCTAATAGCATCGCGGCTCTGCCGCTTACCGCATTGTGCATTTCTCGCGCATCCTTGCGCGAGCCTACAGAGGGACGCTTCGGCGCCCCTCTCCTTTTTCCTCCAGCGCCCCTCTCTTTTTTACTATTTTCCTCCATATCCATAGTATTATATACTATGTATATAATACCGTCAAAAACAAGAAAAATTTCATATTTTTTTCTCAAAATTAGTGCGTGATTAGTGCGTGATAAGTACGTGATAAGTGCGTCATAAGTACGAGATAATGCGCCCCCTGTACTACCTATGTAGTCCCCCTGTAGTCCATGGTATTCTCTTGGATTAAATAAAAAACTACACAAAATATATTTTTTTCTTGCATATTCGAAAAATTATTCGTAACTTTGCACCCGATTTATGAAAACCCTAGTAAACTTAGGAAATCTAGTACCTCTAGTCTATTTAGTTCTTCTAGTGCACCTAGTAAATCTAGTATAAATAACATTATTAACTAAAAATCAATTATCATGAGAAAGATTTTTTCTTTATTCTTGATGACGTTTGTTAGCGTAATGATGTTCGCAGCGACGGAGACGACGGTGTATTATACAGCACCGGCGGCTACTATCGGTACGTACAGCGTTAAGCTGAATGTCAATTTCAAGGGTGATGGTGACGATTGGCACCAATTCGACATGACGAAAACCGCCCTTACGAACAATGGCGATCCCGTCTATTCGTACAAGTACACGGACGCTTATGATGGCGTTGGCGTAATGCAGTTCCAGCTCTACGATGGAGAGACTTGGAAGAGTCAGAAAGTGGCTATCAGCTCCTGGACGGCTGTCGCTACCTACAACGGCAAAATGTATGTGCATGCTACCGAGGAGTGGGTTGCTGCCCCTGCTGAGGGTGGTAGTGAAGCGCAAGTTGAAACCATCTACACTTGGTATGGCAAACGCGGTGAGACCTCTGCTACCGAGGCCGTTGAAACTGGTGGTACCGCTGCCGCTTATGGAGGAAACTCCAATATCGTTGTTGGAACATCTCAGAAAACCAACTGGACGATGAAATTCAACAAAGGTTTCTCTAATGCCAATTATATTGGAATTACATTGAACGAAGCACTCGTCGCTGGCGATAAACTTCAAGTAGCTGCTTTCCGTACTTCTGCTTCGGACGCTGTTTTCGGTATTGATTTCAGTGAGGACGCTGAGAATGCTGCTACAACTTGCCAAATCTTATTCCCGAATAACTTACAACAAATTACAACGAACGTGGCTCCTGAGGATACGACCTTTACGATCCCCGAGTGCGCTGCGGGTGCAAAGTTCATCCGTCTCTATCGTAATTCTGGCTCTACCGGAGTATATGTTGCTAATTTCACCGTTCTTCGTGAAAAAGGAGGCGAGACTCCCGATCCCGTTGAGCCGCAACCTGTTGATTCCATGACCGTTTATTATGTGAACAAATCTGCATGGGAGAACGTGAACGCATTTGTATGGCCGGCAGAAGGCGATGCTTACAAAGCTTGGCCGGGTGAGGCTATGACCAAAGAGGCAGAGCAGATCAACGGCTTCGACGTTTATTCCTATACCTTCCCTGCTTCGTATGTAAACCTCATCTTCAATAATGGCAATAGCGGCGAAGGCAATCAAACATCTAACCTCGTTTGGGAAGCTGCTAATCCCTATTTCTATGACGGCGTTTGGTACGCAAAGGCTGATATTCCTACCGGTGGTGACCCGATAGTACCTCCGACTCCTGTTGATTCCATGACTGTTTACTTTGTGAACGAAACCGCATGGGAGAACGTGGACGCATTTGTATGGCCGGCAGAAGGCGAAGCTTACAAAGCTTGGCCGGGTGAGGCTATGACCAAAGAGGCAGAGCAGATCAACGGCTTTGACGTATATTCTTATACGTTCCCTGCTTCGTATGTAAACATCATCTTCAATAATGGCAATAGCGGCGAAGGCAATCAAACAGGTGACCTTGTATGGGAGGATGCTAAACCCTATTTCTATGGCGGCGCATGGTACGCAAAGGCTGGTATTCCTACCGGCGGTGATCCTCAAGTAGAGGAGTTCGTGGGCTTTGATGCTCGTACAACGAATCTCGGCGAGCAAATCGAAGCTGGTTTGGCAAAGAATCTCGTAAATGTAACTTTCGTAGAGACTTCAGCAGGCAAGTATTCGGTTAATCTGGTTGAGGGCGGCGTAGAAGGCTCGTTCTCGTTCGGTGGCGTGGTATTTGCTTATACGCATTTAGAAGCTGGAAAAACGGCTTTCAAGACGTACAATGCTTACATCCAGCCGAACGGAATGGATCGTGAAGTGCGTATCCCGCTGAATGCCGGTGAGAAAGCGAATGTCATTCTTACGGAAGCATGTGAGGGTGTCCTCGTTAATGGTGTATCTACGGACTTGGTATCCGGTGATAACATCTTGACGGCAACTGAGGATGGTCTTGTCTTGAAAACCGCATCTACCAAACCGAAGATTCAAGCCGTACTCCCTGTCGTAGTACCTGTTGATTCCATGACCGTTTACTATGTGAACGAAACTGCATGGGAGAACGTGAACGCATTTGTATGGCCGGCAGAAGGCGATGCTTACAAAGCTTGGCCGGGTGAGGCTATGACCAAAGAAGCTGAGCAAATCAACGGCTTCGACGTTTATTCTTATACGTTCCCTGCTTCGTATGTAAACATCATCTTCAATAATGGCAATAGCGGCGAAGGCAATCAAACAGGTGACCTTGTATGGGAGGAGGCTAAACCCTATTTCTATGGCGGCGCATGGTACGCAAAGGCTGATATTCCTACCGGTGGTGACCCGATAGTACCTCCGACTCCGGTTGATTCCATGACCGTTTACTTCGTGAACAACCTCGCTTGGGAGGCGGTAAACGCATATGTATGGCCGGCAGAAGGCGATGCTGCTTACAAAGCTTGGCCGGGTGAGGCTATGACCAAAGAGGCAGAGCAGATCAACGGCTTTGACGTATATTCTTATAAGTTCCCTGCTTCGTATGTAAACATCATCTTCAACAACGGCAATGGCGGTGAAGGCAATCAAACATCTAACCTCGTTTGGGATGCCACTAAGCCGTACTTCTTCGATGGAGAATGGTATGCTTCGGTAGAAGAAGTGGCTCCGCATTGTGCTCAGGTAACCGAGGGTATTTGGACGGTAACAGAGACCACTCCTTTGGACGCAAATAGTATCTATGTTCATAATAATTTGATGAAGATGAAACCAGCTTATGCAGCTGCATGGGATGGGTTCTATAATCCTCAACAGTTCGGAGAATATAGTTTCACATATGCAATGTTGATCCGCTCGGAAGCATGGCCGACAGAGCAGATTCCTGCTGGCGCTGAATATGTGGAAGGCAATAAAAATACTACTTCTCTAATTGTAGAGGCGAAAGAGGATATTGATATTACTATCTTCTATCGACGTCAAACAGGAAATCAGTCGGAGAACGATTCGAAAGACCTTAAGATATTCGATCATTCGGCGATCACAACGGCCATCCAAGGCGTATTCCAGATTGTTGAACTAGATGGAGATTATTTCTCTGCAACCAAGAAACTTTCTCTTGTTAAGGGACATCGCTACACGATCACGGCTAAGGGCACCACGCCTAAGATTTTTGCGATAGCTTACGGACAGCCCGCAGAGCCAGATCCTGCTAAGTTCTACGTTACGGGTGACAGCGCGCTGATCGCTGATGCTGCTTCTGCAGGAACCGTTGCTTGGGCTCCGAATGCTATCAAGTCCGAGAAGGATACACTCGTCCTGAACCTCAAAGCAGGCGTGGATTACCAACTCTCGCTTACCGTTGATGGCACTTGGAATACCAAGAAGACCTACGCTAACCTCACACAGGAAGACAAGAGCGGTCTGTATGACGTTGATGGTGAAAACCACAATATCGGCTTCAAACTAAATGAGCCAGGCGAAGTAAAAGTTGTTTACTTTGTGAAAGATGAGGTGGTTACTTTCGAACTCATCGGTAACTTCTACGTTGATCAGACTCCTGTTATTGAGCCGGAAGATACGTACACCGTAGCTGGTGACAACACAACTTTGTTCGGATCATCTTGGGATCCGACCGACACCAATAACGATATGACACTCGTGGAGGGTATCTACAAATGGGAAAAGAGTGAAGTGGCCCTTGCTGAAGGTCCTGTTCAATTCAAAGTTGTAAAAGATCACAATTGGAATTACGGATCCTATCCGGCAGATAACTACCAACTCGCTATTCCTGCTGATGGTATCTACACAGTTACGATCACGTTTGACCCCGCTAATCTCACGGTTGATGCAACCGCTCTGAAAACAGGCGATGCAGAAGTGGAGAAACACTATCTGGTGGTTGGTCAAGCTATGGTAGCTAACGGAGAAGACTGGAATAATGATGCAGACATCAACCTGATGACCTCTGCCGACGAAGGTCTTACATATACCCTGGAGATTGCTGACCTGCAGTTGATCGCTGGTACTTTGTACCGCTACAAGATCGTTGAGAAAGGTTCTTGGGTTGAGTACTTCCCGAAGCATGTTGACAATTCCGATACATGCTTCACAGTTCCGGAAGACGGTATCTACACCATTACTTATGTTTATACCGTAGCTACTTCTCTTTGCGAAGTTCAAGCACAGAGAACCGGTGATCTGCCGGCAGCAAGACTGACAGACGGTTACTACCTCGTTGGTAACTTCTCTGGTGTTCCTGCTTGGTCGGTGGATGGTCTGACGGATGCACAACGTTTCGTTGAAGTAGAATCGGATGAGTATGGCACCTACTATTCGCTGACAGCAGACTTGGCTGTGGATGATAGTATCAAGGTCGTTAAGATTGTTCATGATGCTATTGTTCTCTGGATGCCGGAGGGTACTGGCAACAATGTATTCATTGATGCAAACCATGCTGGTGAGGCAAAGATAATTCATCTGGATGTAGCGGTAACCGGCGCGTGGAGATACTATGTAGAGCCGAATATCCAAGATGGCTTCTACCTCTTGGGATCCTTGAATAACTGGACTCCGTCTGATGAGTATAAATTTGGCAAAGATGCAACCTGCGGTGAGAATGAGTTCATCCTCAATACCACACTCACTATCGATGACCAGATCAAAGTAGCGAAAGTTGAAAATGGCGTGGCTACTACCTGGTATCCGGAAGGAGAGGGTAATAACTACGTAGTGGACGCTGCTCACGCAGGTGAGAAAGCTATCTACTTCCAAGAGACCTATAAGGAAGATTGGGTTGCCTTCGGTGGCTACTTCTGGATGGGCGAGAACGGCGGTACCGCTATCTCCAACACCGCTGCTGACGCAGAGGCTGTGAAAGTTCTCCACAACGGCATGCTTCTCATCCGTAAGGGCGACAAGACCTATAACATTATGGGCCAGGCTGTCAAATAAACTCCCTTAGGGATAACAAAAAATACGGCTCGCACTTCGCGAGTCGTATTTTTTTTGTTGGCTAGAAAACTTTGCGCTTTTCAGCTATAATGCATTAATGCATCATTTCCCTTACTCTGCGCCCTCTGCAGGAACCTCAGCTGCAGGAACTTCTGCTGCCGGAGCACTCTGCTCTACTTGGATTACCGACTGATCTTCGCGTGCCTCTTCTTGACCTTTACCAAAGCCAACTGCGGCAATACTGAATACTACGATCAGAGCGATCAACGTCCACGTTGCTTTCTCCAGGAAGTCAGCCGTCTTAGGTGCACCCATTACTTGGTTTCCACTTGCAAATCCGGCTGCCAAACCGCCGCCCTTACTGTTCTGTACCAATACCAGAAGCGTAAGCAAAATCGCGGCAATTACAATCAAAATAGTAATAAATACGTACATATGTTTATAAAATTTAGTTTCATAAACCGACCCCACCGGGTACAAATCGGGTGCAAAGGTACAATAAAATTCGCAAATACGCAAATTTTTTTGAATTTTTATTGCATATATCAAAAAAAAGTAGTACCTTTGCACACTTTTTCCTGCGTTCGGGGTGCCGAACGCTAGACGGAAATATGAATATCGGGATTTAAAACTTGTTTTGAGGACCGAAAAAGCGTAGCATAGCACGCAGGCGTAATCGATACTACCGCAAGTCACGCGTAGTGCTAATGCAAGCGAGGGGCTATCTGGTTTTGACAGCAGGTAGAATGGTTGTGTAAGCACGCCGAGCAATGAGGCAATGCTCGTTAATCTCGCTTCGAAATATAACTGGCAACACTTCTTATGCTCTCGCTGCCTAATCGAAGTATAGTAGATTGGCTTATTTGAGCGCAAGGCGCTTGAACGAGACGTCACTCCAAGCCGAGTCTGTGGGCTGAATGGATTTAGTGGCGCAGAAATTCACAGAATAGGTATCGCAGGCTGCGATGCGATGCCGAAACTTTAGCAGATAAGTCGGTGGTTGGTGGCTTGGGTCTTGCCGCCGGACGAAAACCAAGGCCAAGATAAGCGTGTAGAAAGCACAAGTATTCCTTGTTTGGACACGGGTTCGACTCCCGTTAGCTCCACAAATTTAAGGCGCCGCAATTTGCGGAGTACATTAAATGACCTCGGGATGTAAACCAAGCCGTAGGCTGTTTGCAGACCGAAGAGCGGAGGCACAAGTTGCCCGTCCATTTAGCATAGCGGTATGGACAATCGCACACTTGTTGCCGAACGCGAGGGGTATTAGCTCAGTTGGTAGAGCGCAACGTTCGCAATGTTGAGGTCAGGGGTTCGACTCCCCTATGCTCCACAAAATGGCTTTGGAAATACGGAAAATAGGCACAAAAAGAGAGCTGGAGAAGTTTATTCAGTTCGCAAACGACTTGTACCGTGATTGCCCGTATTACTGCCCGCCCTTGTTCTTTGACGAGATGAACTGCTTCAATCCCGAGATGAACCCTGCGCTCGAAGTATGCGACTACCAACTCTGGATGGCGTACCGTGATAACAAGCCCGTCGGACGTATCGCCGGTATCATCAACAGACGCGCGAACGAGAAATGGGGATTCAAACACGTTCGGTTCGGATGGTTCGACTTCATCGATGACCTCGAGGTCTCCAAAGCTCTCCTTGACACGGTGGCTGTTTGGGGCAAAGAGCGCGGAATGGATGGTCTCAACGGACCGGTCGGCTTTACGGATTTTGACCACGAAGGACTCCTCCTCGAGGGCTACGAATACCCCGCCGTCATGGCCTCCCTCTATAACTACCCGTACTACGTACGCCACATGGAATCGTACGGGCTGGTCAAAGAGGCAGACTGGGTAGAGCTCCAGGTCTATCCTCCGCAAGGATGCCCCGAACGACTCGAGCGCATCGCGAATATAGTTAAGGAACGCTCGCACGTACATGTGGTGAAAGTGAAGAACTCTCGTGAACTCGTCCGCCGGTTCGGGATCCAGTATATGGATGTCATCGACGAGGCGTACCAGGTCCTCTATAACTTCCAGCCCATGACCGTCGCCCAGAAGAACTACTACAAGAACATGTACTTCCCGATCCTTAACTTCGATTTTGTGACCCTCGTGGTGAACGATCAGGATGACATTGTGGGCGTCGGACTCGGAATGCCGGACATCTCCGATGCGCTCCGTAAGTGTGATGGCAAACTCTTCCCCTTCGGATGGTACCATCTCCTCAAGGCGCTCAAAGCAAAGAAGATGAAATCCTTCAGCTTCCTGCTCATCGCCATCCGTCCGGACTACCAGGATAAAGGCATCAATGCTCTCTTCTTCCAGGACCAGATACCGATCATCAACCGGTACGGCATCCAAATCCTCGAGACGACGAACATCCTGGAGACCAACACTAAGAATATTGCGAACTTTACCCAGTTCGACCATAAGATACATAAACGCCACCGGGCATATATCAAGACTATTTGATGAGCCATGCTGAAAAGTGCTCGGGCATATATCCTCGCACAGGAGAAATTGGTACGCTTTTTGCATGAGCATGAGAAGCGACCCTCCAAGGTGCGAAACATCGTCCTTTCCTTGGCTTGCGCGCTGCCGCAACCCTTTACGGCGGAGCAGCTGCAACGAGCCTGCGAAGCGGAACGAATATCGGTGGGAACGGTCTATAACTCGTTGAACACCTTTGTGGACGCGCAGATCTTTCGGGCTACCGAGCGTCAGCGAGGCAAAGCAGCCACCGAGTATGAACTCATCACCGGCTCGTCGAACCGACTGCAAATCGTTTGTAAGAAATGCGGAAGGGTGACGGACATTACTGACAAAGCGATCACTACATTAGTACAGGATCGTAAGTACTCGAATTTTAATATGCAGCATTTCTCGCTCTTCATCTATGGCGAGTGCAGAATTTGCCGCAAGAAAAAGATAAAAACAAAAGCATAATGGCATCACCGGCAATATATTGGATCCTCTTTATAGGCATCGCCTTGGCAAGTTGGATTGTATCCGCTTCCCTCGATCGTAAGTTCAAGCGTTATTCGCAGGAACCCCTGCGCATGACCGGACGCGAGGTAGCAGAGAAAATGCTGCATGACCATGGCATCTATGATGTACAGATCACCTGCATCAAAGGCCAACTGACCGACCACTACAACCCTGCCTCCAAGACTGTCAACCTCTCCGAGGATGTGTATCACGGAGCGAATGTGGCGGCAGCTGCAGTAGCAGCCCATGAGTGCGGACACGCGGTGCAACACGCCACGGCGTACGGACCGCTCGGACTCCGTTCGGCTCTCGTTCCCGTGGTGTCGTTCTCCAGCAAATGGGTCACCTGGATCATCCTCGCAGGACTCCTTCTGCTTGGCTCCGGACCGGGACAAGTACTCATGTTGCTCGGTATCATCCTATACGCGATGCTCACCCTCTTCTCCCTCATCACCCTCCCTGTAGAGGTGAACGCCAGCCAACGTGCAGTAAACTGGTTAAGAGAAGCAGGTATCACCGATAACTCCACCACCGAAATGGCGTCTGACGCACTTCATAGTGCTGCTTACACATACGTCGTAGCAGCCCTCTCGTCCCTCGCCACGCTGGTGTACTACATCCTCATCTTTATGGGAGGAAACCGTAGATAATTAAAAACAAACTCGGGATATACATCCCGCGGCCCCGTAGCTCAATTGAATAGAGTGTCAGATTCCGGTTCTGAAGGTTCTGGGTTTGAGCCCCAGCGGGGTCACAAAAAAACGAGCAACTCAACGTTGCCCGTTTTTTAATTTATAATTTACAATTCACAACGCGTTCTAAAAAATTGGTACAAAGTTAGGAGAAAGTACGTATCCTATAAATCTGTACCAACTTCCAAGATCCCTTTGTACATTGTACATTGTGAACTATCGTAGATGCACATCTACGACTATCGGCTCATGGTCTGCGTATCGGTGCGCACTCTTGTCCTTCATCTTATACGCTCCGTGCGAGTAGTACCAGTCGCAATTAACATGCCACGGCCGTACTTTGACCACCTGTCCTGCCATACTCGGACTGCCGAAACAGCGGTCCAGGTATCCCACCTCGCTCTTAAAACTATATGAGTAATCCTTCTCTCCGCCCATCGGCAGCAACTCCTGATACCCCGCGCGGACAATCGTCTGAATCGGTTGTTCCTGCGTGTAGCAGTTATAGTCGCCAAGCAGCAATACATCCTCGTCGCCGAACACCTCTTTCGCCTTCGGAATCATCGCCAATAACGAATCCGCATTCTGCATCCTTCGCTCATTCGTATCGTACTGATTTCTTCCCGGCCTCTTGGATTTGAAATGGTTCACGCTCACAATCAGCCGCTCGCCGCTCTCCTTCTCTTCAAAACCCACGGCGAACATCCGCCCGTAATAATGACTCGCACTGTCCCTGTAAGCCGACATCGGCTTCCCGTACGTGCGCACGCGTTCCTTATTGTAAATAATACATCCGCCGATTCGGTCCTTATCCCCTTGCGGCATAGTGACATACCCGTACTTCTCTTTCCCTTTGTTCAGCGCCTTCAATAACATCTCCGGCGCCTTATTCCCCACCTGCATCTCGCATAAGGCATAGATATCCGCCTTCATCTTCTTCATCGCCTTCACCACTTTTATCGTTTTCACGGCCTGTTGGACCGGGGTAGTACGCTTCGTTGCGTAGCCGCCCAAATCTGCGAAATAATTCTCTACATTCGCCCCCACAATCCGTAACTCGCCTTTCTTCGGACCCGCCAAACGGTCCTTCGGCTGATGTCGTGTTCCCAAGGTCTTGCCCGTCAATAAATGCCTTTCGCTCGTCACCCTGGCGCGTAACCGCCGGATCTTGTCGCCCGTGCGCACCTTGTAATACGCGTTTCGGCAATGAACGACGATACTCTTCGCCTTGTTTTCTTCCTCTATCCGGAAATATGCCGTACTATCCCCGTCTGCAAGACCCACAGCACGCTCCTCCGGACAAAACAACCGCTCCTCTGCCAGTACTAACGAGTCATAATAACTTCCGCAGACCACCAACTCATCCGTGATCTCCACCATTTGATTGTGATACGTACTCCAATCTTCTTGAAGTTTCGCCAACGACACCTGCTCTACTGCTTGCGCCGTGAGAGCCAAAAAACAAACGAGAATTAGTAATTTTCGCATAAGAAATGTACTTTTATGGCGCAAAATTACAAAAAAATCCTAATATATGCAAAAAAATCGCACAAAAATTTGCATATGTCAAAAAAAAGCAGTAATTTTGCAGTCCCTTTTGAAAGAAAGGTGTGTATCGCGGAGTAGAGCAGTGGTAGCTCGTCAGGCTCATAACCTGAAGGTCGGTGGTTCGATCCCGCCCTCCGCAACAAGAAAAAATCTCGTGTACCCTTGCGTATGTGAGATTTTTTTTGTACCTTTGCACCCAAATTCTGAAAACTATGGCGAAAAACGAAGTTAATCGTGCCCTTGCGGCAAAGAAATATATCATTATGGCGGAAGAAGGCGAGCGCGAATTGCTCACCAAAGCACGCGAACAACTCGGCTTGGACCTCTCGGACGCAGAGATTATCTTCACCGGCGTCGGAGCAATCAATATCATCCGCTCCCTGCAATCTCTCGACCGCGATGCAGAACTCTATAACATCGGCTACGCCGGAAGCGCGAATTTTGATCTCGGCACTTGGGTGGAGGTCTCCGAAGTGCGTCTCAATCACCCGAACGTGACGTACCCTGAACCTCGTCTCCCGCTGATTGACGAGTCCCTTGGCGCCGAGTTGCCCCTCGTTCACGACACTCTCCGCGCGATCTGCTACACGAACACGGATTTTGTGCTCGCTTCCGACTACAAAGACTGCGTCTTCGACATGGAACTGGCATTCATCGCTGCCCTTGGATTCACGCATCTTCATAGCCTCAAGTACGTCAGCGACAATCTCTCGCTCCATGCCTACCACGAACTAACCCACGGCGTCGAATGACAACTATTATTCTAAAACCCCATAAAGAAGAATCCCTTCTTCGTTTTCACCCCTGGGTCTTCTCAGGCGCGATAGCCCGCGTCGTCTTGGATGCCAAGCATAAAGGCGATGCACCCGAAGAAGGTGAGTTAGTATGCGTACAATCAAGCACCTCCAATGTGTTGGGCGTGGGACATTGGCAGGTCGGAAGTATTGCTGTACGCATACTTTCTTTTGGTTCCGACTCCCTCCCCGCAGACTTCTGGCGCACACGTATCCGCGCAGCCTATAAGGTTCGCGAGTCCTTGGGCTTGGTGAGAAAGGACAATAACACTTTCCGCCTCGTTCACGGCGAAGGAGACAACCTCCCCGGGCTCATCGTCGATATCTACGCCGACACCGCAGTCGTCCAGGCGCATTCGGTCGGCATGCACGTCTCTCGCAACGAGATAGCCGATGCCATCCTCGCTGAGGTACCGCAGGTCCAAAATATCTACTACAAATCTGACGATACCCTGCCTTTCAAAGCCCCCGTTACCGGTGAGAAAATAGGCTGGCTCGTTCGTAATACCGAAATTCCGGAATCCCGTGATACCGAAGAATTTTGGAGCACAGAAAACGGTCTCTCTTTCCGCATCGATTGGCTACGGGGCCAGAAGACGGGTTTCTTCATCGACCAGCGGGAGAACCGTGCCCTCGTCGAGCGCTACGCCCAAGGCAAAGATGTCCTGAATATGTTCTGCTACACCGGCGGCTTCTCCCTTTACGCCCTTCGCGGCGGTGCCAAAACAGTGGACTCCGTTGATGTGAGCCAGAAAGCAATCGACATAGTAGAAGCGAATGTAAAGCGCAATTTCCCGGATTGTACGAATCATCGGGCGATAGCGGCAGATGCTTTTGATTATTTAAATGACCAAATAAATGCCAAAATGGTAAATGGTCAAATGGTAAATGGCTACGACCTCATCATCCTCGATCCACCGGCTTTTGCCAAACACCGCGATGCGGTGAAGAATGCCCTCCGTGGCTACCAGCGCATCAATGCCAAGGCGATTGAGATGATCCGACCCGGCGGCATCCTCTTCACCTTCTCCTGCTCCCAGGCTGTGGACAAAGAGGCTTTCCGTCTCGCCGTCTTCTCTGCGGCAGCGCAAGTGGGACGCTCCGTGCGCATCCTCCACCAGTTGCATCAACCCCAGGATCACCCCATAAACATCTATCACCCCGAAGGCGAGTACCTCAAAGGCCTCGTCCTCTACGTGGAATAACGATTAACACCATGAACTTAGTATGTTTTGATACAGAGACCACCGGCCTCGATGTGCAGAAAGAGCATATTATCCAGCTCTCTCTGGTGAAAATTGACACCGCCGATTGGCATGTGATCGACACCCGCGATTGGTATATCCTCCCCGAAGGGGAGTTCACCATCCCTGCGGAAGCCGAAGCGGTGCATCATATATCCAAACCCTTCTTGTTGGAGAACGGTGTCTCGCTCCGTTCGGTGTATGACGACCTCATCGCCTTCACCGATGGTTGCGATTTCCTCTCCTATAACGGCAACGGCTACGACGCCCCGATCCTTCACTACAACCTCGCGCGCCTCGGGCTTACCTTCGCTTTCGAAGGACGGACTTGGTACGACGCCCTCCTCCTGGAGCGTATTCACACAGCCGGCATGGTCGATGAGAACGGCGAGAAAGTGCATAATAACCTCACCGCCGCGTACACCCGCTACTACGGCCATCCCTTCGAAGGAGCCCATAACTCGCTCGATGACGTCATGGCAACCATCGAGGTCTTCAAGGCCCAGGTAGCCGCACACGGTTGGCAGTGGACCCAACGAGACGAGTTCTCCTTTATCTGTTTTGACCGATGGCTCACGAAGAAAGGCGACTATTTCTACCTCACCCAGGGTGCCCACAAAGGCGAATCCATCGAATCGATGATGCGCATCGACCGTAGTTATCTGGAGTGGATTGTCGATAAATGCAAATGGACCGACGACCAGACGCGCGATATCATCAACCCGTTTTTGGGACGCTATACCTCGCCCTTCAAACCGACGGCGGAAACACCGGTAGCGACATCCCCGCTTCCTGCCTCAAGAGGCAAAAAAAGACCCAAAGGGACCATCTCTGACGCCGATTTGTGCCTTTTTTAACAAAAAATCACAGAAAATACTGCAAATATTTGCATATTTCAAAAAAAAGTAGTACCTTTGCACCCGCTTTTGCTAAATGGTACATCGTAAATGACCAAATGGTAAATGTCTTGGCCGGTTGGATGAGCGACTTAGTCAGCGGTCTGCAAAACCGTATAGAGCGGTTTGACTCCGCTACCGGCCTCAGAGAGCCGCCCGACCAAGGGTGGCTCTTTTAATATGGAAGAAATTATTAAGGACATAACGGAACAGGAGTACAAGTACGGTTTTACGACCGACGTGGAGACCGATATCGTACCTGCAGGGCTGAACGAAGAGATCGTTCGGCTTATCTCTGCGAAGAAGCACGAGCCCGAATGGTTGCTCGAGTTCCGCCTCAAGGCCTTCCGCAAATGGCAGACCATGAAGCTCCCCACGTGGGCGCACCTCAATATCCCGGAGATCGACTTCCAAGCTATCTCCTACTACGCAGCCCCGAAAACGAAGGCCAAACCCTCAAACTCTCAAACCGCCGAAGGCGCACAAACAGTCGATGAGATCGACGCGGAGATCATGAAGACCTTCGATAAACTCGGTATCCCTTTGGAGGAGCGCGCAGCACTCGCAGGAAACATGGCGGTCGATGCGGTCATGGACTCCGTTTCCGTCAAGACCACTTTCCGGCAGACCCTCGCCGAGAAAGGCATCATCTTCTGCTCCATCTCTGAAGCCGTGCGTGAGTACCCGGAGCTAGTGCAGAAATACCTCGGCTCGGTTGTGCCGCCTTCCGATAATTTCTACGCGGCGCTCAACTCCGCTGTCTTCTCTGACGGTTCCTTTGTTTATGTGCCCAAAGGGGTCCGCTGCCCGATGGAACTAAGCACCTATTTCCGCATCAATGCAGGCAATACAGGCCAGTTTGAGCGAACCCTTCTCATCGCCGATGAAGGCGCGTATCTCTCGTATTTGGAGGGATGTACAGCCCCCATGCGTGACGAGAACCAGCTCCATGCAGCCATTGTAGAGATCATCGTTCATAAGGATGCCGAAGTCAAGTATTCGACTGTCCAAAACTGGTACCCGGGCGACAAGAACGGCAAGGGCGGTATCTATAATTTTGTTACCAAACGCGGTCTCACCCACGAGAACGCGCGCCTCTCTTGGACACAGGTCGAGACAGGCTCTGCCATCACTTGGAAATACCCCTCCTGCATCCTTCGCGGTGATAACTCCTCTGCGGAGTTCTACTCGGTTGCGCTCACCAATAACTACCAGCAGGCAGACACCGGAACCAAGATGATTCATATCGGCAAAAACACCCGTTCCCGCATCGTCTCCAAAGGTATCTCCGCGGGCCATAGCCAAAACGCGTACCGGGGACTCGTGAAGATGGGTATCCATGCCGAGAACGCGCGTAATTACAGCCAGTGCGACTCGCTCCTCCTGGGCGATAAATGCGGCGCACACACCTTCCCGGATATGATCATCTCCAACCCCACGGCGACCGTCGAACATGAGGCTACGACCTCCAAGATCAACGAGGATCAGCTCTTCTACTGCCAGCAACGGGGTATCTCCCTCGAGGACGCCGTCGGACTGATTGTCAACGGTTATGCCAAAGAAGTCATGGACAAGCTCCCGATGGAGTTTGCCGTCGAGGCGCAGAAACTTCTGCAAGTGAGTCTGGAAGGCTCTGTGGGATAAAAAAGCAATTTATTGTTTAACCCTTAAATAATAAAACAAGATGAAATTATGTAATAAGTTTGCTGCAGAGTTCTTCGGAACGGCAGTTTTGGTTCTGGGCGGTTGTGGAACGGCCCTGTTTGGACATGTTGGTTTTCTGGGCGTAGCCCTCGCGTTCGGTCTGACGATTGTCGCTGCGGCTTACGGAATAGGCGACATTAGTGGCGCACATCTGAATCCGGCTGTCAGCCTGGGTGTCTTTGTCAACGGTCGTATGTCCGCGAAAGAGATGTTCTGCTACTGGTGTGCACAGATCCTCGGCGCTATCGCTGCGGCTGCTATCCTCTTCGGTATCGCTAAATCCGCTGGTATGGAAATCGGTACGTTTGCCGCTAACGGATACGGAGACTTCTTCTCCGCTGCTGATGTAGAGGCTGGTTACCTCCAGACGAATGTTTGGGGTGCTTTCGCTACCGAGTGCGTCCTGACCTTTGTTTTCCTCATGGTCATCCTTGGTGTAACGGACAGCAAGCACGCTAACGGTGCTTTCGGTGGTCTGGCTATCGGTCTGACTCTGACCCTCATCCACTTGATCTCTATTCCGTTGACCAACACTTCGGTTAACCCCGCACGTTCGATCTCGCAGGCTATCTTCTCCGAGAATGCACTCGCTCTCCCGCAGCTCTGGCTCTTCATCGTCGCTCCGCTCGTTGGCGCAGCGCTCGCCGGCCTTTGCTACAAGTGCATCACCTGCGAAGGTAACTGCAAGAAATAAGAGCATCTTCGATTTATCGAAAAATCTCAAAAAAATGGCATACCTCTTGCGTATGTCATTTTTTTTGTGTACCTTTGCAGCCGCAAAGGTTTAGAAAACAAGAACGACTATGCAAACAGACGTTAAAAATCAACCCCAAGAAGCACCTATTACAACAGATGCAATAGGTACTGGAAATGTGCAGAAAAAGTACTATACTGCCGATGAAGCAATCGCCTTCCTTGAACCGCGCATTCGCGCTATGTTCCAATGAAAGAAGTTGTTTACACCAAGCAAGCTCTTTTGCAGTTTGAAGAAAGTGTAAAAGAGTTAGTTGAACAGGGCTATTTCGGCGAGGAAGACTACGCCGTTATGTACATGCGTGATATATTTAGGTATTTTGCGCTAAATCTGCAAAATTCAGTATCTGTCGCAGCCCCTGAATATTTCAATCGGTATTGTGTAGATGGTAAAACTCTGTATTACGTCCGCTATCGTAAAAATGCGCATACAACGTGGTATGCTTTTTATGAAGAATTAGAGAACGTATATAGTATAGTTTATCTTGCTAATAATAAACTAATCGGCCATCTGTTGGATATTAGTTTATAACTCAACCACCGCTGGCACCGACAGCGTAAAAAAGCGGATAAAATATAGAAATATAAAAGCGCAAAGCGTTGCGCCATCATAAAGCGTAATAAGCCAAAGCTTGATTTGTTGAAACTTCGACACTTTTAACAAAATCAAAATCACTCAAGTACGATTTATGCACGCTCACGTAGTAGCGTGAGTTTTCCGTGCATTTATTTGAGTGATAAAGGTAGTCGAAGACCTCAACAAATCAAATGAAGCGAACGAAAACGCACGCTTTTTGTGTATTTTTGGTAAAAAAATGTTATAAACTATTGCATAATTCAAGAAAAAGCTGTAATTTTGCAGCGAATTGTTAATAAAACGTTCGAATTTATGAAAAAAAGATTTCTTCTTGTTCTGGCAGCAGTCTTTGCCAGCGTAGCGCTTCACGCGCAGTTTATTACACAAATGAGCTTGCTCACGCCTCATTATTATCCGGGGGAGGTGTATTTCGTGGACGGACATTCCGAAGAATACGCGGAGGTGGAGTTACCGCGAGTCGGCAAAGGCAAGCTGGGGGTCAAAAAGAATGCAGAGGATAAAGGACACATCGATATAGATGCGGCGAATATCGTTGGTATCAAGATATGGCATAAGGACTTCCCGGACAAGAAGCACGTGTTGTATTATATCCACGCACGCAAATCATTCATGCAGAGCGAGCACCAGTGGGGAAATCCCGTTATGGGAAGTGCTTGGGGAGTGGTCTTTCAATGCGAGATGAACTATCAAATGGATAAGAAAACAGGCGATTTGAATTTTATTAAGTTTGTAGGTGGAAACGGACCGGACACCCCAACCCTCTATTATCTCGTCCGCCCGGAGTTGGAACTGGCTGAATTGGCAATGGTGAATGGCAGTTTTATGGCGATGAAGAAAGCGGCGGCGAAACTGTTTGCTGAGAATGAGGAGATTGCTACAGCTATCAAGAAAGGCAAACTCAAAGGCTCCGATATGCAGTATATATTGGACGAAATGGCGGGGGACAAGAAAGCGGAAAAGCCGCTAAAAGTGATTCCTGAAGACAACACCATGCCGGAAGAAAAAGCTGTTCCGGAGACGAAGACGGACTCAGTTTCGAATGGTGTAGTGGGTGACGACGAATAATTTTTTCTGATATGAAACGTATTTTCTATTTGGCAGCTATGCTGCTGTGTGTGCTGCTGCCGGCTTCTGCGCAAGGCTTGCGGCATAGTGTTTGTGTCGTTGAACCGGAGTATTCCGAGGCGGACAAATCGCTCATGGGCGACTACGCCCTCTATACGGCGAGAGCCGGAATGAGAAGTGCTTCGCGGGCGTTGACCGCTTATAAGAACGAAGGCACTTTCGGTTCGGGTGTCGTCGTGGAGCAGGGTGGTAAGAAATTTGTGCTCACCAACCTCCATGTCATCGGCTACGCCGGGAAAGCAACCCTCACCTTCCAGCTCCACGAGAAAACGCTCCGCTACGAACATTGCGATGTGACGAATATCGGCAAAGCGGACTTGGCGGCGATAGCCCTTCCTGCCGATTGTGAGATGATTGCCCTGCCGCTTTATGCAGGTGAGATAGAGGAAGATCTCTCTATTGTGGCAGCAGGTTTTCCCGAGTTGGCAAATAAACCGTCCTGGCAACTCACGCGCGGAAGCATCTCCAACGCACGCGTGGATGTCGATAGTCACGAGCACGCTTCGCGTATCATCCAACATACGGCTTCTATTGATCCCGGTAGCAGCGGCGGACCGCTCTTGCTCAAAAACGCGACAGGCAAGTACGAGATCTTGGGCATCAACACCTGGAAGGCTTTCTACCGTGAGGGAGTGGGATTGGCAATCGGGAAAGAAGATGTGCAAGCGTTTATCGCCACATTAGGAGCATCTAAAACAGATGCAAGCAAGGAGATCGAGCCGCTGCGGTCTCTCTCCGGTGAAGATTGGTTGTATGTGTTCCGCCAGTTGCCGGATTCGGTTCAAAAAGATTTAAGGGAGACGGATTGGCATTTGCCGCTTGATCCCGCGCTGCGCACACTTGCTGTCCGTGATAGTCTGATTGCGCAAAAGGGGAAGGCTGCCAAGAAATTCGAGCGCTCCGCAACGCATATCGTGACGGATATGGATAATATGAACCATGTGCGGTTGGTCTATGACAATTATCTGGGAATGAACCAGCAGGTAGGGCTGCAAGTAGGGCATGATTGGTTGGGTTATATCGCTACCGGCGTGCAGATAACCGCGCTTATCGAAGAAGCCATGACCGAGGACGAGATTTTCGCTACCAAGTTAGGTTATAAAACCCGTGCGGGGGCCATGTTCGGCATTTATGTCGGAGGTCAACTACCCATTCAGGTGGGAAAACACATGCTTGTTCCGCGTATTACCCAGAGTGCCGGAGCCGGACCGATGAAAACGGGAAATATCTATGGCGGTTTTGCGCTTCTCACGGATACGCGTATAGGGCTCGATTGGCGTATCCCGTTCAACTCCGTGGACTTGGTCCTGGGACTTCATTACGCGATGGATTGGCAGTGGACTAAGAATGACCTGAAGATCCCGGCGTTCAAGCCCAAAAGCAATAACGATTCCTTCAACCAGTACCTCCAGCACGGCGTCGGCATCACCCTCGGCATCGCATGGTAATCATTTTTGTATCAACTATTGAACAGTTGTGCCCGACACGAATTTAGGGTAAACATTATGAAATTCAGATTTTTGGCATTGCTGGCAATCGGCGCCTGTATATGTCCGATGGCGGCTTCCGTAAAGTATTCCTGTGATTTTGAGGATGCCACAATCCGTAACAGGTGGGTGCTGAACCGTACAGCGAATCAGAATGTGTACAACCAGTTGGCTAATAAATGGTATCTCGGAGAGCTGGGGAATAGTACTCCGGACGGTCACTACGGACTCTATATTTCCGATGATAACGGTCTGAATGCACATTATTCCAACAGCCCATGTTGGGTAGCCGCGTATGACACTCTTACGCTGGAATATAAGTCTTCCGGCAGTTATACGCTTACTTTCGATTACTGCGTAACTGGAAATAGGGCGAGCGGTTTCGATGGGTTGCATGTTCTCTGGATCCCGGTGACGAAAGAGAATGGTGATTCCATAAAAGTGATGTCGCTTGCAAATGTTTCCGGGCAGGTCCCTTTGATGTATTCCGAATATGTACTTTCGCATGTGGGGGATGCCGGGTATATTTATGGTACTGCTTTATGGCAGCAATGTGTAATAACCATTTCCGGTCGTGCGTGCAACGGAAAACCACACTATCTGGCTTTCGTGTGGGCGAACGAAAATATAGCGGCGAAGCAGCCGGGAGCTAAGATTGATAACATACAGATTTACGATAGTGCTCCGTGTGAAGCCCCCACTGACTTGACAATACAAAGACAAGGGCATAATGTGCAATTGGACTGGAACGGAACGGCTGCCGAATACGAGGTGTCCGTTTATTCCGGTACTACTGATA
This sequence comes from Bacteroidales bacterium UBA3717, assembly GCA_002372695.1. GTDB lineage: Bacteria > Bacteroidota > Bacteroidia > Bacteroidales > Paludibacteraceae > Colicola. The sequence continues at coordinate 67,850 of DFHS01000004.1, forward strand.
CATGGATTGATACGCGAATAGAAACGGGTACCTCCGCCTCTTTTACGAATATTCCTGCCGGTCAGACGAGTTTTAGTGTCCGCGCTTTGTGCGAAGGGGGACTGTATGGCCTGAAGGCACTTGTTTCTCGTTTTATTTACTATCCGGAACAGATGTGTGTGGACTTCCTTGATCTGAACGGCGCGAGGTGCTATGTGAATAACTCATCTGTCTCCAACACAATGGTATTCAATGATTTCCGCCAGGTCTCTCCTCTCGATTACGGACCTGCTTCTGCCAGCAGCCGTCATACCCTGCATATTGACCGTTCCGAAACGGAACCTCGCACGGGAAATGTAGTTTCGGTCGTCCCGGATGGCGAGTTTGCATCGGTACGCTTGGGTAACTGGAGTGCTGAAAGCGAGGCGGAACGGATAGAATTCGACTTTGTCGGAGATACGATCAATTATCCTGTTTTAGTGTTCAAATATCTGCCTTTTATTGAAGAACCGGCTCATGAAGCGACTGCTAATCCGCGTATACAGGTGGATGTTCTCGCCAATGGTCAATCTTTAGGTCCGGATTATCAATTGGACATAAACGGAAACGATATTTTTGACAATCAAACACTTACTCCGGAAGCCATCGGGAAAGGTTGGCATATAACCGGCCCTACAGAGGCGCAGACCTTTGGGAATATTATCTGGAAGGAATGGACAACGGCTGTCTTCGACCTCCGTAATCTGCTGTTACATGGTCAGGAACTGACATTACGGGTCACTTCTTTTGATTGCACTCATGGTGGTCATTGCGGTTATGTCTATTTTACTATAGGAGGTAGTGATGATTCCAGTCTCCTTCCCGGTGAAGTGACACACATAGAGCACATCACAGAGCATGCCTCCCCTGTTAAAATCCTCCGCGACGGTCAAATCGTCATCCTCCGCGGGGAGAAGGAATATACCCTCACGGGACAGGAAGTGAGGTAACAAAAAACTAAATTAGTACAAAAAATGACATACAAATTTGCGTATGTCATTTTTTTTTGAGTTTGTGTACTTCGAGGGCACCGACACGGCAAGCCGTCCCACCTCGAAAGTACGGTCGCACGTTCGTGCTCATCCCCAAGTATTTTGCTATAAAAATACAAGTAAACTCAATTTTTATTTCAAAATCCTTGTGTATGTCAAACTTTTGTTGTACCTTTGCAGCCGCAAAGGTTTGGATAACAGTATGACCACTTTAACACATAGCGAAAAAGAAGCCATTATGAAGGATATGAAGTCCTTCGACGAGCCCATGCCGGCGGTGGGAATCTTCTGGTATGACCCCGAGGAGCACGATTTCTTCGGCGTCTATAAGAAAGAACTGACACCAAAGATGGTAGAGGATGCAAAAGCTAGTGGAATAAAGGTCATTAACTACGAAGAACCAGATCACCGGCAAAACACTCGTGGCCGTGTAGCTTGGGCTGTGGATCATTTTGTGGTTTTTGTCGGTCAGTGGGCAAAGGAGAAAGAGGATGAACTGACCGCATTGTTGGAAAAATACTTCGCTTTGCCGTATTTTGAGTTCAAATACGACGAACACTGGGATTTAGGTCACGGCTGGTCCGGAGATTTATAACTAACCGCTGGCATCGACAGCGTAAAAAAGCGGTGAAAAACATATAGACATATTGAAAAAAAGGCATTCTTAGACTTATATGAAAGACGAAATAGTATTATACAAACCGAATGAGCAGTTTCAATTGGAGGTGCAACTGAAAGACGAGACTGTTTGGCTCAATGTAAACCAGATAGCATTGCTGTTTGACCGTGATAGAACGGTTATTTCGAGGCATATACGCAACATATATAAGGAGGGCGAATTGGATGAAAATATCACATGTGCAAAATTTGCACACATGGGTATGGACGCCGACCAAGTATATGAAACTACATATTACAACTTAGATGTTATTATCTCTGTCGGTTATCGGGTAAAAAGTAAAAGAGGTGTTGAGTTCCGGCAGTGGGCAAATAAAATATTAAAGGATTATTTATTAAAAGGCTATGCGGTTAACCAGCGGTTAACAACTATAGAAGATCGTATAGACCGTCGTTTGCAAGAACACTCTGACCAGATACATGAATTGCAAAATAAGGTAGATTTTTTTGTGCGAACATCGTTACCACCCGTTGAAGGAATCTTTTATGACGGACAAATCTTTGATGCATATACGTTTATCAATGACCGAATCCGTGAGGCAAAGAAGCGCATTGTACTGATTGACAACTATGTGGATGATAGCGTGTTAACGATGCTTGACAAACGTCACGAGAATGTGGAGGCTATCGTTTATACAAAGAATATATCGCGTCAGTTGTCGCTTGATTTTGAGAAACATAACGCGCAGTACTCGCCCATTGAGGTAAAGCAGTTTGATCGTGCACATGACCGATTCTTATGTATCGACGATACTGTTTATCTCATCGGCGCAAGTCTCAAATACCTCGGCAAAAAATGGTTCGGCTTTGTCAAATTGGAGCAACCAACCGACGAGCTATTGAGTAAAATGTAATTTTTCAAGGTCACAAAATGCAACCTTGAAAATGCTGGCATCGACAGCGTAAAAAAGTGAATAGTACATAAGGGGTATTAGCTCATCTGGCTAGAGCGCAACACTGGCAGTGTTGAGGTGAGCGGTTCGAGTCCGCTATACTCCACAAATATAAGCGCGAAGCGTCGCGCAAAAACATATTAAAATAATAAGCAATACTATTATTTCGCGTTCGAAAAGAAAAAAGCCTAGGAAACTGATTTCTCAACGAAACGGGTAAATGCTTCACGAATGTGCCTATAATGGGACATTCCAACTACAATCCAATAAAGTTCACACATGTGTGGACTCTCTATGGGTTGTAGGCGGAGGTTCTTCCTAGGCTCCTTCGTGAACGCGAATAGAGGTTCACACTTTTTTGTGCCCGTTGGTGGATTGATAGTTTTGCACAAAACAACTATCAATCTATGGCAAAAAATGGTAGTCTAACAGCAGCAAAGGATGCCAAACAAGATGAGTTTTACACTCAATTGGATGATATTTCTTTTGAACTAAAACATTATCGCCAACATTTTCGCGATAAGGTTATCTTATGTAATTGCGATGATCCGTATGAGAGCAATTTCTTTAAATACTTTGCCCTCAATTTTAATCTATTAGGCCTCAAAAAACTAATAGCCACTTGTTATGATGGTTCTCCTGTTTTAGGGAATGAGTTATTATTGGATTTTGGAGATACTGTTGATGAGCCTAAAAAGATTGCCTATAAAGTTGAAATCTCTGAAGTAAAAGACTATAATGGAGATGGAGCAGTAAATCTTGCTGATGTAAAGTACCTCATGCAAAATGATAAGAACGTTATTTCTATTCTCAAAGGGAATGGAGATTTTCGTTCAAAGGAGTGTGTAGAATTGCTCAAACAAGCAGATATTGTAGTTACAAATCCTCCCTTTTCATTATTTCGAGAGTTTATAGCATTGATGATGGAGTATAAAAAACAATTTCTAGTTATAGGTAGCCAAAACAATATTACTTATAAAGATGTATTCAGACATTTGAGAGATAATGAAATTTGGTTAGGATATAAAAGCGGAGATATGTCTTTCCGTGTACCAGATTATTTTGAACCGAGAGCAACGAGATATTGGGTAGATGAAAATGGTCAGAAATGGCGTAGTATGGGTAATATTTGTTGGTTTACGAACCTTGATATACAAAAACGTCATGAAGATATAGATTTATACAAGTTCTATACTCCGGATGAGTATCCAATGTATGATAGTTGCGAGGCTATAAACGTTGCAAAAGTATCAGAAATACCTATAGATTATAAAGGAGCAATGGGTGTTCCAATTACATTCTTAGATAAATACAACCCAGATCAATTTGAAATTCTTGGTTTAGATGACGATAAGGTAGAATGGAGAGGAAAAGGACCTGAGTTAAATGGGAAAGTAATATATCGAAGAATAATTATTCGCAATAAAAAACCACAAAAGCCATGAAAATAGAATTACATGAAGTCCGCGTGCGGGAATTGTGCGCGGGGTACAATGATTTGAGTATTCAAGAAGAAGGAATCGTCGGTTACGGCGGACGACTCAACATCCGTCCGAAATATCAACGAGAGTTCGTCTATGATGAGAAACAACGAAATGCCGTCATGGACACCGTCTGGCAGAATTTCCCGCTGAATGTCATGTATTGGGTCAAGACAGATGGCACAGACGGCATCGAATATGAAGTGCTGGACGGACAGCAACGCACGATCTCCATCTGTTCGTTTATTGCAGGCGAATATATGATGAACTTTGACGGAAACTTGCTGGGTTTCAATAATATGACCATTGAGCAGCAAAACCGCATATTGGATTACAAACTGCAAATCTATATCTGCGAAGGAACCGACGAAGAGAAACTTAAATGGTTCCAACGCATCAACATCGCCGGCGAGAAACTCAAAGATCAGGAGATCCGCAATGCCATCTATTCCGGTTCGTGGGTGACACAAGCCAAACGCCGTTTCTCCAAAACAGGCTGTGTGGCATACAAAATCGGCTCGGACTTCATGAACGGTTCACCTATCCGCCAAGACTATTTTGAGACCGCACTCGGTTGGATTGCCGACAAACAAGGCTTGACGATTGAGAAATATATGGCGAAACACCAGCACGATACAGACGCGGACGAGTTATGGCAGTATTTCCAGGACGTCATTCATTGGATAGAAAAACTCTTCGGTCGCCAGTACAAAAAAGAAATGAAAGGCGTGGAATGGGGGCTGCTCTATAACAAACACAAAGACACCGCTTTAACCGCCACTTCAATCGGCCAACAAATGGCAAAACTGATGGCGGACTCTGACGTGCAGAAGAAATCCGGTATCTTTGCCTATATCTTAGACGGCGACATCCATCATCTGGGTATCCGCACTTTTGATGCGAACACGCGCCGTGAGGTCTATGAACGACAAGGCGGAAAATGTGCCATCTGCGGCAAACCCTTTGATATCGAGGTCATGGAAGCCGATCATATCACCCCGTGGGTAGAAGGCGGACGAACGATTGCCTCCAACTGCCAGATGCTCTGCCGCGATTGCAACCGGCGGAAGAGCAGTAAGTAGCCTAATGGAAAGAGAGCTCGGCGGAATAGCGCCGAGAGTTATTCTGGTGCCTGAGGTGCCCCCATTTAGTTGGACAGGGTTAGTAAATGTTGTTAGATGTATGCATGTTCTTTGACATGTTGTTCATATAGGTTTGCCGGTATTGGACAGGACTCATGTTCAGACGCAGTTTGATACGATCATTGTTGTAATACTTTATATACTCTGCTAAACCTTTCAGAAAGGTTTGCTCGTCGGCAAAATGATTCACATAATAAAACTCGTTCTTCAGCAGTCCGAAAAAGTTCTCCATAACAGAGTTGTCCAAACAGTTTCCCTTTCTTGACATACTCTGTATGATTCCGCGTTCACGCAATGCCCACTGGTAATGAGCGTGCTGATAATGCCAGCCCTGATCCGAGTGCATAAGCGCTCCAGACGTAGCTGCTCCCATGCGACGGAAAGCCTTCTTCAGCATCTTCATCACTAACGCCAAATTAGGGCTGTGAGAGACGGTATAGCTGATGATTTCTTCATTCCACATGTCCAGTACCGGCGATAAGTATAACTTGCGGTCACCTATTACAAACTGTGATATGTCCGTCGTCAGTTTCTCGTAAGGACCTGACGCTGCAAAGTCCCGGTTCAGCACGTTAGGCGCTATCTTGCCTACATCGCCTTTGTAAGAGCGGTAATGACGCTTGGGCGTGATACCAAACAGCGACATCTTATGCATCAGACGGGCAACCGTCTTCCTGTTAATTAACAATCCGGCAACGCGTAGCGTTTGCCATACACGGCGATAGCCGTAACGACCTTTGTGCTTACTATATATACCTTCTATCTGTTTGCACAGCGAGGCGTGCTTGTCAGGACGC
>DFHS01000022.1:0-72006 GCA_002372695.1 Bacteroidales bacterium UBA3717
CGGATTACAACTTGTGAGTAGGATAGTTGCTATCATAGAGAATAGCAGAGTTTTCTTGTTTAACATACATTTACATTTTTTAAGATTGTGCCTACTATTTGGTATGGATTATCGGCTTGTTCCATTAGCACCAATAGGATTTCAGAAATAGGCACATAAAAAGAGCGTGGTGCCATGTGTTTCAATTTGGACTCTTAGGATTTACCGGACTACCTGAATATACCAAATTTATACGAACAAAGCCCACGCTTCACGTGAGCATTTCGGCTTGTTCTTGGTATATTCGACTCAATAAAAGTGTCCGGCTTTTCAGAGTCCAAGTATCAAACTAAAACGCTATTATTTATGTATGTTGCCTTTTAATCGTTTTTTATCATAGGCGGATTTTTTTTGTTTCTATTTATTGTCTTTCTCCATCTTTAACGTCTCGGAGAGGGGACGATGTTATTTATCTCTTTCGGGATGCGATAACTTGCATGAAATAATCAGCCATTTCTTCGGCAGAGATGTTATATTTCGGCTGCATAATGTCAAATTCCTGAAGCTTGGGATACAAAGCGGGAGTTATCAATGCCGACAAAATCGCCTTCGAATGAACCTGATGCCGAGTAAACTTCAACGCATAATCCAAGCCTTCCTCAAAAGATAAACCTGCTTGCAGCAACGAATAGATATCGTAATAATCGCGATATAGGCTTCTGACGGTAATCGTGAAAAGTTTCATTCCCAATGCATCCTGTTCGTTCACCGTTTTGAGGTTGTTGTACGTAAAGCCGGTATGCAAGGCAGGAACTCGGTTTTTAGGTTCATATTTAGAGGTATATTTCTTGGGTGATTTGATATGGAAAAAGAGCGCCGCTAAAAGCAAGTTGAGAGTCCCATAGTAATCGGGGTAAGGCAACATGCGTCGCTGCCATACAGACTTGATTTGCCGATACGGAAAAGCCGCAAAAAGCATAGGCATGTCTTCAAACTCAAGATGTGCCAAACCGCTCAAAATCAGTTCTTCATCCGGTAGCATAGCTTGATCTCCCGCAGCCTCATAGGACCACAAGTAACCACTATCGTACAACTGCTTCGAGAGCGATTGTTTTTTAGCCATATGATTCCTTTGAACGGACATCTTTGCAACTTTCGGCTGCAAAGGTACTACTTTTTTTTGACATATACAAAAAAATCTGCACTTTTGATGCAGATTTTAATGAATTTTTACAGTTTTGCTACCAGATCAACAATTTTCTGCTTCGTAGCCTCGGTTTTCTGCTCGTCGATTTTGGCGGTTACAACGCCCATGTTCTCGGCGTGCCAGTAGTTGCAGATGTCGCGGAATTCAGCCGTTGCGCCATCATACACACCCGGTGAATAGGACGAACAGAGCAACGCCATCTTCTTCACTTTAGCCGGCGCATTGACGCAGTACATTCGCTGAATAGGCGCCTGAATCTGCGCGCAGAGCGTGAAATAATAGATCGGAGCCGCCAATACCAGCACTTCCGCCTCTGCCATCAACGGATAGAGTTCCTGCATGTCATCTTTCTGGATGCACGCACCGTTGCCCTTGCCGTGGCAGTACTCGCACGCCAGACAGCCTGCGATATGTTTGTGCGCCACATTGACGAGCGTCACATTATGACCTGCAGCCTCGGCTGCGTTCTTGTACTCCTCCGCCATCCAAGCGGTGTTACCATGGGCTCTCGGCGAAGCCTGAAGAATCAATATGTTCATAATGTATTATGTATTATTTGTATGTCACGGTTTCAGAAAGCGGTTTGCGGCTGAAATGGTGGTCAGATGGTTTCATGCCTTCGGCAGCATAACCGCACGGCATAAGGAAGGACGGCTTATGGTTAGCCGGCAGGTCAAAAGCCGCAGCCACTTCTGCCGGTTCGAACCATTTCACCCAACAGGTACCAAGACCTAATTCCGTAGCCTCGAGCATCATGTGTGTGCCGACGATGGAGCAATCCATGTTTCCGGAGCTCTCTCCGTCTTTGGTCCACGCGAGGTCGGTATCGTAGCAAACGAGGAACACCACCGGCGCATGGTAAGCGCAGCGGGTCAACTCATTGATTTTCGCGATAGCCTCAGGGCTTTGCAACACGTAAATATGTTGCGGCTGCACGTTCTTCGCCGTTGGAGCCAGACGCCCGGCTTCGAGGATGGAATCGATCTTCGCTTGCTCTACCGGTGTTTGGGCATACTCACGTACTGCAAAACGCGCACGCGCAAGATCCATGAAACCATTTACCATTTGGTCATTTACCATTTGGCCATTTTTTTGTGCACAGGCAGCGAACATCGCCGCTACACAGGCAAAAAGAAGGTATTTTTTCATTGTGTAAAAAGAGTTTATGTATTGAATTCTTTCAATTTCAGGAGGGTATAGTAATGTCGGTCAATCTTGCCGACGATCACCAGTGTCTGCTCAGAAAGTCTCAGCTGTTCTTTATCCATCTATTTTTTCTTCTTTATTTGGCTCTTTGCAATAAAAACGGTGCAAAATTACACTTTTTTTTGCATATATCAAAATATTTTCGTAATTTTGTCGCCGTTTTTAATTTGCGCAAATATGCGCGCGTTTGAAGAAAAAAAATGGAATATCAGTATATCAACAGGATTGATTCGCCGGCGGATTTGAAGAAGCTGAAGGTAGAGGAACTGCCGGCGGTGTGTGCGGAGTTGCGGGATTTTATCATCGAGGCGCTGAGCAAAAACCCCGGTCATTTGGCTTCGTCATTGGGCACTATCGAGTTGACCGTCGCCTTGCATTATGTCTTTGACACGCCGAAGGACAAACTCGTTTGGGACGTAGGTCATCAGGCCTACGCGCATAAGATCCTCACGGGTCGAAGGGACCGTTTTCATACAAACAGACAGTTCAAAGGGCTCTCGCCGTTCACCAACCCCGCGGAGAGCGAGTACGACGCCTTCATCGCCGGACATGCCAGCAACTCGATTTCTGCTGCGCTGGGCATGAATATCGGCGGAGACAAGAATGTCGTAGCGATCATCGGCGACGGGGCGATGACCGGCGGTCTGGCTTTCGAGGGACTGAACAACACCTCGATGGATAAGAACAACCTGCTGATTGTGCTCAACGACAACCACATGGCCATCGACCCGCTCAAGGGCGGATTCACCCAGTATCTCGTTGATCTGACAACCAGCGAGATGTATAACAAATGGCGGTGGCGGCTCTATCAGGTAGCGGAGAAATTGCACCTGGTCGATGAACGCAAGCGGCGGGCGATGTTACGCCGCAACAACTCTCTCAAAGCGGTACTCTCCAAACAACCGAGCAATATCTTCACAGGTCTTAATATCCGTTATTTCGGTCCGACAGACGGCCATGACGTGGAAGGGCTGGTTCGTATCCTCCGCGAGATCAAGAACCACCGCGGGCCGAAAGTGCTGCATATCATCACCAAGAAAGGCAAAGGTTATGCACCGGCGGAGAATGATCAGACCGTATGGCACGCACCGGGAGAGTTCAATGTCACTACAGGCGAGCGCCAGAGTGACAAATTACAAATGACAAATGACAAATTACAAACTCCGCCCTTATGGCAGGAGGTGTTCGGCGAGACGCTGTTGGAACTGGCGAAGAAGAACGAGAAGATCGTCGGTATCACGCCTGCGATGCCCAGCGGGTGCTCGATGAGCATTATGCAGAAAGAGTTACCGAATCGCGTGTTCGATGTCGGCATCGCCGAGGGTCACGCTGTGACATTCAGTGCGGGGCTCGCGAAAGCAGGGATGGTACCTTATTGCAATATCTACTCCACCTTCCTCCAGCGGGCGTACGATAATATCGTCCATGACGTAGCGTTGCAGAACCTGCATGTCGTGCTCTGTATCGACCGAGCAGGTATCGTCGGCAACGACGGCGCGACGCACCATGGACTTCTGGATCTGACGTACCTGCGACCTATACCGAACATGCAGATCTGCGCACCACGCACGGCGGAGGATCTCAGGGAGATGTTACAACTCGCAGAGACGATGGAAGGACCGGTGGCAATACGTTATCCACGCGGCAGGGCCGCTGTGGAAGACGAAAGTCGAAAGTCGAAAGTCGAAAGAGGCAAGGGCATCAAACTCCGAGACGGAGAGGACGTAGCGGTACTGACCATCGGTGCGATAGGAAACCCCATGGGCGAAGCGATCTCCTCCCTTGAGGGGAGGTCGGGAGGGGTTTCCATCGCTCACTACGATATGCGGTGGCTGAAACCGATGGACGAAGAGATACTGCTCGAAGTAGGACGCAAATACAAGACCATCGTCACTGCCGAAGACGGCATCATCGCCGGCGGCTTAGGCAGCGCCGTCTTAGAGTGGATGAGCGATCACGGCTACACCCCGCGCGTCATCCGGCTTGGTGTGAATGACCAGTTTGTAGAGCATGGCTCTACCAAAGAACTATACCACTTATTGAAATTAGACAAGGAGGGATTATGCGAATCATTATTGCAGGTGCTGGCGAAGTAGGTACGCACTTGGCTAAGTTGCTTAGCCGCGAGGAGATGGAGATCAGTCTCTTGGACGAGAGTCCGGAGCGCTTGGGCGATCTGAGCGCCAACTACGACATGCTGACGCGGGTTGGCAACCCTACCTCCATCCATGACCAACGGGAGATAGGCGTCAAGGATTGCGACCTGTTCATCTCCGTCACCCCTCATGAGACGGAGAACATGACCGCCTGTCTCATCGCCAACTCCTTAGGCGCCAAGCGTACGCTCGCACGCATCGATAACTACGAATACCTGCTGCCCGAGAACCGTAAGTTCTTCGAGAGCATGGGTCTGAACCACCTCATCTATCCGGAGGTGCTGGCAGCGAACGAGATCGAGGAGAGCTTGCGGACGAACTGGATGCGCTACCACCTGCATCTCTGCCAGGGCGCGCTGGAGCTTTGCATCGTCAAGGTGCGTGAGACGGCGAAGATCTTAGGCCAGACCTTTGCTTCGGGTGTCTATAACCACGGCAAGTACCGCATCGTAGCCATCAAACGCGACCAGCAGACCATCATTCCCCGCGGACAAGACACCGTAGAAGTGAACGACCTGGTCTATTGCGTCTGTCCCAAAGAGAACATGGAATACATGCGGGAGGAGTTAGGCAAGTCCAAACGCGAGATCAAGAACGTCATCTTCTTCGGCGGCGGCCGCATCGCCCGCAAAGCCGCAACCGAGCTTGTGGACGAGATGAATATCAAGATCATCGAGAAAGACCGGGACTTATGTAACATCCTGAGCGACAAAGTGCCGAACGCGCTGGTCATCAATGCCGACGGCTCCGATATGGATGTTCTCAAAGAAGAAGGCATCCAGGACGCGGACGCTTTTGTAGCCGTGACGGACAGCAGCGAAGCGAACATCTTCGCCTGCCTGGCAGCCAAGCGTTTCGGCGTACGCAAGACCATCGCAGAGGTGGAGAACCTCGACTACATCCCCATGGCGGAAGGTCTGGATATAGGTGCGGTACTGAACAAAAAGACCATCGCCGCTTCATATATCTACCAGATGTTGCTGGACGCCTCCGTACGCGGTGTACATAACCTCACGAGCGCTGACGCGGAGATCGTGGAGTTCTACGCCAAAGAAGGCAGTACCATCACCCGCCATAAGGTCAAAGACGTGCGGCTGCCGGATGAAGCGAATATCGGCGGCATCGTGCGCGCAGGAGAAGGTATTCTCGTTAACGGCGAGACGCAGATCATTGCCGGCGACCTCGTCGTCGTCTTCTGCAAGAGCCACGTGATACGTACATTAGAGCGATACTTCAAATGACAAGGATGTTTAACTGGCGGCTGGTCTTCAAGACCATGGGGGTCCTGACCACCCTCGAGGCATTATTCATGTTAGTGCCCACGTTCGCTGCGTTCTGGTACGACGAGCCGGACTTAGGCGCATGGGTGGTGTCCAGCGCTATCACATGGCTCAGCAGCTGGTGGATGATCCTTGCCGGCCGTAACGCAGAGCGACGCGTCGGTGAACGAGAAGGATACGTCATTGTGGCGACCGTATGGATTGTCTATTCGCTGTTTGGCATGTTACCGTTCTGGCTCAGCGGAAGTCTCACGAGCATTACGGACGCATGGTACGAGACCATGGCAGGCTTCACCACCACGGGTTCAACCGTATTCTCCGACGTTACCGCCCAGACCCATTCCATCCTCCTCTGGCGCGCATTAATGCAGTGGATCGGAGGTATGGGAATCATCGTTCTCTCCGTTGCCATCCTGCCGATGTTCGGACTCGGAGGCATGCAGCTATACAGCGCCGAAGTGACCGGCGTCAGCTACGAGAAACTCAGTCCGAGAATCGCCGATACCGCCAAGCATATGTGGATCACGTATATCGGTCTGACCATCGCGGAAGGAGTATTATTATGGCTCTTTGGTATGGGTAAGTTCGACGCCGTTTGTCACTCCATGGCGACCATCTCCACCGGTGGATTTGCTACCCATAACGACAGTGTCATTTCTTTCGGACCGGCTGTACAGTGGACAATATTGATTTTCATGTTGTTGTCCGGTATTAATTTTACCCAACTGATCTATCTCTTCCGCGGCAAGCCCCAACGCCTGCTGCATGACGAAGAAACACGATGGTACACGAGTGCCTGTCTGGTAGCAGGACTGGTCCTGGCTCTTGGATTGCTCGTGCATACAGGTGCTTGGGAGAGTGTCCGTATCGGTTTTTTCACCTCCGTGGCGATGATTACGAGCACAGGATTTGTAGCGGATGATTACATGGTCTGGCCGCCGGTATTATGGATGCTGGTATTCTTTATGATGTTTCCCGGCGGCGCAAGCGGCTCTACTGCCGGTGGAATGAAATGGGTACGACTGGCTATCTTCGCCAAATCAGCTCTAGCGGAGATCAAGCGGCGCATACATCCCAATGCCGTCATTCCGGTACGGTTCAACGGGCGCACGGTAAGCGAGCAGACCACTTTTAACATTATGGCCTTTGTATTCTTCTATATCGTGATTATCATCCTTTCCTCGCTTTGGTTCTGCGGTTGTGGTATCGGTTTTGACGAAGCAATAGGCATCGCCGTCTCGATGATCGGTAACGTAGGCGTCTCTATCGGACAATGGGGATCCAGCGGATGCTACGCCGCCTTGCCCGCCGCCGCCAAATGGGTAGCGACCTTCGTCATGCTCATCGGACGTCTGGAGATATTTACGGTATTGTTATTGTTCAGTAGGGCTTTGTGGAAGAAGTGATTAGGGGATTTGTGGAATGAGACCGTATAAAGTATTACTGTTCATAGTTTGTGTGATGGTATCTCTGGCGGCACTATGCGTAGTGTTGCCCGGACGTATTTCGTTCGGTGACAAGAACCTGCGATGGCCGCCCCTCGCGGAGGTCATAGGCAAAGAAGAGGTAGTCCCGGATAATCCGGAGGATCCAGAGAGTCCGGAGGTTCCGGAATCTCCGGAAATTCCGGATAGCCCGGACACCTTAAAGGTTGTTGAGGCGGAGGAGATTCAGCCTGTTGTGCCGAAGATCGTGGTCGACTCGACGACCGACAGCCGCATCTTCCTGCAGGCTTTCTATACCTCCTTGGCGGACGCAGGAACGAAGAAGATCCGCGTCGTTCATTACGGAGACAGTCAGATTGAGGAAGACCGCATGACCCAGCAGATCCGCGAAACCTTACAAGCCGCTTACGGCGGTTCGGGGGCAGGGTTAGTACCCTTGGCGCAGACCATTCCTTCCCTCACCGTACGGCAGGAGCTATACCTCTCCGGTCGTTTCGTCAGCCCGCAGAACGGTCCGAAGCGCTACCTGGTCTATGGTCCCAAACGTGACCAGCGCACCGACGGGCTCTACGGCCCGATGGGTCAGATGGCATACCTAAGCGACAGTCTCGTCAAAGGCAGCGAGTCCGTCAAAGCGATCTGCCACCCTTTGCAACCCAACGGACACTACGACCGTTTCCGGCTTTTCGCAGACACCTCCGTCCATTATACCACTTCCCGCGATACGATGTTCCTTACCGGCCGCGGCGGCGTTTATGGCCTTTCCCAAGAGAGCAAGACCGGCATCATCGTCGATAATATCCCCATGCGCGGATGTATGGGAATCGTCTTTACAAAAATGGACAGCGCGCAGTTGAGCACGTTCTACCACTCCGAGAACGTGCGGCTGATTATCATGCAGTTCGGCGGCAATGCCATCCCCTCCAATAAGAACCCCGGCACGATACAAGCCATCGTCAAAGGTCTGCGGCAGCAGGTGCAATATCTGCGTCGGTGCGCACCCGAGGCCTCCATCCTCTTCATCGGACCGAGTGACATGCTGACCCAGATAGACGGCGAATGGACGACTTATCCGATGGTTCCGTACATGGACAAACTGCTGCGCAAGATGGCGATGGAGGAGAATATCGCGTATTTCAGTCTCTACCGATGGATGGGCGGCAGCGGATCAATGAAGAAATGGCAGGAAGTGGGTCTGGCAGGTTCGGACGGTGTGCACTTCACTCGTGCCGGTGCTCGCAAGGCAGGAAAAGCTGTAGCAGAATGGATGATGGAAGGAAATGAGTGATTTTTGGCAACACATATTAGGATTTAACGCAGAGAGCCCGCTGCTCTTCACCCAGTTCTATTTCTGGGCGTTCTTCGCGTTGGTCTATGCGCTCTTTGCGCTGATCACGAGCGGCAAGCACGGAGGCAGTAAGTCAAGACTGCATCTAAGGAACGTGTATCTGCTTTTCGTGAGTTGGTTCTTTTACTACAAGACCAGCGGACTTTTCCTGCTCATACTGGCATTTGTTACCCTGAGCGACTGGCTCATTGCGCAGCGGATAAGGGCGAAAATTGAAAGGAAATGGGCACCCAGACTGTGGCTCACGCTCTCGGTCGTCATCGACCTCTCCATCCTTTTCTATTTCAAGTACGCCTATTTCTTCACGAACGTCATCAACGACTGGTTTGGCGCGGACCTCCGAGTCTTTGACATCTTCGCGTATATCGGCAACGGCTTCTCCGAGGCAGGGCGGTTTGACGTCGATACCATCATCCTGCCGGTGGGGATCTCCTTCTATACTTTCCAGGTCATCTCCTATACCTGCGACGTCTTCCGGCGGAAGATTGAGCCGGTGAAGAACATCCTCGATTTTGGGTTCTACGTCTCTTTCTTCCCGCAACTTGTAGCGGGACCGATCGTGCGCGCAGAGGAGTTTATCCCGCAGTTATACAAGCCTTTCCGCCTGAGCCGCAGAGCCTTCGGTATCGCGGTCTTCTGGATTCTCAACGGTCTGGCAAAGAAGATCATCATGTCCGACTACCTGGCGGTGAACCTCATCGACCGTGTCTTCGACAACCCCTTGCTTTTTTCGGGTTTCGAAAACCTCTTCGCGCTCTTTGCGTACTCGCTGCAGGTCTATGCGGACTTCTCCGGCTATACGGATATCGCTATCGGCGTAGCCTTGCTCATGGGCTTTTACCTGCCGATGAACTTCAACAGCCCCTATAAGTCCAAGACGCCGCAAGAGTTCTGGCGGCGGTGGCACATGTCTCTCGGACGGTGGCTCAAGAGTTATCTATACATCCCCTTGGGCGGTAACCGCACAATTCTCGGTTTCAAAGCACCTAAACTATGGGCTGCAAACTTCAACTCGTTCATCACACAAGTCCTCGGCGGTCTCTGGCATGGCGCGAGTTGGAACTTCGTCCTCTGGGGAGCCATCAACGGCGTCGGTATGATCATAGAGAAGATCTGGCGGGAGTGGAACTGGCATGTACGTTTTGCGGCGATTTCTGCGTTGACGTTCGGGCTGGTGCTACTCGATTATTTCTATAGCCTCCCAGTCTGGCGCCTCTTCGCCGTCTGGGCTGCTATCATCTGGTTCGGTACCGCCATCCGGTATGTTTATTTCCTCATCACAATGGATAAAATCATAAATCATAAATTGGAAATCATAAATAATAAAATCGCAAACGCCTGGGCGATCTTGCAGACTTTTGCTTTCATCACCTTTACGCGTCTCTTCTTCCGTTCGTCCAGCAATCTGGATCCTGCGACGGCAAATGAAGTAGCCTGGGCAACGGCAAAAAATATGGTGAACCAAATCGGCGGCGCATGGTCCAATGCCATCATCCCGGATTTCCTCTGGGAGTACCGATGGGTAGTAGCGATGTTCGTTGCCGGCATGCTCATTCATTGGATCCCGACGAACTTCAAACGCCGTTACCGCCTCTGGTTTAGCGCGATGCCTTTGTGGCTGATGGTCATCGTCGTCTGCCTTGCCATCGTCGTCATCTACCAGTTCGTCTCCGCCGAGATGCAACCCTTTATATATTTTCAATTTTAGACCGCCCTGCGGGCTAAAAGAATAAAGACCGCTACGCTAAAAGACAAAAGACTAAGTATGATTATAGGGATAACAGGTGGAATAGGTAGTGGAAAAAGCACTATCGCACGAGCGCTCGCAGCCCGCGGGTTTGCCGTCTATGACTGTGACCGCGAAGCCAAACGTATCATTGCGGAGAACAAAGACGTGCAGCAACAGATCATCGCCCTCCTCGGTCCGGAAGCGTTTTCCATCCATCCATCATTGAGCGATGCGGAGCAATCCGTCATTTACAACACCTCTTATGTTGCCCAACGTGTTTTTGCAGAACCGGAGCTACTGGAGAAATTGAATCATATCGTCCACCCTGCCGTAAAAGAAAATATCCGTCAGCAGGCTTTGCCTGCGGTCTGTCAGCAAAGCGGTCTGTCAGCAAAGCGGTCTGTCAGCAAAGCGGTCTTATTCATCGAGTCCGCCATCTTATATGAAGCCGGTTTGGACTCCATCTGCGACAAGATTTTTGTCATCGAAGCCCCCGAAGACATCCGTATCGCGCGTACCATCGCACGCGATTACCACGGCGACGCCTCCCCCGAGAATATAAATAAGGTACGCGCCCGCATCCGCGCACAACAATCATCATCCCCCCTCCGCGCACAACAATCATCATCCCCCCTCCATGGGGGGACCGAGAGGGGCTGCATTCTTATTAACGACGGCCGTAAAAGTATCGATGAACTGGTCGAAACAATCATCACACTCCTAAGCTAATATAAATACAGCCCAAAATAAGTATCTCACCATAGGATCACCATAGGATGACCATAGGATCACCATAGGATGAATCGCCCGTTTTGTCATTTTAGCTTCTTTTACTATATATACGTAGTATATATACTTTTTGATTAGAAATTTTTCATTTGCATATATCAATTTTTTTCGTACCTTTGCAGTCGAAAATTGTGCAAAAGCAATAATAGATAAACTATATATTTATGACTACACCGACGGTTATCTCGTTATTGAGAACACTTTAAGCCGTCGAAATGTAGAAAAATTGACGGATTTTGTACAAAAGGAGTGCTTCGGCACTCTTTTTGCGTTAATAGTTTGCGTATGTCAAAAAAAAGCAGTAAATTTGTAGCCGATTTTGTGCGCACGTGGTAAACGCGCACGTATACATACAATAAATAAAGAATGAAAATAGCAATTATCGGATACGGAAAAATGGGTCACATGATCGAGGAAGTGGCCCTGAGCAGAGGGCACGAGATTGTGGCTACTATTGACGCCGGCGATGCCTTCGACCTGGAGGGAGCGGATGTAGCGATTGAGTTCACTACACCTGCGACAGCGGAGGAGAATATCCGCAAGGCGTGGGCGCAAGGCGTACCTGTAGTCTCCGGTTCGACTGGTTGGAACGCCGCTGCGCTGATGGACGAAGACCGACGGACGCATGACAAACAAATGCTCATCTGGAGCAGCAACTACTCCGTGGGAGTGAATATATTCTTTGAGGTGAACAAACTGCTAGCTGAGAAGATGGCATCCCAGCCGCAGTACACGCCTTCCATCACCGAGACCCACCACATTCACAAACTCGACAAGCCGTCGGGTACCGCCAAAACTTTGGCGGAACAGATCCGAGATATCGAGATGTCGAAACATCGAAATATCGAAGATCTTCCTATCGAATCCATCCGAGAAGGCGAAGTGCCGGGGACGCATGAGGTGAAATGGGACAGCGAGGAGGATACCATCATTATTACACACATCGCCAAAGGCCGCAGAGGTTTTGCCCTCGGAGCGGTTCTGGCAGCAGAGAAATTAGTATGAAAAGTTTTCAAGATAGAATCAACGAAGTGCCGCGCGGAGGATGGATTCGCGCAGGAATCTGGAGCGCGCTCTATATCGCGTTCGTCATCTGGGTCGCATGGGGCGACTGGAAGAGTCTGGGTTGGCTGCTCCTTCTGCCGCTGATCGTAGATGCCTTCACAACGAAGTATATCAACTACTCTTGGTGGCGCAAATACAAAGACACCAAGCCCGCCCTATACACCCTCTGCTCGTGGATAGACGCAATTGTGTTTGCCCTCGTGGCGGTGTATTTCATCAACTTGTATATCTTCCAAAACTACCAGATCCCCTCTTCGTCTCTGGAGAAGAGTCTGCGTGTCGGCGACTTCCTGTACGTCAGCAAGATGGCGTACGGAGCCCGCGTGCCGCAGACACCGCTATCTATGCCGCTCGTGCAACACACGATGCCGGAATGGCTAGGCGGAGGAAAGAGTTATTTCGACAACCCGCATTGGGACTACAAGCGCCTCGCAGGATGGACGAGTCCGAAGAAAGGCGATATCGTCGTCTTCAATTTCCCTGCCGGCGACACGGTGTGTCTCAAGATGCAGAACCCCGACTATTATACCCTCAAACACTACTACGGCGAGGCCTTGCTCAAACAGCGCAAAGACGTGTTTGGCGAGATTGTCACACGGCCTGTCGATAGGCGTGAGAACTACGTGAAGCGTTGTGTGGGCGAACCGGGAGACAGTCTGCGTATAATCGACAATGTCGTCTATACGAATGGCGAACGGGAGCCGGAGAGAGAGGGCTTGCAGCTGAATTATCTCGTGCAGACCGACGGGCATGTGTTCGGGGCCAAATATCTGGAGAAGATCGGTATCAGCATAGCTGACCGCATCCAGATAGACGCCACCACCTGGCATTTCCCGCTGACAAAGGCGATGAAGGAGGAGTTGACCCAGAACCCGCATGTGGTCTCCGTGATGGTGGAGCCTTCGGACCGCGGCGGAGAGGTCTATCCGCTGGGACACAACACCTGGACACGCGACAACTACGGACCGATCTACATCCCGAAGAAAGGCGACCGAATCCTCATCACCGAGGAGAATTACTGGATCTATAAGCGCATTGCAGACGCGTACGAGTTTAAGCCCATAAAGATCGGCGAGGAGTACGAGTTTGAGATGGATTACTACTGGATGCAGGGCGACAACCGCCATAACTCCGCCGACAGCCGTTACTGGGGCTTCGTGCCGGAGGATCACATCGTCGGGCGGCCGGTATTCATCTGGCTCTCCATCGACAAAGACAAACACTCCATCCGCTGGGAGAGACTGGGAAGAGGAGCTAAACGATGATTTTACCTACCGCATATTTGCCACCGAAGTCGTACATGGAAGCGCTGATGAGCGAACCCGCAACGATCGAGCAGATGGAGAGCTTTGAGAAACAGACGTTTCGCAACCGGGCGCTCATCCGCGACGCAAAAGGAGAGCTGGTACGACTGACCGTTCCGGTGGGCAAAGTGGAACACAAGCAGCTGACGCGGGATATTCAGATCAGTTACCAGACCCGATGGCAACACCAACACTGGATCACCCTCGTCTCCGCATACCAACACACGCCGTACTTTACGTATTTCGCAGACTACCTCAGGCCGTTCTACGAGAAAGAGTACAAATGGCTGTTGGACCTGAATGACGAGATGAACGCGACGCTGGTCGCCCTTCTAAAGAAAGAGAGACCGTTATTAGACGAAAGTCAAAAGTCGAAAGTCGAAAGACGCACCGCCGATTGGAGCGGATTAATTTGGACAGATAAACATCCGTGGCAAACGGAGATAAGTATATTAGATACGTTGTTTGATGAAAGAGATTGATTGGAGTAAACTGGGATTTCATTACACGGAGCCGGACTATATAGTTCGCGCCGCGTATCATGATGGCGCATGGGAAGAACCCTACGCCACGAAGGACAAGTTCCTGCACTTGCATGTGTCGGCGACTTGTTTGCAGTATGGGCAGGAGGCCTTTGAGGGACTGAAAGCTTTTCGGGGAGTAGATGGGAAGATCCGTATCTTCCGCTGGCGGGAGAATGCCAAACGAATGGCACGAAGTGCAGAGGGGCTGTACATGCAACCCGTGCCGGAGGAGTTATTCGGCAAAGCCATCCGGCTGGCGTTGGAGAAGAACATGGATTTTCTGCCGCCTTACGGAACCGGCGCGACGCTTTATTTCCGACCGCTGCTGATCGGTACAACGCCGCGTCTGGGCGTGGGACCGGGAAGAGATTTTGAGTTCATCGTCATTCCTTCACCGATAGGTCCGTATTATCCGGGCAAGTTCCATTGCACGACGTTCATCGTGAACCGGCATGTGGACCGTGCGGCGCCTTATGGAACAGGAACCTTCAAGGTCGGCGGCAACTACGCTTCGTCCTTCCGGGCTACCGAACCGGCTCATGCGCAAGGCATGGATTGCCTCTTCCTCGATGCCAAATACCATCGGTATATAGACGAGTGCTCGGCAGCGAACTTCATCGGTATCCGCTCAAACGAGTACCTGACACCGAGATCCTCTGCGATTTTGCCGAGTATCACGAATGACAGTCTGATAACCTTGGCAAAGGACTTAGGAATGAAAGTGACGAGAAGGCATATACGGCTGGAGGAATTGGCAGACATGAGCGAAGCCGCAGCTTGCGGAACGGCGTGTGTCATCAGCCCGATTGACAAAGTGATTGACCCGGAGAAGAACAAGATTTACCACCTGAGCGACGAACCGGGACCGGTACTCACAAAGCTCTACCACGCGCTCAGAGACATCCAATTCGGCCGAGCCGAAGATAAGCACGGATGGTGCGAAGTGATTGACTAGGACCCTAGGATCCTAGGACCCTAGTAAACTAGAAAACAACAAAAAACCAAATAATTTATGTTTAAGAATCAACCCAAAGGATTGTTCGCGTTGGCTTTAGCCAACACAGGCGAGCGTTTCGGCTACTACACGATGTTAGCCGTCTTTGCGCTTTTCTTGCGCGCTAATTTTGGTCTGTCGGCTTCAGCTGCAGGCGCAATCTATTCTACGTTCCTGGCGTTCGTATATTTCCTGCCGCTCATCGGCGGTATCGTAGCCGACAAAATCGGTTACGGCAAGTGCGTGACGATAGGTATCATCATTATGTTCTTAGGCTATGTGCTTCTGGCGATCCCGATGGGAGGCGTGGAGTACGGTAGCACGGCGGTAGCGATGGCCGGCATGATTGGTGCATTGGTGCTCATCAGTTTCGGTACCGGTCTGTTCAAGGGCAACTTGCAGGTGATGGTCGGCAACCTCTACGACGACCCGGCTTATGCCGACCGCCGCGATGCTGCTTTCTCGCTCTTCTACATGGCGATCAACATCGGTGCGATGTTCGCTCCGACAGCCGCTGTGAAGATCATGGCATGGGCACAAGAGAGCCTCGGCACAAGCGTGAACGACAGTTATCACTTCGCTTTCGCGGTAGCTTGCGCATCGCTGATACTCAGTATTGCCATCTACTATGCTTGCCGTCCTTGGTTCAAGCACGTAGAGAACACCGCCAAGCAAGCCGCAGCAAGTGGTCAGAAAGTAGAGACGCTCTCGCCGGAGCAGACGAAAAAACGCATCGTGGCATTGTGCCTCGTGTTCGCCGTAGTACTCTTCTTCTGGATGGCTTTCCACCAGAACGGTCTGACGCTGACGTATTTCGCCAACGAGTTCGTGACGCCGGTAGTGACAGGTGTTCAGACGATGGCTTTTGATATCTGGAACTTGGTTCTGGTAGCGATTCTTGTGTACGCGCTGTTTGGTCTTTTCGGCGAGGGCACGAAAAAAGCGAAGATGATCTGGTCGTGTGTCGGTGTCGCAGTACTGGGTGCGCTGGCATACAAGTACCTCCACCACCCCGCTGAGTTGGGTATCTCCGCGCCGATCTTCCAGCAGTTCAACCCCTTCTACGTAGTAGCCCTGACGCCGGTTAGTATGGCCATCTTCGGTGCGCTGGCTGCGAAAGGCAAAGAGCCTTCTGCGCCGCGTAAGATCGCGTACGGAATGTTGGTTGCCGCAGCGGCATATGCAGTAATGGCATTCTGCTCAATCGGTCTCCTGACCCCGGCAGAGCAGGAGTTGGCACGCGTCACAGGCGATGGTACATTCGTGAATGCGAATGTGCTGATCTTGACCTATCTGGTACTCACTTTCGGCGAGCTGCTGCTCAGCCCGATGGGTATCTCGTTTGTCAGCAAAGTGGCACCTCCGCAGTACAAAGGAATGATGATGGGTGGCTGGTTCGTAGCTACCGCATTGGGTAACTTCCTCGTTTCTGTAGGTGGTTTCCTTTGGGGCAGTCTGCCGTTGTGGCTCGTATGGGGTGTATTCATCGGCGTTTGCCTCATTGCAGCTATCTTTATGTTCGCAATGATGGGTAAATTAGAAGACGCAACAAAGTAATTTACCATTTGTTCATTTACCATTTGAACATTTATTATGGAAGAAGTAATCAAATATTTTGAGTCCCTCGAAGCGCGGATTGCGGAATACGAAAAACGCATCTCCGCGCTGGAAGAGGCTCAGCAGACCAACGAAGCCGTGATCGCTTCGATGGAGGCAGAGATAGAAGAGCTGAAAAGCCGGCCTCTGCCGGAACCGCAAGTAGTAGAGAAAGTGGTGGAGAAGATCGTGGAGAAACCCATCGAAATACCGGAATCACGTGATTCCGAAATATCGAAGGAGCCCGAACAAGCAAAAGTTGAGCCGGAACCCGTGGCAGAAGAGCCAGTTCCCGCTCCCGCTATAGCAGAGCCAGCTCCGGTAGTAGAGGAGCAAGCTTCTCCCAAAGCAGCGGTCTATGGCAAACCGGTGGACGACATCCGTCAGGCGATCTCGTTGGGCGATCGATTCTTGTACCAACGTGAGCTGTTCGGCCAGAACGCCGAATTGATGCAACGCACCCTCACGGAGATCAACGAACTTCAGTCCTTCGATGAGGCGATGAGTTATATCAACTCTCGCTTCCAATGGGACACCGAGAGCAATAGTTATCAACAGTTTGTCGTGAGCCTGCATCGCAGGTTTGGTTAAATGCTGTATATCGTTCCCACACCGGTCGGCAATCTGCAGGACATGACGTTCCGTGCGATTGAGACGCTGAAATCGGTTGATCTGATTTTGGCGGAAGACACACGCACCAGCGGCGTGTTGCTGCAGCATTTTGATATTCACACGCCCTTAAAGTCGCATCATAAGTTCAACGAACATGAGACCTCTGCGGACATCGTGGAGCGGCTAAAGGCGGGTGCGAATATCGCGCTCATCTCCGATGCCGGTACACCGGCTATCAGCGACCCGGGGTTCTTCTTGACGAGGGCTGCAGCAGAAGCAGGTATCGAAATCCAGACACTTCCCGGTGCAACGGCTTTTGTGCCGGCGTTGGTGGACAGTGGCCTGCCGAACAACCATTTCTACTTTGAGGGCTTCCTGCCGCAGAAGAAAGGCCGGCAGACACGTTTGCAGTACTTGGCACAACTCGACCAGACCTTCATCATCTACGAGTCGCCCTTCCGGCTCGTGAAGACCCTGGAGCAACTATCCCAGGTATGCGGCGAAGAGCGCAAAGCCTCTGTCTCTCGTGAGATCAGCAAGGTCCACGAAGAGACCGTACGAGGCACCCTCACGGAACTGATAAAGCATTTTCAACAAACACCACCGAAAGGCGAGATAGTAATCTGCGTGGCAGGAAAGGAATAAATCGTACATGGTAAATGACAAAATGGTAAATAAATCGATGAAATCCTTGGCGAAGGACACCGCCATCTATGGTCTGAGTTCGATAATAGGTAAGTTCCTGAACTACCTGCTCGTACCGCTGTACACATACGTGCTGGCGCGGACGGACGACTACGGTATCGTCACGAACCTTTACGCTTGGACAGCGCTACTGCTTGTGCTCCTCACGTATGGCATGGAGACCGGCTTCTTCCGTTTCGCCAACCGCGAGGATTATGACCCGCGGACTGTCTATAAGACCTCGTTCATTACCCTTTTATGCACCAGCGCATTATTCACTATGCTGGTCATCATCTTCCATCAGCCCTTAGCGAATGTTCTGGGTTATCCCGACCATTCGGAGTTTGTGGAGATGATGTTCGCGACGGTAGCTATCGATGCGTTTGCGTGTATCCCCTTTGCGTACTTGCGGTACCAAAAACGACCGATCGTTTTTGCGGCACTCAAGTTGCTGTTTGTGCTACTGAACATCGGTTTTAACATCCTTTTCTTAGTAGTCTTGGGCAAGAACGATGTGTTCTATGTCTTCCTTAGTAACATCTTAGCGACGACGATCCAGACGCTCTGCCTCTTGCCGTTCACAATGCCGAAAGGCGGACAGTTCAGCGCACCTGTACTCAAAGAGATGTTGCGCTACTCGCTGCCGTTGCTGGTACTCGGCGTGGCAGGCATCATGAACCAGACTCTCGACCGCATCCTCTTCCCTTATCTCTACACCGGCGCAGATGCACAAGCGCAACTCGGTATCTACGGCGCATGCTTCAAGGTGGCGATGGTGATGATGATGTTCACCCAGGCCTTCCGCTATGCGTACGAGCCTTTCGTCTTCGCGAAACATAAAGACCGGCAATCCGTTGAGGCGTACGCCGACGCGATGAAGTACTACATCATTTTCTCGTATCTCATCCTGTTAGGTGTGATCTTTTATCTGGACATCTTCCGGTACATCGTCTCGAGTGCTTATTGGGAGGGGTTAAAGATCGTGCCGGTGGTGCTCTGGACGTATGTCTTCCAAGGCATCTACTTCAACCTCTCGTTCTGGTACAAACTGACGGACGAGACGAAATGGGGTGCCTATTTCTCGCTCATCGGCCTGGTGATCACGCTGGTGCTTCAGATTGTCGGCGTGCCGATTATCGGTTATTGGGCATCTTGCGGCAGTAGCCTCGTCTGCTATTTCGTGATCATGCTCCTCTCCTATTTCATTGGCCAGAAGAAAGCTCCGATACCATACGACCTCAAGACGATTGGCGGTTATACAGCGCTGACGCTCGGGCTGTTAGGAGTTTATTATGCCTTCCGGCTGTATTATGTGCAAAACATGTGGGCGCTGATGGGTATCGGCACGATACTGATCGGCATCTACTTATTTATATTAACCCGTAAAGATTTTCCTATTCAAAATGTTCTCAGGAATCGTAGAAACAATGGCTCAGGTCGTTAAGATTGAGACCGAGCAAACCAATAAACACTTCACGCTTCGCAACCCCTTCGGCGAGCCGCTGTCCATTGACCAGTCAATCGCGCATAACGGCGTGTGCCTCACGGTGGTGAAGACAAATGACCAAATGGTAAATGGTGAAATGGTAAATGTATATACCGTCACAGCGATGCAGGAGTCCCTGCGTCTGACGAATCTCGACTTGCTCAAAGTCGGCGACTGGGTCAACGTAGAGCGTTCGATGCTCATGGGCGGTCGTCTCGATGGACACATCGTGCAGGGCCACGTGGATCAGAAAGCAGTCTGTATAGATGCGCATGAGACCGACGGCAGCTGGTACTACCGCTTTGAGTACGAGACCTCCAAAGAGATGGTGGAGCGCGGGTATTTCTGCGTGGACAAAGGATCAGTGACCATCAACGGCGTCAGCCTGACGGCCTGCGAGCCCGACATCCAAGGCGACAAAGGATACGTGTCGGTTTGCATCATTCCCTATACCGAGGAGAATACGAACTTCAAGTACATCGAGGCAGGCACGGTAGTCAACCTCGAGTTTGACATCCTCGGCAAATACATGGCACGCTATCTCTCGCAAATGAATCAATGGCAAAATAAATGAAAAAATTGTAAATGATAAAATTGTAAATGAATTTATGGACAAAATTAGTTATGCATTAGGCCTCTCAATGGGTCAAAACCTCATGGGCAGCGGCGTAGAGAAACTGAACTATCAGGACCTCGCAGCCGGTATCGAAGATGTACTGACCCATCAGCAACCCAAGATTAGTTATCAAGAGGCACAACAGGTATTGAACACGTTCTTCCAGGAGTTGGAGCAGAAAATTGCCGGCGCAGCGAAAGAGGCAGGTGAGAAGTTCCTCGCGGAGAACGCTAAACGCGAAGGCGTCAAAGTGACGGAATCCGGTCTGCAGTACGAGATCCTCGAGCCGTCGCTCGGTCAGAAACCGAAAGCTACCGACACCGTGCGCGTACATTATGAAGGTACGCTCATCGACGGAACGGTTTTCGACAGCTCGTACAAACGCGGCGAGTCGATCACTTTCCCGCTGAACGGCGTCATCAAAGGCTGGACAGAAGGACTCCAACTGATGTCCATCGGTTCGAAGTACAAATTCTTCATCCCCTATCAGCTGGCTTACGGCGAGCGCGGAGCGGGAGCATCCATTCCCCCGTACGCAGCCCTGATCTTCACGGTAGAACTCTTAGGAATTGAATAAATCCGTAATCACGTAATTACGTAATCCCGAAATAACGAAAAAAAATAAAACGATGAGAAAAATCAGTATTTTAATGCTTGCCGTATTGGCTATGATCTCCTGCGGCAACAGCTACAAGGCACAAGATGCCGTATTAGAGAACGAAGCTGACTCCGTGAACTATGCGCTGGGTCTGCTCAATGGTCTGCAGATCAAGAGCCGTTTCCTGGCTAACGACAGCAGCGATGCAGCCGTAGCAGAGTTTATCGACGCCCTCGAGGCTGCTTATCAGGGCAAAGAAGAGACCCTGAGCGAGATTGAGCAGACAGGTCGTCAGTTCGGTATGTCTGTGAAGATGTTTGAGAAGAACGGTCTGGCAGAGAATAAAGAATGGACGCTGAACGAGCGTATCTTCCTCCAGGCAGTAGTCAACGCCCTCTACGAGGACACTACCGTTATGCCCGAAGCCGCAGCAGAGAGTTTCCTCATGTCCTGCTACCAGAGCGGTCGAGCTATGGAGAGCGGTGAGGTTGTTTACTCCAAGTGCCCGAGCAAAGCAAAGACCATCGAACTGGCTTCTGCCATCGACTCGCTCAACTACGCCTTCGGTCTCATGAATGGTCAGCAGATCCGTATGTACGTCCTCTCCGAAGATACCGTGGGTAACGCAAAAGAGGAGTTCATTAAGAATGTCAACAAGGGCATGAAGGAAGATGTGCGCAACCCTCAGGTAGTAAATATGGCGAAAAATATCGGTAAGGCTATCCGCGAGCAAGAACCCGTGGGTCTGCTCGGTATCGATGGTCTGGAGACGAATTTCGAGCTCCTCAAGCAAGGTTTCATCAATGGTCTTTACAATTACACCGATCAGTTAGACGGCGCTGCTGCCAACGCATACGTAGAAGAGGTCATCAACCGTCTCAAATACGGTGAGACAAAAGCTGCAGGCGAGAAGTTCCTCCAGGAGAACGCACTGCGCGAAGAAGTCAAAGTGACCGAATCCGGTCTGCAGTACGAAGTACTCGTGCAAGGCAACGGTCCGAAACCGACCGCTGAGCAGACTGTCAAAGTACACTACGAGGGCACCCTCATTGACGGCACTGTCTTCGATAGTTCCTACCAGCGCGGCGAGCCGATTGAGTTCCCGCTCAATGGTGTTATCAAGGGTTGGACCGAAGGTCTGCAACTCATGCCGAAGGGTTCGAAATACAAACTCTACATCCCGTATGAGTTAGGCTATGGTGAGCGTGGCGCAGGACAATCCATTCCTCCGTTTGCAGCGTTGATCTTCACAGTCGAACTACTGGATATCAAGTAATGGGAGTTATCGCCAAGCAATCGGTTCGTGGTACGATAGTGACCTATCTGGGCATCGCCGTTGGCGTTGTCACCACGTTCTTCGTGTTAACCCGTTTCCTCACGACCGAGGAAATCGGGTTGGCACGAGTGCTTGTCGATGCCGCTTCCCTATTTATCGGTCTGGCGCAGTTAGGCACAAACGCCAGCATCATCCGTTTCTACCCGTATTTTAAGGAAAAAGGCAGCAATGAGGACCACGGTTTCTTCTTCTGGGCGCTGGTCGTTCCGATGATTGGATTCATCCTCTTTGCCGGTATCTACTGGGCATGCAGTGTGCCGTTGGGCGCTTGGTTTGGCGATAAATCGCCACTCTTCGTGGAGTACTACTATTTCGTGCTACCGCTGGCGTTCTTCATGCTCTATCAAGCGATTTATGAGTGTACGTGCAACGTGTTGATGCACATCGTCGTGCCTCGCGCCGTTAGGGAGTTAGTGGTACGCGTCGGTCTGCTGGCGCTCTATTTGCTTTATGCCTTCCGCATCCTTTCACTCGATGGTTTTGTGATCGGTCTGTGCGCCAACTACGCGCTGGCTGCGCTCATTAACATGGTGTATTTTTTCTCCCTTAAGCCGATTCGGCTCAAGCCCGATTGGGCGTACTTAAAGAGCAATCCGACACTCGTACGCCGCTATCTGATATATACCGGTTTCCTCTTGCTCTCTGCGGTCACTTCCGTTCTGGCTCCCACGCTCTCCTCGTTCTTCGTAACCGCCAAAATGGGTCTGGACACCACCGGCATCTTCGCTATCGCTACCTACATGGCGGTCATGGTCAGTGTGCCGAATCGCTCTGTCTCCTCCATCGCCTCGCCTCAATTAGCGCGCGCCATCAAAGAGGAGAACCGCGAAGAGTGTTCGATTCTCACACGCCAGGTGACGAGGAACATGCTTCTCATCGGCGGATTTATTCTGCTGGTCATCTGGGTTAATATTGACCTTATTTTCCATATTTTACCTAATGGTACTACCTTTGCACAAGCCAAAAACGTAGTACTCATTCTGGGTGTCAGCCAATTGATTTTGGGGACATTCTCTATTTGTTTTTCTGCGCTGAACTACTCACGTTACTATGCGTTGAGTCTGATCTTCTCGCTGGTTCTGACCATCAGCGCGCTGCTGCTCAACAACTACCTGGTACCGCGCTATGGTATGGAAGGCGCAGCACTGAGCAATCTGCTCTCGTACGGTCTCTACTACATCTTGATTATCGCAGCTATTGTACCCTTGGGCGGATTCCATGTAGTGGATCGCAAGTGGTGGTACATCGCCTTGCTGTTAACCGGACTCTTTGCCGTCAACGCCTTGTGGAGCATGTATGCACCTCTGCCGAATATATGGCTCGACAGCCTCCTCCGCAGCCTTGTACTCATCGGCGGCGGACTCTATATCGCTTATAAAGCCCAACTCTCTCCGGAGATAAACGACCAACTGAAGAAATGCGCTATTTTATAACTTTCTCATATAACGGCACAGATTTCCACGGTTCGCAGAGCCAGCCGAACGGAAACACCGTGCAGGCCGAGATGGAGGCTGCTTTTGCTACCATCTTGCGCCTACCGGTGCCTCTGACTTTTGCCGGACGCACCGATGCCGGTGTACATGCAGAGAAGATGGTAGCGCATTTTGATGTCGGGAAAGCGGTACCGGCTAACTTCGGAGCGCGGCTCAATAACCTCCTGCCGCTATCCATCGCCGTCAGCGATCTCCGCCCCGTGCGCGACGATGCCCATGCGCGGTTTGACGCCACGGCGCGTACGTACCGCTACCGCATCACCACACGCAAGGATCCTTTCCTTTATATCACCCACACGCGCGTGGCGCCGGGCTTGGATTTCGAGGCGATGAACCAAGCAGCAGCGCTGCTGCTCGGCAAACAGGACTTCGCTTCTTTCTGCCGCGTTCACACGGATGTGAAAACCACCATCTGCGATGTAAGCGAAGCGAAATGGGTACGCGAGTCCGAGACGGAGTATTCATTCGTCATCACCGCCGATCGGTTCCTGCGTAATATGGTTCGTGCGGTGGTGGGCACACTCTTTGAAGTGGGACGCGGACACATGCCTCCCGAAGCGATGACGGACGTCATTAACGCGCATCACCGCTCTTCTGCCGGTCATTCGGCTCCCGCGGAAGGATTGTCATTAGTAGAAATCATTTATCCACAAAATATTTATCAGCCATGAGAAAAATCACTCTATTGCTGCTTGCCGCAGCTGTTTTAGGCGCTTGTACATCAGCGTCAAAGTATCAAACGACCAAGCAAAAGGACATTGACGCCCTAACCAAATCGGCTTCCTTTGAGATGCCGGAAGTGACCGTACCTTCGTTCCCGAACCGCACGTTTAACATCCTCGACTACGGAGCTGACAACACCGGCGTCGCTTTGGCTACCGAGGCCATTCAGAAAGCTATCGACGAGTGTACAGCAGCCGACGGCGGAACGGTTATCATCCCCGAAGGTATCTATACCACCGGACCAATCACCCTCAAGTCCAACGTCCGTCTCTTCACAGAGAAGAACTCTTTTGTAGTATTCTCCCACGACCTCGATCTCTATGAGATCTACGACGAGTGGTTCGAAGGTATCCCTACCAAGCGTTGCACAAGCCCGCTGAACGCTCGCGACGCAGAGAACATCGCCATCACAGGCTTTGGCACCTTCAACGGCAACGGCGATTGGTGGCGTCCGCTCAAGAAATCCAAGATGGCTCCTTCGCAATGGAAGAAACACCTCAAGGAGAAAGGCGGCGTAGTGACCGAGAACGATATCTGGTACCCGGATAGTGCATCGATCCTGGCGCAGAGCTATTGCCTCGACCAGAACGTGCCCGTCATCGAAGATGACAGCCTCTGGCAAGTAGTAAAATCTTTCCTCCGCCCGGTAATGCTCCATTTCGTGGGCTGCAAGAATATCCTCCTCGAGGGCGTGACCTTCGAGAACAGCCCGGCGTGGAACCTCCACCCTATGTGCTGCGAGAACCTCATCCTGCGCGACCTCAATGTCCGCAACCCCTGGTATAGCCAGAACGGCGACGGCGTAGATATCGAATCCTGCAAAAATGTAGTGATTGCACGCTGCTCTTTCGACGTGGGTGACGATGCTATCTGCATGAAGTCCGGCAAGGACAAACCCGGCCGTGACCGCGGCATCCCGACGGAGAATGTGGTAGTCGATGACTGCGTCGTTTATCATGGTCACGGCGGTTTCGTATGCGGCTCGGAGATGTCCGGCGGAATCAAGAATGTCGAGGTGCGCAACAACCTCTATATCGGTACCGATGTCGGTCTGCGTTTCAAATCCACTCGCGGACGCGGCGGTGTCGTAGAGAATATCTACATCAACGGCGTCAACATGGTCAATATCCCGAACGAAGGACTCCTTTTTGACCTCTTCTACGGCGGTAAAGGCGCCGGTGAAGAAACCGAAGAAGAACTCGCTGCGCGTATGAACGCAGCGGCTCCGGCTGTAAGCGAAGAAACCCCGGCTTTCAAGAATATCGTCATCGAGAATGTCAAGGGTGCGAATATCAAACGCGCCATCTATTTCAACGGTCTGCCCGAGCAGAAGATTGAGAATGTCACCCTGCGGAACATCACCATTTCCGCTACCGAAGGTGCGCTCTTCCGCCAGACCAACGGTCTTGTCATCGACAATGTCAATATCCAGGCTCAGAAAGGCGAAGCCTTCACCCTCGCTCCGACCGTAGAGAATGTCAAGATCAATTAAAACTCCTTCGAAATGTCGATAAATCGAAATATCGGAATATCGCTCTATACGCTGTCAGCCGCTTTTGCGGCGGTCTTACTACCTTCCTGCTCCCCGCGGGTAGCCACTTCGTTTTGGAAAATCGGTACTCCGGAGGATAGTATTCTTCCGGGGTACACGGTGATCCATGCCGAAGGCAAGACGCGCCACTGCTACCCGATTGAAGCATGGAGCGACGGTCCGCTGATTGACACTTACCATCAGCTCCACCACCACGGCGTGGCGGTGGAGTCCGAACTCATGGCGTACCGCATCTATTTCGATAAGAAACAGACCATCGACCCCTATTGCAAACGTACGCCGCAACTCGAGCTTGCGCAGAGTTACTGGTATCCCAACGACTCTCTGCTCGCTGCCGGTTATGGCGATGACATCCTCCGCGTAAGCGGAACGGTCGGTGTCGGTTCCGTCAAATACTGGAACGGCAAGAAGATGGTACATTTCGAGAATGTAGCGGAGCGCTCCCAGCGTATCGTCCGCCAATCCCGCAACTCCGCCACTATCGAGGTCGCCGTCAAAGATTGGAAACCGTCAGACCTTCAAACGAACGGACAAAGTCCGTCAAACCTCCAAACAGTCGAAGCCAAACACGGCTTCGACCTCACCGTCCAATACACCATGCGCGCCGGCCATCGTGATATGCGTTGCGACGTCTATTGTTCTTCCCCCATAGAAGGTCTCTGTACAGGCGTACAGACCATCCCGGCAAAAGGAGGCTGGCCTACAGACACCATAGTTTTACCCGATGGTACCGTTGGACTTGGAAATAATTCTCAATTGTCAATTATCAATTGTCAATTACCAAATGGCGTCCTTTTGGCGTCATTTGGTCGTGATTGGCCTGTAAACGACTCCGCCAAGTATGCCAAAGAGACCGTCGGTCTCGCCGTCTTTATTCCCAAAGAATATGCCGGTTCCCTCGTCCACGATAAGCAAAACAACCTCTGCCTTCTCAATCTTACAGGCAAAGCCGGTCGTACAGCGAAGCGGTCAGAAATGGCGACCTGTCATTTCTACCTCACCTGCTGCGGAGCGACCAAAGAAAACCACCCCGTAGCAACAACAGCCGAGGACTGGTTCGCCTATCTCCGCAAATGGGCGAAGAACCTGAGATAATTCGTTTCCTCTAAACAAAGTAAACGACAACTGATGAAGTTGTCGTTTACTTGTATTTTAGCGGTCATTTCCGTTAGCATTTCGTTACCATTACGGATGTCACTGTACCGTTTCGGTTCTCCTTCTTTCCGTTTAGAACGCCGGTGCACGACGTTCAGGAGCCGGAGCTGGATTAGGAGCTCCACTATAATCAAAGTTCTTCATGATTCTATTTTGGGGAGATAGAATCATCACTTCAGATATCGGCAATATATATTCTTTCTTTTTCATCGTTCGAAATCGGCTGCAAAGTTACAACTTTTTTTTGATATACGCAAGAATTATTTCACTTTTTTACCATTTATATCATATAAAGCGCCATCCGGCATTACGATATAAATCGTATTATCGATAAGCACCTTGCGTACTTCGTTTTGACGATCGCCATCTACGCCTACTATGCCCGTTGCTATCTCGCTTACATAGAGTTTCAGAGCATAGCCCTCAGTCATTCCTTGAGTTAAATCAAGGGTGTATGGATTATATCTCAAGTTCCAGATAGCTTGGCCGTTATAGGTTAGATACAATTCCGCTCCATCCGGCACGTTCTCTGTATTCAAGGTATATTCACCGGCTTGCGGCGCATACAAGCTTAGAGGATAGGTAGCGGTATTATTTCGCATAGCTTCCTCACGAACGCACAGCTTCTTGCCGCAGGCATTCACCCACATCTGGGCTTTCTTCGTTGTGGTACCCATCTTCACCAGATCACGACCGATTACATAATCCTCCGTTGCATCTTCGCTCGCACGAATGAATAGATTATCACAAGCTTCATCATTCTCCGTAGAAAGTACTATTCCAATCGGGTTTTGCTTTTCGGCTTGGTTGCGAGCCGGTGCATAATAGGCTGCACGTGTACCATCTGCGGCTGTCAGGGAGAGTGTTCCACTTTCGGTCTGGATAAAGAACGGACGTCCGACAACAAATGTCGCAGAGTTGGTATAGACCGCGGAATATGCTCCTGAATTATTGTCATAAACCTGCACAAAATCTACGGGACATGCTGCATGGGCATAACGTAAAGTCGGGTTTCCTACGGCATTCCAGTTTGCATCACCCGGATCGTTTGCAGGATAAGCATTCAGATCCATTGTTGCGGCGGATACCATAGCTCCGGTTGCCGTCTTATGGAATCGATATATGCGCGATTGACCATCAATACCCAAGAAGTAGAACACGCCCGGAGTCATAATGCCGGAGAATTCTCTCCATCCGGAAAGTCCGCTCGCGCGACGCTGACTATTGTACGTAGCGATCGCATAATCCCAATCACGCACAATACCACTTTCGATGGTACCATCCGGACGGATACGTTCTACACCGGTGTTAGCATCTACAGGGAACGGAACGGTGAATCCATACCACTGATTTTCGTCCAAAACAGCGTTGTCCGAAATCTTAATATCTATGTACGCCTCGCCTTGAATATCTAAGTTCTCCGGATTTTCCACTTGGCCACTCTGACCTTGCGATGCTTCGATAGAGAAGTCATTGACCTTGAATGTACTATTGAGGGTTAACTCACCACCTTCTTTAACTACCATGTTACCATAGTTACCCGTGGAAGTCTCTTGATATCCATCCACGGTCAGATGGCCTGTTGCAGCAATAGTTACCTCAGTTCCTTCCTCTATCTTCATGGAGCCAACATGTACCACACTGTCAATTACTACATTCTCAGCGATAGTCACGCTCACATTAGAAATAGGAGGCACAAAGCCGTTAGACCAGTTAGAGGGATTATTCCAATCGTTGTCTCCGGCATTGTTCACAAACACGCGTTCGATTTGCAGAATCGTCATCGGCACTTTGCACGATACGCGATTGTAGCATGCCTCATTGGCAGGAATGAACGCCGCGTCATATTCTTGAGTTCCGATAGTTACCGCTTGGAAATCCTCGGTTGTCCATTCAAAATGGCCGATTACTTTACGCTCGCCGGAACGAGCCACACCATCCAGCAACGCAGACTCATGCAACCATTGTTGCTCATAGATGGAGTTCGCCGTAGGAAGCGTATCTATCACCGGAGTTGCTTTCTCAAACGTAATCGTGCGGCTGATAGACGCTGCATTATAGATTTCATCACTACTGCTGCTAACCGTTACAACCACCGTTCCCGGTTGTTTGATAACCAGCTCCCCATCCACAATGTCCGCATAATCAGGATTGTTAGAAGAATATGTTAATTCTCTATCTAATGCCTCACTGCTAAATGCATCGGTGATCGTTGCGTTCAGCGGCACTACCGCGCTACAAAGCAGCGTCTGGTCGTCCGCGAAATCCCAAGTGATTACCTGATTACGCTTGTTGGCCGTTACCACTACTGGGAATGTCAGGTCATCATACCAAGCTCCGTTACTCGGAGTGAAGCGTACATTATAGTCTTGCGTTCCGTTACTTAATACCTGCGTATCATCTACCCACGCATAACTACCGCTCACCGCTTCGCTCTTATCGTTCAGCATCACAGCTTCTGATGCGTTCAGACTGGAAGCACTCAAGGTACACGGCAATGTAACCGTGCTTGCAATTGGCTTTACGGAAACAGACGGAGTTACTTTGCTAATATGCATTGTAACAGGCTCCAAAGCGACTGAATTATACAATCCACTTCCCTCTTGAGATGCCGTTACATGAATCTCTCCGGAAGTCTTGATTGTCAACTCTCCGTTCTCGCTCACCTCGGCTATTTCTTCATCACCCTCTGCCAACGAATAAGTAACCGCAAGTCCGGACGAAGCCGTTGCATTAAATGTCACTACGTCAGTAGTCTTCAACTCCGTCTCAGGACTCCAACTAATCGTCTGATCGCTCTTCGACACTTTAGCATGCACATGGATGGTTGCCATCAGACCATGCTCGTCTGTAACAATAATCTCATCGCTCTCGTCTATCGGCTCTTTCGCATAATAGATAATCGTGATAGTCGTTCTGCCGTTCTCGCCACAGCCCTGACCGATCTCCGTCGGAGTAATGCGGAAGTTCGGATTGGTATGATTGACATACAGCATATCGAATATATTCGAGTAGTTCACCACTACCGATTTGATATAAGTCTGCCCCAGATGCGTCTCCTCTGCCGGGAAAGAAACATCAGTGCTGGTCTTGCCTTGCACGTCATCCAACTCCAGATATTTGGCTTTGGTGACATAGGCGCTTCGGAAAGTATGGTAACATGTGGCGCCGAACTCCGTATAGAATTTCACTTTC
Source organism: Bacteroidales bacterium UBA3717 (assembly GCA_002372695.1). GTDB lineage: Bacteria > Bacteroidota > Bacteroidia > Bacteroidales > Paludibacteraceae > Colicola. Next base: position 30,073 of record DFHS01000022.1, read on the forward strand.
GTTGTGTTACGATTGAGGGTAATAGGTCCAAACGACTTCTCCTCATCTACTTTCAAGTTACTGGACCATAATTTATGCCACTGTCCATTATAATACTCCGCAAAATGCATCGGACCGGACTGCGGGAATCCTAATATCCGCTCACCTAATGCCGAGAACGTGATTTGATTCGGCTCTCCGCTCAAACTGAGTTCCTTGGTCTCTACCGTATTCAAAGCATAGCTTGCATTACTCAGCACATAAGGCGTACAACCGATAGAACGAACACGCACTTTCACTTTGCGGGTCACGGATGCAGGTTCATAAACTCCGGCTTCTCCTGCTACAGAAGCGGTCAAATTTGCTGTTCCCTCTCCTACCACGTGCAGTTTCCCCCCTACTATAGTTACTACGCTTGTGTTATCGCTCGAATAGGTCACTGGACGGGCATCAATAGCTACTCTCTCGTCATTGATATACTCATATGCACTTGCCGTCAGATCAAAGTCCACATCGCTGGTCGTCAAACGGGTAAAGGTCTGATCCCAGTTGATACGCTGTACTTTGAGGTCGGTCACTTTGATGGTATAGTCGCCCGAAATAGGATTCCACATGTCATCCCCGTCATTCGCAACGCGCAATGTAACGGTACCCGGTTTAATAGTCTTCAATACCGTTCCGTCCATTTCTACCACTCCTTCTTCCGTGGTCGAAACAATGCTGTAGTTGAGCGCCAGCGGGGCAATTGCCGGGTTAGGAATGATCTCGCCTACAGAGATAGGAGTCAATTCATCCTGCCAGATCAGTGTCTGGTCTTTCTTGTTGGTCTTTCCCTTTACCTTAAACGATGTTGTATAACCGTTCTCACTGGTCAGCGTTATAGTAGCCTCGTCATATTCGCCTGTGGTCACTTTCTTGTGGTGATAGCGGATGACGATAGAGGACGATTCATCATAGTTATCAATCTCACTGTCTATCGTTTCAGTAATCACATCAAACACACCCGGGTTGCTGCTGGTCACTGTAGTTGTCGGTACGCTATACCAACCGATAGGAATTGCACGGTCCGTTGCCGGATTACCCACTTCAAAGCTACTACCGAAATCATAATCCTCCACCTCAATACCTCTACGCTCGGTTACAGTAATATTCTTGAAATAACCCGCATAGTTTCCACTCCAGAAAAACTTCAGATATCTCGTAGAAGGATCCAAGTTCCTATTCGTTAGCGTTCCTGACTCTGACACAGACATAATTGCTTCACCCCAGTTCGAGCCATCCGAAGACTCATAGATTTTCCAATCTTTACCGGTAGAACCTCCTGAACAGGAATAAGCACAAGACAACTGATAAGGTACACCTTCAAAGGGACCAACTACCATGTATTTGTCGTCATAGTTTGCGGCATTAGAGATATTAGCAGTATTATCTCCCACCATTATTCCGCCATTCCACGATTGAATACCACTTGAACTTCCTTTCAGCGCATTATACAAGGTCTCATCCATTGTAAATGTCACATGTTTATTGGCCTTTTTTGCCGTAATGGTAAATTCCTTCGAACTTGCCAGATACGTATCATTTCCGCTTTGACTCACGCGGAATTTAGCACTCTGACCGTTATTGTCATACACCCTAATGGAGTTTCCGAACACACGCGCCGTGCGATCTACGCCACTGATGCGTGTAATAGTAATTGGGCAGTTCACATCCGTATTAGCCGAAGTGATCTCCGGATCAATGGTCGTGTTCCATGCCGTCGCAGGCACACCGGAAATAGTGATATTCGGATCTTTCTTATTAACCGTCACTATTATACTTTTGCTTCCTTCCGCCCACTTGGTAGTCTTCGCCTGAGCAAAGGTAATCGTATCCGTTCCGGCTCCCTTGGCTTTGATAACACCATCCTCATATACAGCCACTGCTTCATTCGTAGAGGTGATACTCATCGGCACTTCATTATTCGTCGTTGCCAATGCCGGATCATAACTATCGCCTACCTCCATCGTCTTTTCGCTCACATTGGTAGTGATAGTAGTGGTGTTCAGCGACACATTAACCGTCACCGTTCTACTACCTGCCTGGTAGTCATCCGTTGCTTTCTGAGACAAGACCACATCTGCTTTACCTGCGCCAAGAGCTTTAATGCGATGAGCTTCTGTATCATAAACAGCCACTCCGGAATTGGTTGAAGTGTAAGTAATCGTTTCTTCCGTATTTTTGGAGGTAACATAACCGGAAGACTCTCCGACCTTCAAATTGATAGTTTTTCCATCGGCAGGAATAATTACGCCATCAAAATAAAGCTCGATGGTCTCTTTCTCCTTGACAGTAAAGGTTTTTCTGCTGGTTACCTCATTATAGTCGGCATCGCCTGCAAGCGTAGCAATAATATCTACATCGCCTAATCCGTTCGCAGTGATGGTGTTTCCCGAGACGCTAATCTTGGAAGGATCCGCACTGCTGTACGTGATTGCTCTTCCGCTCGGATCACCGTACGCATAGCCCGTAATGTCACGCGATTTATTAATCTGTATATTGGGATCCACTTTCGTCTCATCCCATACAATCGTCTGACTTTTCTTGATTGTAAAAATCTTAGAAAGCGATGCAGCTTTATATTTATAGTTGGCTGCTTGGTTAGCCGTAATAGTAACTGTCTGTCCTGCGCCAGCCTGATTAAAGGTGAATTTACCATCCGCTAAAGTAACATAAGACCCTTTGCCAGTCTCTATAGAATACGTAATAGCAGGACAGCCAGACTCATTATTAGTAGCTGTAGCATTTGCATCTACTTTATCTCCCCAATTCTTTTTGTTTGACGTATTTGGATCCCATGTAATAGCATTTTCATTCAGCACACCTGTTCCGCTTAATGACACCGTTGCCGTACTGGTTCCATCAGTAATCGTAATCGTTCCCGAATAAGTTTCTGCTGCCTTCGGACGGAAATAGACATTGAAGCCATATTTAGTAATATCTCCTAATGTACTTCCACTGGCTGTCGCATCAGAAGAACCATTGCCGCTCGCACAAGCGTTCGCTCCTACATTATAGGATTTATCATCCTTACTGGAACTAATCGATCCGGTCGTATTATCAGCCGTCCCCAAACGAAAAACATCAGCGTCTCCACTGGTAAGAGTAATGGTAATACCCTTTGTATCCGTCAAGAACGAACGGAAATTGATTTCAATTGCCTCTGACGTAGCCTCAACATATGTATCCGGAATCGTCGGAGTTATTGAAGTCGCTCCTACACTATTATTGGCAAGGCGGATATGCTTAGCCATTGGGATTCGAATATCATCGACGTAGATTCCACTACTGTTTGAACCATGATACCCCACTTTAACTGTCGTGATATCCACTCCAACACTCGTACTTGCGGTTGCATACGACGTATGCTCATTCTTCGTTGCATTACTTGACGCAATTTTAGAATCATTAACATACAAATCCACTCCAGGCCATCTAGAAGCCTTTTTCCATTCAATATATATTGTTCCAGATGTAGGAGGGTATACGGATTCATTAATTTCATTTGTAAATATTCCATTATTAGTTTTTTCATTCCCGTCAAACAACGACCACCATTTATTATCATGGTACGATTGCGCCCAAACCTCGCTATTCCAGCCGCCAACGAAAAGCAGCAGCACAGCCAAAATAGCCACGCGGAACGGTCGAATCGTTAGTGATAAGTTGGAGATACGTTGGTAATTCGTTGGATATTCAGCCTCCGTCACCCTACCCACAGAACGACGAGTAGTGCCGAAAATTGGCTTGACAAACTTGACAAAGTTGGCAAAAATTTGCTTTGCACTTTTTGCACTATTTGCACTTTCAGACATATTTTTCATACCTTAAATACCTTTCTGTTTGTTATTTTTGCGTGTCGCTTTGTCGCTTTGTCGCTTTGCTTTAAAAATTTGACGTGACACTTTGACACTTTGACACTTTTGCTAACTCAATTTTGCAAATTTACTATTTTTAAGTTTTTATGCGCCGTTTCAAAACAAACAACGCGAAAATCGAGTGCAAAATTAATATTTTGTTTTCGAATACGCAAATTTTAACCCCTTTTTCGCGCGCGAATAATAATAAGGTGTAGTCGTTTCTTAACAAAATATAACTTTTATCACTCCAAAACATAAAAAAAAGAGAAGGCAAAATCACCTTCTCAAAATGTTGTAATTGGGAGTTTTTCGGGAGATGGTCCCGTGTTGGTCCTGTTCAAATAGAACATTTCTTAACCTTCAATCACTCCTGCTTCTTTCCAAGAAGCAATAGTCGCTTCCACATCCGTCATCGCCTGTTCCGGAGAGACCTCATACTCCGCGCAGAGCGCTTTGCAAAGCGCCGACGCGTCAAAAGCCCCATGCGAACGAGTCTGCTCTTCCGCCTTCTCCCAGAGAAATCCCGCCGTCTCATTCAGCGTGATCATCTTATTGAAATTAATGAGCGCCATCGACTCACCCACCAAAATATACTCGTTACCTAATTTGCGCAACTTAAATCCTTCAATTGTCTTCATAAAGCTATTTACCATTTAATTATTTACGATGTACCATTTATTGGGTCATTTATACATTTTTAGCACTGTATGCCGATAGACCTTTAGCAAGAACGGTCTCCATCTCCGAACAGCGTACCAAAATCGCCCTCTCATCAGCGGTTTGCGACAGCCGGAAGGTCCTTCGATACGGATCACTTGTCCGATAACATCCGCAAAAACGCATCGCTCTTCGCCCGATATATTTCCGTCGCCTTGCAGCACATAAACCGCTTCACCTTGCGTCCCCTTCTCTATCCGCACAAGCCGATGCAGGACATACGTCTGTGTTCCGACCTGTGTTTGGACACTTGCCAAAAGAACATCTCCTTTCCGTGGCGAAGCAGTCACCGCTGCAAGAATCACACTATCCCGATCTCCTTCTATGAACGGCCGCATACTCACGCCGGATGGCGTAAACCGCACTTCTTTCCCCTCTTTCAGCAACCGTGCTAACTCCGGAATCAATATGTCATTCGCTATCCTCATTACGGCACGTACCGAAAACAGTTGCAAATCTCGTAATAATATATTATGTTCGTAATAAAAATATCGCGACTTCCTTTATTTCGAATCTTAAGCTGATAATTTCCACGGGGAATAGTAGCCGTCACCGAGCCGGAACTATATGTCACTCCGTCCGTCAACGGACCTTCCCATTCCGATCCGTCCGGAGAAATATATACCTCTATGTCAGACGTATTGGAAGTACCGGAATCTATTATATCATAGCCAATAGAGACTTCAAACAACCCCTCTATGGCAGGCGCAACAATTACATCATCTCCATAATAATATAATTTGATACCAACCTGATCGTTTACCACATCAAATACCGCCTTCCCTCCGCAAGTATAGGTAATCGAGTCCGTCGTGCTAAGGGCATACTTATTAGCGGATTTAAACTCAATCGTACGCGGTTCCGTATTCATCGACTGAAAATTATGCGTAATATTCTCACCAAGTATAACCGAGAATGGCATGCCTGCAAATAGTAGTGCTCCTAAGTACCTTAAAATGCGTTTCATTATTGTTCTGTCAAAAATCGGGTACAAAGGTACAACAAAAAAACGATATATGCAAACGCAAAGCGTGAAAAAAATCATTCTGCGGCAATTTTTACACATTTTCTCAATTGGGATCAGCATAAAAGTCTTACAAAAGTCTTACAAAAGTCTTATTTGGGTCTTACCGGATTTTGGCAAGAATTCCGCGCAGTTGATGTGGAAAAATTGACGGAATTTGTAAAAAATGCTAAAAATATTAAAATAAGTTTGCGTATGTGCGTAAAATGTAGTACCTTTGCCGTCGATTTGTAAAGTAAACATAGCAAATGCTATTATAAAACCCAAAATTTTCGTTTAACTAAAAACACAAAACACAATGAAAAAAATTTTCACTTTAGCCGCTGCCGTACTGGCAAGCGTTAGCTTGATGGCAGCCGCTCCTGATTTCGAGTCCTTCAACTGGGGAGAAAATGATTTCGCAACCGTATTTGCGGATCATGACGGCCTTGTTATTTCCTCTGATGCTTCTGCTTGGAAAGGCAACTTCAGCGGAACGCAGTACGTAACATTAGGTGGAGGTACCGACATGAGTGCAGATTCACCGACACCGTATTTTGGAGTTTCGGCCGAAGCTGGCATTGATTCTATCGAGATTTATTGGGCTCCGAATGGAGGCGATGCTTCAAACGTCGCTTGGGCAGCATGGGAAGATGCAAGCAACTTTTTAGCTCAAGATATTGATTTCAAAGGTGAAGGAGCAGAATACACCGGCTCGAAATCTATCGAAGGCGCAACATGGCAGATGTTTGACTTCTCGGCAACAGACGAGCACGCTATTATGTTCGCTCGCCAAATTAAAAAGGCCAAAATGGGAGGACAAGTCGAAAGCAACTACGGTAAAAACAAAACTATTAATATCCTTGGTATCCGCGTTTGGTTGCATGAGACCAAGACCATCGTTTCTACCGAAGAGACCCTGACCGGCGTTGCAGTGAATGGCGTAGAAATGGAAGCAAGCGAATTTGCAAATCTCTTGTTACATCATAATGCAGGTTTCCCGAATGAAGAGTTTGCAGAAGCTCCGACTTTCGTATTCACCAAACACATTGTTATTACGTACGAGGACTCAAGCACCAAAGAGTCCGATGCGAACATCGAGGTTGTAGGTAGCGAAGATGCTCAGGGCGATTGGGTTGCTTCTGCTACCATCGGTGGTGTTCCGTACTCTGTATATGCTCCGAAAGCTGTAGCTGTAACCATTACTTACATGGACGGCGAGACTGTTTTAGGCACCGAGATTATTGCCGAAGGAGAACAGGCTACCGAATACGCACAGTACGAGTCCAGACCTGCTACTACATTCCTTGGCTGGTTCAGCGATGCAGAGTGCACTACTCCTGTTAATCTCGCTACTGAAGCGTTCTTCGCAAACGCAACTGTTTACGCCAAGTTCGAGAAGGCTTACGCTACTTCGCTGAACATCGAGCAATACGTATTGGATAACGGCAGGCACAATGCAGACAATGATCACATCGGCGAGGCTTTTGCAGCCGCTTTGGACGCAGCTCACTATGCATACAGCAATATTAACGCCCTCGACTCATTGAACGACGATCCTTCCAAGACCAACCGCAACTATGCATTCCTTGGTCTGAAGATCAAGAAACAAGGCGGCTATATCGCTTGCAACTTGCAGGCCGGTCAGACCATCCGCGTTAAATTTGGTAATGTTGCTGCAGCAGTTAAGGCTTATGCTAATGACCAGGTACTGACGCTGACCCCGACTGACAAGGCGCTGGATGTATTGGAGTTCCCTGCTACAGAAGAGACATTCGTTAAACTGGAGACCACTACCGATGGAACCGTAGTTATCAAGCAAATCATGATTGACGAGGCTATTCAGGAAGTTACTCTTCCGGAGCCTGTTCCCACCGGCATCAACAACGCTGAGGAGGCTGTGAAAACTGTTAAGGTCATCCGCAACGGTCAGCTCTTCATCGAGAAGAACGGCGTTCTCTTCAACGCACAGGGCGCACGCTTGTAATAATACTTGCACGACTGCGGGCATAGCCCTTGTAAAGTGCAACGTATTATACTACGCTTTCCCCATAGCAAACAGCCAAGGCTTGGTTTACTCTGGGGCCCCGATAAGCAAAGGCTCCGCAGCAATGCGGAGTCTTTCTTTTGTAGGTTAGAGATAGCAAAAATACTTTTTTTATAAAAAAAGCAATGAAAAATTTGGTCAATTCAAAAATTTGTAGTATCTTTGCACGCTTTTTCGCGTCATGCGCGTAAAAGCATAAAGGAATCTAGAACATCTAGAGCATCTAGAAAATCTAGTAATATTATTAACTAATTAAAATTAACATTTACTACAATGGTAAATCATTATGAAGCTGCCTTCGTATTGACACCCGTTTTGTCTGAGCCGCAGACAAAGGAGGCGGTAGAAAAATTCGAGAATCTTCTCACGCAGAATGGCGGTACCATCCTGAACCGTGAGGAGTGGGGCTTGCGCCAACTCGCTTACCCTATCCAAGGTAAAAATTCGGGCTTCTATTTCATCCTTCAGTTTGATGCAGAGCCCGCTGTAATCGCTACCCTCGAGACCGAGTTCCGTCGTGACGAGCGTGTAATCCGCTTCCTGACAACGCGTCTTGACAAGTACGCATTTGAGTACGCTGAGAAGCGTCGTAACAACTTTAAAAAGGAGGCTTAATCATGGCACAGAATGACGAAATCCGCTATCTGACTCCGCAAGGTTCGGATCAGAAGAAGAAAAAGTACTGCCGCTTCAAGAAATCCGGCATCAAGTACATCGACTACAAAGATCCTGAGTTCCTCAAGAAGTTCCTCAACGAGCAAGGTAAGATTCTTCCTCGCCGCATCACCGGTACTTCGCTCAAGTATCAGCGTAAAGTTGCCCAGGCCGTTAAGAAAGCACGCCACTTGGCTCTGCTGCCTTACGTAACCGACATGATGAAATGATTGTTTAACCGACTTAATTGAAAGGAAAAATTATGGAAGTAATTCTGATTCAAGACCTTGCAAACCTCGGTTTCAAGAACGACATCGTAAAAGTACGTGACGGCTACGGACGTAACTACCTGCTGCCGCAGAAGATTGCTATCATCGCTAATGAGAGCAACAAGAAACAGCTGGCAGAGAACCTCAAACAACAGGCTCACAAAGCTGCGAAAATCCTGGCTGACGCTCAGGCTCTCGAGGCTAAACTCGCTGAGACCGTAATCGAGGTTAAAGTAAAAGCAAATGAGGACGGTAAGATCTTCGGTACCGTTACCACCCAGAACATCTCTGACGCTCTCAAAGCACAGGAGATCCTGATCGACAAGAAAGTGATCACCATCGCTGAACCGATCAAGGAACTTGGTGAGTACAGTGCACAAGCTCGCCTCCACCGCGAGGTAAAAGCAGAGATCAAGCTGAACGTAGTAGCTGAGTAATGTTAAACATTTAAAGAAAGGAAAAAAGCAATGAAAGCTGGAATTCATCCTGATAACTACCGCGTAGTAGTTTTCAAAGATATGTCTGACGGTACTCAGTTCTTCAGCCGCTCTACTGCAGCTACGAAGGACACAATCGAAATCGACGGCGTTCAGTATCCGCTGATCAAGCTCGAGATCTCGAACACGAGTCACCCGTTCTACACCGGTAAGTCCAAACTCGTGGACACCGCAGGTCGTGTGGACAAATTTATGTCTCGCTACGGCAACCGCAACCGCAAGTAATCCTTGCGATTTTCAAGGGGCGAGCACATGCTTGCCCCTTGTTGTTTTTAACGACTAGTCCACTAGTCGACTAGTATACTAGTAAACTAGAAATATTCATCACTATGAATAACACATCCCTCTGGCGCGCCCTCGGCCGCAATTTCATAATCTCCATCCTCCTTTTCGGATCCCTTTTTGGACTCCTCTGGCTCGTAGAATGGTTCCTTAATTCTCAATTGTCAATTGTCAATTGTCAATTATTAAAATGGCATGATCCCGCCTGGGTAGTCGGCATTCCTGCCTCTATCATCGGCGTTGCATATATCTTGACTGTTCGTGACCCGCAGAACTACACCGGATTCTTTGCTGGCATCGTCATGTCGATCCTCTTAGGCATCCAGTTTCTGCTGCAAAACCAATACGACAGCGCGTTTCTCTTTTTCTTCGTCTTTATCCCGTTCCAACTCATGTCCATCTATAAATGGAGCCGCTCCAAAGATGACGGAGGCGCCTCGTTCGAACCGAAATTCCTTGACACCCCGCGACTTTTCCTGTCCGTCGCGCTGCTGATATTCATTACCGCAGGAGATGTTATTATCAACATATACGCCATTCATGGCGCACTCGCTTTGGACGGATGGAAAGAAGCTGTCATCCTTTTGCTCAACGGCTTTCTCATCTCCTCTTCGTTCCTCGCCAACTACTGGCTCATCTATCGCAAGACGGACTCGTGGATCTATTGGTTCATCTACAGCATCGCCGGCATCGGACTCTTCATCCTCCTCGGCAATATATTCTCCATCGTCCTGTTCACGTTCTTCCTGGTGATTAACTCTATGGCAGGCATCGCTTGGCTCAAAGCCACCAAGCCGGAGAATATGGGCTGGCTAGCAACGTTTAACAAACAATAAATCGACATATCGAAATATCGAAATATCGAAATATATGATCAAACGAAAACAAGACACCGTATTAAAAGTCGCGGAACCTGCGCAGCTCATGGATTTCCTTATCGCTAAGATGGGCGGCATGGCGAAATCGTCGGTCAAACAACTCTTAGGCCAGCGGCGTGTCAAAGTCGGCAATGCCGTACAGACGCGGCATGATTTCCCGCTCCATCCGGGCGATGTCGTAACCGTCTCTTCCGGCCGCGGCAACAGCCAACTCACGCACCCCAAACTGCGCATCGTCTATGAGGACGACGACTTGATTGTGGTGAACAAGCAACCGGGACTCTTGACCGTAGCGGCTACGCCCGGCAGCTCCGAGACGACGGCGTTCTCCATCTTGCGCGCGTACGTAAAAAAACAGAACGCGCGCGCGGGCATATATGTCGTGCATCGCCTCGACCGGGAGACTTCCGGTCTGTTGGTCTTTGCCCGCTCGGAGGAGCTTCAGCACTACATGCGCGAGTACTGGCGGGATTTGGTAACCGACCGGACATATATCGCCCTCGCAGAAGGCATCCTCGAGCCACGCGAAGGAAAAATAACGACCTGGCTGACCGAAGACAAACGCAATGCGGTAGTTTATTCCTCCCCTGTGGACGACGGCGGCGATATCGCTATCACGAACTATAAGGTACTCAAAACCTCTAAACGCGACGAAGTCGCAAATAATTCTCAATTGTCAACTGTCAATTATCAATTAGTGGAGCTCCATTTGGAGACCGGACGAACAAACCAGATCCGCGTGCATCTGGCGTCCAAAGGATGCCCGGTAGTGGGCGACCGCAAGTATGGTCACGGCAACGAATCCAGCCCTATTGACCGCCTCTGTCTGCATGCAAAAGTGCTGGAGTTCATCCATCCTGTGACGGAGAAAAAGGTGCGTTTCGAGAGCCCCGTTCCCAAAGAGTTTAATAGAGTATTATTATGAGCAAAATCATTTCCTTTGTACTTTGTACTTTGTCCCTTTGTACATTAACCGCGGCTCCGCGGCGAGTTCACACTATCGGCGACAGTACGATGAGCGATTACAAACCCGCCGCCACACCCAAACGCGGCTGGGGAATGTATCTGCAAGCCTTCTTCAACCCCGACTCCATCGAGGTCAACAACCGCGGCAAATCCGGTGCTTCGACACGTACATTCTACGAGACGGATAACCTCTGGCCGTCCGTCAAGAGACAGATGCTGCCCGGCGATTACCTCATCATCCAGTTTGCCCATAACGACGAGAAATGCAAGGGCGAAGATGTCTATGTCCAGAACGCCAAACTGCGTGCGGAAGGCAAAGACACACTGACCGACATGCGCGGCACGGAACCGAACACGACATACAAGGCATACCTGCGCAAATTCATTAACGAAGCGCGCGAAATGGGCGTCACACCGATCCTCATGAGCCCTATTTGCCGCGCGTATTTCAAGGACGGCAAGATCAATGCCGAAGGTCGCCATGACCTGAGCAAAGACGGTATCGACAAGAATTACGTCCGTTGTATGCGGGAAGTGGCAGAAGAAATGAACGTACCTTTCCTCGACATGACGCAGAAGAGCTGCGAGATGTACGAAGCTACCGGACAGGAGAGGTGCATGAAAGAGTATTTCAACTGCGGCGACAAGACCCATACAGGCCAGGCAGGAGGCTTCCTGAATGCCCATCTGGCATACCTGTTGATCAAGAACTGCCCGCAGCTGAGCGAGCTGCATCACCTGGTAGCATTGCCGCCGCTCGAGGTTAGCGTCTCGTACATCCGCGCGATCGAAGAGAAAGGTCGTCTGGAAGCCTTCAAAGCAGATGGTACGCCGTTTGCAACGACCCTGAAGAATGCCAAGACGAAAAATATGAAACTCGCTAAAGCCGGTTACGCTCCTTCGGACGGACTCTGGCCTGCAGGAGAGATTGACGAAGTGGCAAACCGTTACATCGAATATACCATCACCGCCGAGAAGAAAAAAGGCATCGTCATTGAGTCCATCATCCTGCCGGTTAAGGCGAAAGGCGGACCGGGCATGAATATCCATATCAACTATGGTTTCGGCGACGAATTCCGCAATGTAACAACGATTTACGAGAACACCGCTCTGCCGAAAAACAAGCCCGTTCTGGTCTCTTTGAACTACCCTATTCTCATTCCTGCCGGCGAGACTTTGCACCTCCGCATCCTGCCTTGGTACGACTCTAACGGAAGACCGCAAGGCAAGAAATACCTCTCCCTCGGCGAACTCAAAATCGACGGCAAGAAGTTGAAATAAAATTATTTTTCCGAAAATACTTGCATATATGCAAAATTTTTACTACCTTTGCAGCGAAAAAGCAAAGGTAGTTTTTATTATGAGTACAGCTTTAGTTATCATACTCGCCGTAGCAGTGGTCATCTTTGGTTTTTGGATTATCCAATATTCCAATTTCCGCAACGAGGAAAAGAAACGTCAGTGGGAGCTGAAACGCGAATCCCAGAAGACCATCTCTCCTATTCGTCTCAGGGCATACGAGCGCCTGACGCTCTTGTTGGAGCGCACAAAACCGGAGCACATGATCATGGAGCTTCGCCAGAACCAGCCGGACGCATTCACCACCTGGACCATCGGACAGGTTCAGCAATACTTGCTGCAGACCATCCGAGCGGAGTTTGACCACAACCAGAGCCAGCAGGTCTATGTCTCCGACGAAGTGTGGGATATGATCATCAACGCCCGTGACCAGATGGCGGCATTCGTCATCGCTATCGCCGGCCAACTGCCGCCGAACGCTACTGTACAGATCTATATCCAGACACTGATGACCGCCTACTCCTCCAACGGCACGACGCCGACCGACAAGGCCTTGGAGTACCTTAAAAACGAAGCGAAAGAGCTTATGTAATGAAAAAAGGAATAAAGAATAAAGACCGCTACGCTGAAAGAGCAAAGACTTTTTGGTATCGACTAATGCTGATTAGTCTTTATTCCTTATTCCTTATTCCTTGTTCCTTCGGGCAGGCGAACGACAGCATCTATAACGCTACGCAGATCAAACTCGACATCGCTTCGCCGGTAGTCATCGCTGGCACGCATCAATGGCAGATGCAGCACTACGAGATAGCGGCGAACGTACAGTTGGCGCGACGCTTCTTCCCCACCCTCGAACTCGGCTATTCCGGAGGAAAAACCCATCGGGGAGACAGCATCCAGTACAACGCCCACGGAGGTTTCTTCCGCGTGGGATGCGACATCAACCCGCTCAAGAAAAAGAAAGACTCGCCGCATGCCCTCTTGGTCGGACTCCGTCTCGGAACGGCTGTGCAAACAAAAGGCTATACCGATTGTTGGGGAGAAATCGTCGCGGGATGCCAAGTGGAGATAGCCAAGCTCCCTCCCTATAAGGAAGGCCGGAAGGAGAGACCCGCCTTTTATATGGGATGGATGGGGCGATTCAAGGTCCTCTTCACACGAGACAAAGAGGGTCTGACCGCCGATCAGATGAAACCGATCTACATCCCCGGATTCGGCAATAGAGACAATATCGGATGGGGATTGAACTACTATTTGGGATGGAGATTCTGATTCACGAAACACGGTCGAATTACGGTCTTCGAACGACAGTCGAACGACGGTCAACCGACGGTCAAGGCTAATGTAAGTACAATGTTAGGCACAAAAAAAATACCACTATAATGAACCAAACACAGTTAATGAATCGCGCAGCGGATAACATTCGTATCCTGGCTGCCGCAGCAGTAGAAAAAGCAAAGAGTGGTCACCCGGGCGGTGCTATGGGTGGCGCAGACTTCATCAACGTTCTCTTTAGCGAGTTCTTGGAATACGACCCGGACAATGCCGGTTGGGAAGCGCGTGACCGTTTCTTCCTCGACCCGGGGCACATGGCGCCGATGCTTTACGGGCAGCTCTGTCTGGCAGGCAAGTTCACGCTCGAAGACCTCAAGAACCTCCGTCAATGGGGTTCGGTCACACCCGGACACCCCGAGCGTGAGATAGAGCGAATGATAGAGAATACATCCGGTCCGCTTGGTCAGGGACACACCTTCGCTGTCGGAGCAGCCATCGCGGCGAAATGGTTCAACCAGCGCTACGGCGAGATTCATAACCCGACCATTTATGCGTTCATCTCAGATGGCGGCGTGCAGGAAGAGATCTCGCAGGGCGCAGGTCGTCTCGCAGGACACCTCGGACTCGACAACCTCGTTATGTTCTATGACTCCAATGCTATCCAGCTCTCCACGGGTTGCAGCGAAGTGACCTCCGAAGATGTAGCCGCCAAATACAAGGCTTGGGGATGGTACGTACAGGAGATTCCGGGTAACGACCCGGACGCTATCCGCGAAGCGCTCATCAAAGCCAAAGCCCACAAAGGCGAACCGTCGCTCATCATCGGTCATACGACCATGGGCAAGGGTTGCGTGACGGCAGAAGGTGCTAATTGGGAAGGCAAATGTTCCACCCACGGTGCGCCGCTTTCCAAAGCCGGAGCATCCTTTGAGAAGACTATCGAGCATCTCGGCGGCAATCCCGAAGACCCGTTCCAGATCTTCCCGGAAGTAAAGAAACTGTACGACGACCGCGCAGCCGAGTTGCGCGAGTTGTGCAACAAGAAATACGAGGCTTACTACGAGTGGAAACAAGCAAACCCGCTGGCAGCGAACGAATACGAGACCTTCATGTCCGGCGAGACGCCATGCATCGACTGGTCTCTGATTGAGCAAAAACCCGGAGCAGCTACCCGTAACGCTTCCGCGACCGTCCTCAGCCATCTGGCAGAGAACGTGGGGAATATGATTGTTTCGTCCGCAGACCTCTCGAACTCCGATAAGACCGACGGTTTCCTCAAGAAGACCCACGCCTTCAAGAAAGGCGATTTCTCCGGTCAGTTCCTCCAGGCAGGTGTCTCCGAACTCACCATGGCATGTGTGATGATCGGTATGGCGCTTCACGGCGGTATTATCCCTGCGTGCGGTACGTTCTTTGTCTTCTCCGACTACATGAAACCCGCCGTGCGTATGGCTGCACTTATGGAGCTGCCGGTGAAATTCATCTGGAGCCACGACGCGTTCCGTGTCGGCGAAGATGGTCCGACGCACGAACCGGTTGAGCAAGAAGCACAGATCCGTCTCATGGAGAAACTGCATAACCACAGCGGCAAACCGAGTATGCTTGTTCTCCGTCCGGCGGATGCCGAGGAGACTACCCTCGCTTGGCGTTTGGCCATGGAGAACAACGACACGCCAACTGCCCTCATTCTCAGCCGTCAGGACATAGCTCCGGTTCCCAACGTCAACCTCGAAGGCTTCCGCAAAGGAGCATATATTGTTTCGAAAGACGAGAACCCGCAAGTCGTTCTTCTCGCTTCGGGAAGCGAAGTAAGTACGTTATTAAGTGGGGCCGAACTCCTCCGTAAAGAAGGTATCCGCCTCCAGATTGTCAGCGTTCCGAGTGAAGGTCTCTTCCGTGAGCAACCGCAGGAATACCAAGACTCCGTTCTTCCGAAAGGCATCAAACGTTTCGGTATGACCGCCGGCTTGCCTTGCACATTGGAATCCCTCGTGGGCGAAAACGGCGCTATCTGGGGTCTCAACTCCTTCGGCTTCTCCGCTCCGTACAAAGTCCTCGACGAGAAACTCGGCTTCACCGCCCAGAACGTCTACGACCAAGTCAAGAAGCTGCTGTAATGGGAATGAGTCGGTGACAAATTGTCACCAACCGTATAAGTACCGAACAATTACCCGTACAAGTTCCGGGTAAATAGATTACAAAGGCAAGTGGCAGAAATGTCACTTGCTTTTGTTTTGTACAGGCGAATCTTAATAATCGAAGAGAGAGAACAAAAAAGAGAGAATTGCATCCTATTTGGCAAAAAAGTCCCCGAACCCTTGCATATGTCAAAAAAAAGCAGTACCTTTGCAGCCGAAAGTTGCAAAGACATGAACGAGAAACGGTTAATTGACATATTTGATAGTATCCGCGATGGCGGTTTCTCGGCTCATACACTCCAACTGATAGACAACTATACCAACGATATACTTTATGGAAGAGCAAACATTCATCGATTTAATCTACAAGAGCATGCAGGACTCTGCACAGCAGGTGCGCCGCTCATTGGGGCGTACACCGTCTGTTGCTACGCGCGAGCAAGCTTTGAACCAAGTCGCTTTTCTTCTGAAGGCCAAACAAGCAGACCAAGTAACTGGGAAATAGATGCCAAGCAAGAGGAAGTGCTGCAACAATGGGCGGAAGCCCAAAAGTTGTGGATTCCTGAATCCGAACAATGGATAATATCTACATTCGGGCCTAAGATAGCGCAAGGCGCAGAGGCAAAAGTCTATTACAAAGAAGGGGATATTTCTGTAGTAAAAGAGCGCACCTCTATTTACGCTACGCTCGGCAAAGCTCTCGAAGCGATTGTGCTGCACAACACCTTGTTCCCGGAAACGCCAATGAGTGTAATTGGTTTCACGCGCGACACAGATGGTCTATTTCGCATCATTCTAACGCAACCTTATGTAAACTGCAAGCGACTTGCAACCAAAGGAGAGATTGATAATATGGTTGCCGCAAAAGGCTTTCGGGATAACAAGGAAGGCGAAGGTGTGAATTATATCGGAGATCGTCTGTATTTGGAAGACATGCACCCTGCAAATGTCTTTATTGATGCTCTGACTGATCAACCGATTTGTATTGATTGCATCGTTAAATTTATTAAGAAAGAATAAATCGTCCCTCTCCGAGCGGTGCTTCTGTGGACTTCGGGAAAGGAGAAAGACAAATATAGAAACAAATTAAATCAGCCTATGGCATAAAACAACAGACAAACAACATACATAATAATAAAGCATTCAGCTAAGAACTTGGGTACTTGAAATCTCGACAGTTTCAAACCTATTAGACCAAGAACAAGGCTTTTAATGCTCACGCAATGCGTGAGTCTTGTTCGGTAGATAGATGGTCTAATAAGGTAGTCGAGAACCTCAAGCACCCAGATTGAAACTAACAAGCCTCACGCTTTTCGTATGCAAACAACTTAACAAATCATCAATATTATGGAACAAGAATTCTTCCGAGAAACCGCTGACCGCTACAGCGTACGGTTTCGCCACCTTGCCGAAATCGGCATTGTAAAAGAGATGTCCTTTGACATCAACAGTAATGATTTTGACGACAAGTACCGCGACCATGACATCCGGGACGCGAATCCGTTCAAACAGATGTTTGCGCAGCTTGCTGAAGTGGATGAGTTACCCTGTCTGTATAGATGGGAAATCACCTCGCCATATAATGCTGATGCTATCAAAGAGGCTGTTGCCAAACTTCCCAAGTACACGCCGCGTATTCTCAAAAAAGCGAAGACCACAAACAACACGCTGTATGTTGGTAAAGTGCAATCACACATAGTGGGTCGTGTCATTCAGCATTTAGGCTATCATCTTAACCAAGCCTCACACGGTCTGCAACTCAACGACTGGGCAAAACCAATGAATCTGACATTCAAACTGCATATTATTGTTCTGCCCCACGATGTAATTCCTGTAGAGGAAATCTTTGAGACAGAGCTCGCCCATAAATACGAACCATTAATCGGAATACACTAACCCTTTAATAACAAATCAATATGAAAACAAAATTAACTTTTGCGTGCCTTCTTTTCAGCGCAACGCTCATGGCACAGGTAAGTAACTTACCAACAGTCTTTAACTTAAACGAAAGAATAGAGGAATATGGTTATGGAGTAGTTCCAAAATCGCTTTCCTACGATGGAAATAATCGCGTATATATCCGTTTAGAAGATAATCTTGTCGGTATATACAGCAATACTTTCTCGCCTATTAAACAATTTGTAATTACTCCGACTTATAGAAGTGATGTTGCTGAAACACAAGAGATTGCCAGTGAGTATGCTACATTTCAATATTCTGGGGATAAGAACCCAAGTTTTCGGGATGTTCCATTAACATGGAGTGAGGAAGATGTAAAGAACTTCTTAGATACAGTTTCTTCATATCCATACGATGGTAGCAGCATTACAATTCTATCTTATAGGTCACATCCTGAAGGAGGAACAATGTATGTTCCTGACATGGACAATAATAATTACTATGAGTTTGAGAAATTTGGCAAAGAGTATCCTACAAGCTATTATTTACGTCGGGAAAACATTATATACGAATGCTATAATGTTTATTATCAGATTTCTTATACTTATACCGACAATTGGATAGAGGGAGAAGAAGAAAGGTCTATCGTACTTTCTGGCATGAACTATGTAAATTATGACAATGATGTGTCACGCGGGGATAGCTATTCTGGTGATGGTTTATGTCTCACACAAACACTTTTTAATGAGGATGCCAACTATGAGTATCTACATTTTCCTATTTCTTCATATACAGCGCGAGAACCATACGGACCAATGTGTGAGAATTGTCCAAATTACAGAGAAAAATACGGGACATATACAAGTTTTAATGTAATGTCTGAAGATGGAACGATTCTACAAACCGTATCGTTCCCGAATGGCTTCAAAATGGTCAGTTCTGTAAATGTAGAAATTATTAAGCTTTCAAATGAACATTACATCATCTGCACAGGCGAAATGGGAGAAAATGCAGCTATGCTTGTCTATAAAATTAACCGCACAAATACTGGAACTTCAGTTCAACAAGTTTCGGAACCCCAAAAAATCAGCGGAGCATACAAATTTCTCCACAATGGTCATGTCTATATCAAAAATAATGATAAGACCTATACCGTTACCGGCCAAGAGGTAAAGTAAAGGTATAGTAAGGGTATTGCAACCTTATACGAGAGCAAGTGGCTGAAAGGTCACTTGTTTTCGTTTATATAATTCTTAATAACAGAACTTTCTTATGCTATTTTAATAGTGGCGTGAGAGTGGCTGATCGACTGCTATTATATTAAGTGGCGTTCTATTCCTTATTCTTAACAATCGTATTCCTTTCAACTACGTTCTAACATCGTTCCAAATAGCAGACCTTGCGCTGACCTTGCGCAGAGGTTAGAGAGATGTTGGAACAATGTCCAAATCTTAAAAATAGTACATTTTTCGGGATGAAAATGGGCGATTATGAACAGGTTTAAAGTCTTACTTAACTCTTATTTAAGTCTTATTTTAGTCTTACTTGACTCCGACATGTCCAAAATCTTAATAATCGGCAATTAGAACAAACACGGGCAGCACAAAGTGTCGCCCGTGCTTTCTATTCAAACAGTTTCTCTATATGGTCATACCTCAGAAGCCATATATCGCCGGCGGTATTCTCGAAATCGCCGCCATAGACTACGGCGCGGCGTTTGATGGGTGTACTTGTCCAGTCCGGCAAACGTTGTAACGACTTTGTAAAGTCCGGATGATAAGTCATAGATGATTTGACCTCAATTGCTGTCAGCCTGCCTTCCTCTTTGACCAATATATCCACCTCCTGACCGTTACTATCCCTGTAGAAAAAGACATTGCCCTCTTTACCTTGGTTGAAACGATGCTTGAGACACTCCATAACCATCATATTCTCAAAGATAGCTCCTCGCATCTTGTCCAGTTCCAACTGTCTGGGTGTCTCTATATCCAACAGATAACAAGCCAACCCCGGATCATTGAAATACAATTTGGGACTTTTCACAACCCGTTTGGTGATATTCTCGTAATACGGCGGAAGAAGCGTCACTAAATATGAAGCCTGCAGAACAGAGAGCCAATGACTGATGGTCTTACTATCCACACCCACTTCCATTCCCACTTCCGAGGCATTGAAAACGGAACCGATTCGCGCCGCACAGAGTTTCATAAACTTTAGAAATTGCATCTGGTCTTTGATACGCAGCAAGTCGCGCACATCTTTCTCCAGATATGTTTTCACGTATGACGGATAAAAGAGCTTGGCAATATTCTTTTTTGCACAAATAGCAGGATAAAAGCCCTCATAAAGCAGTTGGTTTGTGCTTTTATCTTTTATCTGCTCCTTGGTTTCTTCCATCGACATTGGCATTAACTCATACACACCGGCACGACCGGGAAGGGACTCCGTAAGCCCTTGCAGCAATTCCAAGTTACTACTTCCTGTCAGCACAAACCGCCTCTCCGGCTCGGTATCTACGATACCTTGAATGTAATCCAATAAAGCCGGCACTTTTTGCACCTCGTCAATGAACATGCCTTCTTTGTGTTGATTCAGAAAGGCGACCGGGTCTTGTTCGGCGAAAGCGCGCACATGCAAATCCTTCATACTATACTGCGGCAAATCGGGAAACAAATGTTTCAGCATGGTTGATTTTCCGGACTGACGAGGACCTGTAACAGAGATAACAGAGAAGTACTGTGCAGCCTCCAGAATAACGCTCTCCAGACGGCGTGGAATGTAGAATTGTTGTGCCATAACGATACTTGGTTTTTATGCAATTTCGGAATTGCGGTGCAAAATTACATAATATTTTTGACTTGAGCAAGTTTTGCGAACATTTTCTTGCATTTTTCTTCATTTTCTTTGAAAAGTAGAAGTTTTTCATTCTATTCAGCAAAAAAGCTTGTCCAGAAACGCTTTTTTGCCTATTTACTTGTGTATGTCAAAAAAAAGTAGTAAATTTGCACGCAAATTTGTTTTTAAGTATGGAATATAATTTTTCAGAGATTGAGAAAAAGTGGCAAAAGGCGTGGGAGGAGAACGGCGTTTACACCGTTTCCAATGAATCCGACAAGCCGCACTACTATGTGTTGGATATGTTCCCTTATCCTTCGGGAGCGGGTCTGCATGTCGGTCACCCGTTAGGCTACATCGCCAGCGATATTTACAGCCGTTACAAACGGTTGAAAGGCTTTAACGTGTTGCACCCGATGGGTTTTGACTCCTATGGCCTGCCGGCAGAGCAGTACGCTATTCAGACAGGCCAACACCCGGAGAAGACGACGTTCGAGAATATCGACCGCTACATTTCGCAGCTCAAGAAAATCGGTTTCTGCTACGACTGGAACCGCGAGGTGCGCACGTGCGATCCTAAGTTCTACAAGTGGACCCAATGGGCGTTTGTGCAGATGTTCAACAGCTATTTCGACCCGAAGACGCAGAAAGCGCAACCGATTAGCAAACTCATCGCTGAGTTCGAAGCCAATGACCCGAAATGGGCGACCATGAGTGAGCGCGAGAAACAAGAGCGGTTGATGAACTACCGCATCGCGTATCTCGCGGACACCAAAGTGAACTGGTGTCCGAAACTCGGAACCGTGCTCGCCAATGATGAGGTGAGCGAAGGTCTCTCTGTTCGCGGCGGTTATCCTGTTGAGCAACGTGTGATGCGGCAGTGGTGTCTGCGCGTGAGCGCTTATGCCGGACGCTTACTCGAAGGCCTCGATCGCATCGACTGGACCGAATCGCTCAAGGAGACCCAGCGCAACTGGATCGGCCGCTCTGAGGGAGCAGAGATGCAGTTTACCGTGAAAGGGCAGGATGCGCCGTTTACCATCTTCACGACCCGTGCGGATACCGTGTTCGGTGTGACGTTTATGGTTCTTGCACCGGAAAGCGAATATGTGCAAAGGGTCGTAACGCCGGAGCAGAAAGCGGAAGTGGATGCCTATCTGGCACGCTGCAAGAACCGCACGGAGCGTGAGCGTATCGCGGACAGAAAAGTGACGGGTGTCTTCACAGGCTCGTATGCCATCAATCCGCTCACGCAAGGCGAGATACCTATTTATATCTCCGACTACGTGCTGGCGGGCTACGGCACCGGTGCTATCATGGCAGTGCCGGCACACGACAGCCGCGACTACGCTTTCGCCAAACATTTCAACCTGCCGATTATTCCGCTGATTGAGGGCGCAGACGTTTCCGAAGAATCGTTCGACGCCAAAGAGGGCAAGATGATCAACTCCGGTTTCCTCAACGGCATGGAAGTTAAGGACGCGATCCAGGCGATGAAGGAATATATCACGAATACCGGCATCGGTCGTGTAAAAGTCAATTATCGTCTCCGCGACGCGATCTTCTCGCGCCAGCGTTATTGGGGCGAACCCTTCCCTGTGTATTACAAGGACGGTATGCCTTATACGCTGCCCGAAGAGTGCCTGCCGCTTGAACTGCCGGAAGTGTCGGACTTCAAGCCCACCGAGACCGGTGAACCGCCGCTGGGCAACGCCGCAGTCTGGGCGTGGGACGAAGCGAACCGCAAGGTAGTAGATAAGTCGCTGATTGACAACAAGACCGTCTTCCCGTTGGAGCTCTGTACGATGCCGGGCTTTGCCGGTTCGTCCGCGTATTATCTCCGTTATATGGATCCGCATAACGATGAAGCTCTTGTGGGCAAACAGGCGAACGACTACTGGCGTCAGGTGGATCTCTATCTGGGTGGTAGCGAGCACGCTACGGGACACTTGATTTATTCTCGTTTCTGGAATAAGTTCCTCTATGATTTGGGCTATGTTTGCGAGGACGAGCCGTTCAAGAAACTCATCAACCAAGGTATGATTCAGGGCCGTTCGAACTTCGCCTATCGCTATATTGGCGAGGGTGCGACGGGCAACCTCTATATCAGTTACAACCTCATCGAGAACCCCGAATACAAGGACAAAGTGCAACCGATTCACGTGAACGTGAATATCGTCAACAACGACGTGCTGGACATCAACGCTTTCCGCGCATGGATGCCGGAGTTCAAGAACGCCGAGTTCGTCTTTGCGGATGGTACTTCGTCCGAGCTAACGGGCTACACCGCCGGTGCAAAGCAGTATATCTGCGGCTGGGCGGTTGAGAAGATGAGTAAGTCCATGTTCAACGTGGTCAATCCCGATGACGTGATTGCCAAGTTCGGCGCCGACACGCTGCGTCTGTATGAGATGTTCCTCGGTCCGCTGGAGATGTCCAAACCTTGGGACACCAACGGTATCGACGGCGTGCACCGTTTCCTCAAGCGTCTCTGGAACATGTACGAGAATATCACCGACGAGGAACCGACCAAAGAGGAACTGCGCAGCCTGCACAAACTGATTAAGAAGATCACGTGGGACATCGAGAACTTCTCGTTCAACACCTCTATTCCGGCGTTCATGATTGCGCAGAACGAACTCTCCGCACTCAAATGCAACAAGCGCGCCATCTTGGAGCCGATTGCGGTTCTGTTAGCGCCGTACGCTCCGCATATCGCAGAAGAAATGTGGCATCGATGCCAAGCAATCGGCAAGAAAGTTTCCTCAGAAAATTTCATTGACCTTCAAGCTAGTTTAGATGAGGTTCGTTCCTTTGTGGTCAATGCCGAATGGCCGGAGTGCAATGAGGCGTACTTGGTTGAGGACACGCAGAAATACCCTGTTCAGTTCAACGGCAAGGTGCGTTTCACGCTCGAGTGCCCGAAAGACACCCCGAAAGAGGAAGTGGAGAAACTTGTCCTCGCGCACGAAGACACCGCCAAATACCTTGCCGGCAACACCCCGAAGAAGATCATCGTCGTCCCCGGCAGGATTGTCAACATTGTGATGTAAAAAATGGCAAAGAAGGCGGACATAGAAAACCCGTACATTCCGGAGTTTGAAAAGTATCTTCGAACTCCGGAGCCATCTGTGCGCGAGCGTGCGGATTATTGGCGTACGGCTATCGGTCTGCAGGCCGTTGATCAACTGACCGTTTCTGATTTTCTCAAGCAAACAGCCCAAGAGCATATAGAGGGGCAGATTAGTGCTGACGAGGCGGAACAAAGGATTAAAGCATACTACCAAGCGAAAGAAATCCGTTTGCCCGATGATGACGAGAAAGAGGAAGCGGATAAAGTAGCAATGAATATCACTAAGTTACTTAGTGAGCAATCGTTTACGTTCAGCGTAGCAGGTTTTGCGTCCATCCATCGGCAGATATTCAAAGGTGTCTTCAAGCACGCAGGACTGTTCCGAGACTACGACATTACCAAAAAAGAATGGGTATTGGACGGTGACACGGTGCTGTATGCCAGTTGTACACAGTTGCAAGCAACGCTGGAGTATGATTTGGAGCAAGAGAAGCAGTTTGACTACTCCAACCTTGCTCTGCCCGATGCTATTCGTCATATTGCTGCTTTCGTAGCGAATATCTGGCAAATACACCCTTTCCGTGAGGGCAACACACGTACTACCGCGGTTTTCACTATCAAATACTTGCGTTCCATTGGATTTCAGAATATAGATAATACGCTCTTTGAACAACACTCATGGTTTTTCAGAAACGCGCTCGTGCGCGCCAATTATAAGAACGCGCGACTTGGTGTCAATAACTCACCGCAATACTTGGAGCGTTTCTTCCGCAACTTGCTGCTGGGCGAACAAATGCCGCTGCATAACAGAGATTTGCATATATCAAACAAGGACGTTCAAAACGCGGAGACCGAACAAGTTCAGGATAAGTACAGGACAAGTACAGGACAAGCACAGGACAAGTTCGGGACAAGCGACTTAATCAGCACTGGAAATCAAATATATACAGACGACGAAAACACTATTCGTTTGGTTCTGGCTATGGGGGTTGAGAAACTATCTATTAAGGAAATAATGACGGCTATAGGGCTTAAAGGTAGAGATAATTTCTTGAATTTATATCTTAATCCTGCCATAGAAAACGGCTTTGTGCGTCTGCTTTATCCCGACAGTCCTCGCCACCCTCGCCAGAAATACCTGCTGACGGTAAAAGGAATGATGCTGTTAAATCAGTTATCGAACAAATAACCTCAAATATGAGATTACTAAACAACAGATAAAAACCAATATAATATCTCGTCCCTCTCCAGACGTTAAACAGGAGAAACGCGCAAAGTGTTGCGCGATAACATATTGATTAAAAGAAGCGTTTGCTTTACTCTTTGCTTGAAAAACTAGGAATCTTTCGAAACGGGAGTTTTGCAAATAGGCTTCGCGCATCAGCGTGAAGTTACTATGTGCATACTTGTTTCACGGTTTTCCTAGTACCCTCAAGCAGAGTGTGTGGCATAGCAGCCTCACGCTTTTGTTTGTATATTATTTAACCGCTTTGTCCGTGGCTGTTGCAGAGCAAGAAAAACAATTTATTATTATGAAAAAATCTATCTTTATTCTCGCAGCGTTGCTTACTACAACATTTGCTAACGCACAGATTACATTAGAGAGGTCGCTTCCGGTTGAGGATGCTACAGCAGATATTCCACCCTATCTGCCGTGCTCATTTATCAATTATATCCAAAAAGTAAATAAGACATATTCAGAACTTTATGTTCCATCAGAACTTCCTTGTCCATTTTATTTCAAAATAACCGCTAATGAAAATGATAGGATTCAAAACATCACATTTATTAACCCTAATGATTTCAGCATTTATAAAACACTTGATTTATCTGGGTATAATCTTGGGAGACTTTTCTACGAATCGATATTTGCAATATCATATAATGTGTTCGCGGTAGATAAAATCGCATTAATCATAAAAGAAGAATCTACATATGATTTTCTCATCATTGACGAAGATGGTGTTGTTCTTCAAAGAATACACAATTATGTATCGAATGGGCAAAAGATGGGAGTACTCGTTATTGAGAAGATGAATGATCAATGGAAACTTATTGTTCCGACTAAAGACAATAACGGCGATAGAGCAACCGTAGATATTTATTCTTTCCCAGGAGATGGCTCTGTGCCGCAGGCTGCGCAAGCAGTAAGCACTCCTTCTTCTCCGAAGCGTTCGGCGCGTAAGATTGCGCGTGACGGTCAAGTGCTTGTTCAAACCGACAATAACACTTATACCCTCACCGGCGCAGAGGTAAAGTAAGGGCATAGCAAAGGTATAGCAACCCTATACAATCAACACGTCTTCTTGCGTTTAGCTGCCGCATTCGAGACAGATACGAGAAACATACGAGACGATAAATGGGGCGAATTCGCCCCATTTATCATTCGGAATTTTAACAATCGTACATCCTTACTCTGCGAGATTGACGGCGTAGTAGCGGATGCGGCCTTGCGGCGTGCAGCCGGTGATGAAGAGGACGCGGTCGTGCTCGGAGGCGGAGTTGGCACGACGGACGATGTCGTCAAGGTCTTCCTCAGTGCGCACGGAGCGGTTGTTGACCTTCAGGATGATGAAGTCCGCAGGCACACCGGCACTCTTCAGCTTGCCTGCTTTGAGCGACTTGATCTGCAAGCCGTAGTTGATCCCCAGGCGCTCTTTCTGCGCATCGGTCAGTTCGGAGAACGTAGCACCCAAGACAGACGCTTTGTCCTCGGCTGAGATGACTCCTGTGCCGCCTTCGCGGTTGGTGAGCGTCGCCCGAACGGTCATGGTCTTGCCGTCGCGGAGCAGCATCACGTTCACTACATCACCCGGACGGTGACGCCCGATATGTTCCTGCAGGTCGGTGCCGGTCTTGACAGCCGCATCGTCAACACGCGTGATTACATCGCCGCTCTTGATGCCTGCTTTCTCTGCCGCGCCGTCCGGCACTACACGTTCCACGTATGCCCCTTGGAGAGTTGTCAAGTTTTTCTCTTTCTTCAGTTCGGAAGTGATCTCACGCATCTGCACGCCGAGGATAGCGCGTTGTACAACGCCGTACTGGCGGATGTCGCTCACTACTTTCTGTACGATACTGGTCGGCACAGCAAAACTATAGCCCGAATACGAACCTGTCTGCGAAGCGATGGCAGTGTTGATGCCCACCAACTCACCGCGCGTGTTAACCAGCGCACCGCCGGAGTTGCCGGGGTTGACTGCCGCGTCGGTCTGGATGAACGACTCAATCTTCATCTCGGCGTTGAGGATATTGATGTTACGCGCCTTGGCGGACACGATACCCGCTGTGACCGTCGAAGTGAGGTTGAACGGATTGCCGACTGCAAGCACCCATTCGCCGACACGCAGGTCATCGGAGTTACCCATCAGGATGACAGGCAGCCCTGTCTCTTCGATTTTCAGGAGTGCAATATCCGTGTTCGGGTCCGTGCCCACCAGCGTAGCCGTGTACTCGCGTTTGTCGTTGAGGATCACCTGAATCTGGTCCGCACGGTCGATGACATGGTTGTTGGTGACGATGTAACCGTCTTCGGAAATGATGACACCCGAACCGGACGCCTGCTGCGCCGGCATCTCGCGTTGCTGTCCCGGACGGCCGAAGAAGAACTCAAAGAGGTCCATCTGCTGCGAGGAGACCTGGTTGCGGTAGGTCGTCTTGACGTGGACTACGGCATTGACGGACAGTTCCGCCGCATTGGTAAAATCCGTCTCGCCTGCCTGCGGCAACGAAGCAAAACGGCTGTACGCAGCAGGGACTCCGAGGGAATCATTTGAGGATTTGAAAATTTGAAGATTTGAAGATTGCAGATTGCCGTATTTCAGCACGGCGAGTGTTGTTCCGGCGCTGACTGCTGCAACGAGCAGCACGATGCCCAAAAATCTAAATATCTTTTTCATAGTTCCGTAAATTTAAATGTGCAGAAAGAGTATTACAAACTTCGTGCCAAAAAAGTCATTGACCTCACACGTTCGCACGGGTCGCGGTGTGGTCGCGGGATTGAATGCTTGCACCCACAAAAAAGCAGTATTATCCGGCAAACTACAAAATAAAATGAATTTTATTTCTTTTTTTACTACGTTCGAACGATTATTTTGAAAAAAATCTTGCACATTTGGATTTTTTGTAGTAATTTTGCATGCAAAATTGTAACGCGCTATTTGAAAGAATGAAAAAGGGAAACAAAAAAGAGAGTCGAAACTCTCTTCTTGTGAACCAGCTGGGGCTCGAACCCAGGACCCCATCCTTAAAAGGGATGTGCTCTACCTGCTGAGCTACTGATTCTCCTCGCGCGAACTACGGCTTAATACGATTCGCAATGAAATTGCTCATATGAATTTTCGCCGTGTTCTCGCTCTCCCCAAAAATTAGAAATTTTCGGGGACCCCAGAGGGTTTCTGAAAACCTAATTTTTGAAAGCGGGTGCAAAGGTACTACATTTTTTTGACATGACCAAATTTTTTTGAACTTTTTTAACAAAAAATAGTATTTTAGGGCATTTTTGCCCACATTTATGGAAATAAAACTGACATATAACCGAAGAAAGACCTGTTCTGTACAGGTTGGAAACATTTTTCTGGGTTCCGACTACCCTGTCCGCATCCAGACGATGGCGAACACGGACACGAACGATATTGACGCCTCGGTCGATCAGGCGAGAAGGTGTATAGAAGCCGGAGCGGAACTGCTGCGTTTCACCACGCAAGGTCTGCGTGAAGTAGAATCGCTGCGTGAGATCCATGCGCAGGTTCTGACGGCGGTTCCGCTGGTCGCCGATGTGCATTTTCAGGCAGATGTGGCGGACGCGGCTGCACAAGTGGTAGAAGCCGTGCGCATCAACCCGGGCAACTACATCGACCCTGCCCGCAAATTCAAGCATATCGACTACACCGAGGAGGAATACCGCGCGGAGTTGAAACGGCTGGAGGATCGTTTCGTGCAACTGTTGGACATCTGCCGCGAGCATGAGACGGCGATCCGTCTGGGTGTCAACCATGGCTCCCTGAGCGACCGTATCATGAGCCGTTATGGCGACACGCCGGCAGGAATGGTAGAATCCGTTATGGAGTTCCTGCGTGTAGCGGTAAGGCATGATTTTCACGAGATCGTTATCTCCATCAAAGCCTCCAATACCCGTGTCATGGTCGATACCGTACGCTTGCTCGTCAAGACCATGAATAAAGAGCACATGGCCTTCCCACTCCACCTCGGCGTGACCGAGGCCGGCGAAGGCGAAGACGGACGTATCAAATCCGCGGTGGGCATCGGTGCGCTGCTGGCAGACGGAATAGGCGACACGATACGTGTGAGCCTCAGCGAAGCGCCGGAGAACGAGATACCCGTAGCGCAAGACTTGGTGGCGTATTTCGCGGACGAAGAGTCCACCCGTTATGACGGTACGATTACTGCCGAAGTGCTGGACAATATCGGCGGCGAAGCAGAGGTGCGTTACAGCTCTGTCGAAGGGGACTGGAACCTGTTCTGCTTGCAAGCCGCAGCCGAATGCGGACGTTTGCTGTGGGAGTTCAAGGCTACCATACTGACGCTCGTCAATCCGAATTTCTCGGAGACGAAACTCAATTTCCTGAGCAAAGATATCCTGCAAGCCGCGCGCGTGCGTATATATAAAACGGAGTATATCTCCTGCCCGGGTTGCGGACGAACCCTCTTCGACCTCCAGAAAACCGTTGCGGAAGTGAAGAAAGCAACCGCGCAGTATGAAGGCCTCAAGATTGCCGTCATGGGCTGTATCGTCAACGGCCCCGGCGAGATGGCTGACGCCGATTACGGCTATGTGGGAGCAGGAAGAGAGCGCATCTCCCTCTTTCGAGGCAAAGAGTGTGTCCTCAAGAATATCCCGCAGGAAGAAGCCGTCGAGCAACTCCTCGCCCTCATCGAGGCAGATAAAAAAAAATAACAACTAAAAAAATATAACCATTATGCAAAAATCCCCATTACAAATTGCGCGCCAGAGCTATCAGCCGAAGATGCCGGTAGCATTGCAGGGCGCAGTACGCCTCGTAGAAGGCGAGAAGACGCATTCCGTAGCGGATCAAGAGGAGATTCAGAAACTCTTCCCGAACACGTACGGTATGCCGGTTATCACGATGGAGCCCACGACGGGCGAGAACAAATGTGCGGAACCGTTTAATGTCGGCGTGATCCTCTCCGGCGGTCAAGCCCCCGGCGGTCACAATGTCATCAGCGGTCTGTACGACGGCCTCAAAGCCCTCAATCCGAACAACAAACTGTACGGATTCCTCGGCGGTCCTTCGGGTCTGATCGACGGCAAATACCAGGAGTTGACGGGCGCTATCGTCGATGAGTACCGCAACACCGGCGGATTCGATATTATCGGTTCCGGTCGTACCAAACTGGAGGAGACATGGCAGTTCGATAACGGTATCGAGATCTGCAAACAGCTCGGTATCAAGGCTATCGTCATCATCGGTGGCGACGACTCGAACACCAACGCTTGCGTCCTCGCAGAGTACTATCTGCAGAAGAAATGCGGCATCCAGGTCATCGGCTGCCCGAAGACCATAGACGGCGACCTCAAGAACGAGATGATCGAGACTTCTTTCGGTTTCGATACCGCTTGCAAGGTCTATTCCGAGCTCATCGGTAACATCCAGCGCGATGCTAACTCTGCGAAGAAATACTGGCACTTCATCCGCCTCATGGGCCGTTCGGCAAGCCATATCGCCCTCGAGTGCGCGCTGCAGAGCCAGCCGAATATCTGCCTCATCTCTGAGGAAGTAGAGGCGAAGAACATGACCCTCAATGACATCGTTGAGGACATCGTCAAAGTGATTGTCGCTCGCGCTAACGCAGGTCTGAACTTCGGTACCGTCCTCATTCCGGAAGGTCTGATTGAGTTCATCCCGGCTATGCGTATCCTGATTCAGGAGCTGAACGACATGCTCGCTAACAACGAGGAGTTCACCGGCCTGGACGGCGACGATGCGAAACGCGAGTACGTCAAATCCAAACTCACTCCGGCTTCCTGCGAACTCTTCCGTTCGCTGCCGAAGGGTATCGCTAAGCAGCTCACGCTCGACCGCGACCCGCACGGAAACGTCATGGTTTCGCAGATCGAGACCGAGAAACTGCTCATCGAGATGGTTCAGAAACGTCTGGCTGTCCTCAAGGCAAACGGCGAGTACAAAGGTAAGTTCTCCGCCCTCAACCACTTCTTCGGTTACGAAGGCCGTTGCGCTATCCCGTCGAACTTCGATGCCGACTACTGCTACTCTATCGGCGTGACGGCTACGCACCTCATCGCAGCCGGCAAGACCGGCTACATGTCGCTCGTGCGCAACCTCACCAAGCCGACTGCAGAGTGGATTGCAGGTGGTGTACCTATCACGATGATGATGAATATGGAGAAGCGTAACGGTAAGATGAAACCCGTTATCCAGAAAGCCCTCGTGGACCTCAACGGCAAGCCGTTCCAGTATCTGGAGGCACACCGCGCAGCTTGGGCTGATCCTATCACCAGCTATATCTACCCGGGTCCGATTCAGTATTACGGCCCGACCGAAGTATGCGATCAACCGACACACACTTTATTGCTCGAGCGCGGCAAGTAATCGCTGCTCTTTGCATCACTCTTTCCCTATCCGCCCAAGATTTTTCGGCGGATAGGGACTTGTTTGCTGCGTACCAAAAGGAGGATATGTCCGTTTGGAAGGAGCAAATTGATGTACAAAGGGACAATGTACAAAGTACAAAGGATTTACTCTACGAGTACGGGTATTGCGGATATATCGTAGCGGAGGCGAAGAAAGAGGGCAAAGAGTCCCTGATGCCGGCGGCTAAATCTTATGTGGCGCAGTTCCGCAAACATGTGGAGGCGCAAAAAGGCCATTTGCCCATAGGGCATTACGAGATGTATATGTCTGCCGTCTTGGTCTATGAACTGAGGCTGCACGAGTCCATGCGACCGATCAAGGCGATGAGTCTGGCGAAAGAGGCGACAAAACTCGCGCCCAACGATCCGTTGGTACTCTCGTACTACGGCACGAGCCTCTTTTATGCGCCCAAACCTTTTGGCAGCAAGGAGGAAGCTTTGGTGTGGTTTGAGAAGGCAGATAAGTTTTTCAAAGGCCCTCAATGGGAGTACTGTTGGGTACGTGAAGCGACCGAAATGTACATCCAACAATGCCAAGAGAAGCTAAAAAAGTAGCAAAAGTGCATTTTTTTGTAAAAAACTTGCAAAAATATTTGCTCATGTCAAAAAAATGTAGTACCTTTGCACCCGCTTTTGAAAAACGAAGTTAATCGTGCCCTTGTGGCTAAGAAAAAGCGCATTGCTCAATGGTGTAATGGTAGCACTACAGATTCTGGTTCTGTCTGTCTGGGTTCGAGTCCTGGTTGAGCAACATAGAAGAGACCTTATGGGTCTCTTTCTTGTTCTCATACCGACTCGCACACAGTTTCTCCGCCGCTTCGCTCTGTCGATCCTAAGCAACAATTACTTTGGCGGGATTGCCGGCAACGACCACATCGTCAGGGATGTCATGCGTGACGACCGAACCGGCTCCAACGATCACACGGTTACCGATGGTGACACCCGGACAAACGATTACTCCGCCGCCCAACCAGCAGTCATCGCCGATACGAATCGGTTTGCCCGTCTCTATCGTCCGGCGGCGCTCAAGGTAATCATGCGGATGGTCGGGCGTCAGCAGTTGGCAGTTGGGGCCGATGAGCGTGTGGGCACCGATGGTGATACCTCCGCCGTCCAGGAACACGCCGTTGAAATTGACCATCGAACCCTCGCCGATGGAGATACGGTTGCCGTGGTCGCAATGGAAAGGCGGACAAATAATCACCGAAGGATGCGCATCCGGGATGAGGGCTTTTATACAACGGTGCAACTCATCCATATCCCATGCGCCGCATTGATTGAGATCCCGCATGGCATAATACGCCCGCAGGATGTTCGCTTGAACCTCCTTGTCCGTGTAGTCATACGGCAAGTTATGAAGCATTTTTTCGTATTCGGTCATTTTGTATGCGGCTTATATTACGCCTTGTTGAATTTGGATTTGGGTTGCTGTATCAGTTGTTTTTTATGACTTGTACGGACGGGACATTCAGGCGGATGGAAAGCCACTGCTCCATACGCGCAAGGTCTTCGTGGGTTAGTGTCTCTTTCTTATGGTTTGCCGCCTGTTTCTCGGAGATGACCAGCAGTACGGTCGAGTCTGCTCTTGCAAGGGTTATACGGTCTATGGACGACCACTGTGCGCGCAGTTCGTTACTGATCTGCTCCGTAGGCAGAACAAGCGCTTCATAGGCATCCAGTTGTTGCCGGAGTGCGCGAATCGAATCGTCGCGCTGACGCAGTTGCTGCTCGGTGGACGCTAACCAGTCGCGCATGACCTCTGTCTCGTTCAAACGGTGAACTTCGATGGTGGCATCTTCCTGAAAGAGAATCTGCGCATGCGAAATCCCGTGTTTCTCTGCGTTCGTATAGAGCTGTGCGCGAGACTCAGGGCTTAGCGCTTCGCCTGCCAGCCGCAGCGTGAGCGTATAAGGTTTGACGGACATGTCCGTGCTGTAGTCATAGATATAAGTGCCTCCGACGGCTTGGTTCTCCTTCACAAAATGCCGTGCTTCGGTGGTGAAGCGGTTCTCGCGGACGATACTATACGCCGTGAAGAAACTGGGCACCAGCACAACGAGAATCAACAAACCATAAGAGATGATTCTCCGGCGCGAGGTTCCGTCTTTCTCTTCCACCACAGGGAAACGCAAGTACTTGACAGCCAAAAAAGTAGCCAAGGCGATGAAGATACAGTTGATAAAGAACAGATAGAGCGCTCCTGCTGCGTATTGCCAGTTGAGGCTGGCGATACCGTAACCGACCGTACAGAGCGGCGGCATGAGTGCGGTAGCGATAGCCACGCCGGAAAGAACCGTTCCCTTTTCTTTGCGCGAGAGTTCCAGGATGCCGGCAATTCCTCCGAAGAAAGCGATGAGCACATCATAGACAGAGGGGTTGGTGCGCGCTAACAGTTCCGTGGGATTGTCCGTCTCCAGAGGTGTTACCATAAAATAGAGCGTTGATGCCAAAAGGCTGATGGCGAACATGATTCCGAGGTTCTTGAGCGACTGCAAGAGCAGATCCGTGTCGTTGGTTCCCAAGCCCATGCCGAAACCAATGATCGGACTCATCAGCGGCGAGATAAGCATGGCGCCGATGATCACAGGAATGGAGTTGACATTCAGTCCGACCGAAGCAATGACAATCGCCACAAAGAGGATGTAGATGTTCGGTCCGCGGAAAGGGATATTACTGCGGATATTCGCGCTGGCGGCCTGCACATCCGTATAGTCAGTCAGGCTGAGCCGTTCGCGAATGAAACGTTTTGCCCGTTCTTTGAATTCTGAATAGGTCATATATCAAAAGGTTTTAGTATGTCGTTTATTTGGTTAGGGTGTTTAGCGTCTCGACGGAGAGTTCGCTCATGCCTTCGATGGCATCGCTCACGTTGAGCAGCAGTTTGGGGTTGCTCACATCCCAATGGAAGGTGCCGGAGTCGCTGTACCGCGCCGTCTCCGATTGCAGCACATAGACATAGCCGAAAGTCCTGCCGTTTTGAGTAAGACGGTCGATACAGAGGACACGCTTCGCATTGCGGTTAATGACGATGTTGCGCCAGATGACGTTGGTCGGCTGTGTATTGTGGGCTGGCGCAAAAGTAGTCTGGTAGATCATGCTTGCTCCTTCGCTATCCACCTCGTAGTCCGGCTGCAGGCTGATATAGGCATCGCTGCGGAAGGAATAGGTGTTGTCATGACCGCTCACCGCCTTCAGTTCGTTTACCTTGAACGGGATGTCTTTCTGCACGTCTTTTGCGAACTCCTCACTTGTGGTTGTCCGTTGCACCGCACATGAGCAGAGGGTAAAGGCTAATATGTAATAGATAGCTCTTTTCATTCTGCCTCTTTTAACTAGGTCTAGTAATAATGTACGTTCAATTAGTTTCATTTCCAAAACTTTAATTATTTTCATTTTTTAGAAAACCGCTGCAAAGTTTTTTTTGTTAATTATGCAAGAGTTTCTACGCTTTTTCTATAATTTTATGCTCAAAATAGCACGCTTTTCCCTATCATTTCATGCTACTACCTAACTGCCGGAAGAAATCTACGGCAGAGCGGACGACTTCGTTGCGGCGGGTAGTGATGGTATGGTTCAGTCCGGGAATGGCATCTGCGTCATTATTTTTGATTAGAAGGAATGATTTTGGTTATTCTATCATCTTAATCACTTTCGCCGGAACGCCAGCAACGATGGCATTGGCAGGGACATCTTTGGTAACCACGGCTCCTGCGGCAACGATGGCATTGTCACCGATAGTCACGCCTTGCAGCACAGTTACATTCGCTCCGAGCCACACTTTTTTGCCGATATGTATCGGTTTGGCAGTCATGCCCGCCCGTTGAGCCGGGTCGGGGATGTGATTGAGCGTGCATAGCGTGGCGTTATGACCGATGAGGGCATCGTCGTCGATGAAGATACCGCCTTGGTCTTGGAACTTACAGCCCATGTTGATGAACACCCGTTCGCCGACATGCGTGTTCTTGCCGCAGTCGGTATAGAAAGGCGGAAACATGCCGAAACTATCCGGCATGTCTATCGCCCATAACTCGCTCAACAGCCGTCTCAGTTCCTCGGGCGTGTGGTACGAGCCGTTGATTTCGGCGGTGATACGCAGGGCTTCCTGAGAATACTTATGGAACTCCATATGCAACTCCGAGCCGCCGATAATCGGCTCGTCCGTTGCCATCCGTTCACGAAATTGGTCTATTGTCATTCTCATTTCTTTTACCCTAAGTCAGCAAAAATAATCCAGTTTGGAGAATGGTAGGTCAACACACCTATGGTCAATATGCTGCACAATATGAGCACAATCCATAGTCTCCAGTGATTCTGCACGAACGGCGCTGTCCGCCATCGTTTGGCAATGTGGATGGCGCCAAGCATACAAGCGATATAAATGGCGATATCAAGCAGCATCAATTCATGCCGCACAAATACCCAATAAGAAAAAAATGCCATGACTATAAGCGGCATCACTGCCAGTCCTCCTAATACAGGTGCACCTATTTCACGAATGTCGCGGCGACTAATAGTAAGATACAAACTCAGCAACAGCATTGGGTAAAAAAACATTTTCATGTGGGCCATCACACTCTCTGCTACGGGAAAGAAATAGCCCATAAAATGGTTGAAGAACGGCACGTGATGCACAAAATGCATGCTTGTACCAAAGACTATCAGCAATATAGCTGCTATGATTGTTTCTTTGCGGGTCATGATTCTCTTTTATGATTTAAAGCATTCAGTTTTAAATAATATCGGTTTATTTGGGGCGATATCGAAATTCTCAAGCGCCCAGCCGATGAGGGCGGAGACGTGCGGCATGAGGGACTGACCGCGGGCGGTGAGGCTGTACTCAACTCTCGGCGGCACTTCGGGATAAACCTGCCGACTGATAAGCCCTATCTGTTCAAGCCGTTTGAGCGTCTGCGAGAGCATTTTCTGGGAACAATCGGACATATCACGGTGTAATTCATTAAAACGCAGCGTGCCGTGTTCGTTCAGATGGTACAACACAAGCAGCGACCATTTGTCGCCGAATTTGTCAATCACGTTCCGAATCGGACAGTTCAGGTATTGAGGATCCACCTCCTTATATATTTTACGCATAAAGACATTTACAATTTAGTCATTTACAATTTACCATTTATTGGATCATTGGGACATTTTGCCAAATGCACTGCAAAATTACAAAAATTTCTTTGAGTAACCAAATATTTTTCGGAAATTCGCTCTAAAAAAGTTACTTTGTCATCATTTTTTGCTTTTTGGGGGTTAGCAATTAGAGAAAATAAAGGGGCTTTCTTTTTCGCGGAGCCCGAGATTGAGATTCTAAAAATAATTATAGAGACGCTCGTAATAGCGTCTCTATAATTGCTATTGGACATTTATGATTTGGATGAAATCAGATTACAAAAGTACGATTGATGCTATCAAAATTTCAAGATCGTCTTTATATCCTCCTTCTGCAACTTGAGATATATAGATAAACAATTTATCCTTGCGATAAGCGATAAATACCTCACCGTCTATCTCTGGTAAATCGTGTATTTGAGCATGGTATTTTACAAGTTTACCGTATAAGTTCCCTCTTTTTTCATTATCTCCTACAGAGGTAAATGCAATTTTCGTATAGTTTTCCCTAAGTGATGATTTAATATCTAACATTGCGGTTTCATACCTTGTATCTTTATCATCAGCACTCAACAACTTAAAATCAGGATTTGTAGAACATGACATTTGTACCATAGTTAAGTTGTTACCTTTTGCCTGACATAACACACGGCGCGAAGTACCATTCTCTGTCTCGCTAATTTCAAAATAATCAGGATACGAAAAATAACAACCGAATTTGCATGTATATTCTAACCACTCTACATCCCGTGCTTCTTTATCTGCTTTCATATCAATCATCCGATTGTATAAGAAGTCAGGATTTTTCTCTATCTGTTGAGTTATTATTTCTAGATTCTTTTTTTGCAAGTACTTGGTATAAATTCTAACACCAATAAAAATACAAGCAAAAATGCCTACTACAATCCATGTGACATAATTGTAGTTTTTCTTTTCAATCTTTTGTTCTTCCATACATATAATGTTTTAAATTTTTATATATCGACACAAAAAGTGCAAGTCTCTTATCGTGTCGCCAAGGCAGCCCTGCAAGGAACCTTCACTCATCTAAGAAACTCACACTATTAGCGTGAGCATCTATTATTGATGAGTAAAAGTAACCCAATATAGGCTACAATGCTCTGATTATTTCAGGGTCTTATTCCGTAAAGTTTTGCAGGGCTTTCGGCTGACACGAAATAATAATGCTTTATAAATATGTTATTTTACTAACTCCGACGCTTCGGAGTGAAATTTGCTGCAAAGGTACTACTTTTTTCTCAAATATGCAAATATAATATTATTTTTTTATAAGATTATAAGAAATCAAGAATCAGGTCAGCATATGATTCTACCGCTTTTCTGAATCCGCATATAAACAACATGCATTTATGGTTCTCACTATAAATAGGGTCGTTATAAGTTCTGAATTCTGCACCTTTAATCTTAAAGTTTTCGATTCTAAGATTCATAAATGGTTTAATGAAATGCAGCAAATGATCTTTCTTATCTTGCGTATATCGATAAAATGCCTGAATATTGTTGACATAAGGAGGAAAATAATCAATAATTACTAATCTATGATTGTCACCATACATTAACAATCTTCTTTGCAGTAATTGATTGACATATAAATCACTAAATGAATATCCAATAATTAAAATCCCTCGATTTTCTATTAGTTTGTTTACCAGGTTAGGATGATATATACTACTTGGCAAGAAAGTCATCTTATCTAATTTGCGTAGACCTATTAGTATAGGTGAGTTTATATAAAACTCTTTGGCTTGTGTTTGTTCGTCTTGTTGTCTTCCTATATGTTTTATCGCATCCTTAACGCTTTTCATCTTAAAGAAATCTCTGTTACTATGAGTATTTCCGCATTCTTCTGGACATTCAGCGTAGTATATACACCCGTGAAGGTGTTGTACTGTAGATAAATTATTTGGATTGTTCAATAATTTCTTAGGTAGAAAAGCACTAACTTTATCTTCGCTTTCCTCTATCAACTCGAACCCATCCTCATAATCTCCGATACATTGTTCGATGGTCGTATCATAGTTAAATGTGAAGATGTCATATTTTATATTATCTCTACCTTTCCAAAATTTTCGATACCAAATTTCAGAATCCGTGTGTTCTCGGAAATGGCTATCATAGCGTTCTATTATACTTATTATTTCTTTTAGACTTTCAAAAACTGCACGCTCAAATTCAACATGCTTATAACTTTCTAATTCTTTTCGTACTATAAGCAAAGTAGATAAAGGAGGAACTCCTGTAGGATCAAAGTATTCTATTCCATTGCTCGTTAAAGATAACATTGATTCTAATAGAAAGTATAATTCCTCAAAATTAAGATTATACTTATCAGATAGATATTGCTTTTTCAATGGATACTTATCATATACTGATAATTTACGTCTTAATGCAAGATTATAAACAACATTAATAACGTCACATTGCTCTTTATCATACCCTTTAAAAGTCAGTTCTTTTATGGCTTTTGTGATATTTTCTGTAGACGGGATAAATGCATTAGGGTAATGAAAGTCAAAATCCAATACAGCACCTGCTCCTACTATGGTTGTAATTCGTTTTTGCATAACACGAAGGTATATTAATCGATGCGAATTACTACTCAATTACTACCTTTTTACTACTCTTTTGCATTTTCTTTGCAAATAAAAACTCGCTTAAAATCAGGCATTTACAACAAATGCGGATTTTCTTTGCAAATAAAAACTCGCTTAAAATCAGGCATTTACAACAAATGCGGATTTTCTTTGCAAATAAAAACTTTTCAATCTTCATTTATCTTTGTCAGCACCTTTTCCGGATTTAGCAGTTCCATTACCAAATGATGTACCTTTGTACAGGGTTTGTGAGTGGCGTAGTTGGTGTCATGGTAGAAAGCTTCCAAACGCTCTGCGTGACGGATAGCCATATCTAAGTTACCATATTGACATAAGATAGCAAAAGTGGCTCTGTCATTCTTGGCATAGGAATACTCGGGTTCATATTTGCGGATTTCTCGGTTGAGTGCTTCTATGTACTGCGCACGAGTAATAGGAGTATCCAAGTACTGAAAGTGTAGGTAGTACCACAACTCAAACGATTCATTCGACCAAGCAGCATTGATGTCGTTGGAGCGAGCAAGATCTATTGCTTCGTTGAAGTCTATGAAATCGTCTTTGTCAAATACCGTCCATACACGGTCGTATTCAATAGGACTTTTGTCTCTTTCTTCCATTGCTGTACGAACCAAGCGGCACGTGCTCTCACCCATTCCGAGGACATCGACCGACAACACTCTTGAATTACGTCCGCCGACTAAGGCTTTGAAATAATTAGGCCGGTTTGCTCTCCTTCACAGACAATAAGATAGTTGAGGTGAACCCTGCGAGTAGCCACCTTGCGTTTCTTATCGTGTTTCTCTTTGCGCGTGCGTTCACGCAGTTCACGAATCGCACGGCTTGACATTGCCTTTGCCATAAGATTACCAGTTATAGTTTACGTAAGGAATAGCGCCGTAACGACCTTTGATGTAGTCCTTCTCAAAGCTACGGTCGTTGCGTACCTTGACACCATCTGCGTCCTTGAACTCTACCAACGAATAGAGATCCGATGCCTCTTGTTTGTCTTTCTCAACAAACCAAATCTCGTCACGGCGCAAACACTTTGCGCTTAATAAGTTTGAATCGTGCGTGGCGAAAATAAGTTGGCCATGTCCGGTGTTGAGTTTTGAGTCATTAAACATCTTTATGATATATGCCGTAAGAATAGGATGCAGTTTGCAATCCAATTCATCAATTACCAATAAACCTCCGCCGTTTAATGACATCAGTATCATCGACATTATATCAAAGAGTTTGTTGGTGCCTTCGGATTCGTCTTGCTTCATTAACAATCTCGTTTCCCCAATTACCTCGCCTTTCTCATCGTATATGTTATGATATGTAAAAGCCTTGATATTTTTAGCCAATTCCTTATCTTGCGGAATCTCATAGCGGGAGAAGCCCAAATCCATTTGGTGTAATACCTTGTTGGTGTCCTCTACAACCATTGCAAATGTATCTGGGTTCTGGCGGATAATAGGTTCCAACGTACTATATATTCGCTCATGCTCAACGGCTGATGTAACAATGGATTTGCTGATTTCTGCGACCAACTCTTTGGCTATCGTACCATTAAAGGAGTCGCAAACAGACAAGAATAATGCGTTATTTCTTGTCCTTTCCTCTAATCCCTTTCCCTCTGGAAATGCCTTGGTTACTCCGATGGAATCATTATCACGTAAAAACAAACAAGTATCTTTTGATCCGACGTGTTTATACAGCCACTCGCCAACTATAGCTTTTTTATTAGCCTCAAACCCATAGCGATAATAGTTATTTTGCGGGGTTATGACTTCAATCTCAAAATATGAAGGGCTTGTCATTTGATCCTTGGGCTCTCCCAACAAGAAAGGCACAACAGGTATCTCATCGGCAGAACTCATCGAATTAGAACGCCGCAGGAGATCTGTAAAAACATGAAAAGCCTTAATAATATTGCTCTTGCCACTTGAATTAGCGCCGTACAAAGCAGCTATCGGCAATAGAGACGCTCCATTAGGCGCAGCTATTAACGATTCTGCAAACTCTTTGATATTTGCCGCTTCCATGCTAAGCGTTCTTTTCTCCTTGAACGAACGGAAGTTTCCTACTGTAAAATTAACTAACATACTTAGGTCCTATTGAATTTGGCGGCAAAGGTACAAAAATATTTTCATATGTGCAAATTATATGAGAAAATTTCTCGTATTTTTTGCATTTTTATTCAAAATAGTATTATTTCTACTTTTTTGTGAGAATTATTCGGCGACTTTCAATTCAAGGTAGAGCATGGCGCGGATGAAGTTGGGGAACTGGGCGTAGCGTTTGGGAGTACGGGTAACGGGATCAAGAGGCGCTTGCGGGTCGGGCTTGGTGCGGCGGGCAGGGGCTTGAGCTGTGGGATTGGCCGGGTCGGGAACTGGACGGTAGGTGCTACCGGGGAGTTGGGCGAGGTAACGTTCGAGGTAATGGGCATAGAGGGCTTGGGCTTCTTCGGGGGTATAGAAGTCCGGGATGTGGTTGAGTTGCTTGTGGAAGATCTGCTGCTGCGTGAGACCGTCGGGCTGTGCGGATTGGAGGATCTGAGTGGTACGCAGACACGCCTCGCGCCAGCGGTTGTGGTGGGCGAGTTCGGCTCCTTTTGCGGGAGTCTTCTTCCAGTCGCGCGGGTTCTTGACCTTATAGGCTTCCTGCCTGCCTTCGTGGATGACACGACCGCGTTCATCGCGGTACTTCTTCTGACGGTTGATGATGCCTTTGCGTTCGAGTGCGCCGTGGAGTTCGGCGACGGGGGATTCGAGTATTACAAGTGCCATATTATATAAGGTGTTTTTGATCCGCCAAATGTGGCGGATACATTATACATTGATTACGGTTGAGGTGCCCCCATTTAGTTGGAC
>DFHS01000031.1:0-13057 GCA_002372695.1 Bacteroidales bacterium UBA3717
GGCACGCCTGGAAAGCGTGTAAACTCCAAAAGGGTTTCCGGGGTTCGAATCCCCGTCTCTCCGCAAAGATTTTGCATCGAGCCGGGGAAGTAAGCTTGCTTACGGACACGGATAGAGGCAAAAGCTTTGAACAAGGTGCCAGCGGCAGCTTGTGGGGATTACGAAGCAATCCCCGTGGAGAGCGTCGAGCCGGGGAAGGGCTCGCAACAATTAACCGAAATACAATAAACACAAATAATCAATTAACAATTTATCTCATGAAAAAAGTATTTGCAACCCTTACCGTGCTGGCTATGCTTACTTTCGGTAGCGCAGCAGTAATGGCACAAGAGGCAGCAGCTCCTGCTGAGGAAGCAGCTGTTGAAAACGTAGATGAAGTAGCTGCTCCTGAGGCAGTAGAAGAAGTAGCAGAGGCTCCGGCTGAGGAGGCTGGCGGTCTCGTGGCTCTCCACAAAACCCTTAAGACGAAGTTCATCGAAGGTGGTGCAGGCTTCATGGCACTGACCCTCGTTACTCTCGTATTCGGTTTGGCTCTCTGTATTGAGCGTATCATCTATCTCTCCCTGAGCAAGACCAACACCAAGAAACTCCTCGCTGACGTAGAAGCTGCTCTCAAGCAGGGCGGTATTGAGAAAGCTCTGGAGGTTTGCCGCAATACGCGTGGTCCGGTGGCATCGATCTTCTATCAGGGTCTCAGCCGCTACGACGAGGGCATCGATGTAGTTGAGAAGACTGTTGCTTCCTATGGTGGCGTTCAGCTCGGTCTCTTGGAGAAGAACCTCTCTTGGATCACCCTCTTCATCGCTATCGCTCCGTCTCTCGGATTCTTGGGTACCATCATCGGTATGATCGAGGCATTCGATAAGATTCAGCAGGTAGGTGATATCTCCGCTACCGTTGTGGCTGGTGGTATCAAGGTCGCTCTGTTGACTACCCTCCTCGGTTTGATCATTGCTGTTGTTCTGCAGTTGTTCTACAACTATATCCTCAGCCTCGTTGAGGGTCTCGTGAACGAAATGGAGGATAGCTCCATCAGCCTTCTCGACCTCGTAGTAGAGTACGACAAAGCTCAAAAGAAATAATCGTGCCCTCGTGGCAAAGAAACAATTATATCAGCCAAGCTTGGCTGATTGAACACTAACGATTAATTAAATTTTGAGCAATATGAAAAACTATAAAATGATCCCTAAGATTGCCCTCTGGTCGCTGTTGGGTCTGGGCATCGTGTTTATCGCGTTGTTCTTCCTCGGTGGTTCGAACGGTAGTCTGGAGGTGGCTGGTGATTTCCTGGATATTCCTCGTTTCACCGATGCTTTCCTCATCTGGAACTACATCCTCTTCGGTATTGTAGTCCTGATCACACTTGCTGTAGTGATCGTAGATTTTGTGAATAACTGGAAGACCAATCGCCGCAAAGCATATATGACGCTCGGCGTAGTTTGCGGATTCATCGTTTTGGCATGCGTATGCTGGTTCCTTGGTAGCCCGGAGAAAATCAATATCATCGGCTATGAGGGTACGGATAACGAAGGCTTCTGGGCTCAGATGGCTGACGCTGTAATCTATGCTTGCTATTTCCTCATCATTGCTACTATCGGTACTATGATTTGGGGATATTGCTATACTAAAAGTCTATCGAAGTAAATCACATTTATCATGGCAAAGAAAGTCCCACAGATCAACGCCAGCTCTATGGCCGACATCTCGTTCCTGTTGCTGATTTTCTTCCTGGTAACCACCTCTATGGATGTGAACCAGGGACTGGCTCGCCGTCTGCCTGCTCCTATTCCTCCTGATCAAAAAGTCGAGGACAAGGATATCAACAAACGCAACCTTCTGGTTGTCAAGATCAACTCCGCTAACCAGCTGATGGTGCAAGGCCAGTTGATGGATGTGAAGCAACTTCGTGAGAGAGC
Organism: Bacteroidales bacterium UBA3717; assembly: GCA_002372695.1. Lineage (GTDB taxonomy): Bacteria > Bacteroidota > Bacteroidia > Bacteroidales > Paludibacteraceae > Colicola. The sequence goes on from DFHS01000031.1 coordinate 1,917, forward strand.
CAAAGAGTTCATCAAAAACGAGCAGAATGCCGACTACTATCCGAAACTCGTAGAGGAAGATTTTGGAGCTCCATTCGGTATCATCAAATATACCAAGGATCACGTCATCTCCGTTCAAAACGATGTGGATACCCAGTATCAGGCGTACCTCGATGTTCAGAACGAACTCGTAGCGGCGTATAACGAACTGCGTGAAGAATGCGCGCAGAAGTATTTCCACAAGAGTTACAACGAACTCGAAGAGGATCAACAGAAACAGATCCAGAAGATCTATCCTCAGAAGATTTCCGAGGCTGAACCTAAAAATTACGGTAATTGATATGGCTAAGATTCGTAGAAATGAGAAACGTGAGATGCCGGCGTTGAACACGTCGTCTCTCCCTGATATTATCTTCATGCTGCTCTTCTTCTTCATGTCTGTTACGTCTATGAAAGAGGTCAGCTATAAGGTGCAGTTCAAGAACCCGCAGGCGACGGAGCTCACCAAACTGGAGAATAAATCCCTTGTACGATACATCTACGTTGGTACCCCGACTGCTGAGTTTCGTAAGCAGTATGGTGCAGAGACTCGTATCCAACTCAACGACCAGTTCGCTGAGGTTAAGGAGATTGGCGAATATATCATTAATGAGCGTTCGTCCATGAAGGAGTCCGACCAAGGTATGATGACCGTTTCTATCAAGGCCGACAAGGAGACCAAGATGGGTGTCATTGCGGACATCAAACAGGAACTCCGTCGTGCGTACGCGCTGAAGATTAGTTATGCTGCTACCCAGCGTACAAGCTACTAATCCTATGCGTACTGCCTTTGTGAATAGCAAAAGCCACTTCCGAGTGGCTTTTGCTGTACTTACCTCTCTGCTCATGGCCTGTTCAACGGCGCCTGACAACGATGAGAATGCAATACGAACGATGTGTATGGAGATAGCAGAACATTATCCCCAGGCGACGCTGCAAGACGTCTACAAGACTTGTTTTCAGGACTTCTTCGGCGCTGAGCATTTATTGAAAGATACAGCCATGGCGCATAACTACTTCTTCTCAGAGATAAAGGCTTGCAAGGACGAGAACCTGAGCGCTATGCCGGATTATGAGCCCACAGGTTTTCGTCATCGCTTCACGCGTGTGAACCTCTCGCTGATACATGCCGGGCAGTTGAGCGAGAGCGAACTATTCTCGCGTTTCGTAGATGCTGCAGGTACGAATAATGCGTTCTCTGACAACTGGTCGGAAGAATGGCAACGGATAGAGAAAATAGCATTGGAGGTGCACCCTGCCTGGACGGATACTATACTACAGGCGGCTTTGCAATTAGCTGCATCTACCGCCTCGCCCGTACGGCATAGTGAGGCCTTCCGAAACGCTTATCATCCACATTACCGCATCGTTCGGAAATAAATCAATTTGAAATCACAAATCATAAATCATAAATCATAAATCATAAATCATAAATATATGAAACATCTTACTCTCCTCAGCCTCTGCGCTGTAATCATCACCTCTTGTTCTACTCCTAAAGCACAAACTCCTGTGCAGAATGACAAACCGGTGGTCTATATGACCAAAGAAATCTCGCCTGAAGCGTTGGTTCGTATCTACGAAGCCTTGGGTCGTACGGCAGAAGGTCGTGTGGCGGTGAAAATCTCTACCGGCGAAGCCGGTGGACATAACTACCTCAAGCCCGAACTTATCGCATCGCTGGTTCAGAAAGTGAACGGCACAATTGTCGAGTGCAATACGGCGTATCCAGGCAAGCGTAATACTTTTGATGCGCATTGGCAGACCATCAAAGAGCATGGTTTCTTAGATATTGCCAAGGTTGATTTGATGGACGAAGAGGGCGATATGCGCATCCCCGTTCAAGACACTACGTGGATCAAGTATGACATCGTCGGAAAGCACCTGGCGAACTACGATTTCATGATCAACCTCGCGCATTTCAAAGGTCACGCGATGGGCGGTTTCGGCGGTGTGCTTAAGAATCAGTCTATCGGTGTTGCATCCGCTGCCGGAAAAGCCTATATTCACTCTGCCGGCGTCACGGACGATGTGGCTATCTGTTGGCAGAATAAAACCGAGCAGGACGCTTTTATCGAGTCCATGGCAGCAGCAGCCCAGGCGGTGCATGACTATTTCGGTCACGGCGAGCGCATCCTCTATATCAATGTAGCGAATAACCTTTCTGTGGATTGCGATTGTGACAGTCATCCGGCAGACCCGGAGATGAACGATATAGGCATTCTCGCTTCGCTTGATCCGGTAGCGCTGGATCAGGCTTGCGTGGATCTCGTGTTCCATTATCCATCCAAGGAAGGCGACGATGCTGCCGCTCTCATTGAGCGCATCAACACGCGCCATGGTATTCATATTCTCGAGCACGCGGCTCAAATAGGCCTTGGCTCTCGCGAGTACCAACTCGTTTCCTTGGATGAATAATAGCCGAGCAGTTTCTCGAACTGCTTATCGAATCTCTTAATCGTTCTCGCTCATATTCTTGAGGAAGAGATCGACAACATGTTTCGTAACTACTGTTTTACGAACGGCATGACGCACCTTATCCGCTTTGGTAGGTGCGTCTGTTTCTTGTGTCGCTGCGTTTTCTAATGCAGCTTTCTCTGTCTCTGCTACCTGTTGCTCGCGGGCGTCAATCTTTGCTTTGAGACGCGGCGAAGCGTGATTGTATAGGAAGTTATAGCAAGGCACGGTAGCCTTCATGATATACGGCGTCAAGAACGTCGTGAGTACGGATGCCGCTACGATGATCGGGTAGATAGCCGGATCGGTCACACCGAGTTTGGAACCGAGGGCCGCGATGATGAAGGAGAACTCGCCGATCTGCACGAACGAGAATCCTGTTCGCATAGAGTCCTTGAATGTCTCACCGCCCCACCAGCAACCAAGGGTGCCGAAGACGATCATACCAACGATGATAACCACAGCCACAAAGAGGATGGAATCCCAATAAGCGACCAGCGAAGCAGGGTTGATCATCATCCCGACAGAGACGAAGAAGATAGCGGCAAAGACGTTCTTGAGCGGCGCCATGAGATGCTCAATACGATGCGCCTCTTTTGTCTCCGCAAGAATCATACCCATGACGAACGCACCGAGTGCCGAGCTGAATCCTGCTTCTTCTGCTGTCAAGACCATACCAAGGCAGAGACCGAGCGCCAAGATGATGAGAATCTCGTCATTGAGGTGCGGACGTACCCAGCGCAAGAAAGTCGGGATGATCAGAATGCCGACTACAAACCAAACGGCGAGCGTGAGAACAAGGACACCTACTTTCTCTAACAATTCCACGCCCTCAAAACTGTTCTTGACGGCAATAGAAGAGAGTAACACCAAGAGCACGACAGCGATGATGTCTTCGAAGATAAGGATGGAGGTCGCACCTTTGACAAAGCGCTCTTTGCCGAGTCCCGCCTCGTCTATCGCCTTCATGACGATGGTGGTGGAAGACATACAAAGCATCGCAGCGAGGAAGATCGAGTTCATGTTGTCCAAGAGCGAGAACCGACCGACGCCGTAACCCAGAAGAAGCATACCGCCTACGATGGTTGAGACGCCGATGAGCGCCACTTTACCAGACTCAAAGAGGTTCTTCATTCGGAACTCCAGACCGATGCAGAAAAGGACGAAGAGGACACCGATGTTGCCCCAAGTCTCCACATTCTCCATCTCCACAAGTTTCTCGCCAAAGAGATGAGGACCCACTAAAATACCGGCTACGATATAGCCTAATACAACCGGCTGCTTGAGCAGCTTGAACAGTAGGGCAACGATGCCTGCCGTGATCATTAAGATGTAAAGATCGTGTACCATGATTTTATGTTTTTATGTGTTATGTATTATGTTTGACGTTTTTAGAACGGATATCCGATGCCGAAATTGACGCGGAGGGCATCGAGTGCAGAAGGGATATTGAAATAGGTCTTGATCGGCTGTGTGGTGTCTGCCTGCCCCTCTTTGGTATATTTGAAAGTCTGGTACGGGGCATGGATACCCACACCGATGTCCAGACGAACGACGAGTCCGTCGATATCCAGACGCAAGCCGGCACCGGTACCGAGGGCTATCTGTCGTGCGAAATCGGGGTTGTTGAGGATACCGTCGTGCAGGTCTTCGGGGATCTCCAGACGCTCGATATAATCCTCCATTCCGGCCGCTTTATACAAATCGACGGTGGAGTACCAGTTCCAGACGTTTCCGGCATCCACGAATGTAGCTCCGTAGAGTTTCCAGACGATGGGGAAACGGAGCTCGAAGTTCGCTTCGAGTTTGATATCTCCGGCGTGGAAGAAGTTTTGGTTATATTTCGCTGAGTAGAAGTTTCCCGGTCCGTAGGCGTACGGTGAGGAGGCGCGCAGGGAGTTCGGTCCACCCGCATAGAAGGCTTCCGATAGGGGCGCGAACATCGAGTTGCCGAGCGGTATATTCGCTCCTGCAAAAAGACGCGTAGCGATACATACCTGATCGGTGAGATTGAATTTGTTTCGCAGTTCGGCAGAGAGTTTGACAAACTGGTTAAAGGTGATATTCCCCAGCATTTTCGTCTCGTCCCATTTCTTTCCAAAGGCGCAGTAGATGGCGTTAATGAGGTTTCCTGACTCTTTGACAGCGAGGTCCAGGAAGGTGTTGACATGCCGTTTGGCGCGGTAGTCATTGTAGATGAAGTTATAGCCAATTGAGGGCACGAACTCATCGCCGGCGATGATCTTAATGAGCTGGGGGTACTCCGCCGCTTTATCCAGCAGATCCTCCGACTCCGCCTTCATCAGTACCACTGAGAGCGAGAAAGGCGTGAAGGCGTGGGTGATATACGAGTTATGGGGCGAACGGATGAAATAGGTGAAGGATCCGGAGAGCTTATGCACGCCGTAGCCGCCGGCGATATTCTCGTATTGATAGCCGAGCATGTACCGCGTATCGCCCTCGGGATGGTCACCCGGTCCCCAATGCAGATACGGGAAGAGGAGCGAGGCGTTGAGGCCGAGTTTGTAGGTATCGGTCTTCTTCGGATCGCCCGGATGGCGGTTGCGTAGCGCCCAGTAGTAAGCACCGTTGCCCTTAAGGGTGAAGGACTCTCCGCGACCGAAGAGGTTCTTGATCGTTGATTTGAGTGTCAGATCCGGACCGATACTGTTATTCGAACGGTACGCCACGCCGGCATCGGCAGTGAGACCGTAGGTGCGAGAAAGACTATCGCCGCGGAAGAGTTCCTTGCGGCGCCATTCTTTAGTAGCTTGAACGGAAAGGCCGGATTTGTTGAGTTCGCCTTCAAGGATGTTATTGTAGTCGCGTTGCGAGTAGAGACGGAGGAATAATGATGTATTATTGGAATGATCCGTTGATTTGGGCAGGAAGCGATAGTCTGCGGTGAGGGAGGAGAAAAGGCCTTGCGTCTTGTTAACGTCGGGGTTGTCGGAGATGGTCGAACCGACTGTGATGCGAAGACGGTCTTTGAGGAAGGACTTGGAGATAGCGATATTCATATCGTTGGACTTGCCGGAAGCATGTTGGGTTTGTCCGCTGCTGATATCGACATCCATGAATTTGCCTATTTTTGAGTTCGCCATGGCGGCATTGATACGGCTGTTGATGATGGAGGAGAGGGCGTACCCTTCGCGATGGACGGCCACGTTGGACTCGCCTACATACATACCTGTTGCCAGGAGCGTGGCAGCGAGACCTTCGCGCGTCTCCTCATCCACGGATGCCAACTCGCGGGTGATGGTCTCATCTTCCGGTGCCTCGAGGAAGAAACCGATGGACTCCAGACCTATCGAATCCAAGACCCCATTGACGCGCACACCGGTTCGGAAATCCACACGGCGGGTGTCTTCTCCTTCGGACTCCACATCGGCTTTCACTTTCTGCGAAGCCGAGATATTGAGCATAGTCTGCCCGATAGGGCCATTGAACGCTATATGGCTTCCGGAGTCCACATGGAACGGCATGACGGGGTATATCTTCGGCGAATAGCGCACAAAGCCGTCATCGACGTTGATCTGTCCGCCGAGTTGGAGGTCTCCGTCGGCTGTACCGTAACGCGCAGAGACTGTACCATAGGGCTTGACCTGCGCGAGGTTTTTCTTATCAATGGGGTAGGTGATGTCGGTGGCGGGAAGGAGCGTCAGATCGACGTCGGCAACGATGCTGTCAAGCGGACCGGTGACCGAACCGCGGATGTCGGTAGCCAAGTCTCCATAGACAGGTAGCGGGCCGTTCTTAGGCAGTTTGACAGGAGCAAAACTATCGGCAGCAAGGGTGACGTCCATCCGCATGGTGTTGAGGTCCAGACCTCCATTGAGGGCAATGAACGTGCTATCCACGCCGTAGATGGGGAGACCGTTGAGGTCCACTTTGTTGTGAACCATGATGATCGGCGTTTGGCCTAAAGAGATACCGATCTCGTAAGGTTTGTATTCCGCAGAGACGCCTAAAGGATAGACCTCGGCGGAGATGTCCGTCTTGCGCGGTAGCCCATCTACCGAGGCTGCAGCTCGTACGGCTCCGCGCAGGGATATATCCTCCGGCAGGCTGACGAACCCGTCAATGAGTGTGAGAGGGAGTTCTTCTGTACGTACCTCTGCGCGCAAGGCATGAGCGTGCTCTTGCGAGGGCGAAACCTGTATATCTATCGCACGCGAACCTAAGTCCATGGCGTTATAGGAAAGGTTGTCGAGCGTCAGCCGTCCGATGCCTGAGAGTGCATCCTCGTCCCGTGTCAGATCCATGTGGAGCGATGCGTCGGTACAGATTCCTTCGACGCTCATGACACCATCCGTGAGCCGCGTATTCGCGAGAAGAGAAGCGTCCGTATGTCCTTCGGTGAGCGCCAGGTTGAGGTTGACGGTGGAGCGTTGAAGGTTGAACGGTGATGCTGCGGCATCGAGGGCTATGTCCGTCCGGAGCGAATCGGAGCGAAGAGAGAGGTCTATCTGCTCTATCTCCAGTCTTGTGCTATCCAGATGGAACTGAATGGGACTGCCTTTTCGCAACGCTATATCCGCGTTGATGGGGGGAATGCGACGGCGGATGGTATCCAGCACCGTGAGGTCCTGCAGCGATGTAAGAGAGGCTAATACTGCGGAGTCCGAGATGGTCTTAACCAAGGGAAGGATATGATCTATCAGCGGGAAAAGAGGCATCGGAGCGTCCATAGCAAGATCCAGCCCGCGGGTATTGATCGTAAGAGAGGTGGCGGTATTTGTCGCAAAAAGAAGATCCGTGTGGGAGAGATCGTAGGCCTCATAGATCGCTTTGTCGAGACGTAGATGGATGCGGGAAGAAAGCGGTCTTTTGGGGTTGATTCCTTTACCCGCTGCCTCTAAATCTCCGGCGATGACGATACGCGTTGAGTCCTTGAGGAAGGGCGAGAGGTTGACGCGGTCGATATGAACGGTAGCATCGTAGGCCTCGTTGTTGATGTCGTAGAAGGCTTTCAGAGTGGCTTTAGAGCCTTGGAAGGACGCTTCGCCGGAGGTCTCTGCCTGCATGGTGTTGAGGTCCATCTTCGTTGCTTTGAGATCGGCAGTAGCTCCTATCTCTGACGAACGGACATGCAAGCCGCGGGAAGTGATGATATTGCGCGCTATGTCTGCGCAAGCACCGCCGTAGATGGTGTCAGCAGGGATATGCAGGTTGTTGAGGTCAAAGGCAAAACCGCCCACGTTCAGCCGCCGCGCGTCATACTTGTTCGCGCCTACATTGACGGTCGCTTCGGTTGAGAGACTCTTCGTGCGGATATCCATATTCAGCGGCGTGAGGCGGAAATGGATGTTTCTGAGTTCGCCGTCCGGCAGTTCGAATGCCAATAAGAGCGGCGTGGTGTCTTTGGGGAGAGTGTCAGGGGTGGTAGTACTGCGCAGATCAATCCCGACATTCGCATCGCTCAGCCGCAATCCGTGCAAGGGGTAACGGCCTTCGGGAATACTGATCTGCGGAGAGGCGACGGCAAGTTGCCCCACTATCGCATCTACTCCTACCGCGGCGATGAGCGAGTCGGAATGGAAGGTGACATGATCCAGCAGCAGTGTGTCCACCTCTATAGGGGGAATAGAAGCCCCCTCCGACTCCCCCATAAAGGGGCGAGAATTTGTTTTCAGGGTCGCTTTCAGACGCAGGGCGCGCGCGTAAATTAAGGTGTCCACGCCGCGGTGACCGACGAAGAGGCTGTCAATCTCTACGCGGACGGGGAGATCTGCTTCGCCTTTATATGCGCGGTAAAGAACCATCGGCGAATGGTGGAAAGGCGAGAGATAAAGACGTCCGAGGTCGATGTCGAAATCGGTTTTTTCGTTCGCCGCGGCGAGCCCTTTGTCAAGCACTTTCTGCCGCACGGAAGGTTCGTAAAGGACGGTGGCTACTGCCATTAGCAGTAGTACCACTATCCCTAAAAGAACGCCTGTCAGCGCTAAAGGGATCTTCCACAACAGAGACAGGAGACGCTTCACTTAGAAACTCTTCTGCACACCGAATTTCAATCCGTACAAACCCGGTGTGAATTGGTTGGATAGGAGGTTGCTCAGTTTGCCGGAGAAGATGATGACATCATTCGAGAATTCTTGGTGGCCGGCATAGCTGTACATGGTACCGCTGTAGCCAAGCGAGAGGATGGAGAAGAAGATCTGGAAGGTACTCTTTCGGTTGAACTGATAGGTGATTACCGGCGAGACCTGGAACCCGTACGTGGTGGCATAACGCAATCCGTCGTAATCGGTGTGCGCAGTTTTGCCTTCCGTCACGCGGGGGAAGTCCATGCCGGCATAGAGGTGTGCCTCCAGCCAGATGCCCACCTTGTCGTTAAAGAGCGATTTCATCTTGTACCGCACGTACGGCGCTACTTCCCATGAGCCTACATGAACACGCAGATCGGTGTAATAGGAGGTGTCTATCTCGGACACAAGATAGGAACTCTTATAATTGGCGTAGCTACCGCCGAACCGCATACCCAAGTAAATCTTCTCCGTCAGTTTCCATCCTATCTCCGGGGTGAGGGCGAATGACCAGCCGTTCTCCCGGCTGTCCTTTTTGGTGTCGTTGTGGAAATAGATGTCGAAGTTGTAACCATAGTACAGCTTCTTCTTCCACATCGGAATACTATCTCCCTTACTTTCCACTTTTAACTTTTCACTCTCCGCGGCAGTCTGCGTCTCGCCCGCTACTGTCGCTACTCCGCCTAAACCGGTAGCTAATGGATCACTCTCTTGACCATGCAGGCTTACTGATGCCAGCATGATCAGGCTCAAAAACAAATACTTCTTTCTCATGTCTTTTGTCCTTTCTTGCACGTTTTTGCGTGCAAAGGTACAATAATTTTTTGAGATATGCAAATATCTTTATGCTAAAGTGTGAAAAAATGTAAAAAAAGTGTGCGGGCACTTGCATATATGCAAAAAAAGTAGTAATTTTGCAGCGCAAACACAAATACCGACAAACATGCCAACATTATTTATTGTATTCGGCTTTCGATTTCTGTTTTATTCGAATGACCATGAGCCTATTCATGTTCATGTAATCAAAGGTAATGCAGAAGCTCGTTTTCAAGTGCTGCCGGAGGTGGTGTTGTTAGACAGCAAAGGGATGATTAAAGTTGGCAGAATCGCTCGTAGAAGAGAATAAGGAAATGATTATAGAGCGCTGGAAAACATTCTTTGCGAAATGATAGATGTACAAAAAATATGGCTGACAGATACAGCTATTTGGATACAAACAGCTGACGGCAGAAAATCAAGCGAGAAATTCGCTGATTATGCCGGTCTGCGGAATGCCTCGAAACAGGAGCGTGAGGACTATTCGTGCTCGCCATTTGGCGTTCATTGGCCTCGTTTAGACGAGGATTTATCGTACGAAGGATTTTTTGCGCATTAAGTTTCATAGCAGGAACTGACAGCATAAAAAAGCAGTTACAAGCGCAAGGCGTTGCGCTACATAGATAAAATAAACGTTTGCTTTATTTGAGGATTCATTCAAACTTGGACACTTTGAAGATACCATTCCCAAATAGTGCGAATGCTCACGTGAATGCGTGAGTTTTCTGCATGTTGGATGGATGGGAGTCCAAGCCCGAATGAACCAATAGCAGTTGGCTCACGTTTTTTGTATGCAAATATTAAGGAGAAAGCCGAAAATCCAGCAAAGAGTAGGCGAGAATTATAATTTTTTGTAGTATTATGGTGTCAGTTATTAAATGGACAACAAATGGAATTGATTACAACACAACTCGAGTTTCTGAATCAATCATTGAGGACATCGTGACAGCAAGTACATGGGAACAGAAAGTCGAGATTGTAAGAAATGTTGTTGGTGTAACTCCCAATCATTGGTACTTGGGCTGAAAGGTCTCAAAGAAGAAAGGGCAGCAGAGACAATGATGTCGCTGCTGTTTTTATAGTTGCTGGCGGTAGGCGGCGATGACGAAGCCGCGGAGAGTTTTGTATTGTTTGGCACGACGGTTGGAAAGCGAGTCGTGCCATTTTTTGTGCCACTCGTCGTGCTTGACGGGGTCACGGAGATCGGCATCGGCCAAGGCGGAGGCTTGTTTGATGAGCTGAAAAGCTTGACGTTGGGCTTCCGTTACGGAATCCGGATCGCGGTGCTCGGGCATGTGGGAGATGATCTCTTCGCCAAAACGGTTGGTGAGATACAAACGATGTCCGTTAGGCGGGAGTGCTCCTGTGTAGGCCTTGAATTTTTTATTTAATGTTACTTTTCCCATATCGGTTGTTGTTTGGATGGCACTTAATCTTTACTGAGGTGACCCCATTTAGTTGGACAGGGTTAGTAAATGTTGTTAGATGTATGCATGTTCTTTGACATGTTGTTCATGTAGGTTTGCCGGTATTGGACAGGACTCATGTTCAGACGCAGTTTGATACGATCATTGTTGTAATACTTTATATACTCTGCTAAACCATTTAGAAAGGTTCGCTCGTCGGCAAAATGATTCACATAATAAAACTCGTTCTTCAGCAGTCCGAAAAAGTTCTCCATAACAGAGTTGTCCAAACAGTTTCCCTTTCTTGACATACTTTGTATGATTCCGCGTTCACGCAATGCCCACTGGTAATGAGCGTGCTGATAATGCCAGCCCTGATCCGAGTGCAACATTATTCCGGATCTGTCTCCCATGCGAC
>DFHS01000017.1:0-140164 GCA_002372695.1 Bacteroidales bacterium UBA3717
GCCTGGCCGAAGCAAGCGGAGAAGGTCGGAGTCGGCTCGGTGATACCGCGCTCGGTTCCTGCCAACTTAGCCGTGAAACCGCTCAGGAAATAGTACTTGGTCTGCTCCGGAGTCAGGATCGATACAGGAGGCAGCACGCCGAACGCGTCAGCGCTCAGGAAGATCACGTTCTTGGCTGCGGGACCTGCACTGATCGGACGAACGATCTTCTCGATGTGGTTGATCGGATAGGAAACACGGGTGTTCTCGGTCACGCTCTTGTCTGCGAAATCGATCTTGCCGTTCTCGTCAACCGTCACGTTCTCCAGCAGCGCATTGCGGCGGATAGCGTTGTAGATGTCCGGCTCGCTCTCTTTGTCGAGGTTGATAACCTTTGCATAGCAACCGCCTTCGAGGTTGAATACACCTTGGTCGTCCCATCCGTGCTCGTCGTCACCGATCAGCAGACGTTTCGGGTCGGTACTCAAGGTCGTCTTACCGGTTCCCGACAGACCGAAGAAGATAGCGGTGTTCTTGCCCTCCATATCGGTGTTAGCCGAGCAGTGCATCGAAGCGATGCCACGGAGAGGCAGGTAGTAGTTCTGCATCGAGAACATACCTTTCTTCATCTCACCGCCATACCAGGTGTTGATGATCACCTGCTCACGGCTCGTGGTGTTGAATGCTACACAGGTCTCGCTGTTCAGACCGAGCTCTTTGTAGTTCTCTACTTTGGCTTTCGAAGCGTTGTAGATCACGAAGTTCGGCTCGAAGTTCTCCAACTCTTCTGCGGTCGGCTGGATGAACATGTTCTTAACGAAGTGAGCCTGCCATGCTACCTCAACGATGAAGCGAACAGCCAGACGGGTCTCTTTGTTTGCGCCGCAGAAAGCGTCAACTACATAGAGGTTCTTGTTGCTCAACTCCTTGATAGCCAGCTCTTTCACCTTTGCCCAAACGTCCTCAGACATCGGGTGGTTGTCGTTCTTATAACCCTCAGAGGTCCACCAAACGTTGTTGTGGCTCTGAGCGTCATCAACGATGTATTTGTCTTTAGGAGAACGACCGGTATAAATACCTGTCATTACGTTTACTGCGCCGAGCTCGGTCTCCTGACCTTTGTCATAACCGGTCAACTCAGGCTTGGTCTCCTCTGCAAAGAGGTACTCGTAAGAAGGGTTGTGTGCAATTACGGTTGCGCCCTTGATACCATACTTAGTTAAATCTAACTCTTTCATTTGTTTAATTTGTTTATTGTTTTTGTTTTGATTTATTCCTTATATTTTTTGCATACATGCGTGCCTTACGGACGCGCGCTACTTAAGGGGCTACAAAATTACTACAATTTTTCCAAATAACCAAATATTCCGCGATTTTTTTGATTTAATTCGTCGATTTTCTGCATTTTCTTTGGTTTTTTGCCTTTTTTTTTGTAATTTTGCACCCAAATTGCGTAATTTTTATGCGGTACGACAAAGAAGACTTACAAGCAGCTCTGCGCGTCTTGCGACAAGGAGGAATCATCGTGTACCCCACAGATACCGTGTGGGGAATTGGTTGTGACGCTACGAATCCCGAAGCGGTCGCACGCATCTATGCGCTCAAAAAACGCGAGGATTCCAAATCCATGCTCGTCCTCCTCGATTCCGCTGCCAAACTCGACTACTATGTCGATGTTCCCGAATCCGCAGAAATGCTCCTACAAACCGCTTGCGATGAAGATTCCACCTCTCAGAGCGACAGCTCTCCCGCAAAGCCATTAACGATTATCTACCCAAACGCCCGCCATTTGGCACCAAACCTGATAGCCGAAGACGGATCTGTCGGAATACGCATCACCAAGGAGCCGTTCAGCAACGCGCTCTGCGCACAACTCAAGCGACCGATTGTTTCCACATCCGCTAACATCTCCGGCGAACCAACTGCGAGGTATTTTAAGGAGATAGTAAGACCTATCCTAGACCATACAGACTACGTTTGCCTATTCAGACGGGACGACGAGACGCCTCACGAACCCAGTACAATCATCAAAATCAATGCTGATAACAGCTTCAAAATTATCCGCCCATAATGAATCTCCGTCGCAAACAACAACTGACATATCTCTTGGCTGACCTCATCAGTAGTGAACTGGTGTGGCTTTGCTTTTTAGGTTTCCGGTGGATCGTTTACGAAGGACGAATGGAGGGCCTGAGCGATGTACTGATACCGGCGTTCAGCTTTTGGAAACCCCTGGTAATCTATCCGTTCGTCTGTCTGGGGTGTTATTACCTCTCCGGCTACTATGTGCATCCCTTCCAAAAACCTTTCTGGCGGGAGTTTTTGCGGACTTTCATTTCTACAGCGGTCATCTCTTTGCTATTTTTCTTCGTCATCATTATTGACGATCAAGTGGATACGTACAACCGCTATCTCGTTTCGCTCGCTGTCCTTTTCGGGCTGCAGTTCACATTCGCCTATATACCGCGTCTGACCATCACTCTTCTCTCGAGAAACCGCGGTATAGCACGTGTTCGGACGATTCACTCCGCGCAAGAAGCAGAATCGCTTATCCCCGGTGAACAGGACGAGATTATTATTGATTTGCCGGATGGTTATTCCGACCGTCAGTTATACGAACTCATCGCACGCCTGTATCCGCTCTCCTGTGAGATCAGTATGATCCCGCGTGTGTACGATATGCTCACCGGAGCTGCGCGTATCGGGCAAATCGATCATCCCTCTCTCATCCGCATCACGGAACAATCCATGACAGACTCGGAGTTGTGTATCAAACGAGCTTTTGATTTTGTTGTTTCTGCGCTCGGACTCATCGTTCTCTCGCCGCTTTTTATATTAGTTGCGATACAAGTCAAGTATTCTTCTCGCGGACCCATTTTCTATCGCCAAGAGCGCATCGGATTATATGGAAGATCCTTTAATATCTATAAGTTCCGCACGATGATTGACCATGCCGAGCAGGAAGGCAAACCGCAACTCACAGCCGATGATGACCCACGTGTCACAGGCGTGGGAAAATGGCTGCGTAAATATCGTTTGGATGAGCTACCGCAACTATGGAACATCCTCCGCGGAGAGATGTCCATCGTTGGTCCGCGTCCGGAACGTCTCTATTTTATAGAGAAGATTATGCAAGAAGCCCCATATTATTGCCTAATCTACAAAGTACGTCCGGGACTTACCAGCTGGGGACCTATTCGCGTCGGCTATACCGATACAATGGAGAAAATGATCGAGCGGCTCAACTGCGACATCGTCTATGTGGAAAATATGTCCCTTTTATTGGACCTCAAAATACTCTTTTTCACCGTCGGAGTCGTTCTCCGTGGAAAAGGCAAATAACGATATTATGACGTACGATGAATCAATAGCACGTGCAGAAGCTATTATTGCACAACTGGAAAATGCGGAAGCTCTCAGTATGGAGGAATACAAACGCCTCTCCTCGGAAGCGACCAAGTTGTTGCGGTCTTGCAAAGAGGAAATTGAATCCCTTGCAAAAGACTTAACAAGCGAATAAAGTACTATTTATCACCGATAAATGGCGAAAAAATAGTTTTTTACTTGTACATTTCAAAATTTTGTTGTACCTTTGCAGCCGATTTTGATTAGTCGAACATAAAAAATACGAAATATATGCTTAAGAATATCCTTGCTATCACCGGTAAACCCGGATTGTACAAATTAGTTAGCCGCGGTAATAACATGCTCATCGTGGAGAGTCTCGTGGACGGCAAACGCATGCCGACTTATGCGCGTGACAAGATTGTTGCCCTTAGCGATATCTCTATGTTCACCGATGCGGATGATGTACGCCTGAGCGAAGTGCTGACCTCAGCAGGGAAGAAAGAAGGACTCAAGCCGGTTGCTTTTGACGTAAAAAAAGCTTCCAATAACGAACTCAGCGCATGGTTCGATGAGGTACTACCGAACTGGGATCGCGACCGCGTTTATCCGTCCGACATACGCAAACTCATACAATGGTACAACATCCTCGTTAATGCAGGTTTTACCGATTTCACCGATAAGGAGGAAGAGGAAACGGCTGCCGAGGAAAAGAAATAAGTGCTCTTACGAGCCATAATCGATAGCATAGAATCTGTAGCGCCACGGAGTGCCCAAGAGCAATGGGATAACTCGGGAATGCAGATAGGTGACACGGGACGTGAGATTAACTCCGTTCTCTTGACCACAGACGTTACAACGGAGGTGGTCAATGAGGCTATTGAGAGAGGTTGTCAACTTATCATCAGTCATCATCCGTTACTTTTCCACGGCCTCAAACAGATATGCGGCGAGACGGCTCAACAACGCATCGTCGAGACGGCTATACGTCACCAGATAGCAATCTATTCTGCCCATACTTCGCTCGACTCCGTCATGGGAGGCATCAATACCCGTCTGGCGGATAAGCTGGGCATAAAGGACTATCATATTTTAGTTCCATCTTCCGACGAAAAGACCGGTTTGGGCGTCATCGGGACACTCTCTTCTCCTATTCGCTATGAAGAATTTCTCACACGCGTACGCGATATTTTAGAGTGCTCGTACGTGCGTTATACCCGCGCGCCGAAAGAGATGATCGAACGCGTGGCGCTATGCGGAGGAAGTGGAGCAGAGTTTATTCCGGAAGCTATCCGGCAAGGAGCAGATGTCTATATCACGGCAGATTGCAAGTATCATGAGTTTCAGGACGCCGACGGACAAATCGGATTGATTGATATAGATCATTGGTACTCAGAACGGCACGCACGCGAGATATTCAAAGATATCCTCGATTCCATCGGGGTAAAATGCTTCATCAGCACGGCCGATCATTCACCGATAAATATATTAAAACACTAAATAATTATGGCAAGAACGAAAGAATTAACCGTAGAGGAAAAACTGAAGTACCTCTATGAATTGCAGCAAGTAGATTCCAAGATCGACAACCTGCGTACCTTGGCGGGTGAGTTACCGCAAGAAGTGAAGGATATGGCAGACGAAGTAGAAGGTCTCAAGACCCGTCTGGCGAATATCGAGAACGACATCAAAGAGTGCGAGACGCAGATCTCCGATCATCGTGTACGTACCGAGAATGCCAATGCATCTATCTCTCGCTACAAAGAGCAACAGAACTCCGTTCGTAACAACCGCGAGTTCGACAACCTCAACAAAGAGATCGAGTATCAGGAGTTGGAGATCGAGGCTTCACAACGTAAGATCAAACACTACTCTGCAGAATTAGAGTCCAAACTGCAGGAGAAAGCAAAGACGACCAAAGATATCGAGGAGCGCACCGTAGATCTGAACCAGAAACGCTCGGAGCTCGACCAGATTTTGGCAGAGACCAAAGCTGAGACCGAGGCTTTAGTTCTTCGCGCCGGTGAGATTGAGAAGAAGATTGACGAGCGTCTCTTGAGCGGATTCAAACGTATCCGTAAGAGCGCACGCAATGGTCTGGCGGTAGTGAAGATCGAGCGTGACTCCTGTGGTGGTTGCCACGCAAAGATTCCTGCTCAGTTGCAGTTGGACATCCGTACCCGCAAGAAAATTATTGTTTGTGAGTTCTGCGGTAGAATATTAGTAGACCCAGAGATGTAATCAGGATCGAAAAGACTCCTAAGTACCATGTATCGCCGGCGCCTAACGTGTCGGCGATATTTTTTGTGTTCTCGCTTTCTCCCATTAGGTAATACACCAATACTGCCAGCCCGTTATTGACAAAATGCATGGTGATCGGAACCCAAAGGCTGCCGCTCCATACAAATACATAGCCGAAGATCGCGCCTAATAACATCCGCGGCACAAAACCATAAAACTGCATATGTATCGCAGAGAAGATAAACGCAGTTATCCAGATTGCCAGATGCACCTTTGTACTTTGTACCTTGCCGCTTTGATCCTTGTATATGATTTGTTGCAAGGTGCCACGGAATGAAAGCTCTTCTGACAAAGCCGGCAAAAGTGCCATAAGACCTATATTGAGCAATAATCCGCCAATAGTATCTGCTTGCAAGAATCGCTCAGTCAAAGCCGCAGCAGCTTCCTCCTGAGACTTCAGTATTTGCTCGATGAATTCGAGACTTTTCGGCAGTTCCACTCTACTATTCAGATCCGCTAACAGATTGATACCCGGTACCGCACAGACCATGATTACTACCGCTAACAATATATTCTGCCATTGTACTGGGACATCCATCCGTAACCACCGGAAAGGCTTATGCTCCTCATCCCATAGCCACGCACATAGAATCGGCGGTATCAGGAAAGTAGCTGTCGTCTGTATGAACTGCAACCACTTGAGCGATTCGGTACTTTGGGGACCACCCCAAATGATCATCCATGCTCCCATCGCAATGGCCGTAAGGACGGACATCGCTCCGAGCCAGAGTAATATTTGTAGGAGTTTTCTTTTCATAGAGCCTGGTAGTTACGTCCGTACGAGCGATAGGAGTCTTTCTCTATCTCTATGGTCGGTTCTTCCCATTGCGTAAGAGGAGTGAGACGCCAAACGATATATTTGATCTTCATTCCGCGGTCAAGCCATTGTTTCTCATAATGCGTCTTTAGAGCTCGTGCATCCTCAAAATAATTTACTATTTGGGCATTTCCCATTTGACCATTTCCCGTATCTGCATACAGGTCGTCCGTTGAGGCGGGAACCGGATAGGGGTTCAGTTTGAGCATCTCCGTGGTGTACGTATATAGGAAAGGCGAATCGGTCTTGAGATGAATCAGACCGGAGGGTTTCATGATCTGCTGATAGCGTTGCATGAAATAGGTGGAGGTAAGACGTTTGGTCGCTTTTTTCATCTGCGGGTCGCAGAAAGTAATCCAGATCTCGTCGATTTCATCGGGAGAAAAGAAGGAAGTAATGAACTCGATATTTGTCCTTAGAAAGGCTACATTCTTCAGACCCATTTCTTCGGCTTCTTTGGCACCAGCCCACATACGAGCGCCCTTGATATCTACGCCGATGAAATTCTTATCCGGATAGCGTTGCGCGAGACCGACAGTATATTCGCCTCGTCCGCAGCCGAGTTCTAAGACGATGGGATGATCGTTGTGGAAATACGTATCGTGCCAATGGCCTGCCATGGTATTGACAATTCTGGATTCGTCGATTTGTCCATTTTTGTAAAGTGCACGTGCGCCACATTGGAAGACATTCGAGAATGTCTCCATCTCCGCAAACTTCTTGAGTTTATTCTTTCCCATAATCTTTTGCCTCTTACTTCTCGCCTTTAACAATCTCCACTCCTATGTCCATTACGCCACGCAACACGCTATCGCGCATCCCTTGTTGGACCGAAATACAATATTTGCCTGTATCCGGGAAATGATAGTTCGACTCATAGAGAACCGGCATCTCGATGAAGCCATGATGCTTATCTCCAAGCCATCGGCCTCTATCATCTGCCAAATAGAACTCGATGGTATCGCTGTGTTGACGGTTGTCTTGCACGAAAAGCCACATGTTCTGATACGGATAGCGCTCCGTATGACGAACATAAAGGATAATATCATAAGAAGCTTTATTATCCTCTATAGCAAAGTCGAATCGGGGCAGGCTGTCTATACTCCATTCTCCCGATGGAATCGAGATAAATTCGCTGTACACGATGTTATGACGGCAGGAGGTAAACATTCCTGCCAAGAGAATTACCAGAAAGCAATAAAGTACTCTTTTCATCGTTTGTTAGAATGATGGTTCTTCTTCTTTTTTCTGTCAAACCGCGTTACATCACCGTGTCCCGTCTCATATCCGATAGTGGTTTGTACTTCCCTGGAATCCAAGGCTACGGGTTTCTCTCCTCGCCGGTTCATAGCAATCACCTCATGTGCACGGGCAGCAGAGATGGTCACTAAGTTGGCGGGTATATGTTGGTCGGTCGAATAGGTAACTGTTCCGGCTAACGGATCAGAAGAGAAGAAATAGAACGTGGCATCCTGGGTCTCCAACTCTGCATGACGGGAAGGCAGCGCCTTCGAAGCATCTTCATAAACCGGAACCTCGTAGTTGAGACAGCATTTGAGTTTGGCGCACATGCCGGCCAGTTTCTGCGGATTCGGGGATATATTCTGCAATCGTGCAGCTCCTGTTCCGACGGAAGAGAAATTGATGAGCCAGGTAGAGCAACAAAGCTCACGACCGCAGGGACCAGTTCCGCCTATACGTCCTGCTTCCTGACGCGCACCGATCTGCTTCATCTCCACGCGGATACGGAAAGTCTCTGCGTACACTTTGATCAGCTGGCGGAAGTCCACACGTCCGTCGGCTATATAGAAGAAGATGGCTTTCGACCCGTCGCCTTGGTACTCCACATCGCCGATCTTCATCTCCAGACCAAGGGATTTAGCGAGTTGGCGGGCTTTGATCATCGTCTCTTGCTCGCGTGCATGAGCCTGTTTGGCGCGCTCCAGATCTTCGTCCGTAGCGATGCGGATGACCTGACGCACCTCGTAACGGGAGGAGTCGATATTGTTCTTCTTCATCTGCAACTCAACGAGTTTGCCGGTAAGTACTACTTCGCCAAGGTCATAACCCGGGTTGGCTTCCACCACGACTTTCACACCTTTCTCCAAAGGAAGATGCGCAGTATTATGGAAATAACCCTTACGCGTATTCTTGAACTGTACCTCGATGAGATCGGTCAGTTGGGTATTCTCCGGGAGGTCCGAGAGCCAGTCGCTCACAGGCAACATGTGTGCGGAATTGCGCTTGGTGGCTCCTGCGCTGAGCTCATTCGATGTTTGATATTTTTGATTCGCCATATAAGTTATGGATATTTATGTTTTTTTCTTCTTGATAAGGATGATCATCTGCAGACAGAGGTCAAAGAAGATCATCTTGGCGTTTCCGTTCTGCTCAATCTGACGCTCTGCCAGGTCGAGTTGGTTCATGATAGCTTCTACGTTGCCGTCATGTATAAAAGGCGCGAATTTAACGGAGAAATTGCGCTCTGCTTCCATTTGATAATTCAGGTCAGGTTGCGCGAAATTGCGGATGTAGTTCTCTCGTACCTGCTGCTGGGCGTATTGCAGAAAATGTTTCTGCCGCTCGCGTCCGACTTTGCTGTCAGCCATGTCGAGTGACCACTGGCGCAAACGTTTGAGGGATTCGAATTTCTTTACGGGATCTGTGAGCACTCCGACGGTATAGGCGTCTCGGAAAAGGGCGATGAAATCGCGCAGTTCTTGTTGATTTTCGTCGGATTCATCGGCTTTTTTGAGAGCCGCCAGATAAGAACCGTTCGCTATGCGGGCGATGTCATTCGCTTTTACGGAGTCCATTCCTTTCTGAACCAAAGCCGCAGCGATGGTCTCGTTCTCCAGGCGAGGTACACGGATGGTCTGCACACGGGATTGAATAGTAGCCAATAACTGCTCGGGGTGCTCGGAGACTAAGAGGAAGATCGTCTGTACGGGCGGCTCCTCAAGGAGTTTGAGCAGCTTGTTCGCCGTCGTGATATTCATCTTCTCCGGTTGCCAGATGATCATGACCTTATAGCCGTTTCCGTACGGTTTGAGCGAGAGTTTGCGGAGAATCTCTCCGCTCTCTTTCTCGTAGATCATCGATTGTTTGGTCTCGACGCCGAGCGCTTTATGCCAATCTTCCAGGTCGAAATAGTGCCGGTTGAGAATAATCTCCCGCCATTGAGGAAGGAAGGCATCGCAGGTCTCATCAGAGCCCACTATCGGAAAGACAAAATGCAGATCGGGGTGTTGGAGTTTCTCAAACTGCAGACAAGTCGGACAAACGCCACAACTGTCTTCGTCCGTGCGATGCGGACAATTGAGGTATTGCGCGTACGCCAAGGCTAATTGCAGTTTGCCGATGCCGGAGATACCGGAAAAGAGTTGTGCATGAGGGATTCGTCCCTCACGCACAGCCTGACGCAAGTGTTGCTTGGTCTCCTCTTGTCCTATGATCTCGCGGAAAAGCATTATTAGTGAACAAGTTCTTTTTTGAGAGCCTCTACCATCTCTGCATATTCGGCATCAGAGAGATAGACCTTACCGGGATTCATCTGGAATGTTCCTCCATAGTCCGGCCCGTCAACGTATTTCGGCGCCAGATGGAAATGGAGATGGCTCAACTTATCGGAATAAGCGCCGTAGTTGATCTTCTCGGGTTTGAAGAGTTTCTGCATAGCGCGGGTGACATCTGCGACGTCCGCCATGAAGAGGTTACGCTGCTCGTCATCCAGCTCGTTGAGGTCATTCACATGCTTGTCGTACGCCACCAAGCAACGACCGTGATACGTTTGCTCTTTAAAAAGGAATGCGCGTGACACGCGAAGATGTGCTATCTCAATCATGAGATTGTGCAAAGTCTCATTGTTGGTGCAATAGAGACAATCTTTAGGATCGGAATACATAATATTATTTACTATTTGGTCATTTATTATTTGGACATTTTATTTCTGGCGGCCGTTGATAACAGCTTCGCGGACAGCTTCGATAGCAGCGTTGGCATCGGGTTTGCCTTCTGCATCTTTGAACTGCTTGAGATCAATTGCTTCGCCGATATGCATGTGTACCGGATGACGATTGACAAAGGGTTTTCCTTTCGGCAAGACCTCAAAGCATCCATCCAGGGAAAGCGGAATAACCGGCAAGCCGAGATCCATGGCAATCTGAAAAGCGCCGCGCTTGAAACGTCCCACTTCGCCGTTGAGGGAGCGTGTTCCTTCCGGGAAGATAACCGTACAGATGCCGTTCACGAGTTGTCTCTCCACCTCCTGCAGGCTCTCCATAGCGGCTTTCGCGTTACGGCGATCTACGAAGATATGTCCTGCCGCTTTGCAACCTGTTCCGACGAAAGGCACCTTGCGCAACTCGGCTTTCATAAGCCATTTGAAGATCACGGGCAGCCATCCATAGACGAGCCACACATCGAACATCGACTGGTGGTTAGCCACGAAGACATAACTCTGTCCGGGTTGAATATGCTCGGTTCCATCGACAGAAACGGGCAAAAACATCAGCCAGAAGAAGGAGCGGGACCAGAATTGTTGCACCTTATGAACGAACTCTGCGTTCTTCCAATGTACGGTACAAACGGTAAAAATCGCCGTGAAGACTGTCAGTACTGCCAGTAGCGGCCAAGCTATCAAATACTGATAGAGGATATAAAAGGGTTTTAAGATATATTTCATAATAGTCTTTATTCTTTTAGCAGGCTTGCCTGCGGTCTTTTGTCTTTCAGCGCAGCGGTCTTTCTATTCTTTATCGTATTTCTGCATGAATCCGCGGTAGAGAGCGCAAATACGGCGGATCTCTTCCCATTGCTCATCGGGCAGTTTGGTTCCGACGACTTCTACTACGCGTCCGGCAGCAATAGTGCCGATCTCTGCGCAGCGGCGGATATCAAAACCATCGCTCAAGGCATGGAGGAATCCTCCGGCAAAATAGTCTCCGGCGCCGGTGGAATCGGTACAAGAGGTAGTGATGGCGCCGATATGATGCCGCTTGCTGCCCTGTTGTACATACGAGCCGTTCTTACCGACTTTCACCACAGCGATGTCGCATTGCTCGGCAATCACTTGTACGGACTCCTCAGGGTTGAGATGAGTGTAAGCGAAAGACTCATCTTCGTTGGCAAAGACGATGTCCACATATTGTTTGACCAGATCTTTGAGAAAAGCGTGGTTCTCGTTGATGACGTTATAGGAAGCCAGGTCAAGGGAGACCATACATCCGGATTCTTTCGCCAGACGGATGGATTTCTCGAGCAGGTCGTGGTTCTGAACCAGGTATCCCTCGATATGGAAGATGTCGAAACCGGTGAAGGCATCCTTCTGTATATCATCTGCGCAGAGTTCAGCCGCAGCTCCGAGGTACGTAGCGAAGGTACGCTCGCCATCCGGCGTAACAAGGACGATGGAGAAGCCGGACATCGAGTTCTTGGAGAGCAGAAGGATGGGTTTGACGCCGTTCTTGATCATGTCCTCACGGTAGAAATCGCCCACTTCGTCGTTTCCGATCTTGCCGATGAAGGCTGCTTTACCTCCGAGAGAGGCGATGCAGTTGATCGTGTTGGAGGCAGAACCGCCGGCCACCATGCGCTTGCGCACGGAGAGAAAGCGGTATTGAATCTGCTCCGCCTGCTCGCGCGAGATCAGGTTCATACTTCCTTTCGGGAAACCAAGTTCACGCAAATCATCCTCGCTGACCTGCAAGAGGATGTCGGTTAATGCGTTTCCTAAACCAAGAATTTTTTTCATTTTTTTATGTTTTTTGCCCTTAAATAGGTCGATTTTCAAAAAAAGTGTACCCCAAATGACATTTTTTTGCAAAAAAATTTGCACATGTCAGAAAAAAGCAGTACTTTTGCACCCGCTTTCGAAAAAGCATGCTTCCTTAGCTCAGTCGGTTAGAGCATCTGACTGTTAATCAGGGGGTCCTAGGTTCAAGTCCTAGAGGGAGCGCAAAAGCATCTACGCAAGTCGTGGGTGCTTTCTTTTTTGCTCTTTTCGCGTGCCTTCGCGCACGACATCGACTCCTTCCCTAAAAAACGCCGCAAAGGTACAAAAAATTTTGCATATATGCAAATTTTACGTGTAAAATAATCTAATCGAGTGTCATTTCCATGAGGACGTGGGGCAATTCGGCTTCGGAAAAGATGTCTCCGACGGTACGAAAACCGAGGTGCTCATAGAACGGAGCGGCCTGTAGTTGAGCATGGAGGCGGAGTTTATGCGCCTTGCGGGCACGCGCTTCCTCGACGATACGGGTCATGAGGTATTTTGCAAAACCTTGTCCGCGATTGATAGTCAACATGCGGCCGATGGTATAGACTCCATTTTCCTTAGCTGGGAACATGCGCGCATAAGCGAGTACGAGGCCCTGGCGGCGAAGCGAGAAATGGGTCGAGATGTAATCGATATTATCTTCATCCACATAGTGGATGTGTTGCTCGCCGACAAAGACGGTAAAGCGCGCTTTGAGAATCTCGTAAAGCTCTTTGGTCGTGAGGTCGGAGAACTGCTTCGCCTGGAAACGAATCCCTTTCGGAAGAGTGAGCGGCAGACGCGCCTTGCGTCTTTTGGCTGCAGGCAATTGCTCTACCTGGTTGCCGATGACGGCATAAAGGTATTTGCGGACGGTCTCAAAGGGTTGAGCGGAAGGAGGTGTAGCAGATGTAGGATTCGCGTATAGGGAGCGGTTGTACTCCTTCCTCTTCGCATCCCACTCCGCTACCTGCTCGGGGTCTGCCATGATGGTATTCACGATCGCGCTGACCTTTCCGAAATTGGAACGATGGAGTGTCTGAGCTTTGGAGGCAGGACCGTCGTACGGGTTCTCTATCGTGTGCCGGTAACCTTTGCCATGAATAACGCGATTCACTTCTTTGCTTTTTTTGTTCGTTTTGCCATGGACTTGTGCAGCGTCCAGATTGTCGATTTTTGCCATACTTCCCAACAAAAAGTATATATATACTATGTATATATATAGTAAAACGTGATTATTACCATTTTTGTGGTCTCATCCTATGGTGATCCTATGGTCATCTTATGGTGATCCTATGGTCCGGGGCTTATATGGGGCCGTAAATCCCTTTGTTTGGGTCCACAAAAATACGGCGCAAAGGTACAATAAATTTTTGAAATATGCAAATTTTGGGAGTCAGGAAATGTAAAAAAATAATAAAAATGAACGTGCGCGCTTGCGTATGTCAAAAAATTGTAGTACTTTTGCGCTCAATTAAACAGAGTGCAAAAGCGTTCTAAATAAAACAATAAACAGATATGTTACAAATTGGCGACAAGATGCCGGCGTTCCGAGTGTTGGACGAGGCTGGAAAAGAAGTGACGGAGAAGTCGATGGTCGGAAAGAAGACTGTAATCTATTTCTACCCGAAAGACTCGACTCCGGGTTGTACAGCGGAGGCTTGCAACATCCGTGATAACTACCACGCGTTTCTGGCGCAAGGGTATCAGGTGTTCGGCGTGAGCAAAGATTCGGTGGCAAGCCATGTGAAGTTCAAAGAGAAGAATGCGCTGCCCTTTCCGCTCCTGAGCGATCCGACGACGGAGATGCTGCAAGCGTTCGGAGCTTGGGGCGAAAAAAAGAACTACGGAAAGGTCACGATGGGTACGTTAAGGAAGACGTATATCTTCGATGAAATCGGCACTTTATTGCGTATCATCGAGAAAGTGGATACCAAAAATCATAGTGCGCAAGTGCTGGAATAAACTGCGCAAAAACTCCGGTTATTGAATCATCATGACCAGGACGGGAAGAGGAAGCAGACCGTTAATGGAATAGAGGATATCGCCGGAATAAGTGGATTTGCCACGGTATAAATAGCCGTTTTCAACGGTATAAAGGATGTCTCCGGAGTAAGTAGATTTGCCGCGGTAGATATACGTGCCGTCAAACGTAAGAACGATATCGCCGGAGTACGTGGATTTGCCGTTATAGAGATACTTGCCGTCCCAGGTGTAGAGGATGTCTCCGGAGTAGTTGGAGCGGCCTTTATAGATGTATTTGCCATCCCAGGTATAGAGGATGTCGCCGGAATAAGTGGAGCGGCCTTTGAAGATACTCTGGCCGTCAAAAGTGAAGAGGATATCGCCGCTATACGACGATTTGCCGCGGAATAGCTGGGTCTGTGCCATGGTTGCCAAACTTATGAGGGTGAATATAAAAACAAGTATGCGTTTCATGTGAATTTGTTTTTCGGGTGCAAAGGTACAATTTTTTTCCGAAATGTGCAAATATTATTGGATTTTTTTGCATATGTGGAAAAATTGTTGTAATTTTGCAAGCGAAAAAATCAAATAAAAAATATAAACGGCGTTTCGCGCGGGTCTGAATACCTATATACGTTAAATTTTAATTTTTAAACGTATGAAGAAGACATTATTATGGTTAGATGATTGCCGCGACCCAAATGATACAAGGGTTGATTGGCTGGTATTTTCACCCATCGGCAGAGACGTTCATGTGGTATGGATTCAGTATGTGGACGATTTTTTCGACTACATCAATCAACATGGTTTACCGGACGCCATTTGCTTCGATCACGATTTAGCGGAGGATAGTTACGACGAGCGAACGGGCTATGATTGCGCTAAATTTGTGGTTGATTATTGTATGGAGCATGATCTGGATATTCCGGCATACAACATTCAATCTTCAAACCCTGTTGGCAAAGAAAATATCCAACATTTAATGGATAACTATCACAAATACTATATTAATACACATTAGAATATGTATGAATCTCTAATCAGACACATTAACAAACTTTTGGAGCGCGAAAAAATCCAAAAGAAAGAACGCTTCGACCGAGGAGAAGATTTTAATATCTTCCAAGTCATGCACATGGAGTCAGATGAAGTCTATACTCATTCTGCGATATTAGCAGAATTATTAAATCCTAAAGGCTCACATGGCTGCAAAGATGTCTTTTTGCAGTTATTTTTGGAAATGCTCCCAACGCAGTTTGAACAGCCATTTGACACCACTAAAGCAAAGGCCGAAGTAGAAGTTGTAATAGGCGATAGAACCGAAGAAGAAGGCGGAAGAATGGATATCTTGGTTCATTCGGGTAAACAGGCTATCATCATAGAAAATAAAATCTATGCTGCTGACCAAGCAAACCAATTACTAAGATATCATAACTATGCAGAGCAAAAATATGGTAGCCAAAACTATAAATTACTCTATCTCACATTGGACGGTAAACATCCATCTGATTCTTCCACCGGTAGTAATAAAGTAAAAGAAAATGAAGATTTTTACTGTATAAGTTATGCCGGAGATATAAAGCAATGGATTCTTTTATGTCTTGAAAAAGCCGTCCAGAAACCACTTGTACGGGAAATATTGATACAATATCTAAATTTGTTAAACAGTTTAACTCATCAAAATATGGAAACCAGTGTAAAAAAAGAACTTGAAAAGCTTTGTTCAGAACCTCAAAACGTAGAGGCCTTATTATGGATATACAACAATTTTTCTTCTATTGTTCAAAAGGTTATGGAGACAATCTTTGCTCCACAATTAAAAGAAATTGCTAGTAAGAATGGTTATGTGCTAAATATTTGGGGCGATGGAAAAGACTGGTTGAACACCAATTATATGGGTTTCTCGTTTAAGAAAAAAGAATGGGAAACATTTGATATTGCCTTTGAATTTCAACGTAAACAGATGCGGGATTGCGTAAGCGGATACCACTATAGGAAATTGGAATTACGAGGTACACAAAAAGAAACTTACGATGCTTTGAGCAAGTTATTTGATGGAAGAAAATCTTCTCAAGGGTGGCCGTCTTTCCATTATTTCCCCAAAGAACAAAATTGGATTTCAGAGGAAATGATGACAAAAATCATGAATGGGACGCTTAAAAATGAGATAGAAGGTGAGCTGTTAGCATTGACAAAAGCAGCAAAAGAAAAAGGAATAGAGCTATAAAGCAAAAATAGAGCGAGGGCACGAAACCCTCGCTTTATTTTAAGCATTGTTCTCAAACTCCTTACCGAGCATTGTTCGAAGTTCTTTATACTCGTATTCACAAGGATAAAGCATTTTGAAATCTTTATCCACGCAACCGCATTTGTCATGCCGGTCTTTAACAATAAAATATCCGGTGGTTTTGAACGGAACAATGAACTTAAAGACAGGTGGAATAGTTACAATTCCTTCCGGGTTCATAACTCCCCAGTAACCATCTTGGAAGAACTGCAACCTGTCAGGAGCAATCCATTGTAACGGTCGGAAGAAAGTCCCTTTCGGATATTCGATCCAGTTTTCCTTTAATCGGGTTTCATGCAGAACACATTTGCCCTGCATAATTACTACTCTGTCGGAGAAATGATTGATTGCCAACACAAAACCGTCCGACGTCGGCGTGCCTAATAATTCCAATCTGTTGTCCATGGACATGTGTGTCTTATTTTAGTTCGTTTATGGTTTTAAGCATTTGTTCCAATATAGTACAGAGGTCTTTGTAGGTGGCCTCTTTCACTATTTTGTTTCCTTTTACAAAATAGATTCGTCCGTTCTTGTCATTCTTAATCAAGCGATAGCTGGACTTTGAACTGAATTGTTCTATGAGATGGTTCTCCCATGCCTCGATTAAAGCAATCGGCTTATTGTTTCGGTTGGTGAAGAAACATTTTCCTCCTCGTTTTACTGCGATTTCATCGAGATTATTTGTCACTTCGAGGTAGTCGTATTTGGCAGGAATAAGCACTTTACCATTACTATCCAGCAAGCCGAATTTTCCTTTTGGTGTCTTAACCTTGTAGGTGTCCGTATCGCGCTTGTGAATAATATACGCGTACCTGCATTTAATAAAAGGTTTGCCGTTAGCTGTGATGATTCCGGAAAGGTTTTCTTTGGTCTTAACGTGGATAAAACCGATATTTTCTCCCAAACTGGACATTTGGGTATATTGAGCGGGAACGATGATATTTCCCTTCTCGTCCTTGATACCGAATAGACCATCTTCTTGAAAAGCTATTCTGTTTGGAGCAACCAAATATTCATTCTCCAGAGGAAGATGTCCGGTAGTCGGCCGTACAGAGTAAATTTTTTCGCCGGTTGCTGCGTCAAACAATAGTTCTTTGCGCGAATCATCTGTGTTTTGGAACGCAAATTTCGTTCCTTCTACATGTGTGCCGATTTCAAATTCGCCTGCTTGGAGAACTATTTCTCCTTGCCGGTTGATGATGCCGGATTTTCCATGTAAATCCGTGTAGATAGCAAATTCTCCATAGAAAGCCGTAAAACGGTTTAAATTACTGATGTTTACTTCCATAATGATTTTGATTTAGTTGTTAATATTTTAATACGCGCGTACAGACACGTACACGTATTAAGGAATTCAAACCCTCGCGAAACGCCGTTTTACTATTTCGAATGATTTTCACAGACATGGAAGTGACAAAAATGCACAATGTAGAAAGCGGAATAGAATTCCGCAGGAATGGACATACGTGCCGGATGACATCCGGCGGAATAAACACAGAAAGAAAAGGCTAAGTTCTTCCGATTTCATCGGGGAAATATGAGAAATTTTGTTTGGGAAATTGCTGCTCTTTGCGAAGGGTGGCAATAATTTTTATTTCAAAAAAGTTCGCACGCGCTTGCATATGTGAAAAAAAAGTTGTAAATTTGCACCCGATTTTAGTTTGGGTAAGTATGGGCAGAGGCTGAGAGGGAGAGAAGGTTGCCCCAAAGATGGGACAAAAATGCACAGAGACAGACAGAAACAAAAGGAAACACAAAACCCAAAGAAGAAAACAGAGAAAAATTAAAATAACACAATATTAAAATGGGACTTTTTTCTTTTACACAAGAGATTGCTATCGACCTTGGAACGGCGAACACGATCATTATGTGCGATGACAAGATCGTGATTGACGAGCCGTCGGTAGTGGCTATCTCCATGGCGGACAACAAGATGGTTGCCGTCGGCCGCAAGGCACAACAGATGATTGGTAAGGGCGGTAGTATGATTCGTACCGTTCGTCCTTTGCGGGACGGCGTGATCGCCGATTTCTACGCATGCGAGATGATGATCCGCGGCATGATCAAGATGATTCCGAAGCAGGCACGTTTGTTCTCTCCGTCGATCCGTATGGTCGTATGTATCCCTTCGGGATCGACCGAGGTGGAGATCCGTGCGGTGCGCGACAGTTCGGAGCATGCCGGAGGCCGTGACGTCTATATGATCTACGAGCCGATGGCCGCAGCTATCGGTATCGGTATCGACGTAGAGAGTCCGGAAGGATGCATGATCGTAGATATAGGCGGTGGTACGACGGAGATTGCTGTCATTTCTCTCGGCGGTATCGTAAGTAACAAGTCCATCAAGATTGCCGGTGACGATTTCAACCAGGATATCATCGAATACATGGGCCGTATGCACAACTTGCGTATCGACGAGCCGACGGCAGAGCGTATTAAGATCCAGGTAGGTTCGGCTCTGCCGGAACTGGAGGACGCGCCGGAAGATTTCATCGTGGTAGGTCCGAACAAAGTGACGGCTCTGCCGATGTCGGTTCCGGTAAGTTATCAGGAGATCTCCCACTGTCTGGAAAAGAGTATCTCGAAGATCGAGGGCGCTATCCTGCAGGCTCTGGAGTCCACTCCTCCGGAGTTGTACTCGGATATCGTGAAAAGGGGTATCTACCTGACCGGTGGTGGTGCGTTGCTGCATGGTCTGGCACGCCGTCTGACGGACAAGATCACTATTCCGTTCCACGTAGCCGACGATCCTCTGCACTCCGTAGCTCGCGGAACAGGTGTGGCGCTGAAGAACGTGAATAACTTCGGCTTCCTGCTGCGCTAATAGCATAGACGATGCAGAATTTGCTGAAAATACTGCTGCGTTATAGCAACTTCCTCGTGTTCATCGCCTTGGAAGTTGCTGCATTTTTGCTCATCGGGTTCAATAATGTGTATCCGAGGAGCAGTCTGTTGAGTACGGCGAACGACGCGGTAGCATGGCAACACAAACAGCTGAGTGAGATGCGCGGCTATTTCTCGTTACGCAGCCAGAATGAACAGCTGGCGGCGGAGAATGCCCGCCTGCGGAATGAGATAAGTGCGATGGATTCGGTTGAAAACGGCGGCGGCATCACGTATCAGTCTGCGAAAGTGGTACAGATGACGACGGACCAGTTGCATAACTTCCTGACGATTGACCGGGGTTCCAAAGACGGTATTCTCCGCGGTCAGGGCGTGCGTAATGAAGACGGTGTCGTCGGCATCGTCCGGACCGTAGGCACGAACTACAGCGTCGTACTGCCGATCATCAACACCCAGATGAATCTCAGCTGCCGGTTTGCCAAGAACGACTATATCGGTACGCTGCAATGGGACGGCAGAGACAGCCGTTTTGCGATGCTGACCGACGTAGCCGCACACATGGTAGTGAACACCGGAGACACCATCATCACCAGCGGTCTGAGTCCCGTCTTCCCGGAAGGAATACCCGTTGGAATCGTGGAAAACAGCACTTTGAAAGAGGGTGATTCGTATTACACCATCCGCGTTCGGCTGCATACGAATTTCAAGCGACTGAAATATGTGGAGGTCGTAGGAAACACCCATCAACAGGAAATGGAGGAGTTGCAAGATGGATTGGAGTAAACAAATAATACGCTACATCATCGTGATGGCGCTTCAAGTGCTGCTCTTCGACCAGTTGCAGCTCTGGGGAGCGTGCCATCCGTATGTCTATGTGCTGTGCCTGCTGATGATGCCGATCACGTTGCCCGCGAGTGTTCAGATGCTGATCGGCGCGGCGGCAGGAATAGTGATGGATATCTTCTGTAACTCCTTAGGCGTACACATGGCGGCGTGCATCCTCGTGATGTTCATCCGGCCATACCTGATAGGCGCTATCGTGAGCGACAAGGACCGGTTGAACGAACAGATCAGCCTGCGCTCCATCGGCATGGAAGCCTTGCTCAAATACGTGATTATTTTGGTTTTGGTACACCATCTGACTGTCTTCACGATTGCTGCCTGGAGCTGGAGTCACATGGGTTTTGTGGTCCTCGAGACCGCCGTCAGCAGCCTTCTGACCATCCTGATTATCATCGGTTATAACGCATTCATCTATAAATGATCAACGACCCTACCTATAGACGCCGGTATGTGATCAGCGGCATTGCCGTTGTGGTGGTATTGGTGTATATAGTGCGGTTGTTTTACCTGCAGGTCATCGACCAATCGACCAAAGATCAGGCGGATAACAACGCCTTGGTCAAACAGACGATATACCCCTCACGCGGACTTATTTACGACAGAAACGGCGAGTTGCTGGTCTTCAATCAGCCGATATACGAGATCACGATGGTGATGCGTGAGATGAAACAAGGATGGGATACTGCGGCTTTCTGCGCGTGTCTCGGCATTACCGACAAGGAGTTCGACGAGCGTATCGCAGAGATCAAAGACCGACGCAAGAACCGCGGCTATTCCCGATGGACGCCGCAGGTATTCATGAGTCAGCTGAAGAAAGAAGATATCGCTTCGCTGCAGGAATCGCTGTTCTTGTTCCCCGGCGTACATATCCAGAAAAGGACCTTGCGCGACTATACCTACAAAGCCGCAGCACACGTGCTCGGTTCCGTGGGCGAGGTGAACCAGAATGATATCGACCGCGACGATTATTACACACGCGGAGACTACTCCGGCCGCGACGGACTGGAGCGGACCTACGAGAAACAGCTGCGGGGCGAGAAAGGTGTGGAGGTCCTGATGCGCGACTCGCGCGGACGGATGCAAGGCAGCTATAAGAACGGCGAACTGGACCGTACCGCCAAGGCCGGAACAGATCTATATACGACCCTGGATATCCAGCTGCAGTTGCTGGCAGAAGAGTTACTAAGTGGAAAAATCGGCAGCGCGGTAGCTATCGAGCCGAAGACCGGAGAGATTCTGGCATTAGCGTCGAACCCGACGTGGAATCCCAAATTGCTGGTTGGCAAAGAGCGCAGCAAGAACTACAACGCTTTACTTAACGACAAGACCAAACCGCTTCTCAACCGCGCGACACAAGCCACCTATCCTCCCGGATCGACGTTCAAGACGATACAGGCGTTGGTTTGTCTGGAACAAGGAGCCATCACTCCCAACACTCTCTATCCCTGCTCCGGACCGGGCAGTTCGCCTATCAAGTGTACGCACCATCACGGTTCGCCTGTGGCGTTGGACAAAGCGATTGAGCAGAGTTGCAACCCCTATTTCTGGTGCGCCTTCCGCGACCTGATGCAGAAAGACAACAAAGATATCCATAAACCCTACGAGAAATGGCGGAACGCCGTGATGCAGTTTGGGTTGGGACAGAAATTTACCGATTCGGACCTGGGCGAACAATCCTCAGGAAGCATCCCGAGCACGCGGCTGTATGACAAGTTCTACGGCCCGAACGGATGGAAAGCCATCACCATCCGATCGCTCAGTATCGGACAAGGAGAGATCATCGTCACGCCGCTGCAGTTAGCCAACCAAGCTGCGGCGATAGCCAACGAAGGATATTATATCTCCCCACACCTGAATAAGAACGATTCCATGCGGATTCATCGGCATAATATCGACATCCAGAAGAAGCATTTTGATGAAGTCAAAGCAGGAATGCATCGCGTGATGGTCTATGGAACAGGTCGTCACTACGCCATCGACAGTCTGCACATGGCCGGCAAGACCGGAACCGCACAGAACCCGCACGGACGGGATCACGCTATCTTCATCGGATTTGCCCCCGTGGAGGACCCGAAGATTGCCGTTGCAGTAGTCGTTGAAAACGCAGGTTTTGGTGCTACTTGGGCTGCTCCTATCGCCTCTATGATGATGGAGCAATACCTGAACGGCGAGATGAAACGGAAAGACTTAAAGAAAAATATATCGGAACGCGTACTGAATGAGAGCGTCAAGAAATGGTAACATATGGCAACACGTCGATTGGCTGACAATCGGACTCTTTCTGGTCTTAGTGATCTTCGGATGGCTCAATATCTATGGTGCCAGCTACACCTTTGACCAGACGAGTATCTTCGATTTCTCCAACCGCGCAGGAAAACAGTTTGCATGGATCGGCGGATCTGTGCTGATGGGAATCATATTACTGCTGATCGACTACCGGACCTACGACGTACTGACCTATATCGCTTACGGAGCAATGCTGTTACTACTATTAGCCACCCCGTTCCTGGCGCACGATATCAAGGGCTCCATGTCCTGGATCTCATTAGGTCCGGTCAGCCTGCAACCGGCGGAGTTTGCGAAATGTATCGTCGCTTTAACCATCGCCAAATACATGGGCCGATACGACTATAAGATACGCACTTGGCGCGATCTCATCGTACCTTTTGTACTCATCGGAGTGCCGGCTCTGATCATCATGGTACTCCAAAAAGAGACCGGTTCGGCATTGGTTTTTGCCGCCTTCTTGCTGGTCTTCTACCGTCAGGGCATGAGCGGCTACGTACTATGGATGGGCGTGGCAGCCGTGGCATTCTTTATCATCAGTATCCGCTGGGGAGCCGTGGCTTTGCCGTTAGGAACCGGAAGCCTAGGAATCATGGTTTGCATGCTGCTGCTGACCGTCGTGGAGGTCTATTTCATCTGCCGCGACCATTATATCCGATACCAGGCGCTCATCATGGTTGGTGCCATCACGGCCATCTACGGCATATGCCTTATTATAAATATATGGGTACCGCTGCCGTTTGATTGGATCAGCATGGGTATAGTGATTGCGCTGGTCTTTTACACGATTTTTGTGAGCCTCTATTGGCGCAAGTATATGCTGCTCATTCTGGCGGCCTTCACACTTTTCTGTATCGGTTACACACATGCTTGTGATTTTGTGTTCACCCGCGTCTTGCAGCCTCACCAACGAATCCGTATAGAGGTGTTGTTGGGCATGAAGGAAGATCCTGCAGGAGCCGGATACAACGTCAACCAAGCCCGTATCGCCATCGGTTCGGGACGGTTCTTCGGGAAGGGCTACCTGAACGGCACGCAAACGAAGCTGCAGTTCGTGCCGGAGCAAGATACGGATTTCATCTTCTGTACGGTTGGTGAAGAATGGGGTTTTGTCGGTTCCGTCGGTGTTTTGCTGGTCTATCTGTATTTTATTTTGCACCTGATAGAGATCGCCGAACGCCAAAGGAATGTATCCACCAGGATCTACGCTTATTCGGTAGCCAGCATCTTCCTCTTCCACCTCACGATCAACGTGGGAATGGTTCTGGGACTGCTTCCCGTGATCGGTATTCCGTTACCTTTCTTCAGTTACGGAGGTAGTTCGCTATGGGGATTCACAATGTTGTTATTCATCCTGCTGCGACTGGATGCCGCACGTATGGAGCAATTGAACTAAGATATGTTTGTAACCCATCCCATAGGAATCATCGGCGAGGAAGAGGCCACGAAGATGTTGGAAGCGAAAGGCTTTCGCATCAAAGAGCATAACTGGCGTATGGGGCATCTAGAAGTTGATCTGATAGCAGAGAACAAGAAGGAGATTGTGTTCGTGGAAGTGAAAGCGCGTACTTCTGATTATGGCGACAAAATGCCGGAAGAGTACGTGGACGAAGATAAGAAACGACGGATCACAGCTGCGGCCAACGCCTATATCAAATACCACAAGGTGGAAAAATTGCCACGGTTTGATATCATCGGCATCATCGTCCATCCGGACACAAAAGAGATACTATATCGCAATCATATGGAAAATGCGTTTGTACCCCGCCAACGCACCATCAGCCAAAGCAGCTATTCCGGTACATGGAAATGGGGACATCGCAATCATACAATAGGAAGAAAGAAATGAATTTTAAATACGACGTCATAGTAGTAGGCGCAGGTCATGCAGGTTGTGAGGCTGCGAGTGCAGCAGCACGGATGGGAAGTCGCACGATGCTGATCACCATGGACATGAATAAGATTGCACAGATGAGTTGCAATCCTGCTGTCGGCGGCATCGCCAAGGGTCAGATCGTACGAGAGATTGATGCGCTTGGCGGACAGATGGGTATCGTGACGGACAGGAGTGCTATCCAGTTCCGGCTACTCAACCAAAGTAAAGGGCCGGCTATGTGGTCCCCGCGGAGCCAGAGTGACCGGAAACGGTTTATCGAGGAGTGGATTAAGGTTCTATCAAGCACGGATAATCTCTCTATCTGGCAAGATATAGTAGTAAGTCTTATTATCAAAGATAATAAGGTATGCGGCGTGAAGACTGCTTTGGGCATCGAGATGGAAGCCGGAGCGGTCGTGCTGACCAATGGTACCTTCCTCAACGGACTGATGCATTGCGGCAAGACGCAGATAGCCGGAGGACGCACCTCCGAACCGGCTTCTTATGGCATCACGGAACAACTCGTTGCTCTGGGATTCAAGGCAGATAGGATGAAAACAGGTACACCGGCTCGTATCGACGCACGGTCTATTCATTTCGAAGAACTGATTCGGCAGGACGGCGACAATGATTGGCATCAGTTCAGCTATCTGGATACTGTCCATCGGGAGTTAAAACAGATGCCCTGCTGGATCACCTATACAAACCCCAAGACGCATGAGGCTTTACGCGCAGGACTGGCAGATTCGCCCCTTTTCAACGGACAAATCAAGAGTATCGGTCCGCGTTATTGCCCCAGCATCGAGACGAAAATCGTGACGTTTGCCGACAAAGAAGCGCATCAGATATTCCTGGAACCGGAAGGCGTGGATAGTAATGAATATTACGTGAACGGTTTCTCCAGTTCCCTTCCCTGGCAAGTACAGTTAGCGGGACTCAAAACCATCAAAGGATTAGAGGATGTCGTCATGTACCGGCCGGGTTACGCCATCGAGTATGACTTCTTCGATCCGACGCAACTGCATCATACTTTAGAGACTAAACAGATTAAAAATCTGTTTTTTGCCGGACAGATCAATGGCACGACGGGCTATGAAGAGGCTGCCGGACAAGGATTAGTTGCCGGTGTCAACGCACATATCAACGTGCATGGAGGCGTGCCCTTTACCATGGGACGGGACGAAAGTTATATCGGAGTACTGATTGACGACCTGGTCAACAAGGGCGTGGACGAACCCTACCGGATGTTCACTTCTCGCGCCGAGTATCGAATCCTTCTGCGCCAGGATAATGCCGACGAGCGACTCACCCAACGGAGTTACGAAATGGGATTAGCTGATCCCTATCGCTATGAGTTACTCAAGAAAAAACAAGCAACTTGTGCCGATTTGATCGAGTTTATGCAAGCCACAAGCATCCATAAAGGAGAGATTGATTCGTGGTTGGAAAGTATCGGCAGCACTCCGCTACATGAGGGATGCAAGATCAGCGACCTCATTCTACGTCCGCAGGTAAGCATCAAAGGATTAGCGGAAATCGTTCCGTTGCTAAGAGAAAGGATTGCTAATATCTCCGATGAAATCGTAGAGAGCTGCGAGATCAAAGTCAAATATGCAGGATATATCAAACGTGAGCAACAGGAGGCAGCTAAGCTGCAACGATTAGAGCAAATTCGTATTCCTGAGACATTCAACTACGAAGAAGTACAAAGCCTAAGTACAGAAGCCCGGCAGAAACTGACTCGTATCCGCCCGCGGTCCATAGGAGAAGCCCAACGCATCCCGGGTGTCAGTCCTAATGATATAAGCGTGCTTTTAGTACTTATGGGACGATAAATGACAGTTTTTAGTTTATAAAATAAACTAATTTTGATTGTTCCACGTGAAACATTGAATCAATAAATACAGTATAATTATGACAGCAAAAGAAGTAATTGCATCAATTAGAAATGTGCCGGATTTTCCTATTCCTGGAATTCAGTTTAAGGATATCACGACTGCACTCGCGAAACCGGATTGCTTGAAGTGGATGCGGGACGAGATGGTAAAGCGATATAAGGATCTCGGAATTACGCAGGTAGTAGGTATTGAGTCGCGCGGCTTTATTGTGGGGCCTGCAGTAGCTATAGAAATGGGAGCGGGGTTTGTACCTATCCGCAAATCGGGCAAACTGCCGGCGGAGACATTAAAAGTCAGTTATGACAAAGAGTACGGAAAAGATACTATTGAGATGCATAAAGGGGCATTGAACGAAAACGACGTAGTGCTCATTCATGACGACATCTTGGCTACCGGAGGATCGATGTTGGCTGCTGTAGAGTTAGTGCAAAAAGCCGGTGTGAAGAAGATCTACACCAACTGCCTGATTGAGTTGGAGGGGCTGAACGGACGCCAATTCTTGTCGGAAAGAGGTATTGAAATAGATTGTCTGCTCGGGATCGAAGTGGATGAATAACCCCAGAAATAACATAGCTTCTTGAAAAAGAAAGATGATCATATTGCTCTATTACTAAAACGCATTCCGGAAAACCCGGGTGTGTACCAGTACTTTGACAAGGACGGGCAGATTATCTATGTAGGTAAAGCAAAAAATCTACATAGACGCGTTAACAGTTATTTTAATAAAGATCATCAATCTTCCAAAACCAGGCAATTAGTAAGCCACATAGCTGATATCCGCTACGTGGTGGTAGATAGCGAGCAAGATGCGTTCCTATTGGAGAACAACCTCATCAAGCAGTATCAACCACACTATAACATTTTGCTCAAAGACGGGAAGAGCTATCCGTCTATCTGTATCACGAAAGAACCATACCCCCGGATCTTCAAGACGCGAACCATCAATAAGAAAGGTGGTGAATATTACGGGCCATATAGTTTTGGTAATACGGTAGATATTGTGCTGGAATTAATCCATAAGTTATACCCGATTCGAACCTGCAATATCCCGCTTTCTGCCGATTCCATCGAGAAAAACAAGGTGCGTGTCTGCCTCAAGTACCACTTGCATAACTGCTGCGGCATATGCGAAATGAGGCCCGGAAGTGAGCATTATGCGGAATGGATAGACCAAGCGCGCAAACTAATCAAAGGAGATGCGCATGATATAGGGCGGCAGTTAGAAGAAGAAATGGCGATGAAATCGGCAGAAATGAAGTATGAAGAGGCTGCTGAGATCAAACGCAAGATTGAACTTCTGGAGCAATTTAAGAGCAAAACCATCATTACCAATACGCACGCAGGAGATATTGATGTATTCGGATACGACGAGCAGGACGAGAAAGTATATATCTCTATGCTGCATGTTCATAACGGCTCTATCGTACAAGGACAGACGATTGAGTACCGACGGAAGATGGAGGAAGAGAAAGAGGAGATGCTTGCACTCGGAATGATCGAGTTACGAGAGCGTCTGGAGAGCAATACCAAAGAGGTGATTGTACCGTTCATTCCGGAGGTTTTTGATGATACCTTACATGTGAATATAGCTATTAGCGGAGATAAAAAGAAACTGCTGGATCTGGCTATGCAGAACGTACGCCAGTATAAGTTAGACCGGCTCAAACAGGATGACAAACTGAATCCCGAACAACGAGGAGTACGGATACTGACTGAGTTGCAGAAAATGATGGACCTTCCTACTCTGCCCCGATGGATCGATTGTTTCGATAACTCGAATATACAAGGCACGAACGCGGTAGCGGGATGCGTGGTGTTCCGAATGGCCAAACCGAGTAAGAGCGACTACAAGCGGTTTGAGATCAAGACGGTAGAAGGCGCCGATGACTATGCTTCCATGCGCGAGGTCGTCCGAAGGAGATACCAGCATGTGATCGACGAGGGCGGACAGATGCCGGACTTGATTATCGCCGATGGCGGTCTGGGACAGATGCATGCTATACGGGAAGCGGTGGAGGATCAGTTGGGGTTGCATATTCCTATAGCAGGTCTGAAGAAAAACGACAAACACAGGACACAGACTCTGCTCTACGGTTTTCCTCCCGCAGAGATCAGCATGCCGGTAACGAGCGAAGTTTTTCGTCTTCTGACAGGTATCCAGGACGAAGTACACCGGTTTGCTATTACGTATCACAAGCAAAAACGCTCTAAATCACTGATACACAGCGAGTTAGACGAAATAAAAGGCATCGGACCCAGTTCAAAACAGAAAATTTTGCGGCATTTTGGTTCCGTAAAACGCGCTAGAACTGCCAGCAAAGAAGAATGGATTGAATTGCTCGGAAATAGCAGAGGATCAATGCTTTACGAGTATTTTCAGACAAAAATAACGCTCTGAGAATTGAATATTTATCACGACTATGAGTATTTATACGATAAAAAAAGGGGAAATAACCCCACCCAACCTCCCCTCAAGGGAGGGGAATGGAATACCTGAAAGCCATCTTGTCCTGCTGAATGAGCGAGGCGAGGAAGTGAATCCGCTGGAGATCCTGAAGGAGTGCGAACCGCATCGGGTGTTTGCCTTCGACGGACAAATGGGAGCCGGTAAGACGACCTTCATCAAATCGCTATGCGAGGCGATGGGAACAGAAGACATAGTGAACAGTCCGACTTTTGCGATTGTCAATGTCTATGATGTGGAACAACCGTACAAGGGCGAAGTGTACCATTTCGATTGCTATCGGCTGAAGGACATCCGCGAGGCGATGGATTTCGGAGCAGAGGAGTACCTCTATTCCGGCAACTATTGTTTCATCGAGTGGCCGGACATTATCGAGCGCTTGCTGCCGGAAGACACTATTTATATCCGGATCAAGCCGATGGAAAACGGAGACCGGCAATTAGTGATTGAAAGGAGTTAAGTATGGACGTTGCATTATTGATTTTGGCAGGTCTGTGTATCGTAGTAGGCATCATCGGGTGCATTGTCCCCGGTCTGCCGGGTACACCTGTCGCGTACGCGGGACTATGGATCGCGCAAGCCACGGAGCGTGTGGATTTCTCATGGCAGATGCTTCTGATTTGGGGCATTGTGACGGTTTTCGTAACTATCCTGGATTATGTCGTTCCGGCTTGGGGTACGAAACAATTCGGCGGTACCAAATACGGCGTATGGGGCAGTACGATCGGTGTTTTTGCAGGCCTCTTTTTCGGGGCTGCAGGAGTCATTATCGGTCCCTTGGTGGGCGCCATTATAGGAGAAATAATTGGCGGAAAAGAGCTCGCTCAAGCCCTTAGAGCCGGTTGGGGAAGTTTTATCGGTCTGCTGTTTGGCACGATCCTCAAACTCATCTGCTGCGGTCTGATGGCAAGCGCGTTGATACAAGCTATCTGGTAAATTGGAAATATATGATAGAGGTTAAAAATATTTGGAAGACTTTCGGCGATCTGGAAGTGCTGAAGGGTGTAAATCTGAAGGTAGAAAAGGGTGAGATTGTGGCTATCATCGGCAAATCCGGAGCGGGTAAGACTACCCTACTCCAGATTATCGGTACTTTGGATCGTCCTACGAGCGGTCAAGTGCTGATTGAGGGCGAGGATGTCTTTGCGCTCAACGATACCAAGTTGGCTGCGTTCCGTAACAAACATATCGGTTTCATCTTCCAGTTCCACCAGTTACTGCCGGAGTTCACGGCCCTGGAGAACGTGTGTATCCCTGCCATGATCGCCCGGGAGAAAGAGACGGAATACAAGGCTCGTGCGGAGAAGTTACTGCTGGATATGGGTCTCCGAGACCGGATAAGTCATAAGCCCAATGAGCTCTCCGGAGGCGAGAAACAGCGGGTAGCCGCAGCGCGGGCGTTGATGATGAGCCCAGATATCATCCTGGCAGATGAGCCCACAGGAAGTCTGGACGAGAAGAATAAGAAGGAGCTGAGCGACTTATTGTTGCAACTTAGAAAAGAATACGGTCAGACGATCCTGCTGGTGACCCATGACAAAGAGTTAGCGGCGATAGCGGACCGGGTGATAGAAATCAAAGACGGAGTAATAAGCCTACCCTAACCCTCCCTAAAACGAAGGAACGACATATTATGCGAAAGATCATTTATATACTGCTTTGTA
Organism: Bacteroidales bacterium UBA3717; assembly: GCA_002372695.1. Taxonomy (GTDB): domain Bacteria; phylum Bacteroidota; class Bacteroidia; order Bacteroidales; family Paludibacteraceae; genus Colicola. Next base: position 30,328 of record DFHS01000017.1, read on the forward strand.
TGCTCGCGCTGACGGGTTGTCAGAAAGGGCGGACGTATTTCCCGAAGGACCTAAAGCCGCAAGAGCTTGATATTGTGCGTTTTGACAATGCCCTGATGAATGTGCATGAGGCTACGGTAGCGCAGGATATCCGCGTGTTATACGACGAGTACCCGGTATTCATGCCGCTGTGGGTGGAAGATATATTGGGCATTCCGAGTGCCGACACCGCCTATCTGGAGAAAGCCTTGCCGGAATTCCTGAACGACACCTTGTATGGTTTCAAAGCCACAAACGCACGGGAGCAAGCGATTTTTGCAGACATCAGCGACATACAAAACGATATTTCTCAGGCTTTTACGCGCATTCTCTATCTCTATCCCGAGACGGAGATCCCTACCCTGTATCTGTTTATATCGGGCTTTAACGCTCCTATTTATTTCGGAGACGAACTGATCGGCATCGGGGCGGATATGTACCTCGGAAGCGATTATGAGTACTACAACCGTGTGGTCTATGACTACCAGAAACAGACCATGCGGAAAGAATGCATCCCGGTGGATGTGATAAGCGCTTTTCTGTTCCGTACCCTACCCTACACTTCCACCAAAAGCCGGCTCTTGGACCAGATGATCTACCGCGGCAAAGTGATGTATCTGACTGCGCAGATCTTCGACAAACTGCCGGGATACGAAGTCATGGGATGGACGAAAGACCAATGGGATTGGTGCGTGAAGAACGAAGAAGCCATCTGGCATCTGGTGATGGATAAACGCGATCTGTTTAAGACCGAAAGCCTCATTCTGACAGGCTACCTGAACGATGGTCCGTTCACTTCGGAGGTGTCCCAGGATGCCCCGGGAAGACTCGGTATATGGCTCGGATGGCGGATTGCAGCGAGTTATATGGAGCATCATCCGGAGGTGAGCCTGCAGGAACTGATGGCGGAAGGGGATGCGCAGAAGATTTTAGAGGAGAGTTTTTATAAGCCATGACAAATGGATATAAAAAACATCCTGGAACAAATAACAAACTAATCATATGTACACGGAAAAAGACATCCAAGCTATTGTATCCGCCCAGCGTAAGTTCTTCCGTACAGGCGCCACTCTGCCTGTCAAATGGAGGATAGAGCAACTGAAAAAACTCAAGGCAGCCGTCATTGCCCATGCGGATGACTTCACGGCAGCTTTGGCTGAGGATTTGGGGCGCAGCGAAGTAGAAGCGTATCTGTGCGACGTAGGGCCTGTCATTGTGGAAATCAATGAGATGCTGAGCGGTCTGCGCCGTTGGGCACGACCGGAGTTGCATTTCAGCGGATGGATGTGTTTTCCGAGCCTGATCACGCGGGTTTATAAAATGCCCTATGGGGTTTCGCTGGTAATCAGTCCGTTTAATTTTCCTATTCTGCTGACGATAGGCGTGGTAGCCGCAGCGATGTGCGGCGGTAATACGGTGGTCATCAAGTCCAGTTCCAAGTCGGCGGCATGTACTGCGGTGCTCAAGAAGTTCTTTGCGGAGGTCTTCCCTCCGGAATATGTGACGCTCATCGACGGAAGACACGACATAGCGGATATGTGTCTGGCGCAACGGTTTGACAAGATCTTCTATACCGGTTCGCCGGCGGTAGGCAGACATGTGCTGGCAGAGGCTGCCAAGAACCTGACGCCCGTAGCGCTGGAGTTAGGCGGCGAAACGGGTAACTGGTGTGTCGTGCGGGCTGACGCCGACCTGAAGGATGCGGCGCGGAAGATCGCCTTTTTCAAACTGACCAACGCCGGACAGATCTGTATCAATATCAACCAGATAGCCGTGGCGGAAGAAGTGGCGGAACCGTTCATGGAGGAACTCAAAAAAGCCTTTGTGAAACAAATCGGCGAACACGCAGAAACGAATCCCGAATACCCGAAACTCATTACCGATGCGGCATATGACAAATGTGCCGGATTGGCGGACGAATACCGCGAACGTATCGTTTTCGGAGGAGCGGGGGTGAAAGAGACGCGCAAATATGCGCCTACGATCATTTATCCCGTAGATATCAACGAGCCTGTCGTGCAGCACGAACTCTTCTGTCCGCTGCTTCCAATCGTGCCCTACAAGGATGCGGAAGTGGATGATCTGATGGACGTTATCGCAGACCGGGAACACCCGTTAGCAATGTATCTGTTCACGAAGAACATACGATGGGCGAACCGGGTGATGCAGACCCGGCAGTTCGGCGGCGGATGTATCAACGAAGTGTGCATCCACATGATGGTCAAAGGCGTTCCCTTCAACGGTACGGGCCACTCCGGCATGGGGGCTTACCACGGAGAGTGGGGATTCCGCGAGTTCACGCACCCGCAGACCGTTCTCAAAGGCAGCACGTATTTCAACCTTCCGCTCCGCGAACATCCGTATTCCGGCGAAGCAGGCAAGAAGAAAATGGCATTGCTGAAGATTTTTGAAAAATAATAATCTATGAATAAAGCAGATTTTCCTATACTGAAAGAGATGGTACACAAACGGCCGTTGGTGTACCTCGATAATGCGGCGACGAGCCAGAAGCCACAGGCGGTAATCGACGCTATTTCAGAAGCTTACACCCATTGGAACAGTAATATCCACCGGGGTGTGCATCATCTGAGCCAGGTGGCTACGACTCACCACGAAGAGGCGCGTCAGGCGGTGGCAACCTTCATAGGCGCAACGTCTTCGGACGAGATCATCTTCACCAAAGGCACGACGGACAGCCTCAATGCACTGGCTTTCTCGTTCGGAGAGACGTTTATCCAGGAAGGCGACGAGATCCTCGTCTCCGCCGTGGAACATCACTCGAATATTGTCCCCTGGCAAATGCTCTGCGAGCGCAAGAAAGCGGTACTTCGGCATATACCTTTGCGGGGAGACCTGACGCTTGATATGGAGGCGTTTAAGGAACTTCTGAACGAAAAGACAAAACTGGTCTCCGTGGCGCATGTGAGCAACGTATTAGGCATCATCAATCCCATTGAAGAGATCATCCGTATGTCGCATGAGAAAGGTATTCCCGTCTGTATCGACGGAGCGCAGAGTGTGCCGCACATGCCGGTTAACGTACGAACACTCGACTGCGATTTCTTAGCCTTCTCCGGGCATAAGATGTACGGCCCGACGGGTATTGGTGTACTCTACGGCAAGCGGGAATGGCTGGAGAAACTGACGCCTCACGAGGGTGGGGGAGAGATGATCAACCATGTACGATGGAGCGGCACAACCTATAATGAGTTGCCCTATAAGTTCGAAGCCGGAACCCCGAATTTCGTGGGTTCGTACGCTCTGCATAAAGCGATCGGGTACATGCAAACGATTGGTTTTGAGGCGATTGAGGCACACGAACGCGAACTGACGGAATACTGCGAATCGCAATTAGCCGCTATCGGGGGCGTACATATCTATGCCGCCGGACAGCCGAAAGCCGGAGTCATCAGTTTTAATGTCTATGCAAGCGGAAATCTCATCCATCCCTTTGATATCGGTACGCTCCTTGACCAGCAGGGCGTAGCGGTCCGGACAGGACACCATTGTGCGGAGCCTCTGATTGACGAATTAGGCGTACCGGGAACGGTGAGAGTGTCGTTCGGCCTGTATAACGACAAAGGGGATATCGATGCCTTCATCGCAGCCCTGAAAAAAGCGATAATGATATTAGGTTAATCCATAATCAAAAATAACCATGAGACATTTCTTTTACATGGCGGCTGTCATTTGTGCCGCAGGAATCCTAAGTAGTTGCAGCCCAAAGAGTGCTGAACCTCTGCGCGCAGGAACGGTCATTCGCGACACCATCCAAGGTACGCCTTGCTGCGTCTATCTGCCGGCAAGCTACTGTAATGTACAAAGGGACAATGTACCATGTACAAAGTTCCCGGTTCTCTATCTGCAACACGGCATGTACGGCATCGAGGATGACTGGACGACGCAAGGAAGGCTGGTGGAAATCATGGATTCCTTGCTGCAATCCGGCGAAGTAAAAGAGATGGTGGTCATCATGCCCGATAACTGTCCGCATCGCCCCACTTCAGACGAAGAGCGGGCTAATGCGATGTCAGGAGAGTGGGAGAGTCATTTTGCGGCATTCATGGCGGAGTCCGAAGCCAAATACAGCATCAGCCAAGACCCTTCTTTGCGGGCGATAGCAGGCCTCTCGATGGGCGGTTTCCACACGATGCATATATCGCATTACCTGCATGGCGAGTTCGCGTATATAGGCCTTTTCTCGCCGGCTATCCGTCCGACGGCAAGTCATTTGGTATATGACAATTGGGAAAACGAAGTGCGCACACTCCTGGCGGACGAACCGCTCTACTGGATTGGTATCGGAAAGGAGGATTTTCTCTATGAATACGTAGCAGAATACCGCCGTTGGTTGGAAGCCAACCACCTCGAATACACCTATTACGAATCCGCCGGAGGCCACACCTGGGACAACTGGCAGGACTATATTTGCCGCTTTTTGAAGAAGCTTTTTCATTAAAAAATAAACAAAAAAGTCGCTTTTCAAATAGATAAATCAGTAAACTACTGATATGTAGCGTTTTACATTTTACTCTTTTCAAAGGTGTTTTCTTGCGTATATGCGGAAAAAGCAGTACTTTTGCACCGTCAAATGAAATTGTGCGATGAAAGCAACTTGTAAAATTATGATCTTTCTGATGCTCCTCGCCCCGCTATATGGGCGCGCGGCGGATGCACGTTCCTTTTATGAAAAAGGGAAGGCGTTGCGCGAGAAAGGAGAACAAGTGGCAGCGATGCATGCATTCATCCGCGCGACACATTGCCAAACAGAGAACGATGCGCTACTCGGACGCGTCTACTCGAACATGGCGAATATGTGCCGACAAGCGGACGAACATCAGACGGCTTTTGAGGTGTACGAATTGAGCGCACAGCACTTTGCGAAATCGTACGACTCGCTCGCTTATGCGTACGCCTTAAATAACATGGCGTGGGAACAAGCGGCGATGGGACATAAACAACACGCCTTGTCATTAGTCGATTCCGCAATAACGTGTTATCCCTATTTGCCGCTGACTGAAAAAGTCATCGAGACCAAAGCCGCGGCTTGCTTCTTTAAGCAAGAATACGATTCCGTGCTTTATTATACCGCCTCTTCGCATGATTCGGACTACTTGTTGATGCTGCGGGCACAGGCTTTTTCCTTCCTGCAGATGGATGATTCGGCGACTTTCTATGCCAAGCTACTGTTGCCGCGAATGACCAATCCGTTCTATCTGGATGATCTCTATTATATACTCACGCATAATGACCTCTCGGCACAAAAAGACACTTTGCTGAAATGGTCTTCCAAGCGCGCGGATGTACAAAAACAAATCAAAGAACGGCACGGACAGTTAGCACTCGCCGTTCATCTTCTCCAACAGGATCTCCATCCTCAAAAACAAAGCCTTTCCATTTGGTTTATCCTTTTAATTGTAAGCGGTTTAGCACTCTTGATCTGGCTTATTTATATTGCGTATCAGCAATACCTGCTGCATGCCGAAAAAGCGAAGTTTGAGCAAGCGCGCATCCAAGAACTGAACGCTAACAAACAACTCTTACTGGAAAGCGAAGACATCCGTCAGGAATTGGTTTGGAACGATTATGAGGCGCTACGCCGGGAGATTAACAAACGCTTTTTTAACTTGGCTGCTAAACTGCAGGATATGGACCTGAACGAACAAGATATCCGCATGTGTATCTTGGTTCTCATCGGTTTGAGCCATAAGGAGACAGCCGAAATGCTCAACTGTTCGCCCAAGAGTATCGGCAAGTTGAAAGACCTTACTGCTCGCAAACTCGGCGTCTCCGGCGGACATTTACAAGAGAAACTACAAAAAACAGCAATACTATGAGAAAGATGATTTTAACGCTTACGCTTGCGATAGCAAGCAGCGTGTGGATGACCAACGAGGCAAGCAACTGGTGTATGCCGGCAGCACAGACAAGTACCGAACAACCCATTCGTATTGGCGGAACTTTCCAAACGGATATTTTTCCCTGTGTAGATGAGACCGAACCATGTCCGCCATGTCTAACCATTGTGTTAGCATCCGGGGGACACTATTATTTGGTAAGCGACGATCCGCAAATAGTAGCCACCCTTGACACTATTACAATCGGCTCTTTTGCCATTATAGAAGGCATTCACTATCTTTTGGAACACCATGATTATATAAATGTCACACATATCTTTTTTCCGGAAACAGACATTACACAGTTAACCGGAGAATGGAAAGTTTACAAAGAGACCGTGTCAACACCTACCGGTGATGCCGGCACAAGATGGTTCTCCACGCATGATGTGAATAATACAAATTACATTATAGAAAATAATTCTATTTATAAAGTCGTCTTAGACCAAGCATCCGGGTATGCGCATTATTCCGACATCGTACCATACTCCATAGATAAGAAAGAGAATGGCACATGGCTACTTACTGCGGAAGGCATGTTTTCTTCTTCCGATCCTGTAGGAGAAGGTATTCCAACGCCTGTTACGATTTATAAATTGACAGAAAATGAAATAGAATGGATGTATGCCGCCAACGGAGGCGATGAAGGACCTAATTACTATTACCAATATTTGAGACGATACACTAACACGCAGAATGACAAACTCCCGTCCCTCTGCGACGAGTGGAATGTATTGGAACACTTTATGGATGGAGGCCCCGAATACGAAATTTTCAAGACGCTGCATTACCGGTTGACTTCTGACACAATATTCAATGGTATGCATTATGTCAAATTTGAGCAGGATAACATATACAAAGGAGCTATGCGTGAAGGTGCCAACGCTGACATCTACTTTGTGCCAGCTAATAGCACACATGAGTATCTGCTTTATGCCTTCAATGCCAAAATAGGAGATCAATTGGATAATTTATGGTTCGGTGCCAATGAAGATAAGGCTTTCATCATCCATAGTGCGACAGTTACTGATATTGAATCTGTTACACCGAGAAAATTTGTCATAGATTTTGAGTGGCAATATAACACATCGGAAATTATACATTCAGAATTGATTTGGTTGGAAGGATTAGGTTTTCAGTATGGAGGCCCTGTCGGCTACACCTGTCCTTTTGATTGTGAGGGAAGTCCCGGCTTGTCCATTCTCTGCGCCTACAAAAACGGCGAGCAAGTCTATGTGTCTGAAATGGGCGAACAATACAACTGCGGAGAGGACGCACCAGATGCCATGTTCCCGCCTGAAACGAGATGGAATTATGAGCACACGGAGATGTATGGAGGGCCGGATGATAATTACGTTTTTACTCTCCAGCCTATGGACACAATTATCAGCAATACGCGATACCAGCAGATTGGTTCTTTTTTATTCCGTTCGAAGGGTGCAAAAGTATGGTGTGCGGTAGATAGTATGGGTACATTTGTAGAAAGATTGGTCTATGACTTTGATCTACAAGTCGGCGATTCTATCCGTGCGATATACGGATATGATGAAGAATCGGCTGGCACAAATCCACAGTATGCAAAAGTGACGAGTGTGGAGCAAACCTATTTAGCCGATGGACGTTATGCAAGGCGTATCAGTTATGATGGTTTTCGTCCGGATGATATTGAGCATATAGGTAGCATAGAAGGTATCTTAACGCCTTTAAATCTCCCGGTTCCTACTTGTGGTTGCTCAGACCAGTTCCGATGTTGTACAAAGAGTGATTATCTGCTGTACGAAGTTGCACAAGGAGCATGTGATACCTTTATTCTAAAAGAGCAGCCTTCGGACACCATTCCGCTATTCTCCTATACCGGCGATGACCCGGGGTCATCTACCGTCGATCCGGTGGACCCCAACCAAGTGGTGGCAACGCTGAACGGAAACCAACTGACCATTCATGAGAACTCAGGCGAGGAGATAAACTATACCTTGCGCCACAACACATCGGCTCAAACCCCTGCGCTACGCATGGCACCCAAATCGGATTCTTTCCGCGAAGAAGTGACGATTGCTATCACGGAATCAGGAGAATATACCCTGCAACTGACCAACCCCTCGTGGGGCTATGCTATCTTTGGCCAATTTAACTATTCGCCGCAATCGATAGACCAAATTCCCGTCCCTGCAGAGGAAAACAGCGAAGAAAGCCACCGAAAAACCCGTAAGATTCTCATCAACGGACATATACTCATCATCAGAGGAGGAAAAACCTTTACACTAAGTGGGCAGATTACCGACGGTCAACCGACGGTCAACCGACAGTCAACCGACAGTCAAAGCCTAGGTAAGGCTAAAGTAAAGTCCACGAAATGAAAAGATTTTTGACCATATTAGGGTTGATCGGATGCCTGGTGTCGCTCCGGGCAGAACCGCTACGCATCGTCAGCTATAATGTCGAAAACCTCTTCCACCCCAAACACGACTCCGTCCGCATGGATTCCGTTACTTTCATCGAGAAAGACGATTATGAGTGGACGCCGGAAGGGGAGAGGCGATGGAGCTACACACGGTACTACCGGAAGGTGGAGAATATCGCCCGCGTGCTGACAAATATCGGCGAGTGGGATGGGGTAGATATAGTGGGGTTGCAGGAAGTCGAAAATGCCCTTTGCGTCAAGCGGCTTTGCTATACCTTGCGGCCCGGCGAGTATGATTTTGTGCATTACGAAAGCCCTGATCCGCGAGGGATAGATGTTGCGCTCATCTACAAGAAGAGTAGGGTGGATACGCTTTCTTCAAAGGCCATCAGTATTCAGCATTCAGATTTCAGAACCCGCGACATCCTCTATGTCAAAGCTCTTGTGGACAAGAAAGACACGCTCCATCTTTTTGTTTGTCATCTTCCTTCCCAACGCGGAGGAGCAGCAGAAAGCGAGTGGAAGCGAAAGATAGCCAGAGAAGTGCTGCAAAGTGCCATAGACAGCGTTTATTTGGCGTTTAGAGACCCGAAAATAGTAGTAATGGGAGATTTTAACAGCGAACCGAAAGAGGACCTGAGGGGCGTGAAGAACCGAATGAAAGAATTGACGGGCACGCACAAATACCAAGGGCGATGGACGTGTCTGGATCATTTTTACACCTCGCCTTCTTTGGACAGCCTCAGCAGAGCGGAGATATACAACGCCGCTTGGATTCAAGAGCCGGATGAGAAATATCTGGATCTCAGACCCAAGCGGACGTATAATGGTTTCCGCTATCAGAAAGACGGCTTTTCGGACCATCTGCCGATTGTGCTAATGATAAAATAGTTGTACACCGGGCGACTGGTTAATAAAGAACAGATAGTATTGCAAATCAATGATTTATGATATTACCTGTTTCTTTTTTTGTACACCGGCTTCTTATTACCTATTGCGAATTTGCGTAAAAAGCAGTACCTTTGCAGCGAAAAATCAAAACACAAATACGATGGATGGAATGAGTTTTTTAATTTCTTTTTGGATAGTGGTTGTTCTCGGCTTATGTATTATTGTGATCGTTCTCTCGATACAAAACGCCGACCTGAAACAGCAGTTGTCGGACATGCGTATACGCGAACTGATGTATAACAGAGATAGCCAATTCATGCAATCGGTATTGGCAGACCAAGTGACCCACCAAACCAATCGTCCGCAGGCAGTGGAACATCTGATGAGTTCTCACAAGGCTAAGATTGAATCACTCCGCAAGCAATATCCGGCTTTGACTGAAACGGATATACAAGTGCTTGTGCTGCTCGGAATGCGAATCGAGACCCAAGATATACTGATGCTTTTGGATATGTCCAAACGCACCTATTACAAACGCCGCCAGACGATTGCCGGACGCATGAATATAGCTACCGCCGCTTTGGAAGAAACCGCTCAATCTATATTTTACCCAAAATACTGATACATTATGACCTTTCAACAGCAACGTACATATAAACGCATCGTTCGCGCTCTATGCGATTACATTTTCAGTTTCGGATTGTTGGCTGTGATATATTTCTTTGCCGCTCCGCCGCATAAATCGGCAGTACTATGGGGGGCTATTATTTTGACTTTCGTATGGACATTTATCATGAGTCGTTTCGACAAACGCAGCATCAATTTTATCCCCGATAAAAAGGAGCGGAAGGGCATGTCCTCACAACGCTTGGAATTTAACAACAGTTTTGACTGGATCGCATTTTCGTACCAGGTATTTAGTGTCTCTTTAGGGTACGCTGTCGGGGTGTGGATTCTACATCTATTCAATGATCCATTGTTTCTGATCATCATGTGCGTTGTTATTATCATTTCCGCCGCTATACAATGTATCTATCATTCCCGCAATACATACACAATAGAGGGCGAAATGCTGCATATTAAAGAATACTCGCTCTTTCGCCCTCTAACAGAGATTCATATACCCGTTTCGGATATAAGCGCCATACGCATTAAGGCTCCCTACTCGCCTGTCCGCTCGCGGTTGGTTCTTACCGTAGCAGGTATAGACCGTGAATTACGGTGTACGACGAATATCATACCTTTAGCCCAAGCGTTGGCTACAACATCGCTTTGATCGACACTTTTGCCCAAGCACCGGGCTGCAAGATACCGCCGTAATCGTAATAGCGGCTATTCGTCACGTTCGTGCAATCGGCTGACACGCGCAGGTATTTGTTCTGCCAGAAGATCGAACCGTCCAACAGCCAAACAGGCTTATAATCCGCCACTTCGCCTTCGGCATTATTATACTGCCCTTCGCGTTTCTGAAAACGTACGGTCCATGAAGCACCCAGGCCTTTATAGATGCCATGCTCCAGACGGATGGCTAACTTATGACTCAAGTAATCCAAGTACCGCGAACCGGCTTCTTTGAGATCCAGATCCAGATACGTATACGCATAATCGACCGACACGCAACGCAGCCATTCATTCAGCCGGTAAGCGAGTGACAGTTCAAGACCTGTCGCATTCACCTGCTGCTGGTTCTCGGCATGGAAAGGACGCTTGGTATCCGTCGGGACATATACCCAATCGATGATATTCTTTCCCCACCGGTAGTACCAATCGGCAGACCAAGACAATCCGCTCCATGTTCCCTTATAACCGACGGAGAGCAACCATGCTTCTTCGGGTTTGAGGTTGCGGTTGCCGAGTTGGTTGCCTGCATTATAATACAGATCCGTGAACGTCGGCATCCGGAGCGAGCGGTTGGCATTCACATAGACCGTACCGGCTTTCTTAAACTCATAGCCGATGTTCGCTCCGCCGCCCAAATGATGCCCGAATTGCGTGTTGTACGTGCCGTTAATACCTATCGAAGCAGACAGTCCGGCGTAATAGAAACTCTGCTCGGCATAGTAGTTCGTATGAAAGCGATTACCGCCTTTGACAAGATCCAACACGCGTACATCTGCTAAGGGAAAATCCGCCACATTGGGTACCTGACCATCGGGATTGATAGTGTCGCCAAGGTTCGTCGAGTGCATGTTTTCATTCCGTACGCTGACGCCAAAAGAAGTCGTTCCTATCTTTGAGGCATAATGCGCAGAGAGTGCCGCTGAGGCTGTTTGTGCGAAATGGAAATTGCCATATAACCGTTGGTCCCGATGCCATTCATAGCGGTCGTAATTAGCTCTATACGCGGCTTGTGCATCCAACCGCCATGCGCCCCACCGGTGCTCATATCTGCCGGAAGCAAAAGCCGTTCGGGTAGCGTCAAACTGATCCTGCGAACCAAAACCATAGCCCATTCCCAGTCCTGCATCTTTCCATTGTGCGCCGGCCTGGACGTCTAATCCTCTCCAGCGCGTCCGGAAGTAGATATTCGCTAACTGAAAATCCGAGTTCCGGCACGCCGTAGCTTCTTTTTCCGTCGGCCGGGGAGCATAATACCCTTCCGCTCTACTATACTCTGCCGATACATTAAATAACGCCTCATCCTTTTGAATAGAAGCCGCCAGTTCGGGATTCACCAACCCGTTCATACCTGCCGTCAGTTTGAGAGAGATCTCCGGCGAAGATTTCGTAACAATATTGATTGCCCCGGAGAAAGCGCCATGAAGATTAGCCGAAGTACCTTGCAGCACTTCGACACGCTCGATCATCTCCGTAGAAACAGGGATATTCAGCGCATAATGCCCCGTGTGAAAATCACTTAGCGGAACCCCGTTCAGCAGCACTAACACCTGATCGAACGTACCGCCGCGCATACTGATATCCGCCTGTGCGCCGTTAGCGCCACGGGTTCGCACATCCACGCCCGGCAGGTATTGCAAGATATCCGCTACCGTCTGAACCGGCAGAGCTTCTATCTCGGCCTGCGAGACCTGCGTAATCAGCCTGTACGCTTCCGAATTAACCTCAGCTTTGTGAGAAACGACCAACACCTCCTGAAGACTAAGTTGTCGGGCTTCTAATGGAACGGAATCCTTCGGAACACCTTCATCGGCTTCCACAGCAGCGATGCCAGAGAAAAGCAGTAAGGCCGAAACAGCTATAGACTTACCGCTTTTAAGCATCTCCAAATCCGTCATATACGCTGCCACACGTCCGATAGTCACCTCCCGGTGAAGCGAACAAAAGGCTGCATAAGCCTTGTGGCTGAACTGACGGAAACGGATTCCTTGTTGTTTAAGAATAGTTTTGAACATAAAAATAATTGCTTGCCTTCAAAAAAGCGTGCAAAATTACTGCTTTTTTTGCATATTTGCAAATTTTTTCGTACCTTTGCGCCAAAATTAATCCTTTATGCCGGAGATTATACTGCATTATATATGGGAGCATTGCTTGTGGGCGGGTTTTGAGCAATTTACCACGGACGGAAAGAAAGTGGAGATTCTCTCTGTGGGTGAACATAACCGCGATGCAGGACCGGACTACAGCCATGCACGGATTCGGATAGATGGCAAAGAGTGGGTGGGTAATATAGAGATCCATGTATGCGCAAGCGACTGGACCAAACATCACCACCATCTGGACAAGGCGTACGACAACATTATTCTGCATGTCGTGCGGACGGCTGACAAGCCTGTTTATAACTCCCGCGGAGAGTTAGTACCGCAATGTGAACTGAACTATCCGGGAGATAAAGACTACTTGACACAACTCTTTGAGTCCGCGCAAAAGATGGACTCCGCCATCGGCAGAATAGGTTGTGCCGAGCAGCTGATTCATGATCCTTCGCTCATTACGGACGGATGGCGAAAGACTTTACTTTATAAGCGTCTGGAGTGCAAGAAAGCGTCTATCGACCGGCTCTTGGAAATCACCAAAAACAGTTGGGAACACGCGCTTTACATCTCTTTGGCGCGCAATTTCGGTTTTCATACCAATAGTCTGCCCTTTGAGCAATTAGCCATCAATACGCCTCTCTCCTATCTGCAGAAACACCGCAACAGCCTCTTTCAGCTAACGGCACTTTTAATGGGTCAGGCGAATCTCATCAGAGAGGAAGAGAAAGAATTACAAAAAGAATACGATTTTCTGCGTACGAAGTTCGGCTTAACGCCTATGGATCCGACGGTCTGGAAACACGCCCGGATGAGACCGCAGAACAGCCCGGAGTTACGAATCCGGCAGTTTGCGCAACTGCTCTATCAATCGGATAATCTGTTTAGCAAGATTCTGGATACGAACGATATAAAGGATTTGGTAAAACTCTTTGAGTGGACCGGTTCGTCTGTTCCTCCGTTAGGGAAGAGTAGTATAGATATTTTGCTTATCAACACCGTTATTCCTTATAAATACGCGTACGCAAAGCATCGCAATGAGACATTCGATGCCGTCTCTATCATGGAGAAAATCCCCGCAGAGAATAACACCATCGTGCGCAAATGGAAAGTGTTGGGGCAAGTAATCAAGAATGCCGCCGATACACAAGCCCTGCTCCATCTGTATCAAAACTACTGTCAACATAGCGAGTGTATCAACTGTGAGGTGGGTTATCAAATCTTTAAGGACAGGCAACTGAAACTGTTCTAAACTGAAAATACTTATACAATGAATACGAAACATTTCTTTATGGCGGCTGTAGGAGCCGTAATCATTATGACCGGATGCACAACTTGTACAAAGGAAAAAAATACCCTGTACGAAGGTATTGAGTTTGCAGATGCACGGATGGAGCGCGGCGTCAAACAAGCTGCGGCTTTGTGGACCGAAGAAGATGGTTCGGCAGAGGATTTCAAAGCATTCGTGGAAGCCAATTATGCCCGTACAGAGGAAGAACGCACGGCTTTGTTTGAGAGCCTCAGCCGGATGATGGAGAAACTCAACGAGAGCGCCGACATGCTGACCGTGGAACTGCTGAAACCCACCCAACTGACCAACGCCGGCGAACCGACAGAGATAGACTGGATCATGTCCGGCTATGATACCCGGGCACATCTGATGGATGACCTTTTTGCCAACAAAGTGGCATTCATCACTATCCTCAATTTCCCGTTTTATTCCTTGGAAGAAAAGAACACCTTAGGCCGTGAATGGAGCCGCAGAGAGTGGGCGGAAGCGCGCTTGGGAGATGTGTTCACCAGCCGAGTACCGGCGAAAATACAAGCCCGCTTGACGGAAACGATGGCGGCGGCAGAAAACTACATTGCCGATTATAACATCTGCATGGACAGACTCCGGACGGAAGACGGACGCCAACTCTTCCCGGACGGAATGAAGTTACTCAGCCACTGGAACCTGCGCGACGAACTCAAGGTCGATTATAACGACCAGGAGAAGCAGGAGATGATTTACCGGGTGATGCAACGTATTGTGCGTCAGGAGATTCCGCAAGAAGTGATCAATAACCCCGAACCCATTTGGTATCCCTATTCCAACAAAGTAGAAAGTCAAAAGTCTAAAGTAGAAAGCCGGGAACCGGATACCCGGTATCAGAAGATTTTGGATATCTTCCATGCCATGCAGCAAGTAGATGCCTATTGCCCGAATATGCCGACCGGAATCATCCGTAATTTTGAGGGCGATATAGAGATTCCTGCCGCAGAAATAGACAGCCTCTTCCGTTCACTCATCAGTAGCGGGCAGGTGAAGATCGTTGCCGCGGAGATTAAGAACCGTTTGGGACGTGAACTGCGTCCGTACGACATCTGGTACGACGGATTCAAAGCCCGCAGCGGAATGGATGAAGAGGCATTGAGCGCAGAGACCCGCAAGCGTTTTCCGGATCCGATCACGTATGAGAAGAAGATTGCAGGCATGCTGACGACTTTAGGTTTTCAGAAAGAGAACGCGGAAGAGATCTCGCGGCACATCGTCGTGGAGCCGGCACGCGGTTCGGGACATGCCTGGCCGTGCATGGGACATAACGAACCCTCACGCTTACGCACACGTATCGCCCCGGAAGGAATGGATTACAAAGGCTACAACATCGCCGTGCATGAGATGGGGCATAACGTGGAAGAAGTGATCAGTCTGTATAAGATGGATTACTACATGCTGCACGGCATTCCCAACACCGGCTTTACCGAGACCAGCGCATTCTTGTTCCAGGCACGCGATCTGCAGTTACTCGGCTACGGCAAGCAGACCATGAACCGCGAGACATTCTTGGATCAGTTCTGGGGCATGTACGAGATCATGGGCGTGAGCCTCGTAGATATGCAGATGTGGCAGTGGCTCTATGACCATCCGAAAGCTACAGCAGCCGAACTGAAAGAAGCGGTTCTGGAGATCGCTGCAGAGATATGGAATGCATACTACGAGCCCGTCTTGGGAGAAAAAGACTGCGTCTTATTAGCTATCTACTCCCACATGGTTAACTCGCCCATGTATCTGCCTAATTATCCGATCGGGCACATTGTGCAGTTCCAGTTGGAGCAAGCGCTGGCAGATAAAGAAGGACTCGCTTGGGCGGAAGCTTATGAGCGATGGTACCGTTTAGGCCGCCTCACGCCGCAAGAATGGATGCGACAGGCAGTGAACGGCGCACTCTCCGTACAACCTATACTGCAACAAATCCAATAATTCATCCCTATTTGTGGGGATTTAAGACGTACTTAAGTATTTCTTAAGAATTATATCAATTTTTTATAGTACCTTTGCACCCGGTTTTAAATGCAGAGGTAATGCGGTATAAGATACTCATTATAGTATTAATGTGCGCGTGCGGCATGTACGCGCAGGTGTCGGAAGGAATAGCCAAAAATAAAGTCTATCAAGGTTTCTCCGGAGGAATGATGCTGCATACCGGTTATCTGTTCGGACAAGATAAAAACGCTCCTTTGACTCCGGATGGTCGTTCTGCCAGCCCGCAAGGTGCACTTTTCGGTATAGGAGGCGCTTTACGGGTACATTTATGGAAATACCTGCGGACGGGATTTGAAGGATTTGTTTCTACCATGCCGGGCGCTACAACGGATTGTCATGATCTTCTCCAACCCGGCAGTTATGTCCGCGTAGGATGCGGAGGCGTATTGGCAGATTGTTGCTGGCGATTAGACAAAGTATGGCCGTATATAGGCGGAACTATAGGAGGAGGATCGATGAAAGGCTTGTATATATTGGAAGGAGACCAAAATAGTTGGACAAAAGATGCTAACAGTACCTTTCATAAACAATCTTTCTTTTACATATCTCCTTATGTAGGATGCGATTACTGTCTTACAAGAAAAGTACATATCACTTTTCGCTTTGACTGGATGTTGGCTATTCATAAAAATGAGTTACTCATGCCTACCGGTCCAAGGCTTTACTTCGGATTTATGTTTACACACTAATAATTTTAATTATGAACTTTACAGGAATTATCATAGGAGCAGCAGTCTTCTTCAGTATCGGTATCTGCCATCCTATTACAATCAAATTAGAGTATTATTTCGGCCGCAAAGGCTGGTGGGGATTTTTTATCCCGGGAGTGATCTGTACGGTTATCTCGCTTTTGCTGGATAACTATATTGCCTCCACTATTGTCGCAGCCTTTGCTTTCTCGTGTTTCTGGGGTATTCACGAGGTTTTTCAACAGGAGATGCGTGTCTTACGCGGTTGGTTTCCCGAGAACACTAAACGCCACGAATATTATGAACGCCGGCGTGAAGAACTGGGAGACATCCTTAAAGAAGGTCCCAGCCACAAGCATCTGAAAGAAAAGATGGGTAACTAATTTACTTACTCATTTCCAACATTCTTTGGATAGAAGAGATAGCCTTCTCGGCTGTCTCTTTTTCTACATGCATTTCCGGTTGCTCGTCCTTAAGACATGCATACAGCTTATCCAAGGTATTCATCCGCATATATTCACACTCGTTACAACTGCATCCCACACCTTCCGTCACTTCCGGCGGAACAGGAATAAACTCCTTATCCGGACATGCACGCTGCATCTCAAAGAGAATACCGCTTTCTGTAGCGATTATAAACCGTTTCGCATCAGATTGGATAGTGTGCTCTAACAATGCCTTGGTAGAACCTATTACATCGCTCTGAGCCAAAATAGGAGCCTTACACTCCGGGTGCGCCAATACTTCCACACCCGGATTCTCTTTCTTGAGTTGCAACAACGCCTCTAACGAGAAACGGCTGTGTACATGGCACGCTCCGTTCCAAAGCAACATCTCTCTGCCGGTTACGGAATTTATATAACTGCCTAAGTTATGATCCGGACCAAAAATAATCTTGGCGTCCTTAGGCAGCTGATCTACAATCTTCTTGGCATTGGACGAAGTAACCACTACATCCGTCAAAGCCTTCACTTCGGCACTCGTATTCACATAACTCACTACCATATAATCAGGATGTTGCGCTTTGAATGCCGCCAAATCCTCCGCCTTGCAGCTATCTGCCAACGAGCAACCTGCATTCATATCTGGAACAAGCACTTTTTTCTCCGGACAAAGGATCTTCATCGTCTCTCCCATGAAATGCACGCCGCACATTACTAATATATCCGCGTCCACGCGCGTAGCCTGTTGCGCAAGTGCCAGAGAATCACCGATGAAATCGGCACATTCTTGTATTTCCGGACGGGTATAATAATGTGCGAAGATAACCGCATTCTTCTCCGTCGCTAACTTCTTAATTTTATTTATATATTCTTTTTCTTTTAAATCCATGATAATGATTGTTTGTTGAAAATGTAAATAAACTCTATATTTATTTTATTTTTAATTACTTACACGCTTTTTTATTTTTCCCGCGATTGTTTATTGATTTGATAACTGCAACGTGGAACAACTTGTAAACTGTGTAACAAAAAGAATGTTGATAAATTGTTTATAACCACTTTTTTAGCCTGAAAATCAATAAGATAAGTACTACAGAAAGTACCATCAGCCCTAAAGCAAACGGATAACCTAATTGCCAATGCAGCTCCGGCATAAAATCAAAGTTCATACCGTACAGACTACCGATCAGCGTCGGCGGCAGGAAGATGATGTTAATGACCGTGAAGATCTTTATAATCTTGTTCTGCTCGATGTTTACCAAACCGAGGAAAGTATCCTGGAGGTAGTCCAGACGATCAAAACCGAACTTCGTATAATCAAAAAGCGAGTTGATATCTTTGATAATCATCGTCAGACGCGGGTAGAGTTCTTCGGGGAAGAAATCGCATTTGAGGATATTGGAGATAACGCGTTGTTTATCCATGATGTTCTGTCGGATGATGGTCACTTTTTCTTGCAAGTCCTTTATCTTTACCAGCAAGTCCTCATCTACGTGATCGCTCTCCGCGTTGATCTGTTGAGAGAGCGAGGTAATCATATCCGTCGTGTCCTCAATCAAGTCGGCATCCTTTTCTACCCGCGTCTCGAACAACGCCACCAACACGTGATAGCCTGTCGGGAAATTACGGGTGTTAACGAACAACTTCTTAAATGTCTCGTTGAACGTGTCCAACTCATTATCACGGATAGAGACCAGAATTCCGTTCTTCAAAATGAAGTTGATTGGCTCTACCTCAAAGTTATTTTTCAGGAAGTTACTGTTGGCTACGATCGAGTCATCCGTCTGTATATAACGGGACGACATCTCGATCTCCTCCATCTCTTCATCTTCCTGAATCTCTATCTTCAGAAAACCCTCCAAGGTATCCTCCGTCTTGTCACTCACATCGAGCAGATCGATCCAGATGATATCTTTCTTATCGAGCTCTTTGAGCGCGGAGATAGTACGTGCTACCTTGATTTTCTCCTTATCTTTATAAAATATCTTGATTTCCGACATGGCTTTTTTCAATTAAATGGGTTAGTTCAATAAACTGTTCTACATTCAGCTGTTCGGGGCGCATAGTAAAAATTTTCTCTTCTAAGATAGGGTTACCCTTTCCAACCAGCTGCTGAAGAGAATTGCGCATCTGTTTTCGTCGCTGGTTAAAAGCGGTCTTGACTACTGTCTTAAAGAGCACCTCGTCGCAGCCTAACCGTCGTCGCTTGTTCCGCGTCATACGGATCACGGCTGACTTGACTTTTGGAGGCGGGTTGAACACATGTTCGTCCACCGTAAATAGATATTCTATATCATAATAAGCCTGCAGCAGGACGGATAAGATGCCGTACGCCTTCTTGCCGGGCTTGGAGGCTATACGTTCTGCCACTTCCTTCTGAATCATACCCGAGCACACGGGTATACGATCTTTATACTCCAATACTTTGAAGAAAATCTGGCTGCTGATATTATACGGATAATTACCGATGACGTTAAACTCGCCCTCGGGATAGATGATATCCAGGTTCAGTTTTAGAAAATCTCCCTCTATCAGATGTAACTCCGGATACCATTCCTTGAGGTACGCCACACTCTCGCGGTCGATCTCTATCGCCGTGAGTTGGATATTGGGATTTTTTAGGAGATATTGGGTTAATACACCCATACCCGGACCTATCTCAAGAGTGGGTCCGGCGCTAATGGTTTCAGCAATCTTCCGGGCGACTGTCAAGTCCGTCAAGAAGTGCTGCCCCAGAAATTTCTTGGCATGTACTTGTTGCATTTTCCGCGTGATAATCGTCCATAAATGATTACTTTTAGTTACTACTATGCAAAGGCTCAAACCTTTTGCGGCTGCAAAAGTACAAAAAAAAATCCGTTTATGCAAATAAATTGCTCAAAAATTTGCGTATTTGCTCAAAAAGTAGTAATTTTGCACCCGCAAAAGTAATCAGAATGAATCGTTTAGCGCAAATAATCACCAAAATAATAGATTTCTTCTATCCCCCGTTCCGCAAAATCATGTCGGAGCAACTTTTCCGTTACGCAGCCTGCGGAGGTGGAAACCTCGTACTCGACTGGGTGCTCTATTTCTTGATTTATAACTTCGTCATCGGCCATGAGATAATTCAATTATCAATTATCAATTATCAATTATCAATTACCCCCCACATCGCAACCCTTTGTATCGTCTTTCCGATCACGTTGTTGACGGGTTTCTGGCTTCAGAAATTCGTAACGTTCCAAACTCCAAACCAGGGCGAAGCCCCAAACCTCCAAACCAAGACGCAGTCTCAAACCCCAAGACAACTAAGCCGCTATATCCTCATCGTCTTCATCAACCTGGCAATCAACTATTTCGGCCTCAAACTCTGTGTGGAAATTCTCGGTTGGTACCCCACGCCTTCCAAGATGTTCATCACCCTCATTACCGTCGCTGTGAGCTACCTCGGGCAGAAACATTTTACCTTCGCCAAACAATAAAATTCGCAAAAAGTGGCATACACTCTTGTGTATGTCATTTTTTTTTACTAATTTTGCAGCGGATTTGGAATACAAACTCTAAAACATATACAGCCATGTTACACACTTTATGCTCAAAGCTTCACACTGAAGTGTCTGAATTACCGTTCAAGGTATCAGATTCGTTTGTAGAGGAAAACCAAGTGGTCGCCGTCCTTTCCGGAGGTACGGAGGCGCTCTTTTTGGACTTGCTCCAGAAGAAAGAGATTGACCTCAAACGGCCTATTTACCTTATGGTAGGAGAGTACAGCAACTCTCTTCCTGCGGCGCTCGAGATCTTGAGCTTCATCCGCCAGCGTAACGGTATTGCGAAAATCATGCAACACCCCAAGGATACGGTTTTTCCTGAACTCAGCGAGACCGAGTCGCTTACTCGCGCCCCGCTGGACAAAGTGCTGCATTCGGAAAAAAAAATGCGCCTCGGAGTAGTAGGTAAATCCTCCGATTGGCTCATCGCTTCCAACGTGAACTATAAAGAGGTGTTGGAGAAGATGAATACCGAGTTGGTGGATATCCCCTTCGAGGAACTCTCTTCCCTTGGCGAAGTAGATCCCGGCATGAAGGGAGCTGAGGCTATCCATGAGCGTCTCCGTTCGATGGTAGCTAAGTATAAACTCGATGGTATCACCCTCCGTTGTTTCGATCTCTTTACGACCGTTAAGAACACCGGTTGTATTGCGGTTTCCAAACTCAATGACGAAGGCATCCCTGCCGGTTGTGAGGGAGATATTCCTGTCCTGCTGACGATGATGGTTTGTAAGAAACTCACCGGCGAGACCGGATGGATGGGAAGTCCTGCGCGTATCCAGCCGGACGGCCAGATCCTTTTGGCGAAATGTACGATTGCCCTCGGCATGACCGAGAAACATGAGTTCACTACCCATTTCGAGTCGGGTATAGGTGTGGCTATCCATGGTGAAGTGCCTGTAGGTCCTTATACCTTGGTTAAACTCAGCAATGACATGAAACGCCTCCTCGCGGTGAACGTACAGGTGACTCGTTGCCAATATGAGCAGAACATGTGCCGCACGCAGATATGGATCCAATCGACCCCGATTGTCAGCCAGTATTTGCTCTCGTCGCCGCTTTCTGACCACCATGTGCTCATCAAGGGACACCACGCAGCTAAATTCTGGAGAGCATAAACGATGCAAGAGATCTCATCGGTGACATTTACGCCTTCTCATGAGGTACTGTATCAGCCTCAGAAGTTGCGTTTGGGAGTGGTAGGAAAACCCTCGGATTGGCTTATAGCCTCCTCTGTGGATTATGCTGCCGTATTGGAGAAGATGAATATCGAGATGGTGGATATACCTATCGATCGAATGACTTCTCTTGGGGAAGTAGATCCCGGCATGAAAGGCGCTGAGGCTATCTATGAGCGCCTCAAAGAACTCGTAACCGAGTACCGTTTGGACGGTGTCACGCTACGGTGCTTTGATCTGCTCTCCACCGTCAAGAATACCGGTTGTATAGCCCTCTCCAAACTCAACGACGAAGGTATCCCGGCCTCTTGCGAAGGAGATATACCGGCGTTGCTGACGATGATGGTCTGCAAACGTCTTACCGGCGAACTGTGTTTCCAAGTCAATCCTGCCCGCATCAATAACGATGGTACGATGCTTTTTGCGCATTGTACCTTGCCGCTCGGCATGACCGAGTCCCATGAGTTCACCACCCATTTCGAGTCAGGAATAGGGGTGGCTATTCATGGTGATCTGCCGACGGGTGACTACACCCTCCTCAAACTGAGCAACGACATGCTCCGGATGGTGGCGGTGGATGTAGAACTTGAGCGATGCCAGTATGAGCAACATCTCTGCCGTACGCAGGTCTGGATCAAAGCCACACCCGAACTCTCGCACTACTTCCTGACGAACCCTATCGCGAACCA
This sequence comes from Bacteroidales bacterium UBA3717, assembly GCA_002372695.1. Taxonomy (GTDB): domain Bacteria; phylum Bacteroidota; class Bacteroidia; order Bacteroidales; family Paludibacteraceae; genus Colicola. The sequence goes on from DFHS01000017.1 coordinate 52,802, forward strand.
CCACATCCTCATCCGTGGCCACCACGCAAAAGAATTTAGAAACTAGACTACTAGTCCGCTAGTACACTAGTCCACTAGATATTTTACTAAACAACAATAAAAAATTTAAAAACTATGGTTTCTTACAAAGAATTAGGCCTTGTTAACACCCGTGAGATGTTTGCTAAGGCAATCAAGGGAGGCTACGCTATCCCTGCATTTAACTTCAACAACATGGAGCAACTCCAGGCTATCATCAAAGCTTCGGCTGAGACCAAATCCCCGGTTATTCTTCAGGTATCGAAAGGTGCGCGTAACTACGCTAACCAGACCCTGCTTCGCTACATGGCTCAAGGCGCCGTTGAGTACGCTAAAGAGCTCGGTTGGGAGCATCCGCAGATCTGCTTGCACCTCGACCACGGAGACAGCTTCGAGCTCTGCAAATCCTGCGTGGACTTCGGTTTCTCGTCTGTCATGATCGACGCTTCGTCGCTGCCGTATGAGGAGAACATCGCCCTCACCAAGAAAGTCGTTGACTACGCTCACCAGTACGACGTAACTGTGGAAGCTGAGCTCGGCGTATTGGCAGGTGTAGAGGATGAGGTTTCGTCCGCTGTCAGCCACTATACCAAGCCGGAAGAGGTTGTTGATTTCGCTACCCGTTCGGGCTGCGACAGCTTGGCTATCTCTATCGGTACCAGCCACGGTGCTTACAAGTTCACTCCGGAGCAATGTACCCGTGACCCGAAGACCGGCCGTCTCGTTCCTCCTCCATTGGCATTCGATGTATTGGATGCAGTGATGGAGCAACTTCCGGGCTTCCCGATCGTTCTCCACGGCTCGTCTTCCGTTCCGCAGGAGTATGTAGATATGATCAACAAATACGGAGGCAAACTGCCTGACGCAGTAGGTATTCCTGAGGAGCAACTCCGCAAGGCTGCCAAGTCCGCTGTCTGCAAGATCAACATCGACTCCGATAGCCGTCTGGCTTTCACCGCTGCTGTCCGCAAAGTGTTCGCAGAGAAACCGGCAGAGTTCGATCCGCGTAAGTACTGCGGTCCGGCACGTGACCTGATGACCGAGCTTTACAAGCATAAGATCATCAACGTCCTCGGTTCCGACGGCAAAGCAGAATAATTGTCAATTATCAATTATCAATTGTCAATTACATGGCTTTACCATTTATGACCGCTGAAGAAGCGGCTGAATTGATTCAACATGGTGACGTCTTGGGCATGGGTGGCTTCACGGCTACCGGAGTGCCCAAGGCCGTTCCTTTTGCCCTCGCTCAGCGCGCGGAGAAACTGCACGCACAGGGCATCCCCTTCCGTGTAGGTCTGGAGACCGGTGCGTCCATGGGTGACAGCTGCGACGGCGCTTTGGCACGTGCGCACGCTGTCGAGTTCCGTACGCCCTATCAGTCCAATAAATCCATGCGTGAGGAGATCAATGCCGAGGGTACTCACTATTTCGACATGCACCTGAGCCACATGGCGCAAGACCTGCGTTATGGCTTCCTGCCCAAACCCAACTGGGCAATCATCGAGGCTTCGTATGTAGGCGAAGACGGTACGATCGTGCCGGCTGCAGGTGTCGGCATCATGCCGACTATCTGCCGTATGGCGGATAAGATCATCGTCGAGCTCAATGAGATGTTCCCGGCTTCCATGCGGGGTATGCACGATCTCTACGAGCCGCTTGATCCTCCTTGCCGCCGCGAGATACCGATCTACAAACCCTCCGACCGCTGCGGCTCCGACCATCTGAAGGTCGATCCCGCGAAGATTGCAGCTGTTGTGAAGACCAACCGTCCGAACGAAATCGCTGCTTTCACACCGGTGGATGAGACGACCGCCAAGATCGGTGCTAACGTAGCTGCCTTCCTGGAGGCTGAGATGAAAGCCGGACGTATTCCGGCATCCTTCCTGCCGATTCAATCGGGTGTGGGCAACGTAGCCAACGCCGTACTCGGCGAGCTCGGTAAGAACCCGCATATCCCGCCGTTTGAGATGTACTCCGAGGTGATTCAGGACTCCGTGGTGGACCTCATCAAAGCCGGTCACTGTAAGTTCGCTTCCGGCTGTTCTCTGCGTCTCGTGGAGAGCAAGATGGCGGAAGTGCTGGCTGACCTGGATTTCTACCGCGACAAGCTCTTGCTTCGTCCGCAGGAGACCTCCAACAGTCCGGAGATCGCACGTCGTCTCGGTATCATCGCTATCAACACCGCTCTCGAGGCGGATATCTACGGCAATGTCAACTCGACGCATGTGTGCGGCACGAAGATGATGAACGGTATCGGCGGTTCGGGCGACTTCGCGCGCAACGCGTACCTTTCTATCTTTACGACGGCTTCCACCGCCAAGAACGGCGCTATCTCGTCCATCGTACCGATGGTAACGCACCTCGATCACTCCGAGCACTCTGTGAAGGTCATCGTCACCGAGCAGGGTGTAGCCGATCTGCGTGGCAAGAGTCCGCGTCAGCGTGCCGAGGAGATCATCAATAACTGTGTGGCTCCCGAGTATCGCGAGATGCTCCGCGACTACCTCAAGATCGCCAAGCACGGCCAGACCCAGCATAACCTCTCTTGCGCCTTCGCAATGCACGAGGAGTTCATGAAGTCCGGCGACATGCGTAACACCAAGTGGGAGAACTATATTCGGTAGTTTTCCTTCTACATCCGGTAACCTTTGCACCGGCAGGGGTTACCTTTGGGGTATTAGCTCATCTGGCTAGAGCGCAACACTGGCAGTGTTGAGGTGAGCGGTTCGAGTCCGCTATACTCCACAAGGCATATTTTTTCTTTCTTCTTTTCCCCGGCATCAGATGCCGGTAGTATACATTTTTTTTGCATGGCGATATTGACAATTTTGGCGATATCGCCAATATCGCCACTTTCGCCAGTGCATTTTTTTCTTTCGTTTATTGCGTCGGAATGCTATTCCGACATCTTTTTACTACGCCGCGCGAAGGACGAATCGTTAGTGATTCCTTGGAGATACCTTGGTGGTTCGTTGGATGTTACGCTACCCAATACCTACCCAAAGAGTAGGCAAACCGTTCATTACACATTTTTATAAAAAAAATCGCCAGGGAACTATTTGACGTTTTTTGGTCAAAAATTCGTATATTCTTGCTTAATTCAGAAAAAGACAGTAACTTTGCATCACTTTTGAATGAGTTTGTTTAATCTTAATTCGTTACGTGTATGAAAAAGATCTGTCTTCTTCTGTTTGTATGCCTCTTTGCCGGCTTTGTACGTGCCGACCTCTCGGAGGACTTCAACTCTTTAACTTCCGGCACTTGGTCTTCCGAGACCGAGGTAGAACTGTCTTCGGGTACATGGTCGTTTGGTGGCGACGCACGCTATAACTCGTCCAACTCGGTTATTTCTATCAAGTTCAATTCTGCGGGCGCATACATGATCTCGCCGGCGATAGACAGCCTCGCAACGGTAGAGTTCAAATACTGCTCCGGTGGCAGCAACAAGAAAGTGGAGATTGCTTATCAGATCGGTTCGGAGGCATGGCAAGTGTTGGACACCCTCTCTATACCGTCTTCTTCCTCTTCGTTCTCTACTTATTCGCATGCCGTTCCGGCAGACTCCTCTTTATCAGTGCGCGTGCGCGTGAAAGGTCTGGCGAGCAGTATCTTCATCGATGATGTTGTCCTCAAGAACCCTGTGCAGGGTCAAGGTCAGGGAGGAGGAACGGTTGTGCCCGGTGAACCCGACCCGGAGTTCACGAGACCTGAGTTTGTCGCTTCGCATGCTACGTACTACATCTCCCCGGAGGGCAATGATGCTACCGGCGACGGTTCGTTCGGAAACCCTTGGTACAACCTCGGCAAAGCTATCTCCGTAGCGCAGGCTGGCGATGTGATCTATTGTCGCGGTGGACGATATATGATGTCATGGCGGGGAACAGACGGCAAACTGACCGTCCGTCTCTCACAATCCGGTACCGCGCAGGCTCCGATTGTCATCTCCGCTTACGAGAACGAAGCGCCGATCTTCGATTTCGAGCAGCAGTTACTGGATTGCAACCGCAATAAGAACAACGTCGGCGACCGCGGAATGCTTATTACCGGCGACTACTGGATCCTCTTCGGCCTCCATCTCATGCACGCTGCGGATAATGCCATCAAACTCGAAGGTTCCCACAACCGCATCGAGCGTTGCGAGTTCTCCTATAACCTCGACACCGGTATCCAGCTCGGCTTCGGGCATAAGTTCTCCGACACTTTCCCGGGTATCAGCAGCAATGATGGTTCTCATTGTGCCTACAACGATATCGTCGATTGTGACTCCCATCATAACTGCGATTATGATGCTAACTACGGCTCTGACGCGGATGGTTTTGCCTGCAAGATGCATAATGGTATCGGTAACCGTTTCATCCGTTGCCGCGCTTGGCGTAACTCCGATGACGCATGGGACCTCTTCGAGACCGACTATGACGTTATTCTGGCGGAGTGCTGGGCATGGGAATCCGGCAACGCATCTGACCATCTCTGGGTAAAAGCATACTTTGATGGTTCGGCTTCTTTCTCCGGCAACGGTAACGGTATCAAACTTGGCGGCAACGGAACGGGTGGTTCCAGCAAGGGTATTCACTATGCGTACCGCTGCGTAGCGTTCGGATGTGATATCACTTCCTCCGTGAAGGGCTTTGATTGCAATAGCCACAAGGGCGGACACGTGCTCATCAACTGTCTCGCGTTCGATAACTCCTATGATTTTATGTTCGAGTCCGGTGGTTCGGATGCCAACACCTACTATTACAATAATGTCTGCTTCGGCAAACAGGAGGCGTGTGTCGGAACAGATGATTACAATGCTTTGGGCACCTCGCTCTCTAAAGATGCCTGGACCAACCATCTGGTGACTTCTTTCTCCCGCTCGGATTACGTCTCTTTGGCGGAGGCGGATGCTATCGCTCCGCGTCGCGGAGATGGTTCTATGCCATCCCGTTTCGCACGACTCCTGCCGGGTTCTAACCTCGTGGATGCAGGATTTATTCCTCCGGTATCCGTTACGCCTAACCTCGCGCAGCTGGAGTCGGACTTCCCATTCCTCGTTTCGCCGGTCTATGGTACAGCACGCGATTTGGGACCATACGAGCTCTTCCAAGAGGGAGGAGAACTCTCCGGCGTCCAGCAGATTGCAGCTCCCGAGCATAAGGGAGACATTGCTATCATGCTTGGTAACTCCTCTTCCGAGCGTATCGTACGATTCTCGGTGCCTACTGACATAGCTGCGGCTTCTATGACTATCTATGACCTCTCCGGCAGGGCTGTCCGCTCTGTCTCGCTTGTCGGTCTGACCCACGGTGTGGACTACTATCAGCCGATAGACATAACGGCTCTTCATGGCCTCTATATCGTCCGCATCGCTTCAGAGAACTTCTCCATCGCCGCCAAACTGCAATAAGCCTCTTTCCTTTGGATTTCAGCTCTCCCGTTCAAGTACGCCCAATGGATGGACATCTATGCCTACCATCTGGAGCATCCTAAGAAAAGCCAATGACACTTGCCATTGGCTTTTCGCGTTAGTAAAGGCACCGTCTGGAATGCCTACCGGTTTATGGAGGAGGTGAATGCCCTCAAAAACATCGTTCATTAGGTCGGATGTTATCCGACATTCGCCTGACATCCACCCTATTACTGCCTAATTACTGCCTATTTGAGGCCTATTTACGGCTCAAAACCGCGATATGACCGCGACGTGACCGCGACCTCTACGTAACGTCCGAGGTCCATAATAGCCATCGTGCATTAAAAAATTCCGATTTTCCTTGCATATATCAAAAAAAAGTCGTACCTTTGCAGCGAATTTGGATAAATCGACAAATTTCGCTGGTACCGGCAGCGTAAAAAAGCGGTGACATAAAAGGCGTTTATTGACGTTGTTTGCGACTCGACAGAATCTTCGCAACATTCTAAAGAATAAAGTCCGGACAACAACGATGAATGTCCTCGTGGATATGTATTAAATAGTGAAGTCCTTGCCCGAGTTATACGGGTGGGCGGGTTGTACATATCGGGCGTGGACTTCGGTTGTTTTTCTACTTTATTCGGGGATTGCGAAGCCCTTGTCGAGCGTGAAGAATGAACGGACTTCACGCTTTCTTTGTGTATATGGCTTATTGGCGAGTATATACGTGCGTGCATGCGCATGAACCTTATTATATCGTTAATAACGAAAAATGACATAATAGTGGCAGAGTGCATAGGTGTGGTATCGTCATATCTTTTGTACCAAAGTAAGAAAAAATTTTATTTTCCACACCTATGCCGCCACGTGAAGAAAAGAAACACAAGTGGGTGCTCTTTGACATATTGGATTACCGTAAAAATGCAGAATTTTGTTACTTTTTACACAAAATCCTTGCGTATGTCAAAAAAAAGCAGTACCTTTGCAGCGCAAAACGATGCAAGGTATGGCCGAAAAGAAATCTAAAAGCAAGGTAAATGAAGCACCGGAAGTTGTGCAATTAGGAAAGTCAAGACGTGAGAAGTTGAGTAATTATCTCATTGATATTTCAAAGTATGTCATGACTGGTGTCGTGATAGCATCCTTGTTTAAAGATTTTAGTGATAATCGTATAATGATTTACATAGGAGGCTTATTTATAGCTTTTATGGCTTTGTGTGTGGGATTAATATTAACAGATAAAACGAAAGGAAAATAGTATGGGCGTTTATTTAGTAGCATTAACAGTTGGAGTTCCGTGTCTAGTATTCCTTCTGTATTGTCTCACTCCGAAAGGAAAAGATTGGCTGAAGCATAATAATATGCTCTGATGAATCAGAAAGCATCATTGCTTTTGTAGTGTAGCACCTAAGTGTTACGCAGGTTTATAAGCGGTAATCCAATATAAGCGGATTACCGCTTTTGTTATGTACATATGGCTTGGTTGCACCTTGACTATACCTCTAACCGAGCGACAAGCGGGAGACAACCGAGACACAAGCGGCACAAGAAAAAGACAGAAAAAATGCACTCTGATTAAGATAAGAATATTAACTTAAAAACAATTATAACAATGAGAAAAATTACAAATTTATTAGTCTGTTTAGTTCTTGCTGTACTGGCAAGTACCAATTCCGTATGGGCGGCAGTACAGCCACCGCAATATTTCAAAGTTCATATCGTAGCCACTGACGGAAACGGTAACACAATGAATAATTGTGATGTTTGGGCAGGTCCTTATGGAGATGAACCGGAAGATGATCTCGCATGGGGACAAGGAGAATATACCTCTGATGCTTTGAAAGACAAAAGGGGTGGTGGCGTGGATATTAATCTATATGCTAAGGCTCCATCCGGTTATGAGTTTTTAGGTTGGTATGCCGATAAAGATTGCAATAAATCTTTGGATTATGAAACTGAAGGTTTAGACGCAACTGAAAGTGAGTTTAATTACTATTATTACGAGCCGGATGACATTGATCTTCCCTTGGCTTTTAGTATGTCATCATCAGCGGCTTCTGCTCCAGTGACTACTGTATATGCCAAATTCGGAGTAGCGACCACCACCTATTTTTATAAAGTACGTGTTTATAGGAAATGCGGTTCTGGTAGTAACGGAGGAAGTGTCTGTGTGACGAATAGTTCCTCAACTCCGTCCTCTGGTTGGAGCGGGAATGCATCTAACGTTTTTGGTCCTTTATCCACGAAAGGCGGTAACGAGGTGGATATTTATCTTTATGCAAAGAATGCCAACTGCTATGAGTTTGTCGGTTGGTATACCAATTCAACATGTACTAAACCTTTGACTTTTAATGGTAACGATTATACTCAAGCCAATGGCTGCCATTACTACTACACACCGGAACAAAAATCAAGTGCGCCTTTGCAGATAGACACAAAAACTTCTAATTCCGGCACATATACGATGACTCATTCTATCTATGCCAAATTCAATGATACGTTTGTACAAGAATATTACAATGTACATGTCCAAGCAATATGTGACGGTGTCAATATCGGCGGAAAAGTATATGCAGAAGACGGCAATGCGGTGGAAGTGATTGATGTATTTGCCCCTCGTCGGCATACAGCACAAGCAAGTTCTGCAAAACGTAGTATTTCTTCCAATGCAGGGCTAAACAATTATACATCATCAGAAGCATTCTCAACAGACAGATACAACAAAGTAGATATAAAACTGTCTGCCGAAGCTTCTGCCGGATATGTTTTTATTGGATGGTATGCCGATGCCGCTTGTACAAAACCTCTGAATTATCACAACACATCATCTAACAAATGGAGCAATAGTTCGTTTGAATATTATTACACACCGAACGAAGACAAAAGCACGCTGCCCCTGAGATGTAGCGTTTCTACTTCCGGCAATTCTGCGCCTGTAAATACTATCTATGCCAAGTTCCAGAAATTGGAATACTACAAAGTTCGCGTGCAGGCTGCCTCGGAAAATGGGCAAACAGCAGGTGGAAAGGTGTTTGTGTCCAATGCTGTTGTTGTAGATGAAGGGGATGATATAGACGATGGCGATGTCATAATCATTGATGCGCCCCAAAGGAGAACTTCTGTAGCCAAGGCAAACAGCATCAAGCGCATTCCTTCCGGTGCACAAGAAAGCAGCTATACTTCCTCTGCTTTCCCGACAAAAGGCGACACGATAGCCGATGTATATCTTTATGCAGAAGCAAATGATGGTTATACCTTTATAGGTTGGTATGCTGATGCTGCATGTACAATTCCTTTGTCTTTTAACGGAAATACCTATACGAATCATGATGGTTGCCGGTATTATTATAAATCCAGTGATATGAGCATGCCTAAAGAGTTCTCTACAGCAGCCACATCGGGTGCTGCTCCGATTAACACTATTTACGCAAAGTTCCACAACCACACTGCTCCCTATTATGCCGAGGTACGTTATCCGGCAGATGATAATACTCCTAAGCGTGGAGGCTATTATCCGACAGAAAACAGCATCTATTACCCTCCGTATACAGCCACTATTCCTTACAGCGGTGTGGTTTCATACAATGGTACAGATGTAGGTGGTAGTAAGGCTTTTGGTAATTATCCTGATAAGATCTATTCTTATTACAGCATTGCCGCTCGCGGGTACAGGCATAAGGAATGGGAGTTTGCAAATGTGACATACCATTCAAGCGTAAATACTTCTCGTCAGGTGGATTTCAAGTTTACTTCCAATAGTACAGATGTCGACCACCCTGCCGTAGTTACGCTGAATGCGACTTATGAAGAATTGAACTTAAAAACACTTGCAGTCAGCAACAAAGAGGGTGAGGGTACGATTAACTTTAAGGTTCGTAACTGGGTGGAGAATGCCGACGGCACGGGCTTGGTGTGGACCACTATTGATTTGGGTACAACTACGGGACATACTCCAACCGATTTTTCATTCTACAATACAGACTCTCTTATCGTCACCGCCACGCCTGCGGAAGGCTATCAGTTCAGAGAATGGGTACGGGGGAGAATTAAAACGGATTCAAACGGTGATGAAAATATAGATGAACAGAGTGTCTATGGCAATCCTAATCCGTACCGTCTGCCAGGAAGCACTTCCAACCAATGGCTTTACGCCTACTTCGATAAACAGCACCACCACTATTATGCAGCCGAAGCGGAGGCAAGTAAGGGCGGAACGGTCAAGGTGTCATTCACCGATCCTATTCCGGCGGATGCAACGGAGACCGTATCCGGTCAGTCGGGATGGACAATTGATGAATCAACGGAGGTTACCGTTTACGCAAAAGCTACTCCCAAAGAGGGCTACTCCTTTATCGGTTGGAAAACATCGCCTTCAGGCGCGATGGTATCGTTCGATGCCAATTATAGTACAACCTTTGCTGCAACCAGCCAAACGGAATCTTCCCCCTCCACTCTGAAACTCTACGCCTATTTCCAAAAAGACGGAGAAGTACAAGCCAAAATTTATGACCAAATGGGTGAAGTAAAGAAAGAAGGTACTTTCGACGAATGCTTAACAAACGCTAAAAATAATCAAACGATAGTACTCTATCAGAATGTACCCATAACGGGAGCAAAGACTATCGATTATAATATCACTATTGATTTCAACGGTTACACCATCTCGGGAACAACCGGATCTCTGTTTACCATCAATAGCGGAAAAACAGTCACATTCATAGATAACTCGGAATCCAGAGCGGGTGGTATCTCTGTGACCACTAATACTACTGCGGAATTTACCGGCATAGATGTCAAAGGTACGCTTAATTTCTATGGCGGCGAGATTCGTTGTACCAACACCTCAACCACCTCAACGACCCCAACCCGCGCCATCCGTGTCAAAGGCGACGGTAGTACGCTGAATTTGCAGGGCGGAAACATCATTACCAATGTGGCAAATCAACAAGCACATGGTGTAGGTGTCTTCAACACCGGTACTGCTCTTCTGGAGAGTGGTTCTGTTTCTGCTACAGCGGCAAAAGGAACGGCATATGGTGTTTTGACTAACGGTAACCTTACGGTCACATGGAGTGTTGCAATCAACGCAACCGTAACATCCGGCAATGATGCTACGGGTGTGTGCGTTAAGAACACCAATAATTATAGCAATAAAACAGTTACTATTTCCGGCGGAACAATTACAGCCACGGCTTCAGGTGAGAATGCTTATGCTATTCATGTTGTCAATAGTACCGCCACTCTTTCGGGAAATATGGCTGCTATTGCAGAAGCGGGAACGGCTACCACTGCATACGCGCTCTACGAAGAAAACGCCGATTCCAAAGTAACAGTAGAAACCGGTCGTTTCCAATCCAATAATACAAAAGATGTGAACAAAGCAGCAGGTACGCTCACTCTCAAGGGCGGCTATTATGCTCATAATGCCAACCTCAACACCTACAAACAGGCAAGTGTAGATATTGCGGACCTGCAGCCCGGTACGAAATTCTACGACGAGGGCTATCGCTTTATACTGACAGACGGTGAGAACCCGAACTATGTAGTCGCCACCGCCAACGGCAAGAACTTTGGCTCGGTAGCAGATGCTATTCTCTATGCCAACAATAATTCCAACACGGAGATGACCATCCTTCTCACCGTGCCGGAAGCGACACTACCGGCAGGAAACTACACCATTCCGGCTAAGGCGACGCTGCTCGTGCCGTACAAGGCGAACCAAGAACCCAAGCCGGTTGTTGAACGGACGGGAGGTGTGGCTTTTGTCGCTCCTACACCATTCTGCAAACTCACCTTTGAAAGCGGCGTGCATATGGATGTGTATGGAACGATTGAAACAGGTGCGTTGCAGAGTGCGCAGGGACAAAGCAATGCCGCCAACGGTGCTCCTACCCGTGCTTTCGGATGGATTATGATGAATGATGGATGCGAGATCGTAGTGGCTAATGGTGCAGAAATCCGCGCATGGGGATATATCACCGGCAATGGAACTATCGATGTGCGCCGGGGAGGTGTCGTTCATGAGATGTTCCAAATCCTTGACTGGAAAGGAGGAACCAACACCAGCACCAAACTATGCGGCAGCCTTGTGCATATGGCTGCGGGTACTGCCACTAACGAAGGCGATGTGTTCCCAATGAACCAGTACTTCATCCAGAATATCGAATCTCCGACTACCTACAGACCGGGCGCTGTACTAACCACCGCTACCGGTTTATTCATGGGAGGTGTCCTCATAGCGGCTGACAGCGTCCAACTCATCGGCGTGCGTAATCATATCAATGGTGCTCCGGATGATGTAGCGATGTTCCTCATGGACGATGAAGACGATAGTGAAGATACATGGGTGCGTAAGTACTATGATGTAGCTGCCGACCGTCAAGTATATGAAGTAAATAACTCTGCAGCACTTGGAAACCTGACCATAGATCTCATGGGAGAGTACTATTTCCCGTCGGCTAATTTCACCCTGCCGTTTACCAACAATATGACCGTTCACCTGTTAAGCGGAGAGATGTCATTGGGTCAAAACAGTGTCTGCCTTGCGGGTATGCAGATTGAGATTGACAAACTCTCTACATTCCGTATTCCGGAAGGCGACTCGCTCTATCTGTATGACTCCGACCAATGGGATTATTATGTCTTTGACGGCTATTACGCGCAGCGTGTCAAATACACGCCTTCATTGGGCGGTGCTCCTACTGCCCGTCCTGAAGGAGGATCCAAGACAACCAAACCCGGCGATGCAGTCATTAATCTGAAAGGAACAATGCTTGTAGAAGGCGCCGTCTATACTACAGCCGGTGGCGCGAATATCTATTCCACCAATGAGGATGCAGGTACCGTTACCTTCAGCGGAAATGCTGCACCGTCCGAAACAGCCAAAGTTTGCCAGTGGATCGGGCATGGAACAAGCCATAGTGAGTTCAAATATAGTGACTGCCCGTCTGCTCTGCTGAAGAATGCGGACGGAACATTCACTACTACTGCATCTACTGCCGCCGATACATCTTTCTGCTACATCAACGGCGCATGGCGGAACATGGTGGTGGAAGACTGCTTCGTCAAAGATTTGGCTGCCACCCCGGTTAAGTACTACGCCAAACCGAAAGAGTATGTAGAACTTGTCAAGCAACGTGAGACGGAAGGCAACTATATTGACTTATTCATCAAAGAGAACCACACCTATGACTATGTAGCTTCTTGGAATAAAAGAGATACGGTTCTTATCATTACGGATGATTGCCAGTGGTGGAAAGTAGTGCCTATCGAAGAAGATGATAAAGTATTCCACTGCACACACCCGGACAATGATAAATATTATTACTACGATGACGATGAGTCTTGGGTGGAGAAACGTTGTACCGTAACTTGGAACAACTACGATGGGACAGTCATAGAGTCCTACACGCTGAACTACAAATCCACACCGAAATATTTAGGAACCAACCCGCAACGCGCGATGAACGACTACTACACCTATGACTTCACCGGTTGGACACCTGAGTTTGCACCCGTCACACGCGACATCACCTACACGGCACAATTCGAACAGAAAGACCGCCGTTACCTCGTCACCTTCCTTGATGCCGACGGTACAGAACTGGAGACCTCGCTTTGGAAGATGGGCGAAGTGCCTTCGTGCGTCAACCAACCGACGCCGCAAGGCAAGATCCTCAACTGGGAACCTGCCATCCGTGCGGTATCAGGCGACGCTACCTACCGTGCCACCTATACCGACCAACTCAAGTCGGCTTACACCGTCACCTTTGTGAACTGGAACGGTGCGGAGTTGCAGTCCGGTTCTGTGGCTACGGGTACTATTCCTTCCTATAGCGGTGCTACTCCAGCCAAAGCATCTATCCAAGATGAGGCATATGCGTTCGCAGAATGGACTCCGGATATTACTGCCGTCAGTGCAGATGCTGTCTATACGGCTACCTTTACCCCGGCACCGGCGAGATACACGATTACCTTCAAACGGGAGGTATCTAACGACGGAGTCGGAACATCTGTCAGTCCTGCCGTAGAAATAGAGACCCAGGAACTCGGCTACGGCGAACTTCCTGTATGCTCCAATCCTCCTGTCAAGAACCCGACAACCGAAGAATACTATGAAGTCATCTGGACACCGCAGATAAGTTCTGTGACGGGTGATGCCACCTATACTGCTACCGGTTTCACAGCCTACAAGAATACTTTGCGCCTGACCGTCAGCGCAGGAGCGAACGGTTCGGTTAGTGTAACCAAAGGCGGCACAGCGCAGGAACAGAGTGCTGTCTATGAAGCCGGAACAGCCGTCGTACTGACAGCTACGCCAAACACCGGCTATCAGTTCGTCCGTTGGAGCGATGGCAACACCTCCAACCCGCGTGACCTCACCGTCAATGCCACCACGACGCTCAAAGCGGAGTTTGCTGTCAAGACCTATACCATCACATGGAAGGACTATGACAACAGCGCTCTCGGCACTACGACTGTCAAGCACGGGGAGACACCGACCCGTCCTGCGCCTGCCCGTGCAGATGCAGCAGGCAAGCACTATACCTTCAATGGATGGACCCCGGCTGTTGCTGCCGCTACGGCAAATACTACCTACACGGCTACATATACCGAGGAAACACTGACATATACCATCCGCTTCGTGCTTAACAACGGACTGGCGGACATCGTGCAGACAAAATCATATGGTGAAGCCGTAAGTATTGGTGATCCTACTCCAGCTACCGTAGGCGGGAAAACCGGTACGTTCTCCGGCTGGACCAACAGCAACGGTACAACCTATGCGAAAGGCGAGACTCTGCCGAATGTTGCCAACAACGAAGTCTATTCCGCACAGTATGAATTATCTGCTCCTGAGATAATACTTACGGCAGGAACAAGTAACGAAGCCGACGCAAAAGATATAGATATAAGCAGTTATGGAACCAATGTGACTGCTTCCACTCTCATCATTGAGGAAGACGGATCAGCTACTATCCCTGCCGGGACATCGCTCCAAGTGGAAAACTTTATCTTGGAGTCCAACACCAACAAGTCCGGTCAACTCATCGGTGGCAGCCGTATCAATGTAACAGGCAATGCTTATTTCGATCTTACGATCAATGCCAAAGCCCTTACATGGTATGCTGTGGCAGTGCCATGGGATGTAGATGCAGCAAGTGGCATCATTGTGAATGGTTCTCCTTTGCGTCTCGTAACGGATATTGATGTGCTTTATTACGATGGTGCATCCCGTGCCGCTAATGGTACAGGAGCGGGCAACTGGAAATATATTGCCAACGGAAGCGACAAGACGATGCATCCGGGTACATTATATATGATTTATCTGGCAAACCCGGCATCGGTTATCCGATTCCAAAAGAAAGGCGGTGCGTCCATCTCTACGACGACGCTTAGTGTTCAATCCTATCCGTCCAATACCGGAACAGACGTAGATGCAGGATGGAATGGTATTGCCAACCCGTCGCTATTCCATGCGTTTATTAATCCGGATGCTGATACCTATTACGGCGACCATACCAGCCATGCTCCTAACTTTGCACAGAAATACATGCCGGACGAGGTTCGCTATGATGCAATAAACTTATCATCCCATACGTTGATTGTAGGTGAACCTATTTTCGTTCAAGTGAATACTCCAAACACCATCTCGGCATACGAGACCAAATCAGGTGCAGGGTACGCACCACGCCGTAGTCCGAGAACGGATAACGCGTACTATGAAGTACAAATTTCCGGCAGTGAAGAGTACACCGATCGTATCTATCTGCAAACCCTTGAAGACAAAGAGGATTGCTATATGACAGGTCTCGATCTAGCGAAGGCAGGCATCAGCTCCAAGGTGGCGCAGATGTGGGTAAATCGCTATAATGCCAAACTCTGTGTCAATACGACTGCACCGGTAGGTAATACTGCTAACTATCCGTTGGGTATCTCTGTTCCGGAGAACGGAACCTATCAGATCTCTTCGGCTACCGAGATGCAAGCCAACCAGGAACTGTATGTAACCCGCAACGGCAGCGCAATCTGGAATCTGGCATACGGTCCTTATACCGTCACGCTGGATAAGGGTACCTACTCCGAGTACGGTATCAAACTGATTCAGTCCAATGCTCCGGATGTGACTACCGGTGTGGACCAAACACAAACTACAAATGACAAACTACAAATTCAGAAGGTTCTGATAGATAATAAGGTTTATATCGTCCGTGAGGGTGAACTCTATACCATCACCGGTCAGAAAGTGCAATAATAAAATAGAAGAAGTAATATGAAAAACGAAGTTAATCGTGCCCTTGTAGCTAAGAAAAAGAAAATGTATGAAAGCCCTCTTTCTGAGGTACTGCCGGTTAGTCCGGCTACTATGGTGATGGTCGGGGGAAGCCCTACTACTCCGCCAGAGCCCGCTCCGCGCCGCAGAGAAGAGAGTGTATTTTAAAAAAATGCTCTTTCTCCAAAGAAGATATAAGAACATGCTCGCAACTACTATCCTGTTGTGGATGGTAGTTGTGTGTGCGTTCGCTCAAACGGGCAGGACATGTGCTGACCCTATTCCTCTTGGTAAGAACTATAGTGCCAATATTACGCAAGCGGGAACGGTATGGTATGTAGCCAACACGTTTGATCTGCCGCTTACGGTCAAATTCTACCCGTCTAAGGTTTCTGACCAGAAGCCGGATATACAGATGGATTTCTCTTGCACCCCAGGCGTTTATGAGGACTCTATCATCTGCAAACTGTTCTGTCCAGGCCAAGGCGGCTATATCGT
This sequence comes from Bacteroidales bacterium UBA3717, assembly GCA_002372695.1. GTDB lineage: Bacteria > Bacteroidota > Bacteroidia > Bacteroidales > Paludibacteraceae > Colicola. The sequence continues at coordinate 68,986 of DFHS01000017.1, forward strand.
GCTACCCCATACAGCCATTCCAACTACTAAAACCGAGAATGGGCAAACTTATTATGAGGTGGCGATGGGTGAGTTCTACCGTGATATGTTGCTCCAAGCCGGAATAAGTTATAACGTAGAGGTTTATGTAAAGGTGACATATTACGGCAAAGGGACCATCAATCTAACACCTGATGCTGAGTTCTCACAATGTATGGAGACCGACCAATGGTTGTTGTATGACAGAGCGCTTCCTGTGGCAGCGAATGATGAAGAGACCTTCTTTATCGCACCCTATGCCAATTGGCAATACAAAAACATCCGCTATGTCTGGAGCGGAACTCAATCTGCTACCGTGGTCCTCGGTACCACCTGCGATTTCTCGCCTATGGACGTATTGGACGAACGGCGTGTCGCGGTGATGCAGATGAAAGCCGGAGGAGACACTGTCATCCAGACCTATGAGGATATCGCCTACTACATGACGTACATGCGCAATCCCGCTAATACGGCGAAAGGCGGTATCTTTTATACCAAAGTGGTTAGTGGTGGTACCGGCTCCTTGAAAGTAGAACTGGTCGAAGAAATTCCGCCGGAAGGAGGAGCCACTCTGCTGCAATACGATGTCCCGACACCCGTATCGGGCGATACAGCCGCGCTTTATGCTATTCCCAAAGCATGGACATCCGCTACTCGTTTTAATACGCCCACTGATCACCTTTTCAAGATGTATATCGGTCTGACACCGGATTTTCTTACTAAGGATGCGGTCGGTGTTTATCCGTTTAATGTGACCGACCAAGGGCATTGGTGCGGACTCACGAAGGCGGAACTGGATGCTCTTTGGTTGCAAACGAGCAAGAAATATCTGTATCTGCGGTTCCAATGTACGCAGAGCACGACAATCACACCTACACAGTGGACTCCTTCTGATTGTATCGGCAAAACGAGAATCATCCGGAGAGACACTGTGCTGAGGGTAGCAGCCCGATCCAAAGTTATCCACCGCTTCTATTATAACGATTGGGTAGGTGGAGACATGACCGTTCAATGGAGCAGAACAAGCACTATGAAGATGCTTGTCTCCGGCGGATGCACTATTGGAACCAGCGAAACAGGAAGCGAACTCTTCTATTCCCATAACTTGACGGGATCCGCATATACCATTCCTGATACAACGATTGCCCAATGGGCGGATCATGTGGATACAGACGGGTATTTCTATGTGCGGTTCTATACTTCCACAACATCAAGCGGAACTATAACTATCTCTACTACTGCCCCTGAAGAAACAGATCCGCTTGAACCCGTGCCGGAAATACCTCACACAACGGTTCATCTAACCTGCTTGGAGGATGGCGCCGGTGTGCAGATTATGGTCAGCACAGCGCAAACGATACGTATAAACGACGCTAACGGCAACGAATTATGGCAGCAGACCGTACAACCCGGTCAACCTCAAGATATTCCTCTTCAAAGTGGGATATATATGCTCATCGGTGAAAATGAGCATATAGAGATACATCTGTAATCTACGTCCGTATAGCCTCCGTTGAGATGGTCCGCTTCGCCCTCCAGCACGGCATCATCTAACCCTAACCCCTAACCCCATTCAGGCTCACTCCGTAGTGAGCCTTTTTTTTCGTCTCCTGAGGCTCCATCAAGAAACCGATGCCCCTCAACCGCCTCGGCATGCTACTCAAGAAAGCCGGATATCAAAACAAAATGGTAGGAGCCTCCCGTACCCGTGGATGGATAGTAAGAGAGAGGGGATTAGAGGAGGTAAATGCTAATCGCAATATAGAAGGTAGAGGCTGACGGCTGACAGGCTGACACCCTTTTCCTAAAACTATACACACCCGCGCGTGTGTGAGATTTATAAACAAGGGTGTCAGCCGTCAGCCTGTCAGCCTCAAAAACATCGTTCATTAGGTCGGATGTTATCCGACATCCACCCTATAACTGCCTAATTACGGCCTATTTGAGGCCTATTTACGGCTCAAAACCGCGATATGACCGCGACGTGACCGCGACCTCTACGTAACGTCCGAGGTCCATAATAGCCATCGTGCATTAAAAAATTCCGATTTTCCTTGCATATATCAAAAAAAAGTCGTACCTTTGCAGCGAATTTATTGGAAAAACGGACAAAATGCCAAAATATCATATTGGAAAAACGGACAAAATGCCGAAATATAATATTGGAAAAACGGACAAAATAGGATATAAGCTATGCTTAATCGACACGTTGACAGCATAATAGAACGTCATTACGCAACGACAAACAAAGCTTTGCTGCTTTCGGGAGCACGGCAAGTGGGTAAAACCTATGCCATCAGGCGGTATGCTCAACAAGCCGGATTGGATCTGGTGGAGATGAATTTCCTCTTACAACCCGAGACAAAGCGCATCCCGGAAGGGGCAGCAAACGTTCAAGAATTACTGCTGCGCATATCTGCGTACGCGAACAAGCCTTTAAAACCGGGCAAGACGCTTATCTTCTTTGACGAAGTGGAGGAGTATGCGGACATCCTGACATGGGTGAAAGCGCTGGTGGATGAAGGCAGATTCAAGTATGCGTTGAGCGGCTCGTTGTTAGGTCTGGAACTGAAGAATGTGCGTTCCGAACCGGTGGGGTATATGTCCGAGTTTCAGATGTTCCCGTTGGACTTTGAGGAGTTCATCCGCAACGTAGGTGTGTCAGGTGAGGTGATGGATGCGGTACGTGAGGCATGGGAGCAACGCAAGCCGGTGGATGCGTATATCCATGAGAAACTAATCCGCTTGTTTAACCTCTATTTGATTGTCGGTGGCATGCCTCAAGCGGTGCAGACCTATGTGGATACGAATGATTTGCAGCGTGTACTGCTGGAGCAGCAGGCAATCCTGGCCTTATATCGGAAAGATATTGCGCGGTATGATCAGGATAACAAGTTGTATATCAATGACATCTTTGAGTTGATACCCTCTGAACTGAATGCCAAGAACAAGCGCTTTATCCTTAAGAACCTCAACGAGCATATCAAGTTTTCGCGACATGAGAATAGTTTTGTTTGGCTGCGCGATGCGGATATGGCACTGCCGACCTATAACGTAGAGGAGCCGCGAGTGCCCCTGAAACTGAATGAATTGCGCAGTCTGTTCAAGTTGTTCCAGAACGATGTGGGACTGTTGGCTTCGCAGTATGTGGGAGGTATTCAATTGAAGATTCTGCAAGGTGATGTGAATATCAACAACGGTGCTATTTATGAGAACGCGGTAGCGCAGGAACTACATGCGCACGGATGGAAATTGCGGTATTTCAACAGCAAGAAGCAAGGCGAGGTGGACTTCCTATTGGAACAGGACGACGAGATTATTCCGCTGGAGGTGAAGTCCGGAAAGGATTATCAACGGCATTCGGCGCTGAATAATGTGCTGAAGAATAAGGAGTATGGCATCCGTCGTGCGATAGTGCTGACTAATGATAATTTGTCGGAGAACGGCAATGTACTTTATGCACCGATATACATGACGATGTTCCTGTATCATCAGGATCCCCAAGGACCGATGGTTTACAAACCGGAATTACCGTGATTGAGGTAAAAGCAGTACCTTTGCAGCCAAGTCTGCCATTTTGGCAGTTGGCATGACTATGGCATAATAGTTGATAGTTGATAGATGAATAGATGATAGATAAATAGATGATGGATAAATAGATGATAGATAAATTATGAAAAAAGAGAATATCGAAGAATTAGAGAAAGAAAAGGAACAAGCTACGTTGGAGGAGCAAGTAGAGGAGCAAGCGGCGGAGCCGCAAACCGAAGAACCGACGGCGGAGGAGCTGCTGGCGCAGGCGCAGGAGCGCATCGCCGAACTCGAGGATAAGAACCTGCGTATGATGGCGGAGTTTGATAACTACCGCCGCCGTACCAACAAGGAGAAACTCGAACTCATGGAGACCGCCGGAGAGCGCATTTTTACGGAGATGTTGCCCCTCGTCGATGATTTCGAACGCGCCATCGCTGTCATGGATAAGACCAACGACATCGATGCCGTGCGCGAGGGTATCAAGCTCATCCAGCAGAAGTTCCTCTCTTTCCTCGACAAGAACGACGTGCACCCCATCCAGACGGAGGACGCTGATTTCAATACCGACGAACACGAGGCCGTCACGACCTTCGCTGCCGGAGAGGAGAAGAAAGGCAAAGTGATCGATTGTACCCAGAAAGGTTACAAACTCGGCGAAAAAGTCATTCGCTTCGCCAAAGTCGTCGTCGGAGAATAAACATTAAACCTTACACATTACACAACTATGGCAGAAAAACGTGATTATTATGAAGTGCTCGAGGTGCCGAAGACGGCAACCGCAGAGGAGATAAAGAAGGCGTACCGCAAGAAAGCCATCCAATACCACCCTGACAAGAACCCCGGTGACAAAGAAGCCGAGGAGAAATTCAAGGAGGCAGCGGAGGCATACGAGGTGTTGTCCGACCCGCAGAAACGTGCCCGTTACGACCAATACGGCTTTGCCGGCATGGGTGGCGCAGGCGGATTCAGCGGAGGTGGTATGTCCATGGAAGATATCTTCAGCCATTTCGGTGATATCTTCGAGGGTGCAGGTTTCGACCTCGGTGACTTCTTCGGAGGCGGCAGTTCACGCAGTCGCGGACCGCGTGTGCGCCGAGGCAGCGACATGCGCGTCAAGGTGCATCTCACGCTCGAGGAGATAGCTACCGGATGCGAGAAGAAGATCAAGGTCCGCAAGCTCGTACAATGTAAGGACTGCAACGGCTCCGGTTCTGCCGACGGCCGCACGGAGACCTGTCCGACCTGTAAGGGTTCCGGACGCGTCGTCCGCCAGCAGCGAGGTATCTTCGGCATGATGCAGGTACAATCGGAATGTGAGACCTGCGGCGGCGAGGGTACGATCATTAAGAACAAGTGTCCTAAATGCGGCGGCCAGGGTGTCATCCGTGATGAGGAGATCATCCCCATCACTATCCCTGCAGGTGTAGCCGGCGGTATGCAACTGACCATCCCTGGCAAGGGTAACGCAGCCCCGCGCGGCGGTGTACCCGGTGACCTGCTCGTTCTTATCGAAGAGGAGGAGCACAAGGATTTCGTTCGTCAGGAGAGTGACCTGATCTATAACCTCCTGCTCGACATGCCGACAGCCGTCCTCGGCGGACAGGTTCAGATACCGACCCTCACGGGTGACGTGAAGATCACCATCACCCCCGGTACCCAACCCGGTAAGGTGCTGCGTATGCGGGGCAAGGGACTGCCGCGTATCGACCAGTACGGACGCAACTACGGGGTAGGCGACCTGCTCATCAACGTAGGTGTCTATATCCCGGAGAAGCTCAATAAAGACGAGCGCAAACTCATCGAGCAGCTGCAGAGCAGCCCGAATATCGTCCCCGGCGCGGCGGATAAGAAGAACTTCTTTAGGAACCTCTTTGGAATTTAGACCGGCCTACGGCCTGATAGAATAAAGACCGCTTACTATGTTCGCTCAAAGAATAAAGACTTGTATGCATCGACTAAAAGTATTTAGTCTTTACTCCTTATTCCTTATTCTTTACTCCTGCTTCCTTGTTCCTTACTCCGTGAAGGCGGAAGTACCGATTGAGAAACCCGATCTGAGCCAGCCTACGGGTATTGCTCCGGCTTTCTTCGGACCCAACGCCCTGCCGATCATCGACATGTCGGACGGACTGACCTATGACCATCTGCGCCTGGAACTGGCGGCGGATGGTTATATCGGTTTTCATAATAACACCACGGCGGATCTCTTCGCGCGCGTGCACGTGCCCCTCTTCACGCGGTGGGCGAACCTCTCCGTCTGGATGCCGGTCTATGGGTGGTACAAGCAGTATGACGGTACCGGCAGCGGTGCCGGAGATGTCTATATCTCTACCGACGTGCAGGTCCTGCATCACTCCTGGTTTCATTCTGCCAACGCAAGATATATCCCGCAGATGACCGTCCGGTTGGGCATGAAGACCGCCTCCGGTGAGCAGTTTGAGCGGCGCAGACATTACGACTGCCCGGCGTATTTCTTCGACCTCGCCATGGGACAATCCATCCCCCTCAAAGCCATCACACTTCGCTTCGCGGGCTCGGTGGGCTTCCTATGCTGGCAGACCGATAACGGCCGTCAGAACGATGCAGTCATGTACGGTCTGCAGGCGCAGCTGAGGCACGAGTATTTCTCCCTCCAGGCTACCTGGGGCGGCTACGTAGGATGGGAGCGGTACGGCGATGCGCCCATGAGTATCAAAGCCCGTGCAGCGGGACACGTCAAGGGCTTCGAACCCTACGTCCAGTATCAGTACGGCATCAAAGATTACCCCTTCCATCAGGTCCGCGTTGGACTCGTCTATAACCTCGATATCTTAGGCCGCGCTACCAAAAAATGAAACGACTGATACGATATTGTCTTTTGTCCTTACTCTTTCTTCCATACCCTGCAAAGGCCTTGGAGGTAAGTCACACAGCTATGGACGGCAGCGACAGTATTCCGGCGGAGTATTTCCGTAAATGGTATCATCGTACCGACTTGATTTATTACCTCGAGGCACTCAACGACCATGTGATTGTAGAGAACCATACACCGGGGCAGTGGTGGCTTCCGGACAGGCTCAGTCTCGCCGTAGCGGGGCTCCCCTGCACGCAGACGAACTATACGATAGACGGCATGCGGACGGACGACCGTTTTGCTCCCGGCAACACGGTTTTTGTACCGAACATGCAGCAGTACAACCTCCTGATTAATACCCATACGGGGCAACTGCAGTTTAGCTCCGATACCGCTGCGCGGGATTATGTGAGGGTGCAATACAATGTCGGTCAGGTAGGTAACGGAGCTCCGGCTGCCGGTACTGCCGCGATTGTCAATATCACCCATCGTACCGCCATGCAGAGCGCCGAGACCTTCCGGCATGTCTCTGCCCGCCGCCATCTGCGAGGCGCGGGCAACGTAGAGGCGGCTTATACCTTCCGAGACAAAGAGGGAAATGCTTTCCGGCAGCACCTGTATGCCTCCTACGGTCAGCGACTCCTCACGCGCGAGAACGAGCGGGGACTCATCACCGAGGATCCTTATTATGCGGCGAACTACTACAAGGTGCAGGCGGATGGTTTGCTGCCGATGAAGCCGAATACCGTCTTTTCGAAACTCGCCTACCGTCTTAATTTCTCCGGCAAAGAGGATGGCGGAAGCGAGTACCTCTATAACTACAACGAGGTCTATGACCATAAGAGCTACACGGCGCAGGTATATGTACAACGCCCGTATCTGACTACCGGCCTGACATGGTCAACCAATGTGGTGCACCATCAAGACCTGTCCTTCCGCAGGAATATACTGGATATCGACGGCGAGAGTTTCTCTCCATGGGTGGCGGACGGCAAGACGCACGAGTTGAGCTGGACGGTGAATTACGAGCAACCGGTATTATCGTGGCTCTCGGTGCACGTGCGTGCCCATAACTCCCTCATCCTCTTCCGCCCCGAGCAGAAGCATTTCTCCAACGAACTTTACTTCCGTTCTCCTGTCGCTACGGCCGACACCGCGCTCTACCGCTATGAATGGACCAGCAGCGCTTTCGCCGGAGGTATATTGGAGAACACGATCGGCCTCAACGCAGACTACACAATCTGCCCTCAGCTGGACCTCCATGCGCATCTGGACTTTACGTTGGACGGCTTGATCCTCGGACACGGCAAGAGCAAGATTTCCCCGAACTTCCAAGCCGGTATCAACTTGGACCTACACCCCTGCCGGTGGTTTGAAATGGGGCTCTCCATCGCTCATCAGCGCATGCCCTACAACGCCGACTATCTGCGTTTCTTCTCCGATGAATACATGAATGCGGATATCTATCTGGCGGGAACCAACACCCTTTTTGCCACCACCGGAGGTAAGTACCATACCTACCAAAAAGGTCTCATGCAGACTTCCTATCTGGAGGTACATCTGCCAATCCGTTTTGTGTTCCGCGATAAGCAGGATGGTAAACACGAGATCGTACTGCAGAATGCATACCGCAAGTTCTTCAACGTATGGCATACCTATTATGCCGACGGCATTGAAGCCAACGGCTATTACACGGACGGAAACGGGTTGCCCTACTACCTGACTAACCCCGGCGCGAAATACTACGAGGTGGCGCCGACGCCTGCTTTCAAAGGAAATATCCTGATGAACTCCCCATACTATTTCTCCCAACTCACGCGTTATACCTACACGGGCAAGAAAGTAACGGTCGGTATCTCCTGGCAGTCTATGCAGGCTGCGGGGTACACGGGATTAGGCAATGGACCGAACAGCAATACTATGGGTGTGCTCTCGGAAAGCACGGCAAACCCGAATACCCTCCGCGCTGCGGAGAATCTGCAAGGCAAAGATGCTGGGGTGGGACGCATGGATCTGGATAAAGGCTTTGTGGCGAGGTTCTATCTGGGATATAATATCTGCCGATGGGTGCAAGCGGGTCTGACAATCAAATGGACCGACGGCAAACCCTTCACCTCCTACTGCTATTATTATGACGATGCCTCCCGTCAGATGGCCATCATGCCTCGTACCTCGCGTGGCACGAACCCTACGGACGGTCATTTCGGACGAAGACACGGGGCGATCTACAACGTGGATCTGCATCTGCAGGGCTCATGGGAGGTACGCGGCGTTCCGATGCGCCTCAATGTAGAGTGTTATAACATCTGGGATTTCTGTCATGACTTGGCGGAACTGTCCTTCGAGCAAGACACGCCGAAAGCCGACAGGGCCTCCATCATCATGGCTGTACCTACAGGAATACTGGTATCCTATGCGGTCGATTTATAATTTCGCGAAATATTACCTCTTCTGGCTTCTTCTCTTTATTCTGGAGAAACCGGTCTTCATGCTCTCTAACCGCTCCATGATGGGTGAAGTAAGATGGCAGGATTGGTTCTTGGTGCCGTACCATGCTTTTCCCATGGATCTGAGTGTGGCGTCGTATATCATGGTATTCTTCGGCATACTGATGGTAGCTTCCTATTTCCTTCCGTCGCGCCTTATTGCGCGGATAGCCGACGGCTATACAGGGCTGTTGTTACTGGTGGCGATGGTGGTTTTCGGTACGGACTTGGGCGTCTTTCCTGCATGGGGGTTCCATCCGGATAAGACTCTCTTTATCTACCTTGCTTCGCCCAAAGAAGTGCTGGCATGCGCGCCGTGGTGGGTGTGGGTCTTCGGCAGTTTGGGAATCCTCGCTGCGTGGGGATTGTCCTTCGTGGCTTATCGCTATTGGATGCGCGGTATAGAGGCCATGACGCACCCGGGTACATGGCCCAAGAGGGTAGGAGGTGCCGCCCTGATGCTTCTGCTGACTGCAATCCTCTTCCTGCCTATCCGAGGCAGTGTAACCACATCGACGATGAATACCGGCCGCGTCTATTTCTCCGAAAACCAGATGCTGAACCAAGCTGCCGTGAACCCTATTTTCAATATCGTCGAGTCCATGAGCGTCTTGCAGTTTGATACTCGCCGATACACCTATATGCCCTCTGCCGAAGCAGAAACCCTCGTCGCAGATATTCTGCCGGCATCTGCTAAGGAAGAAACCTCACCTGAACTTCTGAAAACGAAACGTCCGGATATCGTCTTCTTCATCCTCGAGAGTTTCTCGCAAAACGCATGGGAAGCGATGCCTAACCTCCGCCGGTTGGCTGCGGAAGGGGTGTATTTCTCTCACGCAGTCGCCTCCTCTTTCCGCACCGATAGAGGCGTCGTTGCTGCAATGAGCGGTTTTCCCGGACAGCCTACTTCCTCCGTCATGGTTGTGCCCGCCAAGTCCCGACACCTTCCCCAGATAGGTAAGTCCCTCTCGCGCGAGGGGTATCATCTGAAGTTCTGGTACGGCGGCGATGAAGACTTCACGAACATGCGCTCGTATCTCATCAGCGGGGGCTTCATCGACCGCGTCAACGACCATTCCTTCCCGGTGGCTCAACGGTTATCCAAATGGGGTGTGCCGGATCATATTCTCTTCTCCCGCGCAGCGGAAGAGATTGCTACCCGCGGAAATGACCATCCTACGCTCGATGTCATCCTCTCGCTTAGCAGCCATGAACCTTTCGAGGTGCCAACGGCAGACCGCTACCATCATCCTTACATGAATTCCATCGCCTATACCGACAGTTGTATCGGTGCTTTTGCGGATACTTTGCGCAGATGCGGGAAATGGGAGAATACCCTCTTGGTGTTCGTGCCGGATCACGGTTACCCTTATCCCGCCGACGTGCAGAACCACGAGCCGCGGCGGTACGCCATACCGATGGTATGGGCAGGCGGCGCCATCGCGCAACCGCAGGAGGTGACTGCCCTCTGCTCGCAAATCGATCTCGTCCCTACGTTGCTCGCGCAGATGGGAATCGATCATTCGGAATATATTTTCGGAAAAGATATCTTCGCTCCGAACTCAGTGCCCTTCGCTTTCTATAGCTTCAACGACGGCTTTGCGCTCCTCACGGAGAGCGATACCGTAGTCGTAGATGCCAAGGCCGACAGACGCGTTATCGGAACCGATGAGGACGTAGAGCGTCATGCCCGTGCGTTCGTGCAGCGCGTCTTGGAGAGTATAGAGCAGCTATAGACCAAAAATGGACTGAACCATGCGAATAGCTTTTGATGCCAAACGAGCATACCATAACCATCGAGGGTTAGGGAACTACAGCAGGGACGTGATCCGTCTCTTGACGACCTACGCGCCTAACGAGGAGTACCTGCTCTTCGCCCGTCCAACGGAGCGATATTCCTTCCCCGGTACCCGAACTATCGCCCCGAAGGGACTCTGGAAGGCGTTTCCATCACTCTGGCGCAGCTTCGGATGCGTGGGGCAGATGAAGGACGTCGATCTCTATTGGGGTCTCTCGGGCGAGCTACCCTTCGGCATCCATCGTACCGGTGTGAAGACGATCGTCACGATCCATGACGTCATCTTCCTTCGTTACCCGGACTTATACAGCGCAACCTACCGTCGTCTCTTCACCCGGAAAATGCAGTACGCACTGCGCGTGGCGGATATCATCGTCGCTATCTCCGAGCAGACGAAGCGGGATATCATCGATTTCTTCGGTATCGACGCGCATCGGATTCAAGTCGTCTATCAGGGCTGTAATAACCGCTTCCGCGAACCCGTCACGGAGACGAAGGTAGAGGAGACGAAGGCGCGCTATCGTCTGCCTAAGCGTTATCTGCTGGCGGTCGGCGCTATCGAGCCCCGCAAGAATCTCCGCCGCCTCATCGAGGCGATACACTTGGCGAAGACCGACCTGCCCCTCGTCGCCGTCGGAGGAAAGAACGCTTATGCGGATCAACTTGCGAACGAAGCGCAGGCGCTTGGTGTCGATCTGAGATACCTTCATGACCTGCCGTTTAGCGAGCTGCCGGCGGTCTATAAGGGGGCAGAACTCTTATGCTACCCCTCGATCTTCGAGGGATTCGGCATCCCTATCTTGGAAGCCATGTGCGTCGGTACGCCGGTATTGACCTCTACGGGCAGCTGTTTTAGCGAGACCGGCGGCGACGCCGCGTTGTACGCCGACCCGTTGAACCCTTCAGAGATCGCTACCCAACTGACAAAAATCCTCTCCGAGCCTGCACTCAGAGAGGAGATGATCCAAAAAGGGAAGATTCAAGCGGACCGTTTTACGGACGAGAAGGTAGCTGCGAATTTGATTCGCGTTGCAGGCATTGGATAATGATGATAGCGGCGAAAAAGATATATAAGCCGCTCATCATCGTCATTAAGTTCTCTGCCATCATGGACCAACCAAAGATGATGCAGGCCATCGTGGCATCGCGTCTCGCACCGCCGGTATGGAAGAACGGAATGGCAATCAGCATCCCGATGAAATAGATGAGCCCGAACCACCCTAATTCCATGAAGAAATAAAGATAGTTATTATGCGATCCGTAATGCATATTTATCTGCTCCTCTTCGTAGCATTTCTTCAAGAATCCGTCCGAACTACCCGTTCCAAGACCGAACATCCCAAACTCATCGGCGTGTCGTATGACAGTAGTCCAAATAAGCGCCCGCGGTTCCTGGATGGCAGCGGGGCCCTGGTGGGCAGTAAAGAGTGCGACGACATCTTTCTTCATACTTTCAAACCGCCAGTTATAACGTGGCAGTACAATTCCTGCCGCAATCACTATCACTATCAATCCCGATGCGAAAAACCATTTATATCGCCCGGGCAAAACGCGCAGGATATAGATCATCCCGAGGATTGGCAAAAGCAGTATAGTCGTTCTGGAGCCGGTCATGACGATGGCTGCAATCAGTATCAAGTCGGCCAACCCGATGACTGTCATACATGCGTATTTCGGGTATTTGCTGACATAATGGCGGTAGATATCTCCGGAGAAGCACAAGGCAAGAAGTAATGCAATACATAAGTATTGGCGATGCTTGATATACTCGATGGGACCCTCGCCGAAGAATGTCCAATAGTTGATCGTCCATGAGCCAAGTACCTTCGTTACGCTACACCAATATACGATCATGCTATAACCGAAAAGTGCCAGCAGACATCCAATCAATAATGCGGTCTTCAGTTTGTAGGATTGATAATACTTATTCCCTCCGAACAGGGTCATCAGGATGATGACAAATATCGGTAGATGGCGTTCCAACTCGCTTATTCCCGAACTCAGATCCTGGGTCCACAACAAACTCAATGCCTCCCAAACGACGAACCCGCCCATCAAAAGAACCGGCATCGTATGTCGGCCGAATGAGAAATTAGTTTTATCGGCCCACCGTCCTTCCAAAAGCCAAGTGACGAGCCATACGGCAAACAACGGCTGCGTAAAATGCCACGGAAACGCCAAAGATACCAACACGAGCACAAAAACCACGTAATTGATAACGCCGACAACGGACTGATATGCATTTAGAAATTTTCTCATTTTATAGTCTCTCTATATAAGTCAAACATCTCTTCTATAAACCGATCGTAGGTATGGTAGGCAAAGAAATCATGCTGCGCCTGCGTCCCTAACTTCCGGCATAGCGCGCGATCGGTCAATAACCTCCTTAGCGCTTTCGCCAACGCTTGTGGGTTATCAGGAGGACATAGCAAACCATTCTCTCCGTCGCGAATGAGTTCCGGCTGCGAACCATTATTGGAGGTTACGACGGCAAGCCCGTATGCTATATGCTCAATGACCGCCAGAGATCCTGCTTCGCGAACAATGGATGGCGAGATACCGATATGGCATTTACTGAGCAACTGATGCATGTCCGACTGAAAACCGATATATTCGATCTTGTCCTTCACCGGCGTTTTAGCCATCAGACGATCCCATAGATCCTGATCCTTCTTGCCTATATTACCGGCAAAGATCATGCGAAATGGCAGGTCGGCCATCATCGCCAGAGCTTCAAAAAGCGGCTCTATACCTTTCTCGCGACAGATCCGCCCATGGAAAAGAAGGGTAGGGAGCGTGTCCGGTTTGGGCTGAACGGCTTCCCCTTGGCTTACCGGCACACTATTATATATCACGCGCACGTCGGGGAATACTTTCTCGCCGTCAAAGGGTGCCAAATAAGTCTTACGTACACATTTGCTGACGCATATCAGGACATCAATCTGGCGGTAAGCCCATTTCCAGAAGAAACTTTTCTTTGCCTTTCGTACCAGGTGTTGTACGGCTATCAACCGAAACGAATGATGCGCGTATCGTTTGGCATAAGCTGCCGCAAAATAAGTCATGCGGTTATTTATCTGCACGATATCTATCTGCCATTTGTCGATAAGCTGAGCCAACTTCTTTCCTGCCAAAGGAATAAACCTCCAGAGTTTGCTCGCATACGGGAAGACCTGACATTCGCCTACCTGCTCAAATCGTTCCATCATCTCTTTGCTGCTGTGAGGAGGAAATAGAAAATAGGGCTTTATACTATGCTGAGCCTGTAAATGCTGCGCCAGATTGAATATATACTGCTCGCCGCCGCCCCATGTAGGGGATGCTATGATATATAGAATCGTCATGCGTAGTGCTCCTTCCATACTTGCCATTTGGCGTTATCTTGTTCCCTTACCTTTAGATGACGAATGGCGTATCGTTCCTCTTTCGGCAGATAGAGGTATGCCTTATGACCGCGAATCTTCTCGTGAAGCGGGCGCTGCCAATGAATCCGTTCCGGTATATTCCGATAGAGACGCCCTTGATAATCCGGCCATGCCACATGTCCTTCTTCTATCTTGTCACCGGTGGTGAACAGGTTTAGCCGCGGTATTTTATATAGTTCTACCGCCTCGTTAGCTGCAATAATGGCGCGCAGTCGTTCCATTAGCCATTCCTGCGGACACTCATCCGCGTCTAACTGAAAAATCCACTCCCCTTGACACTGCTCGTTCAGGTGGTTCTTGGCTTGGGCGAAATCGAAATTCAGATCATGTTCTACGTACCGGCTGATGACGGAGGTATAGGTCTGTACCACCTCTTTGACCTCTTGGGTCACGTTCTTCATATCGGCTTGCACCACAATCTCATCCCCCTTTTGCAGGTAAGGTTGCAAGAAATCCAGCAATCTCTTCAGCGGCTCTGCCTCGTTACATACCGTTATCGCATAGGAGATAGAGACGGACTTCTTCGCCGTCTCTTTAGGATCAATGAACATCCGTCGTTTGATACCTATCCATTGTGCTATATGATTGATAAACTGCTTAATCATATTGGTAGTTGGCTTTCTTGCCGTGGTGCCAAAACCTGTCTCTGTAGTAGAGAGTCCAATACGTACATTGCGCCTCGTCCATCCCGCGAGCAAGCGCATACTCCTGTGCAAAAATATCGAAGAAAGAACGTCGTGCGCAAAGCCTGCGAAGACTGCGGCAACCTTCTTTCAAACTGACGGGACCAAAGATCATACGGTTCGTATCAATCACCTCAAAACGGTACTCTCCGTCCACTTTGTCCCAAAGAATATTCCCCGGTGAGAAATCCAGATGCAGGATGCCCTCGTCATGCATGTGCGCCGTAAATCGCGCCAAGGGGCGAATGGTCTCCTCCAACTGCGGGGTGTAGGCTAACGTGAACTCCCGATGAAGCCGTTTGAGTGCCGACACCCGAGTGATGAGATAGGAGTACCCTAATCCTCCCCACGATGTCTCTTCAATATAAGCTATCGGTTGCGGTGTCCCTACGCCGTGAGCGAGCAAGTACAGCCCGTTTTCGAACGACCGTTTGGCTTTGCTATCCCGTATATACCTATAGATATATCGGTTCAAAAACCTCGGCGCATGAAACCGCTTCACGCATACTTCACTGCCATCACATCCGTTCATGATGCGGATCTGGTTGCGTGCGTCGTAGATCACTTCGCCTTGCTGCGCAAACGTATCTGGCAGTTGCTCTATCCATTCGCGCCAAGAAGCATATTGGGGAACAATCTCTATCTTCATCGTGCTTGCACCTCCTCGTTACAGGCCTTCCATACGCGTTCGGCGATCTCCTCTGCAGAGAAATCAAGACACCGATAGTCGCCTAAATGACACGGCTTGTTGCCATAGATGGAGCACGGGCGACAAGGCAGATCGCGTTGGATACAGTCCTGCTCGCTTTGCCCGTAACCCAGGAATCCGGCGTAAGGATGCGTTGCGCCCCAGATGGAGATGACCCGTGTGCCGACGAGCGAAGCCAGATGCATGTTCCCGCTATCCATGGTCAGCATGATGCGCAGACCGCGCATGATCTCCAACTCCTCACGCATGCTCTTCCGTCCGGCGAGGGATTCCACGTTGGCGTATCGCTCTGCCCATCGATCCAGGATCTCCTGTTCTCTCTTACCGCCGCCGAAAAGCACAATGCGTTCGCCCTTCCGGCTGAGCAGTTCCACGACGCGCTCCATCCGCTCGATAGGGTATATCTTACCCTCGTGCGCTGCAAAAGGCGCGATGCCGATTCCGGAACGTACCATTTTCGTGGGTATCTCGTGGGTTTTTCGAGGGTCTTTCGTGATCCCGATTTTCTCAAACACCTCCCAATACCGCTCTGTCGTACGCTTGAGTGGTGTATGTGTCCTGCCATGCGTAAGGAGCCATTTGTCCTTTCGTCCTTTGTCTATACGTACCACCTTAGCCCCTTTGAGACGCATCGCGTTCCGGATCACTACCGAGCGGATGACATCATGCATGTCTGCTACGTACTCAAAAGCCCCCAAGCCGCGGATGATCTCCGGCAACGACTGCTTCTTTAGCTCCACGCCGTGGAAGAGCACATTTGCCGGCATGTCGGCAAAGAGGTCTGCAAACCGTTGTTGCGAGAGCATCGTGAACTCCGTCTCGGGCGCTTGCTCCGCGGCGGCACGAACGATAGGCGCAAGCATCGCTACGTCGCCCAACGCAGAAAACCGTATGACTAAGACTCTCTTCACTTTTCGCCTATTTCTTCCCGTACAGTACCGGGTTGAGATTCGGGTCGTTGTACATCTTCATCTGGCGATAGACCTTCATGATACGTACGCCCGACTGATAGTCCGCTAACAGCTGGCTGATAGAGGTCGTCATGTCGGATAACTGCTCCTTGAGTACCGCCATTTTCGCTACGCATTTCTCGTGCTGCTCGGCGCTCACGTCTGTACGGTCCACCTGCTCTTGCATATGCCATAGTTTGACGTGCAGGATACTCAGACGGTCAATCGCCCATGCCGGACTCTCTGTATTGATACGTGCTTCCGGCTGCGGCTTCACGTCGTGGAAAAGCTCCCAGAAATAGCTGTCGATCCGTTCTACCAAATCCGTTCGGTCCTGATTACTGTGATCGATGCGGCGTTTGAGTGCAAGCGCCTCCACAGGATCGATATTCGGATCACGGATGATATCCTCCAAATGCCACTGAACGGTGTCAATCCAGTTCTTCAGATACAGGTCGTACTTGATTGTACCTGCTTGATACGGGTTGTGAATAGGAGCATCCACATCGTCCGTGCGATGGTAGTCCTTTACGGCTTGTGAAAAAATAAGGTTACTTGTTTCTACAAAATTCATATATTACCATTTTTTAATTATTCCTTGTTTGCGGATGGTGATCAGTCCGCCAAACTGATTGCCATACTGGCTTCCGAAATCGCCGGCAAGAGCAATCCCGAACTCTAATCCCCATGCCTGAGGTACAGTCTTTTTTACCTCCAATAGCAAAGCGGTATTATGTGTCTTGGCAGGGGAAGAGTAGGTGCCGTAGTTGTTGGCATAGGTGCATAACGCGCGATACCGAAAACCGTATATATCTCCTTTGACACCTCCATGATAAGCCCATACTCGATTGTTATCAGGAGATAAAAGCGGCGAGCAGATAGAACGACCGAAATAGGTCCAGCCTTGTTTATATACGCCATTGCTGTAATAACTGTCCTTGCCGCCAAAAACCATTCCGTCCCGGTCGTGCCAGGGGCCGGACTGATCGGTCATCTGGATCACCTCAAAGGTAACGCCGCTGATGTACGGCCATTTGTCCTGTGATGCATGAATTCCCCATCTGCCGTCCTTGGAGTTACATTTGAACCCCATAATATTGATTCCCCCGTCTTCCTGAAAATCCTGCCAGTAAAGATCGACATGCCATCCTTCGCCTTTTGCTGTCAGGCAGAGTGTTTGGCTGATCATATGATTGCCCTGACGATTGAGTTGCTCCGAGCGAGTAGCACCTCCTTTACGCCCTAAGATGGCCTGAAGGTAACTCGAAAAATCATTCCCCAAATCTACTCCTCCGCTCGTATATCCACCTAACTGCACGGCATGGTGCAGCTCGTAGGAGAGGTTGACAGGCAGTCTGCCTCCCGCTCGCCCACCGATGTATTTATGATGAAGCATCGTCTTGCTGACATAGGCATTATTATCGCCTAACCACCCATGGGTTACTCCGCCTCGTATCTCCAGATATCCGAATAAGCCCGGAAAAGAGGTGTACTTGTCAATCCCCACGGATATCCGTGGGATAGGATGCGCATTATTACTGAAAAGCAAGTCTCCGGCAGTCAACTCGTCATCGCCGAAAGGATGAGAGATAGGCTTGATACCTACCGTCACATCTACAATAAACAGTCGTACATGACCATATAACTCGCTGAAATAACCGGTACCTACAGGTCTGCCGCTTTGTACCTGGCCGCTCAGGATGATAGCGCCGTCGTAGTCGTACCATCGTCCAGGACGCGTGGCGGGTTTGACAAGCCCTAACCGGAGATTTCCGCTGTGGGGACTTTTTGAGATAGAGCCGTTACGGTTAGCGTGCAGCCACGTAGGCGCCACCTCTCCGCTGGAACTAACAGCACTGACTTCGCCTACATAGAGCAGTTGCTCTTGACATGTGTCCGGAGCTGCCATGGGTAACGGCCACCAACTCCAGCTATACTCGCGCGCCTGAAGACTTAGGCTGAGTGCCACTAATATGATTGTTAACTTAGTTCTCAATACAATACACGTCCGTTATCATCCGGCCTTGTTCATCTTCGCCAAGACCGAAATAAACCTGATTATCTATAGTGAAAGCAATCATGTTTTCTCCCCTGCCGCAAGGCATAGCTCCACATCGTTCCCATTGATCATCGGCTACGTTATACCGCATATACTCATCAAAGACTTCTCCTCCCGTATATTCGCCGGCGAAGTGTCTTCCGCCAAAGAGGTAGATATATCTGTCTGTAGCGCTATAAGCGCAAAGATTTCTTCCTTTGCCGGGGATGGAGGTGCGTTCGATCCAGGTATTACTGCCCAAATCGACCTCATGCCACTCCCGTAAGTTATATTTGTTCAAGCCTGTCCCAAAGAAACTCCGTCCTCCACATTGTCCGCCCGCAGCGGCAAAACGCGCTGCCGCCCTGTGACCATCTTCCATAATACTGTCCCATCGGTTCTTTTCGAGATCATAGTACTTAATCTCGTCGGAGTACGACCATCCGGTACTATAGAGAAGGTAAATCTTATTTCCCTCCATATAGGGGACAGGACTAATGGTCTTGGTGTTTGGGCATGGCTTTAGCGCTTGCCATTTCCCATTAGAAGGAGTATAACGCCATAGATCTTTCAGATAAGGGGAAGGGGCTTTGTCATATACTTTTCCTTTGGAGAAGCCCAAACCGATATACAAGGCTTCGTCATCGGCAATCATAAGTGGTTTGACGCGCGGTGGACCGGGGAGTGTATCTATTTGAGTCCAAGAGTCCGTCGAGGGATCGTACTGCCAGAGGTCATTGAGATAGGTGCCGTCTTGCGTTCGCCCGCCGAAGATATAGCCTTTGCCGTTGAGCGAACATGCTGCTGCACTCGCGCGAGGAACCGGCATTACAGCACAACTGTGTAATGCTACTTTAATCTCCGGACGTTCGCTCTGACAGGCCATGAGAAACAAACATAATGCTATGTAAATCGTCTTGCGCACAGATGACCTTTCGTTTATTCTTCCGCTCTTGTTTTGCGTTTCAACTCAAAGTCACGCCCTAAGTAGTTCTGTCGAACGATGGGGTTCGCGGCTAACTCCTCCGGCGTACCGTGGAAGAGGATCTTTCCTTCAAACAACAGGTACGCCCGGTCAGTGATCATCAGCGTCTCATCAACGTTATGGTCGGTGATGAGGATGCCGATATTCTTGTCTTTGAGCCTCCATACGACATCCTGAATCTCCTGTACGGCGATAGGATCGACACCTGCGAAGGGTTCGTCCAGCATGACGAACTTCGGTTCGATAGCCAGACACCGGGCGATCTCCGTCCTTCGTCTCTCGCCTCCGCTCAGGCGGTCACCGAGGTTCGTGCGTACGTGTGCCAGATTAAACTCCTTAATCAGGCTCTCTAACTTCTCCTCCTGGTACTCCTTGCTGAAATCCGTTAACTCCAAAACCGAGCGGATATTATCCTCTACGGTCATCTTGCGGAACACACTCGCCTCTTGCGGCAGATAGCCGATACCCATCTTCGCCCGCTTGTACATCGGATACGAAGTGATATTCTGGTCGTTGAGGAATATCTTACCGTTATTGGCAGCCACCAGACCGGTTGTCATATAGAACGTCGTCGTCTTACCGGCTCCGTTAGGACCCAGCAGACCCACTATCTCCCCTTGCTCCAGCTGGATAGAGACATCATCCACTACGGTCCTCTTGCCGTATTTCTTGATCAAATGTTCTGTTCGTAATATATCCATTTTTTTTCGTTATCACGTGATTACGTAATTACGTCTTTACGAGAGTTCTGCCATCACCGGGCAGTGGTCGGAATGAACGGCGTCGGTCAGGATCTTCCCGTCTTTCAGTCTCCCGCGCAGGCTCTCGCTGACCCACAAGTAGTCGATCCGCCATCCCACGTTTCTTGCTCTTGCGCCGGCTCTCCAGCTCCACCAGCTATACCGCTCGGCACTCTGGTCAAACACACGGAAGGAGTCCACCAGACCGCTCGCTTCCCATCGGTCCATCCACTCCCGCTCTTCGGGCAGAAATCCCGATACACCGATTTGCCGCTCGGGATGATTGATATCAATCGGTTTATGACAGATATTATAGTCGCCGCAGATGACGATGTTCGGCCGTTCTTTACGCAACTCATTGACCCAGACGAGGAAATCCTCGAGAAACTCCATCTTGAAATCTTGTCGTACATCGCCTGTTGTGCCGCTGGGGATATAAGCGTCCACGATGGTCAGATCGCCGAAATCGACGCGCAGCACACGTCCCTCGCGGTCGTATTTGGGGTTGCCCATGCCGACGACCACTTTGTCGGGCTCTTGCTTGGTGAAGATACACACGCCCGAGTAACCCTTCTTCTCCGCGGAGTGGATATAACTGTGATACCCCAACTCCTGAAATGCCATCACGTCAATCTGCTCCGGCTGCGCTTTGCTTTCCTGGATGCAGAAGACATCCGGACTCTCACTCTGTAACCACTCCAGCAATCCTTTGCCGATAGCCGAGCGGATACCATTCAAATTATAACTGATGATTTTCATAACTCTTTGCCTAAAATATCAAATTCTTTCTCTCCGCGCAGAATCACCACGCGGCCGTCGCGCAGGATTTTCCGGGGGGCATTGGTCGACTCGGTCTCCTCGATGCCGGTCGGAATACCGCCGTTTACTTTGAAGGTAATCACGCCGTTCACCTCTGCGATGTCTGTCACCTGATAGTTGGTCACCAGGGTGAAAGAGGTGCTGCCTGTGGGATACGTGTCGCCGGGTTTGCCTAATCCTCCCTGCTCACTGGTGGAAGGCGTTAAACCATCCGCCTCGAGGATGTCGATGCCTAAGTTGTTCTTGTTACTATTGATGGTATTATATTGCCATCTTGTGGCATCATAAGTGATCTTTGTGATGAGCATGCCATGTCCGGGGAGATAAGCGTCCCAACCGGTGTTTTGACGATTCTCCATAAGATAGAACACATTCGGGGTCGGCGAAAGAATATCCGAAACCGCATTGCCCGATTCGGTCATATAGAATGCTTTTGGCGAAGAGCCGATAGCCGGCAGGGTGTCCGTCGATGCAGAGTTGAGAAGGGTCGGATCGAGCCATCCCATGAACCATCGTTCATACGCAGAATAACAAGGCGGCGTGTGGACATCGTTGTTATAGCATCCCTGATCCATGATATCCCATACTCCCGAGGTCTTGCCGTTATGGGTACTTTGACCGGTAGGGTATAAATCCGGCAGACCCAATCCGTGTCCGAACTCATGGCACGCCAGACCTACTCCTGCCAGTACGGCTTGATCAGCAGAACTGTAACACCCGTCTAACTCGCTGCTCACTTCGTAATCATCAATCGTCACGCCGTCAAAGACTCTGGTTTTGCCATGACTTCCGGCATTGGTGATGGCCCAGTAGTGAGGCCAAATCAAGTTATCAGGATTACTGATCCAAGAGGAGGGAATACATCCTCCGTCGCTGGCGGGAGGACCGGCATAAAGACAATACACCAAATCGACTTTGTTATCTCCATCCAAATTATACAATGTGAAATCCAAGGAATCGTCCATTAGCGCGCACGCTTCCAAGACCAACTCTGACGCGCGATCCGCATAATATGCGTAGTTCTGGCTGACCGTCACGGGGCCGTAGATGTCGAACTGAGGGTTGTATTCTCCGTACGACTGGTCGTAGAAATACTGCCTTACCGAACCCGTAGCGCCGTCTTTGGTATAATTGGCGCCATTGAACATCGAGTCCACGTCAGCGCGGGAGACACGATAACTCATGTCGTGGTAATTCACTAGAATCACCGGCACGCGCGGAAAGATTTTGCGTGTTCCTACAGCCTGTTCGCGCATCGGGGCTTTCGCCATCCCTTCAGCCTGCTTCATCAGGCGTACTTGACGGTTGTAAGACGCACTGTCGGCCATATGTCGCGGGGGCACGATAGCCCACGCGGAGAGGCTCAAACTGAATACTATCAAAAGGAAAAATGCTTTTCTCATGTCGTACTGTATTAACTGTTAGCTTGTTTAACTTTCTTAAATAACTCACTGGCGAAGACGAAATCGTTCAGCGCCTCGTTATCGCTCGTCATAATCTCATGGCGTGAGCCTTGCCACTCTTTCTTACCGCCTTTGAGGAAGATGATGTTATCACCGATCTCCATGATGGAGTTCATGTCGTGACTGTTGACAATGGTGCAGATGTTATATTCCTTTGTGATATCCTGTATCAGCGCATCAATCACCAGACTCGTTCTCGGATCCAGGCCGGAGTTGGGTTCATCGCAGAAGAGGTACTTAGGCTCCAAGACAATCGCCCGGGCAATCGCTACACGTTTCTGCTGACCGCCGCTGATCTCGCTTGGCATGAGGTTCCATACCCGCTCAGGCATCTCTACTCTGCGGAGGCAGAACTCCGCGCGCTCCCGCATCTCCTCGCGGCTCTTTTGAGAGAACATCTCCATCGGAAAGAGCACATTCTCCATGACCGTCATGGAGTCGAATAAGGCGCTGCCTTGAAACAGCATGCCTACCTCGCGGTGCAATAAGCGGATATCCTTGCTCTTCATCTGCGCCAAGTCGCGACCGTCATATAAGATATGTCCGCTATCGACATCGTGCAGACCGATCAGGCTCTTCATCAGTACCGTCTTACCGCTGCCGGACTGACCGATGATCATGTTCACCTCGCCGTCCCGCATCTCCGTGCTCACGTGGTTCAGTACCACGTTCCCGTCGAAACTCTTTACTACATCTTTAACTTCAATCATAGCAGTAACTTACTTAAAACCAGGTCGAGGAACAAAATCATAATATTGCTGTTGACCACCGCGTTCGTACTTGCGCGTCCCACGTCCAGCGCGCCCCCGCGCGCATAAAAGCCATAGTAACTCGCCATACTCGTGATCACGAACGCAAACACTACGCTCTTAATAATGCCGTACCATACATAGTAAGGGTTGAAGGCGTATTGTACGCCTATGAGATAGTCGTGCACCGTGATGATATCCGTGAACGCACCTACCGCCCATCCTCCTACTAATCCCACTGCCGTGGAGATGATGACCAGCATCGGCATCATCGTTACGAACGCTAAGATCTTCGGTAAAATCAGGTAGTTGGCGCTATTCACGCCCATGATCTCCATCGCATCGATCTGCTCGGTAATACGCATCGTACCGATCTCCGAGGCGATATTCGATCCCACTTTGCCTGCCAGAATGAGGCACAGGATCGTACTTGAGAACTCTAACAACAAAGTCTCTCTCGTCAGCAGACCTACCGTATAGGTCGGCAATAACGGGTTCTCCGTGTTCGTCTTTGCCTGAATAGTCAGGATAGCGCCGATAAAGACCGAGATAATCAGAACAATCGGCAGACTCTGCAGACCTTGTTTCTCCAACTCCCTGCTATACTGCCGCCAAAACATCCGCTGCCGGTCCGGAAGACGCAACACTTTACCCATCAGGAGGGTGTATTCGCCTATGTGTTGAAATAAACGCATCGCTAAGTATATTAAAAAGCGTGCAAAGATACAACTTTTTTTGCACTTACGCAAATTAAATTGCATTTTTTCGGGAAAAATAAAAAAAAATTTGTGTATCTCAAAAAAAAGCAGTACCTTTGTCCGACTTTTTATGGGTCTTATCAAATTAACCGGTCGCAAACGGCGGCCAAAAATGACGAATAAATAATGAATATTGTAACCAAAGAGATTGCTCTCCCCGATGGACGAGTGATCAAACTGGAGACAGGCAAGTTGGCTAAACAAGCTGATGGCGCTGTGATGGCGACGCTCGGCAACACGATGATTCTCGCCACTGTCTGCTCCGCCAAAGATGCGGTTCCGGGTACAGATTTTATGCCCTTGACCGTAGAGTACAAAGAGAAATTTGCGTCCGCAGGACGCTTCCCGGGCGGTTTTACCCGCCGCGAGGGCAAAGCATCGGATTATGAGATCCTGATTGCGCGTCTGATTGACCGCGCCCTTCGTCCCCTCTTCCCTTCTAACTATCACGCAGAGACGTTCGTAAACGTCACGATGTATTCGGCGGACGGCATCGATATGCCGGAGAGCATTGCCGGTCTCGCAGCAGGTGCAGCACTTGCTTGCTCCGACATTCCTTTCGAGGGTCCGGTAAGTGAGGTACGTGTAGCACGTGTAGATGGCAAGATGGTTATCAACCCGACCTTCGAGCAATGCGAGCATGCAGACCTCGAGTTGATGGTGGCTGCTACGTATGACAACATTATGATGGTCGAAGGCGAGATGAAAGAGGTGCCGGAATCCGTTATGCTGGAGGCAATCAAGGCCGCACATGAGGCTATCAAACCGCAGTGTCTGGCAATCAACGAGATGATGAAGGCTTATGGCAAGGAGACTAAACGTGAGTACTGCCATGAGGTGAACGATGAGGAGTTGAAGCAGGCAGTTCACGACTACTCTTATGCTCGTGCTTATGCACAAGCTACTGCTGCTGACACCGACAAACATCATCGCGAGGAGATGTTCTCCCAGATCCGCGAGGACTTCAAGACAGAGAAAGCCGACTACATGGCTGCTCGCGCTGAGGCGTTAGGCATCGATATCGATGAGGTAGCAGCGCTTGTAGATCGCTACTATCACGATGTAGAGAAAGAGGCTATGCGTCGCGCGGTTCTCGATGAGGGAAAGCGTCTGGATGGCCGTAAGACCACGGAGATCCGTCCGATCTGGTGTGAGGTGGGTTACCTGCCCGGCCCTCACGGAAGTTCGATCTTCACCCGTGGTGAGACACAGTCGCTCTCGACCGTAACCCTCGGTACGAGCCGTGACGAGAAGATTGTGGATGAGGCATTAATTCAAGGCACAGATAAGTTCTTGCTGCACTATAACTTCCCGCCGTTCTCGACGGGTGAGGCAAAAGCTCAGCGTGGTGTAGGACGTCGTGAGATCGGTCACGGTAACCTCGCTTGCCGTGCGCTGAAGAACATGATCCCGGAGGACTTCCCTTATACCGTACGTGTCGTTTCTGACATCCTCGAGTCCAACGGTTCCAGCTCGATGGCTACCGTATGCGCAGGTACCCTCGCCCTCATGGACGCAGGTGTACCGATGAAGAAACCCGTTTCCGGTATTGCAATGGGTCTGATCTCCGAGAACCAAGGTAAGAACTACGCTATCCTGAGCGATATCCTCGGCGATGAGGACCACCTCGGCGACATGGACTTCAAGACCACCGGTACGAAAGACGGTCTGACCGCTTGCCAGATGGATATCAAGGTAGATGGTTTGAGCTATGAGATATTAGAGAACGCGCTCGCACAGGCGCACGAGGCACGTATGTACATCCTCGGTAAGATCCTCGAGTGCATGCCTGCTCCGCGTGCTGACCTCAAACCGCACGCACCGCGCATCACCTCTTTCTATATCCCGAAAGATATGATCGGTGCTGTTATTGGCCCGGGCGGTAAGATTATCCAGGGCATCCAGGCTGAGACCGGAGCGGTCATCTCTATCGACGAAGATGAGAAGGGCGGCAAGGTGGAGGTAGCATCCAACAACGGCGAAGCAATGGCTGCGGCTATCGCAAAGATCAAAGCAATAGTAGCTCTGCCGGAGGTTGGCGAAGAGTACGACTCGGTGGTTAAGAGCCTCATGCCGTACGGCTGTTTCGTAGAGTTCATGCCGGGTAAGGAAGGTCTGCTGCACATTTCCGAGATCGATTGGAAGCGCTATGAGACCATGGAAGAGACCGGAATCAAAGAGGGAGACCACATCCGCATCAAACTGCTGGAGGTGGATCCGAAGACCGGTAAGTTCCGTCTCTCTGCTCGCGCCCTCAAGGAGAAACCGGAAGGCTACGTAGAGCCCGAGCGTCCTGCACGTGCTCCCCGTGGTGACCGTGATGGCGCTAAACTCGACCGCGGACCCCGTCCTGAGCGTCGTGGCCCGAAGCCTGAGCGTCACTAATCACATCGACCATGCATGGTCGATACAACAAAAACAGCGTCGTGAGTTACGACGCTGTTTTTCTTATCAATTATCAATTATCAATTATCAAAAATCTTTCTTCCAGATGAAGCCGACACCTTGGATGGTGGATGCCTGACGGAGCGAGTACTTATCCACAGTGTGGGTGTAGCCCTTCATGCGGAGCTGACCATCCTCCGTCAGTTTGACCTCTACGTCCAGATCGCCGAAGAAGGGCTGGTTGGAGATGTCGTTATACCGGTATCCTACATTGCCGTTGATCACGAGCCGATCAACCGGCTGTAACTGGAACTGCGCCTCGTATTCGGAGCTGGCATTAGCTCCCTCACCGTCTCTTCGGATAGCAACGCCGAGCGTCAGCATGTCCGTCAGTTTGGACAACCACGCGTTGATCTGGCTCGTCACTGTCGAGGACAACAGGGAATAGGTGGAGTTCAGCGTCGCGTACTGGGTGTTGGACATGTAATCCGGCGTGAAGAAGCGGTTGAAGACCAACAGATAAATCACCTGCCTCATCAGCATCTCGTCGGTGTTGATCACTTGCCGTACCTGTTGCTGGATTGCCTGATCGGACAGTGGGAACTCTAACGAGAATGACAAGATCGGGTTATTGAGCGTGCCGGTCATGTGCAGACAGGTCATCACCGGGATATTGCTTCGCGAGGTGGCTAACTGGTCCGCATCGCTGCCAAACAGGTCGCGCAGGTTCGCCGTCACGCGGTACTTAGCCGTGACGTTCAGCTGCGGGTTCGTTGCGTCGCCTGAGAAGGCGATCGTCGATCCTTCGCCTACCGTGAACTCTTTGCGGATCATGTTAGCGATGGTGTAGGAGAGGGTGCCTTGGTCAATGTCGTATGTACCCAAGAGCGACACGTCGCCTGTCTGCGTGTCGTATGCTAACTGCAACGCTCCGCTACCTCTTGCCTGAATAATATCTCCGTTCCGTTCGCCTAAGACTAATTGGAAATTCAGCATCGGATTAACTTCCAGATTCAGTTTTACCAGACATCTACCGGCTCTCTTGAAGATCGTAGAGTCAATCTCATGTACCGGCGCTGCTACATCAATATTGTCCAGATCGCTCTCTTGTGCCGTGTCCACTTTTGCCAACTCCGGGTGCTCAACGAAATGCACGAATGCTGATTCGTAAGCTGAAGACACGTTGTCGATACTTAGCCTGAACCGCGAGTTCTTGGATGTTGTTGCATCTGCGAAGACCAGGATGTCATCTTCGTTACCCGTCACATCCACGTGACCTGTCGCATAGACAGAACCTTGCAGCATCTCGCCTTTCTTGTTGTTGTCAAACACCAGCGCATCGTGCGCATCGACGTGCAGATCCAGCGTGAAATCTTTGAACTGGTCATGATAAACACCTCCGTTCACCTCCACTTTGTTGCCCTCTACGTCCGTCAGATGGACGTTCGGGAAGAGGATCGCCGTCGTGTCCATGATGATAGTATCTTCTGCAATCGTGTACCGTGCGCCGGTCCATGGCAGAGTGAGCGAAGCGTTTTGCGCGGCGCAGCGGAGGAGTACGTAGGTCAGTCCTTTTCGTCCGCCTACTACTACGCGCCCGGTGCCGTTGCCGTCCAGATCGGTCAGTACCGATGAGGTCCAGTGGTTGACGAACGCCAGCGGTACCGAATCCGCCATCATATCCAACTCCCATACACCGCTGCCATTGAAGAGCGCCTTGCCATTCAGATCGACTACTTTCCGATCCGGTCGATAGACATCCGCATGGAAAGCGAGGCTGTCGGTGATATGCAAGGCGACCTCTGCATCGCCGAACCAGCAGTTATTCAGACCCATCGAGTCAATATGTATCTGCGTATCCACTTTAGCTTGCTTGAATACCCCGGAGATGCTCGCTTGCCCGGTCAACAGACCATTGAACATGATTGTCTGCACCGGCAGCAAGAACGGCACGACGTAGGATGCATCAATCTTCTGCAGATCGACATGCAAGGTATCTCTGCTTCGTCGCGAAGCCAGACCATTCGCGCGGATATGCTGTCCGCCGCCCTCAAACGAGAACTGCTCTACCTGCACCGACGTGTCCGCTGCGCAGTAAGTCAGAAGGCTCTCACCTAACGTATAGATTGAGTCGCGCAGCAATAACGTGCCCGGCAGGAAATGTAAATCTATCAGCGGCTTGTGGTTGTATTTCGAGAAATGGGTGATGAACTTCAGATCTCCGCCGTAGTTACCTGCCCGTTGCGCTGCTAACAACGCTTTCTGCTTTTCCGAGAATGAGAGGTCATCGCTCAGCGCACGTTGTAACTCTCTCGGCGTGAGTTTCTCCCATCCTTCCGGCAGCAACTCGTTCATCTGTGCCTTCTGGCGAAGCGTGATATGGGTCAGTAAGGTGTCCCTAAACGCCAACGTAGAGACTACCGTGTGCATCTGCATTGCTTCGGCAGACACGCTCAGCGCCAGACCCGATCCGGCTTCCTGCGTATGACGCAGCGTGTCGATCGTGTTCAGCGTGATTGTCAGATCATGAACCGGTGTGTTTCCGGCGCGCACACCCGGCGCAAAGAACCGCATCGCGAACCAAGGCTCTTCGTCCTCTTCTATCCGCCCCTCGGCGCGTAGAGTAGGGTGGTCGCTCAACGTGAACGGGGCTTTGAAGAGCCGCTGCACGTCCCGTAACCGTTCGCCGTCGGCTTTCATCGTGAACTCTACCGGTTGCCAGCTCTTCTTCGGCGCTTCTACTGCGGTAGGCAGGTAATGATGCATCATCGCCTGAGCGGCAGGAACGATATCTCCATATCGGAATGAACCGTCCAATTGGGCTTGCAGATAATCCGTTGTCAGTGAGATGGACTTGTCCCGCTCTCCGTCAGCTTCCGCAATCAGTACCATCTGTTGCATCGTCACCGAGTCGCGCGCTGTGGCGAGGAAAAGCGAGTCAATCACCAGATAGCCGCTTATCTCATCTGCCTTGGCGCCGCTCATATCTACTGCTACGGAGAACCGTGTGCGCAACTGATCGCCTAACAACTCCGAACCCAACGGCGCGGAGTCGAAATGCTTGCATCGCAGGTTACAATTGACCTCCGGATTGACGTCATGCAGATCTACCACGCCGTCGAATGAAGCGTTCAGATGCGGATCGCGAATCCACGCGGAGCCTTTATATCGTTTGGGCGCGTAAGTACCGTCCAGATGTATGTCTGCATAGGTGTAGTTATTATACGTCAGTTTGCGTACATGCGCCTTCACGTTGCCGTGCACCCGGCCTTCATCCACTTTTCCTTTGGACGCAACATCCAGCGTCACGGTACCGATCTTGGAGTTGGCTAACAGATGACCCAAACGGAAGTTCCTTCCTTCGACGCGTGCGTCGTATTCCATGTGGTCGAAGGTGGAGTCGCTACGCAGCGTACCATCCGTTGTGATCGCACCTAATGCCGTGCGGAAAGCGCCGTGAAGCGTCATCTCCCGCAACTCGCCTTCCGCCAGACCGCGGTAATGGATCGTTCCCAAACGATGCACCTCTGCCGGCAGTTTGACAGGCCGGCCGTAGAACTGCGACAGGAAATCCTGTATCTGCGCTGCCGATGCCCGCAGATCCGTCAAGTTAGCGCGTAGATATGGGTTCTCTGTCTTCGTCAGACCGATAGCGGCGATGTCACCTTCCAGGATCGTCAGACCGTTATACCGCATCTCCATCTGACGAACCGATAGCGAGTCTAACCGGCCGTCTAACTCGCCTGACAGAGCGATAGCCCGCTTGAATCCGTTGAACCGCGGAACGATCATTCGTACGTCTGCAGGAACTAACTGTGCATCAATCTTAAACGGCGATGTTAATCTCAAATCCTTCCCCGCAACAGCAATCTCTATACTGCTTAACTCTAATTTCGATTGCGGCAGTTTGGCCATCATTGTTGGTATCTGGATCAGGCTGTCCGTCAGGATCACATGCGCCTTCAGATTCTCCACCTCCATTTCTGAATTCACCACCATTGCCATCCGGCTTATCTCCGCGTCTAACTTGTCGGCGCTCAGCCCGTGCAGATCCATCTCTGCGTGGCTCAATAAGGCCTCATACTCTTCGTACCGCACGCGGATATTGTCGAGTTGTACGTCGCGTACCGAAATCAGGCTTTGAAGCGGATCGCTCTTCTTTTTCTGCTCGCTCTTAAACGCATCGATAAGGAACTGGTAGTTCCATACTTTCTCCCCTTCGCTTTCTACCTGATATATGTTCGCAACTACGTCCCGCAGCCGCACATGGCTGAATCGAATCTCGCCTTTTCGCAATGCCAAAGGTGCAAAATGACCGTTCAACTCGCCGATATATCCCAAGGTGTCGCCCTGTTGGTCCTCCAAATATACATCCTTGATAGCAATCTTTGCCGGGAATCGGTATTCTACTGCGCCTACATGTGCGTCGGTTCCTAATATGTTCGACAACTCTGCTGTCACCAGCCGAACCGCTGCGGTCTCCACTTCATCGCTCATCAATACACATACTAACATCCCGCTCACCAGTACCAAACTGACAAGCAGAACCCCTAATATGTATAGCAATCGTCTCATGTGCGTACGCAGGTGTGCATATAATTAGCCTGCAAAATTAGTAATATTTTTTGATTTACACAAATAAAATGCCATTTTTTCAATTTTTTTGTATTTTTTTGCAAAAATATTTGGTAGTTTCATAAAAAAGCAGTACCTTTGCACGCTTTTTTGCGTGAAAAGCATCGTAGTAAGCCTCTGGCGATTGCATTAGGTTCGTCCGAATAGTAGTATATGCTTATTAGGATTAGTATGAATCCATAAAAAAGTAACGAGAATGGATTTGATTAAAGTAGCTGAGCAAGCATTTGCCGGCGAGAAAAAAGAGTTCCCGGCATTTAAGGCCGGCGATCAGGTAACCATCGGTTATCGTATTAAAGAGGGTAACAAAGAGCGTGTTCAGGAGTTCCGCGGTGATGTAATTTGCATCCACGGTAGCGGCGACAAGAAACGCTTCACTGTTCGTAAGATGAGCGGCAACGTTGGTGTAGAGCGTATCTTCCCGATGGACAGCCCCTTCATCGAGAGCATCACGGTGAACAAGTACGGTAAAGTACGTCGTTCGAAACTGTATTACCTCCGCGAGCGTACGGGTAAGAAAGCCCGCATTCAAGAGCGCCGCGTTAAGTGAGCTTAGACTAAGACTCGCGCGACTCGCGGCATAGCCGCTCAATGGCGCTACGTCTTGTCCTACGCTTTAAATCCAAGTGCACTACGTTAGCGCTTGGATTTATTTTTAGAAGTATGTTTCAATTAGAATCTCCATATAAGCCGACGGGCGATCAGCCGCAAGCGATTGAGGCCTTAGTCGAAGGAATCAAAGCCGGTGCTCCTGCGCAGGTGCTTTTGGGTGTGACCGGTTCGGGAAAGACGTTCACGGTAGCGAATGTCATTAAGGAGCTGAACAGGCCGACGCTCATCATGAGCCATAACAAGACCCTTGCGGCGCAGTTGTACTCGGAGATGAAGGCGTTCTTTCCGCACAATGCGGTTGAGTATTTCGTGAGTTACTACGACTACTACCAGCCCGAGGCGTATATCCCTTCGACCGACCTATATATCGAGAAGGACCTGAGTATCAACGAGGAGATCGACCGACTGCGGCTCTCTGCCGTAGCGGCATTGCTGAGCGGACGGAAAGATGTGATCATCGTCTCTTCGGTCAGCTGTATCTATGGTTTGGGTAGTCCGCAGGATTTCTCGGCGAATGTCGTTTCTCTTCGTCGCGGGGAGAAGATCCAGATGGACACCTTATTAAAATCGCTCGTGGGCGCGCAATACACGCGTAACGATATAGAACTCGCGCGCGGACGATTCCGCGTCAAGGGAGATACCATCGATATTGCGCTGGCGTACGCGGATTACCTCGTGCGGGTGGAGTTTTTCGGCAATGAGATAGACGCTATCCTGACGGTCGATCCGATTTCCGGACAGGTGTTGGAGGAGTTTGATACCTATAATCTCTCGCCGGCGACGATCTTCTTGACTTCCGCAGATCGTATTGCGGCAGCGAAAGAACAGATCAAAGCGGATTTGGCGAAGCAGATTGAGTATTTCATCTCCATAGGCGAAGAGTTATACGCAAAGCGTATAGAAGAGCGCGTGAAGTACGATCTGGAGATGCTGGACGAACTCGGTTATTGCTCCGGCGTGGAGAACTACAGCCGTTATTTTGATGGTCGTGAAGAAGGCACACCGCCGTATTGTCTGTTGGATTATTTCCCGAAAGATATGCTGCTTGTTATCGACGAGAGCCATGTGACCGTGCCGCAAATCCGGGGTATGTACGGAGGTGATAAAGCGCGTAAGGAAAACCTCGTCAACTACGGATTTAGGCTTCCTGCGGCGCGCGACAACCGACCGCTGAAATTCGATGAGTTCGAGGCGAAAGTAGGCCAGACCATCTTCGTTTCCGCGACGCCGGATGAGTACGAACTGAATAAGAGCGAAGGAATCGTCATCGACCAGCTCATCCGACCGACAGGTCTGCTGGATCCGGAGATTGAAGTGAGACCGACAGAGAACCAGGTGGACGACCTCATGGACGAGATCCGGTTCCGTATTCATCGCAACGAACGTATCCTCGTCACGACGCTTACAAAAAGGATGGCGGAGGAGTTGGATGAGTATCTCCGTCGCTATGGCGTCAAGTCTGCCTATATCCATTCGGATATAGATACTATCGAGCGCGTGAAGATTATGGAGGATTTGCGCAAAGGCGAGTATGATGTCCTGGTGGGTGTGAACCTGCTGCGTGAGGGACTCGATCTGCCGGAGGTGTCGCTCGTGGCGATTCTCGATGCGGATAAGTCCGGATTCCTGCGTGACCAGCGAAGTCTGACACAGACGGTAGGTCGTGCTGCGCGGCATGTGAACGGCAAGGCGATCCTCTACGGCGATAAGATCACGCCGGCGATGCAGGCCACCATCGATGAGACCAACCGCCGCCGAACCATCCAGATGCGTTATAACGCCGAGCACGGCATCACGCCGACGGCGATTAAGAAAGAGATCAACACTTCGGCCCTCGCATCGCTCTACAAAGACCCGGAGGCGGAGAAACGGAAGGTAGAAGAAGCGATCCGCGAGAGTTGGAAGACTGCCGAGTGGCAGAAGATGAATGTGCAGACTTTGCAGAAAGCGATAGATAACAAACGCAAACAGATGCTCGCAGCGGCGAAAGCTACTGATTTTGAGATGGCTGCACGGCTTCGGGACGAGATGTTGGAGATGCAGAACAAGCTCCAGACGCTGCAAGATTAACATAGTTAAATGTACCAAAAATCGCTAATTTGTTAAATAAATTGGACAAATCGTAAATTTTTTTTAAAAAAAGCTCTCTGACTATTGCGCAATTCAAAAAAAAATTGTACCTTTGCAACGCTTTTTTGAAACAGAAGTACCAACGGTTAAGACACTACTTTTGCGCATGACGAAAGCTACTACATATTTATTTATATCCCGCAATGCTGAGTACAGCAATGCAGAATGGGTGACTGCGTAAAGAAGAGGTAATACCAAAATGGTTTTTGCCTTTTTTCTTTTTATGTATAACATGATCTTTGACATACTGATTTGCTTATAAAAGGAGAAAAACGAAAATTTTTCTTGTGATTTACTTGCGTATGTCAGTTTTTTTTTGTAACTTTGCACCATAATTGAAACGATTATGGCAGAGCAAAACGAAATCCAATTATTTGACGGCAAGCAAGTCCGTTATGTATGGGATGAGGAGCAAGAAAAGTACTTCTTCTCGGTAGTGGATGTTATCCAAGTGTTAACGGATAGTGAGAACCCTCGTAATTATTGGAAGGTTCTTAAAAACCGATTGCGCAAAGAGGGAAATGAGTCGGTTACAAATTGTAACCAACTGAAATTACCCGCATCGGATGGGAAGAGTTATCTTACCGATGTGGCTGATACAGAGCAGGTTTTTAGGTTGATACAATCGGTACCGAGCAAGAAAGCAGAGCCGTTCAAGTTATGGCTTGCGGCGCTGGGGCAGGAGAGAATGAACCAGTTGCAAGATCCGGAACTAAGTATTGAGCAGGCCATCAAAGACTATCGTCGTTTGGGCTATTCGGAGGATTGGATTAACCAGCGTATCAAGACTATTGAGATTCGTAAAGGGTTGACTGACGAATGGAAACGTGGCGGTATGCAGGAAGAGCGGGATTATGCTTCGCTGACAGATATTATCTCTCGGGCATGGAGCGGAATGACAACGCGTGAGTATAAGAAGTATAAAGGTTTGCGCAAAGAGAGTCTTCGCGATAACATGACGAATGTAGAACTGATGCTCAATGGCTTGGCGGAAGCGGCAGCCACGGAACTCAGCAAACGAGAGAACCCGAAAGGTTTTGCACAGAATGCCAATATCGCACAACGCGGCGGAGATGTAGCCCATGTGGCGCGCGAGCGGTTAGAACAGGAGTTGGGCGATACGGTTATCTCGGACAAACGTGCGCTGAACTTCACCAATCAGCCGGAGGAACTGCCGTTCAACGATGCGGAAGAAGTGAAATAGTAAGCTGAATAGTCCGACTTTGGCGGAAAACTCGGAAATCCTTTTATAAGCAACAATGTCGAAAGATGTTGTTGCTTTTTGTATGCAAATCAGTATAAAAGAAGTAAGCCAAGTGCGGAAAAAATAGACATTTTAACGCGACCATCACGGGATCATCTCCCGAGAAAAGGCAAAATAGAACATAACCAACTCCCGAAACTGTTCTTGAGAGAGGTTTTGGGTAAAAAAGACACAAGGTAGATAAAAAAGACATAAGCTTAGTCCGAAAAGGAACAGGCTGAAAAAAGGAACAGGCTATGAGAGATTGGGTTCTCTCTTGGTCACAAAAATTGAATAATGAACAACAACAAAGATAAGTGAAATAAAAAACAACAAAGATATGAAAACACAAATCATGAATTTGTTTAGAATGATGGAGAAGAGTCTCAAGAGTCTCAAAAGTCTCAAGAGTATCACGAGTCTCATGCAGATTTTTGCCACTTCTGCCAGTGCAATTTTTGTAGGCAAAGAGTTATGCAAGAGTACGGTGAGGTATGCTCTATGGTCTAGGATTAGTCTTATAAAACCCTTACTTAACCCTTACTTAACCCTTACTCGCTTCCGGCTTAGTCTCGGTTCGAATCTCTCTCGCTTGTGTCTCGCCAGTCTGATTTGCCTATGTATGCTGACTGTCGGAGTTGGGAATGTGTGGGCGGATTACACAGTCGGATTTGCCACATCCGGTTCAGCCAGAATAGCCTCGGGAGGAGACTACGTTGCTTCTACTTCTCAGTCCTATACATATGTCGAGTCTTCAGGACTAAGGTTTGGATCGGGTGATTATGCAGGGTCTTTTACCGTTACTCTAACCAGTTCTGGAACTTATGTAGGCCAAATTAAAGCATCTAAAATCACATTAAAAGATGTGAAATCTTATAATACAGACGCTTCTGTGACAGTAAAAACGACCATTACTTATACAGGAACTGACGGGACCAAAGAAGACACATATACCGCTCCTTCCTCTGCTGGAGATCATGACATAACACTTGATGACTCAAAAACAATTGCGAGCATTAAAATTGAAAGTACGGTAAAGAAAAAACGATTCTATTGTAAAGGTTTTACCGTTACTGCAGCTGCGGCAGTTGCAGTTACTGGTGTGACGGTAGATCCGACGAGCAAGGCTATTGTCGTTGGTGAGTCATTCTCTGTCACTCCAACGGTGTCGCCGTCAAATGCAAGTAACAAAAATATCAACTGGAGTACCAGTAACAGCAGTTATGCGACAGTCAGTAGCGGGACTGTAACAGGTGTTGCTGCCGGTTCGGCAAGTATTACAGCAACATCAGCCGCCGACGGAACAAAATCAGCGAGTTGTGCGGTATCGGTATATAGTGTAACCGTGCAGGTGAAAGATGAGGACGGTAATACATTGTCCGGTGCAGGCATGCCGACAGCAAGCGCGAGCGGAAGAACATTGACTGCCTCCGCCAGTGTAAACAACTATGTGTTCAAACAATGGGAAGCCGTAACCGCTGCGGGAACAAGTTTTGCCGCTTCAGGAAGCGCAAGTACCACATTGAATGGCACACCGACAGGAAACGTGACAATCAAGGCTGTTTATTACAAGCCGATAAGTGTATCATGGATGGTGGCAGGTTCTGCATGGAATGACAAGGGAGGAACAGCGACCGTTGCCTATGGGACAGCGTGGAGCAGTTTGACATTGCCTTCAGATCCGGGAAGTACTCAATTGAGCGGTTGTGATGCGGATAAGTTTGTCGGATGGACTCCGGCAGAGATCTCCGGTAAGTTAGATAAGGACGATGATGCCGCTGCAATTTCAACATTAGAATCGAACAATCTGTTGAACTCGGGAAACAAATCAAGTAAGACAGGCAAGACTATTACGACTGCGACAACCTTCTATGCCGTCTTTGTTGATTATATAGAATAAGATATTCGAATGAATATTTCAAATTTCACATTTCAAATTTATGATTTTAAAAATTAGATGATTATGAAAACGAATATCTTACACAATATAATTTCTTCGCAAAAGAATTTTATAACCCGTTGCATAGCATTGGCAATGGTTGCTATGGTAGGAGTCGGAAATGCATGGGCAGATCCTATACAATTATCAGATTTAGTATTCTCCACCTCCAACACCAAACGGATTGTTAATGAAGATTTCAGCGGCTGTTCTACGCGCGATAACTATGCCACGAAAAGCGAAAATAGCAGTTTATCTAATTATGGTGTGTTCAATAAAATCTACAACAATTCTACCAGTAACCACTATAAGATAGAAAATTCAACATTTGGTTCCGGAAATAATGCTTTAGAGATTTCGATGGGTTCCGGGTCTCCATGTGGTGTAGCAATAAGTGGATTAACTTTTGG
The DNA here is from genome assembly GCA_002372695.1 of Bacteroidales bacterium UBA3717. Lineage (GTDB taxonomy): Bacteria > Bacteroidota > Bacteroidia > Bacteroidales > Paludibacteraceae > Colicola. Next base: position 106,328 of record DFHS01000017.1, read on the forward strand.
AGCAACAGGTGCTTGGCGTGTAAAAGTCACTAAAGCAGCTAAAATGTATGTCGGAATTTACGCAGCAGGAGCAACTTCTTCTGCATATGCTAAAGCGAGTGGTAGTGTTTATGTTCAAGCAAATAATGGCACAATATCGATATCAAAGAATACGAGTTCAGGAAACTGGCAAAACATCGGTACGTACACATCAAATACATATATAGATATTTGTGTAATTTATAACAACACCAATGATAATGCTACATATGGAAATTCCATTTCTTTGGCGGGAAAAACTGCGCATGTTTATATTGACGGAACATGTGTCATGAACGGTGATAATCCGAAAGCGTTCACTCTTTCCGGATTAACACTATCTGCATTCCGAGTATATCCTATTGCTACGAGTGGTAACAAAGCGAGTGTTGATGACATTCAAATATGGAACGAGCTACCCGGCTATGATAATTCCTGTGCAGCTCCGATGGCGGTAGCAAGTAGTTCGCCGACCAATACAGGGGCAACATTGACAGTTACAGATGCGAACAATGTAAATAAATACGATTTCTGTTGCAATACCAGTTCTTCAGCTTCAAAGAGCGTAACTGCGAGTGTGAGCGGTGGAAAGTCTAAGGCTATTACAGGTTTGAATTACGGAACCAAATACTACTATTGGGCTCGTACTGATTGTGGAAGTAGCAGTTACAGTACTTGGTATCCAAGTAGCGATCCTTCTTATTTCACCACCACATGTCCAAATCCGACAAGTATATCTACCGGTTCAATCACTAAAACCGGAGTGACATTTACAATTGTAGATGAAAATAGCCCAGCACTCAGCACCTATGGCATCTATTATAGTACCAACTCTACAGCCCCAACATCAGGGACGAGTGCTACAACGACTTCCACATCTACGTCGAAATCCGTCACTGGTTTGACTGCGGGGACAAAATACTACTACTGGGTACGAGGCCAGGGCCCGGATGCCAATAGCACGACTTGGGTAAGCGGCGGTAACTTCACCACACTGCACGAATATACTTTGACTTACAAAGAAACAGACGGAACAGGCAATGGTAGCGGTAAAGTTGATGAGAATGCGACTTCGTTTACTAATACTACAGCACCAAGCAAAGACGGTTACAGGCTGGAAGGATTCTATACATCTTCCGGTTTGAGTACCAAAGTAGCAAGTAACGCTCGTGCATTTGTGGCTAATATAGACGGTTGGACCGGAGCAGGCGGCGCATATACCAAAGGCTCAAATGCTGATTTGTATTTGAAATGGGATGCAAATACCTACACTGTCACTTTTGACAAGAACGGTGGTGGTACGGGAACGGGAACCGCCGACCAAGACTTTACATACGGAGTAGCACAGAACTTACGTGCTTGCGGTTTTACGGCTCCAACGGATAAGTATTTCTTAGGATGGAATACGAATAAGAACGCTACTACAGCTCTTTATACAGATGGAGAAAGTGTTAGTAATTTAACTACAACTCACGAAGGGACAGTGACATTGTATGCCATTTGGAAAGACTACTCATTTACGAATTATCGTACGAGTTGCTGTACGCCGTGGGATGATCCGACATGGAGTTATGACACCTATTCGTTGAGTACAGGCGGTTCGGGCGCAACGAAGACATTGAGTGGAACGACGCATGGAACATTGAGTTTCGCTTCGAGCAATGTTTCTGTTATCTCGGTTAATCCATCAACGGGTGCAGTATCACCTGTAGGAGCAGGTACCGCATATGTGATTGCCACATGGGAAAGTGACGGAACATACTGCGAGAAAGTGATGAATTCATCGACATTTACCGTTACGGGTACCGTGACCGTGACATTTAAGAAGAATGGCGGTACGGGAACAGACGATCAGACGCAGTCGATAACATATAACACTGCTACCAACCTAAAGACGATTTCTACCTTAGGTCTCACGGCACCGAGTTGTAAGTATTTCTACGGATGGGCAACATCGCAATCCGATGCTGATGCCGGAACACGCACGTACACGGACGGTCAGAGTGTGACTTTAGAGGAAGGAGTGACATTGTATGCGATATGGAAAACAACACAATATACGATTTCCGATGGAACATTGAGTGGCGTGGATAGTCATAGTTACTCCGCAACATCTATTGACTGCGGTACAACATTGACAATTACTTGTGCGGCAGACGGAACGCATAAGGGTGAGCCGACTGTAACCGCAACAGGCTCGCATGGCACGATTTCGGTTGTTTCTGCGACAAGCGTAACTATCGCAGATGTGCAAAGCGATATAGCAGTCAGCATCAGTTATGCAGCCAAAGAGAATTACGCTATCACATGGAAAGTAGCAGGTACTGCTTTGAGCGGTGCGGCTATTGCCAGCTGTACAAACAATGTGTTAGAAGGTGGAAACATCACAGCACTGCCTTCCGCTCCTGCGAATAACACATTGGCTGCATGTAGTGCAAACAAGTTCATGGGATGGGCTAAACTGAATGCAGATATTGTTACTCCGATGACAGATGCCGATGATATTGCAGCTTTGGGTCTGTTTACGACAGCAGCCGGTGCACCGGAGATAACAGAAAATACCACATTCTACGCGGTGTTCGCGAATAGTACTTCCGGAACATGGAACATGGGAACTATCACTACTATAGAAAAAGGTGCAACGATGAGTTATGCCAACTGCAATGGTTCACATACAGTAACAGGAAGCGATGGGAACGACTATTCTTATACCTCTTATCAGATAATGAATAGTAGTGGTAACCAATTCCAATCAGGAGCGGGTTACATGTATAATACCACTCCATTCCCTGCAATGACACAAATGTTTATTGATGGAGGAAGCAATAAAACCGGTTATTTGAGTGTTTATGAATCCGATTCAGAGATTGGTTCTGATCCTGGAACTCTTGTGGCTCTAACAGGAACACCTTCCGATTATAATTATGATTATACATACACTTTAAGTGGGAAAAGTTATTTCCTCCTCAAAGCAGGAAGTGAAACTATTAAAGCAAATGAAATTACTATCACCTTCGGTTCTGCGACCAATTATGTTACCAAATGCTGTACACCGCTGGATGAAATTAATGGCGACAAGACGGGTTTGGTATATAACGGAGTGACGCTAACATGGGATGATATTGACCATGTAAGTAGTTGGACAGTAACCGGCGTGGATGGCAGTAGCGCTGCCGTTCCGGCAGTCAACATTGGCACACCGACGGATGGCGGTTCAACGTATTCTTGCGTCATCAGCAATTTGAGCCAGTACGCCGATTATACATTTACAATTACAGCAACGCCGGCTGACGGCTATTGCGATGCAAGCGAAGAAGTAAGTTTCAAGACTCCGTGTGTGGCACCGAGTGGTTTGAGTATAAGTGCGACAGGAAGCAAATGGGACTTCTGCGCGGGTGAGAGTATGACGCTGACGGTAAACGGTGCGAATGTATCGGCAAGCGCGACGTACCAGTGGCAGAAACATAATGGTTCTGCTTGGGTAGATATTGATGGTGCAAATAGCGCAAGTTACACGGTTGCCAGCATGGCTGCTTCGAATGCTGGTCAATATCGTTGTACCGTAACGAACCCAGGTAGCAGTTGCGACGCAACGACAGATGGCGCATGGGTTCGTTTGTGGCAATTGTATATCAATAACGGTACAGCTGATGCATTCCAGAGTCTGGACTTCAGCAACACAGGAACCGGAACAGGTAGCAACACATCTGTTTATTTGACATCTGATAAGGGATATCAGTTTAAACTGATTGATAATAATGGTGGATACTTCGGTTTGAATAGCAAGACCGTAACGACAAACGAATCCAATATCACGTTGAACGGAACGGGTGCGAATGTGAATGTAACTTCCGGTCTGGAAGGTAACTATACGTTTGCAATTGACTATACGAGTAAGAACAACCCGAAAGTAAGTATTACTTATCCGGTTGGGAATCAACCTGCGGGAAGAAAAATCTGGTTCGATAAGTCGGTTATTCCAGATTGGAATACAGCTGGTACAGGCAATCTGTGTTGGCGTATAGGTAAGCCGAGTCACACGCTAACTAACCAAGACGACATTGAGGATGTTCATCATAATTACTTCTCATTAGTTCCCGGTACAGACCGATTCTATGTATATGAAACCAAGGCATACGATGGTTTTGAAGCATGGAGTGTAGCGAATAATGTGGCATGGTCGGGCAGTTCGACCAATGATCCTGCATACGACAACCATGGTATCTATACACACTATCATGGAGATGGAACGGATGTGACACGTTCTACCGTCTACCAAAAATATGTAGTTGGTGAAAGTGGCGTAACTTTAGTTCCAACAACCAAGTATGGTGAAACCAATTGGTATTGTGACTTCTACAGCGTTACCAAGACCGATGGTATGTTGAAACACGAGGCTACGATTACTTCTTATAGTCATGGTACAGTGACTGTAGCGTACACGAAGTACGATGGTACCGGCGCGGCAAGTTTCACAAGTGGTAGCAATTCGGATCTGGCACACCGTTGTATCTTGACAATCACAGCAGTGCCGGACCCGGGGTACAATTTAACCAGTCTGCAAGTGAACAGCGCGAACTTCACCAGTGGTAATGAGCATATTTTGAGTGCTGATGCAACGATTACGGCTGTGTTTAGTCCAAAGACAACGACAGTGACATTTGACAAGAATAGTGGTACCGGTGGTGACAACGGAGTAACTGCCACTTATGACGCGGACATGCCGACGGTTAGTGTACCGAGTCGTTCTAACTACAATTTCGGAGGCTACTTCGATGCTGAGACCGACGATAATGGCTCGGGAACTAAGTACTACAATGCGAATGGTACGAGTGCCAAGATTTGGGATAAGGAAGATGCCGCATTAACGCTTTACGCACAGTGGACAGGTGACTCGTACACGATTAGTTATAAGGATCAAAATAATGAGACTTATTCAGGTAGCAACCTTGCTTCGCTGCCGACAAGTCATACGTATGGTGCGGCAACGGCACTGGTGAATGGCGTGAAGACAGGTTATACGTTTGGCGGTTGGTTCGACAACAGCAGTTGTACCGGTGCTGCGGTAACGTCAATCGGCGCGACGGCTATTACGGCAAACACGACGTATTATGCGAAGTGGACGGAAACTGACTATACTGTAACAATGGCACAAAGTCCTGCTGCTGGTGCATCGTTAACAGGCGGAACAACAACGGCGCATTATAACGGAACGATCAATATCTCTACGAATGTACCCGCCGGTTATGCATTCAATGGTTGGACGAGTTCGCCGAGCGTAACGTTTGCTGATGCAAGTGCAACAAGTACAAGTTTCACTATGCCGGCAGGCGATGTGACAATCACCGCAAACTTTTTACAGACACACAGTGCAACTTTCATCGGTCCGGACGGAAGCACGTTACAAACAGTTAACGCTATTGAAGGAGCAGCTGTGGCATATAGCGCATCTACACCCGAGACTTGCGACGACGGAGTTGATCCGAGTAACTATTTCGTGGGATGGGCTACTAATACATGGAGTGGCAAAGTGGCTAAAGGAAGTATTGTTCCGACATTCTATGATATTGCAAATGGTGATAATTTACCCAATATGGGTGCAAGCGATGTGACATACTATGCTGTATTTGCAAAGCGTAGCGGTACTCCGTTGACAGAGAATACATATACAGGAGATTTTAGTTCCAAGATATTCAGTAGTAGTAATAACACTTCGGCAACTGTGAATGGCATCAGTTGGACTTTAGATGCATATCACTATGACAATGAGTGGAATCAAGTCTTCTGCACCGATTTTTCCACAGGAAATAATAGTCGCGGTCAAAAAGTCGGTAGTTCTTCCAATTGGCCTGCTTATATGAGTCTCACAACTTCAGGGATTTCCGGTACGATTACAAGTGTTGCAGTAAGTACTGCTGGTAATAGTGGAGTGGATGCAACGGTTGCTATTACTGTAGGTGGTAATGGATGGAAGCTGAAAAACACGAATAACTATTCAGCATCGTTAACAAATTCCAATACCGCATACGAGTTTACTGGTAGTGGAACCGGTAGTATCTCTATTGATTGGCAGGAAGATGAGGAGAATTACACAAATGCCTTGTATTTCAGTCAAGTCGTTGTGAAATATACCACCGGTGGTGATGTAAGTTACAGCAATTACATGACTTCTTGTGCCACCTGCGTAACGCCGAGTGGTTTGGCGGCAAACGCTATAACCGAGTCTGGTGCAACGATAACATGGAGCGGAACATCTGCTTCCGGCACAGAAGGATTCAAAGTGGCATGGAATACCACCAATAGTGTACCGAGTCCTCTGACTGGCAGCAATTCCGCCGATGTGGCAAAGAACGTAAAAACGTATGATATCACAGGTCTTAATGATGAAACGACATACTATGTGTTTGTTCAATCCAAGTGTAACAGCGAGTGGTCGAGTTCTACCAACTTCACTACATTGGCTATACATGATATTACGTTCACTAAGGACAACGGTACGTTGAGTGTTGTTTCGCCTATTGGCGTAGTGCACGGACAAACGCTGACCTTCCCGAACGTAACAAGCACCAGTTGCGGTACGTTCGTGGGATGGAAGGCTACCGAAGTCAGCGACTATGACAATGCAGTTGCTCCGTCACCGCTATACAAATATAACGGCACGAAAGAAAACATCACTGCGGATGAGAGTTATCAGGCGGTTTATCGTACTGCATCCGGAGCAGAGACGAATGTGACGGATAATGTCACAGTAGCTTTAACAGGAATAACGGGAACGTATGGAGCATGGAGCGACAAAATAGCAGCCAGTGCTGCTACTTATGCCGGAAATACTGCGAAAAACAGCACAAACCAGATTCAGATGCGTTCAAGTGATGATAGTGGTATTATTAGCACCATATCCGGAGGTAAATTAGAGCAAGTGGACGTAACGTGGGCATCAAATACATCCGGGCGTACGGTGCAAATATATGGAAAAGCAACGCCATATTCTGCCACCTCCGATTTGTACAGTAATGATGACAACGTAAAAGGAACTCTATTAGGGGAACTGGTGTATACATCTGATGGAGGAACCTCCACGTTAGAGATTGACGGTACATATAATTATATAGGTATTAAATCTAAATCCGGAGCCGCATATGCGACAAACATCGGTATTCAGTGGTGGGGAAGTGAAGCTCACTATATGACAGCACCAACCTGTAACGCGATGGTGGGTATAACGGCATCGTTCAGTTCGTTTACGTATGTTTATGGTAGTGGTCCTTCGGCAACACAAACATTCATTGTTAGTGGTCTCAATTTGAGTACGAATCCTTTGGTTGTTACAGCTCCTACGAATTATGAGATAAGTAAGACAGTAGATGGAACCTATACAAGTTCTGTAAGTTATACTCCGGTAGCGGGTAAAGTATCGGCAGAAACGGTGTATATCCGTTTGAAGGGAGGTTTGAGTGTAGGCACCTATAACTACGCTGCGGCGAGCGGTGTAAGTGCTGCCAGTGAAGGAGCTACGACGCAGAAGGTGGCTCTAAACGGTAGTGTAACCAAGGCGTCAGGCTCGATTGCATTCACCAGTTTCAACGCGGTTGATCACTATGAAGCGGAAATGCCGAAGGGCGGTACGAGTCTGGACGTGACATTGACAGTAAGCGTGACCGGTGATGGCGCGGTAAGTTATGGCCGAAGTCCGGCAGCTGGTTCGAGTGCTGTACCTGCAACTACGCCGACGACAACATTACACGTGACGACCGTCGGTACATGGACTGTTACGGCGAACTTGACTGCGGGCACAAGTTACACAAGTGCGAGTACAACCTGTCAAGTAGTAGTCTATTACGCAGACCACTATTACGACAATATCCACAGCGATGTACAAGCATTAGTGGATATTGATATGCCTCTGGAAAGACGGGGTAGTTATAGCGCACCGGATTTGATGGACAGCGATAAGAGTACCGGTTCTTGTGCGGCAACGCACTATAAGTTCATGGGTTGGATATCGAAGACTGCTATCGATGGGGGGTTAGCGAATGATGCCGCTTATAAGGCTGCGTTGATACCAGCCGGCACTGCGATGACAGCTACAGGTGAAAGTTATTACGCTGTTTGGGCGGAGTTAGAAGAATGATATTCATTCTAATGTTTAATGAATTAATGAATGAACGAATTAAAGAGTTAAAGAGTTAAAGATTATGAAAACGAACATTAGTCGTACCCTTGTGGTTAAGAATATCATTACAAATATTACGAATATGAAAAGTTATTTGAAATATTTATGCACGGTACTATTACTACTAGGAACGAGCGCGCACGCGTGGGGAAGCGTAACCTACAAAGTATGGAACGGAACCAGTTATGACAATGATGGGACGGTCGAAATCGGAGGAACACTGAAGTCCTCAGATGGAGCCTGTGATTTTACTCTCGGCGTGGAAGGTTGGTGTACAGACGAAGTAAATGGTCAAGTTACGAGACCGTCAGGCGTGTATAAAGACGGTGCTACGTGTCCATCAACCACTAATCTTTATCTGTTATATGTAGCGGAAGGATCCAGTGGCAATAAGTATTATTCTACAAAACCGAATATATATACAGTAACTTATTCGCTCACCGGCTTGACCAAAGATGAGTGGACGTATACCTGCGCCTCCGACATGATTTCAATGCCGACAGGAGCAACGGTAAGTAACGGCAATGTGTATGCTTATTTCAATGCTGAGTCCGGATATACATTGACAGAGGGAGATATCACTCTAACATATACCAGTAATGGGAACACATTCACTCCGTACGATAAGACTTTTACGGACAACGGAGATGGTACATACAACTATTATATAGAAGGTGTAGATGGCGATATTACTATTACCGCAGTCGCCACAACGGATTGTCCAAATATATCGGAAAGATCGGTTACAGGACTTACCTTAACCCCGACATGGAACTGTGTTGCAAACCGCTGGGATGCTACCGTGACATGGAATGCTGTTTTAGGAGCCACGAGATATGCTGTTTTGTTGCAATATAAAGATGGCACGTGGAAGAATGTTGAAGCGGCAAGTTATGTTTCTGCTCCCACTACCACCAAAGCATTTACGGGATTAACTCAAGGGGTGCAATATCGAGTAGGAGTAGCAGCGCAATGTCAGTGTGAAGATCCGTTAGACAACACGCAAACACCTACAGCAACCAGTAGTACCGTAACTCCGACATGTCCAACACCGTCAAGTTTGAGTGTGGCAGCAAGTTCTATTACGAGCACTTCTGCCTCATTAACATGGGGCGCTTCCGGCGGAACGGCAGGCTGTAGTATGACTTATACGGTAACCGTGACCAATCACTCAACGAGTGCTATTGTCTGGTCTCAAAGCCCTGCAAGCGGAACTACATCGCATGATTTGACGGGTTTGACAAGTAATACACGTTACGATGTTTCCATGACGGCATATAACGATTGCGGCAATAGTACGAGTAAGACCGATTATTACTTCACAACCGAAAAGGCTTATATTAATTACGTCTATACTTGTATTGACCTTGATTTGGTGAAGACGGATGGCGACGGTGCTATTATGATTACTTCTGCTGCGGGGCAGAAAGTGAAAGCAGCACGTACACTTACGCTGACGGTGGATGGTGCGTCTGCAAATGCAGTAGTTAACATCTCTGCCACGGACATGTTATTCTACAAATCGGACGGAACGTTAATCACCTCATCTAACCTGACTTGCGATGCAAGTGGTGATATGGACGAGGAGATAACCGTTGCGTACAACCCGACAGCATACACGAGCGAGAGTTTCGCGACACCGACTATCTATGTTAGTTGCGACGGAAACAATTTGACGTTCGATAACTTTATCACAGCACGCTGTCTGCCGGATAACTTCGTGATTGCTGCCAAATGGGGTGAGAATTGGTACGCGTTGACGGCTGACTGCACAACGAGTAGCAGTCCGACGGATGGTATATTACTGGAGGTGGATGATGCAAGCGACCCGACCCAAGCAATTGTGGCGGCAAATTATACCATATATGGTATGAAAGAGGTTGCATCCAGCCGTTATGCCGCAAATGGTACAAACTTGACGTTTGTAGAACGCTTAACAGCGGATGCGAATGATCAGAAAGCGTTGTATAACGGTTCTACCACCAGTGTTCAAGTTTATGGTATGTGGCGAACATACAATGCAGCCGGTAGTCCTGATCCAAAATATGAATGGACTCCAAGTACTACGGACTTGAAAGATTACACCATTACCAGTGCCGCCAAATTAGGTGAGGAAGCGAATGCGCGTACGTTGAGTTTGAATAACAATAATGTATTCGGTACGTTGCTTATTGATAAAGCATACAGCGGTAAAGTTCGTCTGTTACCGGCCACATTTGTTGATCCGGCTCCGATGCAAGTGGTAGAATGGAAAGCAAACAGCGTGGTAGTCATGTACACCGGTTCGGGCGTAACGGCAACCACCAAAGTCGGTTCGAATGATGCAAGTAGCGGACAAACGCTGGAGGAAATGAAGAAAGACCATGGTGTATTTGAGTTGACAACCGATCAGGCACTGACCGGAAATACCAACCAGCCGTTATTGATTGCGATTACGAACGGTAGTTCAGCAGCAGTAGGAAGCAAACTGGTAGTTATTCCTGCAATTGTCAGCGGCGCAAAGGATCCGAGCGATCTGGTTGCCAGCGTTGCAGCAGCTGCGCAAACAGATGTGGTCGTTTTGGATGGCGGAATGCTGAGTGCATTGGCTACCAAATATACATTCAAAGATATCACCGTATATCCGGGCGGTAAGTTGGTAATAGGCAAGACCGACAAGCAGTTGGGTATGAAGAGTTTGACGCTGCGTGGCGGTTCAAGTTGGGGTGCTGCTGAATATGAATACAAGTATCCGCAGTTTGTGCTGAACAACGCGACGGACGGTGCATACAGCAACACCTCCGGCGTGATCAACTATGACTACGTTACAACAAAGGATCAGTATTACTCGTTCGTACTGCCGTACGCTTCTAATACAAAGAACATCAAGTATCCTCTGGACATCTACGGCAGTGCCGTAAGCGCAAGCAACACCGGTAGTTTCGAGTTCCAGTACTACGACGGCGCAGCTCGTGCTGCGGGAGGTACCGGATGGAAAGTACTGGAAGAGGATCCTTCTACCGGCGCAGACTTGGTAGTTGGAAAGGGTTATACATTCCTCGGTATGCCAAAGAAAGTAGATGCATATGACGGCACGGATGATAGCCATGCTAACACCCGTCAACGGTACGGCATCCATCGTATTCCGATGAGTGTGGCTGCGACTGCGGTACAAGCTGGAGAGACGAATTCCGATCCAGGAAAGGCTACTCCAATCAGCGTTAATTTGGCTTCAAAGAATAATGACTCCGGTTGGAATCTCATTGGTAACCCGTTCATGGCCGAAGTAAGCGGGTTGAGCAATACGGATATCCAAGTAGGAGAACTGGTTCCCACGGATACCAATCCATGGGACGGTAAATGGCGATGGAATCCGGAGACGATGACTGAGAACCAACGGTTCGTTGTAATCCCCGGCAATGATGGTCAGACCTACGAATCAGAGTTGTCTTCGTCAGCTACACTGCCGGCATTCAAGAACTTCTTCGTACAAATTCAGAATGCAGAAGCTACTTCACTGGTAATTCCTGCAAATACGCGAACGGACAAGAACCTCGCTCCTGCTCGCTATATGGACGAAACAGAGCAAGATATCCGTCTGGCGGTTGATCTGGTCAGCGAAGCGCGCAAAGATAAAGTGGATCTGTTGATAAACGACATCTATTCTGCAGCATTTGACCAAGATGGTGACTTCACGAAGATGATGAACACTACGAACTTCAACCTCTATGGCGTTTATCCGGAAGATTACTTGAGTTTCATCGCGGTAGATAAGACCACGGCGGCTGGCAGCATCGCTATCGGTTATCAAGTGCCGGCAGGCGGCGAGTACACCTTGCTGCTGTCCGATCGCGCTTACGTGATGACGGATGCTATCGAAGCATTGTACGTAACTGACCATGAGGTTTCGCCGGAGGTGACAACGGATCTGTTGGATGGTCCATATAACTTCACGGTTAATCAGGCAGAGACCAACAACACCCGCTTCACCGTTTCTATCCGATTGGCTCCGCAGACGCCCACTGATATCGGAAATGTGCCGGACGACGGAATGGGTACAGATAATGCGAAACCGATGAAGTTCATCTATCATGACAAGTTGTATATCCTGCGGAATGGCGTTATCTACGACGCAACAGGTAAGAAAGTGAAATAAATGTTTAATGTTTAGTGTTTAATGTTTAAAGAAATTGAGAATATGAAAGCATTGAGATATTTATTGATCATAATGAGTTTGGTGAGCGTTCTGAATGTCAGTGCTCAGATGCCTAACCAATCGGAATGGGGAAAACAACCTGTTGCGCAGATGCGCTCTACGTCCGTGATGGCTTATTCGGGTTCTACTCTTCCGCTGGCTGCGGCTACTGGCGTTACTCTGGCATCCGGTAGTGCTCCCTCGGCAAATGCGCCTGCATCCTATCGCCCGGGGCATATACGTCGAGTTATAGATGATGAAGATAAGGAGGAGAAACCGGAAGGATGGGTGGACCCATACAAGGATCCCTTAGGTGATGTGCTGTGGCCGCTGATGCTGATGGCACTGGCTTATGTGGTGTATCTTACGAGTCGAAAAAAGAAAGAAAATATATAATAATCAATCTATCATGAGAAAAATATTCATTTTGTTGGCGGCAACGCTATGCGCTGTGGGTGCATATGCCGCATCTATCACTGCTTCGGACGTGGATTTCGGAATAGTAAGTATCAAAGGGCAGAGTTCCGTAACGGCTACCGAAGAAATCCCTGTTTCGTGGAATGGGCTGAGTAACCAAGGCTATTATATCTACGCGGAAATTACTTCCGGAGATGATAATTTCTTCATCAGCGGAGAGAGTTCCTATTACATGGGGTATGGAGCAAAGATGACTTATTCAACTACCTTTACGATCGGCTGCTATGCAGAGACCGCCGGTACCTACACCGGCACACTCCGGTTCTATAGTTACGATACCGGTTATAATGAGGTAGAGAAAATAATCAACCTTAGGGTCGTTGTCAGTGCGGACGCCATCGTTGCAAACACGACTCCGTTTACGCGTATCAACTCCACAAGCGAGTTACACGAGGGCGATACCGTGGTCTTTGTGAACGAGGCAGCCGGAGCAGTCAGCGGTCCGCTGAACGGGACTTATCTGACGGCGATTACCGAAGGTGTCAGCGTTGATGCCGCTGCAGGAACAGCAGATATACCCGAAGGCGTACAGGCATTCAAGATGCATCAATACAGCGGCAACTGGCAGTTCCTCTTCATCGAAGATGAGACGACCGCCCTGTTGTTGGATTATGTGTCGAATGATGCCAAAGGTGCGTTTGCAACGGTTTATGTAGCCGGGCAGACGGTTAAGACCTGGGAGATCAGTATCAGTAATGGCGAGGCGGCGGTATTCCGCCCCAATGATGCGGACCCTGCTTACCCGGTTCGGTTTAACAGCGACCGCTTCAAACCCTATAAGACTGAGGCTACCGGCACTTCGTTCGCGCTCTACAAGAAAGCCGGAGAGGCACAAGAAGTAAGTAGTTCTTTAGAGATCGAGGCTATCCAGTTCGGCGATGTGGAGTTAGGCGAGAGCGCTGAGGTGACGGTCAATTATACTGCCGAGAACCTGACGGATGATATCATCTGGGAGGTGGAAGGGACGGATGCTGCTTTGTTCAGCGTTGCGGATCAGGGCGACCGTACCGGCGGAACAGTGACCATCACTTATCTCGGTACCGGCACGCAGCTTGGTACGGTAGATGCGCATCTGAGTTACCTGACGCAAGACATCCATCTGGAGATAATGGAAGGCACCGCGCCCATCTCCATCAATCTCGTTCCGACGACTACCAAACTGATGAACCTGGCATTTGTGGGTGCTCCTTCCACCATCGACCAGGGACAGTCCATCGACCTCAGTCCGTATATCGTCTATACGCCGAATGACGCGGCAGATAAGTCTTTGGTTTGGAGCGTTGATCATACGTATCAAGGTGAAGTGAGTGAAGCAGGTGTGCTGACCGCCAAGCATGTAGGCGGTACCATAACGGTAACTGCGACCTCGGTGCGTGTACCGAGCGTGAGCGCCAGCCATACCCTGACGATCACCGAACCGGTCGTCACGGATTTCACGCTCTCGCATAGCGAAATGACGATGCACAAAGGCGATACGCAGACGTTGTATGTGACGGCTATTGTGCCGGATTACGCCAGCGTCAGTCCTACTTTCTCCAGCAATAACACTGCCGTAGCAACCATCAGTAACAGAGGTCTGGTGACGGCAAGAGGAATCGGTGAGGCGGTTATCACGGCTACTATCGGCAGCGTGGAACGGATCTGTACGGTACATGTACAGCCGATGGAGGTAACCAGTGTCGGCTTCGATCCTGCTACCGTGAGTCTGACGGTGGGTTCGAACCTGCAGCTGAACCCGGACGTGCAGCCTGCGCAAGCCAAGGACGAATACCCCATGACCTATGTCTCCGACAACGTGGCTGCGGCTACTGTGAGCGAGAGCGGTCTGGTTACCGGCATCGCGGAAGGCCAAGCCGTCATCACCGCAACTATCGGCGGCGTGAGTGGGCAGATAACGATAAACGTAGTAGCGGCGTCGATGTTCACCAAAGTGACGGACGCTTCTACGCTGGCGGCGAAAGATACGATAGTATTGGCGCTGCATACTGTTCCTGTGATCGCCGGCGCACGAGACGGAAAGAAACTGACCGTCCTAACATCAGGCATTACCGTCACCGAGAGCGAGGCATACGCTGATGCGGCATGCCGTTTGGTACTGGGGACGGAGAAGAACAAAGAGGGTTTCACGCTGACAATCGTAGGCGGAAAGACGATAGCTGTAACCTCTACCGGTAACGATATCGTTGATGCAAACACACAGAATTGCAAGTTCTGGGAGTTCGTAGAAGATGGCAAAAACGGCTATTTCGTGCGTAACCTCGGTAACACGAACGCGATGTTCAAATACCATGCGGGTAATGAGGCTATCAAGCCATACAAGCTCAATACCGCCGGTGCTGTATATGTCTATGCGTATGTGCGCAAGTACGTTGATCCGGTAGAGACCGGCATGGAAGAGACGCAGGCTCCTTTGGTCGAAAGCCGGAAGATTCTTCGCGACGGACAGGTGCTGATTCTCCGCAATGGCGAGGTCTATACTGTCACCGGAATGAAGCTATAACTTCGCGCGGAGGAGCAGATGAAGATCGGTTCTGGTTTGTGGGCGGCTGTGTGAGGCCGCCCACTGCTTTGCATAGATAGTCTCGGAGGCGCGGAAGTAAAACGCGAGCTGGGGAATGATCTGCCATCTGAGGCACAGGTAAGCGCGACCGCCCAGACCATAAGTCGCAGGGATAGAAAAGGCGTACAGCACATCGTGCTCGTAGGTGTAGATGCGGTTCGCCCATTCGCGGGCGTCGAAGCCCTGGAGCCGGAGACGAAAGCCTAACCCCCGCCCTTCCCTTAAAGGAAGGGAGTAAGAGATGTCTTGGAATATGGTGAAACCGTAGGTTATTGGTGATTGATTAACCAGATTGGCTTCCGCGGTGGTACGCAGCGACCAAGCGCCTTGAGCCCAATCGAACTGCGCACGGGTGGAGTAGGTGGCATCGCCTTTCTGCCGCGCCCTCAGGCGGAGAGAAAGCCACCATTGGGGAATGACGGAATGAGCCGCTTCGCTGAATGATGAAATGGTGGAATGATGATACTGCAATTCTGCCATGGCATCATATCCCAGTGTCTTCACAGCATCCCCCAGACCGTACTTATAGCCGCTGAAATAGAACACATCCCCGTAACCCGAGATCCGCCAGTTGCGCCAGCGGGTGATCTCAAAACCCAAGTACCCGCCGTTCTCGTCGTTGATGCGCGAGGTCTCGGAAAAAGCGTAACCCAAGGCGTTATCGAAATACGGCGAGTAATAGCGGTACAGCGCCACGAGCGAGAGACCTTGCGTAGGATAGAAACGGCTTCCTATGAGTGTACCAACGCCCCATCTGCCATTTTGCGTAGTAGCGACCTCTCCGAAGGCATCAAACCAGCCGTGGTTGTACCGGAACGAAGCGCCTATGACTGCCTGATTGCGGCCGCGGAAATAATGGCGGTTGTATTTGGCGTTGCGGTACGGATGAATACTGTCCGACCAGAGGTTCTCTATCGCCGTCAGTTGAACTTCCAGCCGTTTATGACGCAGCGTGAGGTTGGCGCCAATCAGGTGATGCCAGGTGGAGTCATTCGCGCGGCGCATGGAGTAGAGCGCCGAAGCGTCCAGACGTGTCTGCGACGAGAAAGCGTGGCGGATGGTAGCTCCTACGCCGTGCAGCCCTTCGCCATCGACCGACGAGTAATACCGCAGGCCCTGCTGCTGCATGCCGACCGAAGAGACATACGAACTCTTGCCGGAATGAAAGACCGGTGCGAGCACCAGACCCTGCCCGAAAGAGGCCCGGAAATTGCCGCCGACGACCGTGTGCAGATGGGGCGTTATGTCGCGTAGTTGCAGGTACGCGCCGTATTGCAGATCCTTCGCTATACCTCCCACCGGCCGCCTCAACTGCGCACCGAAAATGACCTTCCGTTGGTAATCAAACCGGTAGCGTCCCTGCACGTACATCGGGTCCGTACCTTCCACTCCTTCTATATTACGCGCATCCACGCGCGTGATAACCTCATGTGTCGCGTGCGCAAAGACCTCGCGGGGATACAATTTTTGATTTATGATTTCTGATTTATGATTTCTGATTTGGACGAACGGCAACAGGTCGCGGATCTCGTACTCCGTCAGCGATGGGATGAGCCGTAACTCATACAGCGATTCGAACGGGTGTCTGCCGGCATAGGCGAGGATATCATCAATCTGCTGCGGCGAGAGAAAATAGAGTTGCGAGAGCTCTTCGTCCGAAGTGTTATTCAGGTCTATCGGCGCGTCATGCAGTGCGTACAGATCTGTCTGCAGCTGCTCGTAATCCACTTCGCTGAACTCCGTCACGGCATTGTAGATGTCCAATACGACTTCGTCTAAGGTGAACGTTGACGGTTGAAGGTTGAAAGGGGCATCCTCGGCCCTTCCCTGAAAGGAAGGGAGGAGGAATAAAATGATTATTATGACTCGTATTTGTCGTTTCACGGCACAAAAGTACAAAATATTTTGCATTAATGCAAAATTTTTCGTAACTTTGCAGCGTTTTTATGGACAAAAAGACGCTTTATCATATAATCGAGTGGGCCGTGGCGCTCGCAGCGTGCGCATTTCTGGGCTATAAACTGGTCGCTTTCGAGGACTATCCTGCCTTGTGGGAGAGTCTTCGTGGCATGGTATGGCATCACTATCTGGCGCTCGGCCTGTGTGTTGCACTGATGCCGGTGAACATGGCGATCGAGGCATGGCGGTGGATGACTTTATGGAATGGTGACGCCACGCTTAATGGTGCAAATGGTGAAGCGAACGAGTTAACGGATGAACGATTAACGTTTAAGGAGGCGCAGCGGCAGGTTTATTATTCCAAACTCGCCGGACTCATCACTCCCTGGCGGCTCGGAGAATACCCTGCAAGAGGGGTGTTAATGAGTGATCCTGTCTGGCCGCGGGTGTTGAGTATGGGGGCCGTCGGTAGCGCTACGATGACGGCAGCAATCGTCATCGCTGGCGTGGTGGCATTGGCGTTCTCTCCGGCGATCCGAACGCAGTTAGGCGACAGTTATCTCTACGCCCTTGCAGCCGTTATTCTGCTCTTGGCGATTGCTTTTGCGTTGGCACCCAGAGCCCTGAAGAAATACGCTGAAGTGAACCAGAAGCTGCTCTTCCGTAGCTTAGGTCAGAGCTTCGTCCGCCTGCTCTGCTGGTGTGTGCAGTTAGCCTTGGTGCTTTGGGCGTTAGGGGCAGTTACGGGTTATGGGTTACGGGTTATGGGTTACGGATTACTGATTTATTATCTGCTGGTGACCATCACGCCGAATGTGCCGATTGCGGAAGTAGGCGTTCGCGGCGCATGGGCGATCGCGGTCTTCGGATCGATGAATGCAGCCTTAGCAGGCGTCCTGCTGTGGGTTATAAACACCCTCCTTCCCTGCCTCGGATGGTTCTTTTTTAAAAAAGATATTATTTTATACAAGCATAAATAATTTTTTTTAGCAAAATCTTGTGTATTTCGAAAAATTGTAGTAATTTTGTAGCCGAAATCCGAAGAAAACTTAAATAAAACACAATATCATGAACATCAATTTTCAGATTCATTATCGTGCCGAGTACGGCCAGAGTCTCTGCGTGATTGAGACGCAGGAGTCGATTTTGGGATGGACAGAGAAGGACCCGTTGGTGCTGAATTGCCAAGGGACCGATTTCTGGCAGGCTAATGTCCCTATCAGTGATTTTGCCGGCAGTATTCAGTACAAATATGCGATTCGTCTGCAGGACGGTCGGTATATCTATGAGGCAGGCGAACCCCGTACGTTAACCCTCAAAGCCGCGGACAAGCAACTCGTTGTTCGCGACGCTTGGCAGGCAAGCACCTATGAGGATAGTTTCTATACCACCGCCTTTCTCAAGTCCCTTTTTATGCGCCATAACCCCGCCAAAGTAAAGGCTCCAAAGGGTAACGTCCGTTTCTCCATCGATCTGCCGCAGATCCTGCCGACGCAGGGAGTGGCGATCGTCGGTAACTGTCCGGAGTTAGGCGACTGGAATGCCGATAACAAACTCATCATGAGCGATGCGGAGTTCCCCGTTTGGAAAGCAGATATCAAGGTCTCGGAATCGCAGATCATCGAGTATAAATACCTCGTTTATGACCTCAAGACCGGTGCGCAGGTAGATATGGAGTGGGGTGAGAACCGCCAGATCTGGGGTATCGAGAAGGGTATGGTCATCTGCCAGAACGACCGTGGTTTCCGCCGCACGCAACCGCGATGGAAAGGTGCCGGCGTAGCCGTTCCGGTCTTCTCGCTTCGTACGGAAGAAGGGTTCGGTATCGGTGAGTTCCAGGATCTCAAGAAGATGGCGGACTGGGCTGCGGCTACGGGGCAGAAGATGATCCAGACCCTGCCGATCAACGATACCACGCTCCGTCATAATAACCTCGACAGCTATCCCTATAACGCCGTTTCTGTATTCGCGCTCCATCCGATATATATCAATATCGAGAAGATGGGTCGCCTGACGCCGGCGCAGAAGAAGAAATACGAAGCGCAGAAGGCGGAGTTCAACGCCCTCAAGATCGCTGATTACCAGAACGTCTATGACGCCAAGACCGTCTTCTTCAAGGCGCTCTTCAAACAGGACAAGGATGCCCTCTTCTCCTCTGAGGAGTACAAGGCTTTCTTTGCGAAGAACCGCGAGTGGCTGGAGCCATACGCTGAGTTCCTTCATAAGCGCGACAAGCAGCCGAAGGAGTATTATTATTTCCTTCAGTTCCATGCCGACAAGCAGCTGGCGGACGCAGTGGCTTACGCTCACTCGATCGGCGTGGCTATGAAGGGAGATATACCTATCGGTATCAGTCCCGACTCTGTGGATGCAGCCGTTTATCCGGAGCTCTTTAACCTCGATGCGTCTGCCGGTGCACCGCCCGATGACTTCTCTATCTCCGGTCAGAACTGGGGATTCCCGACATATAACTGGGATAAGATGGCGGAGGATAACTTCGCTTGGTGGCAGAAACGGTTCCGCAAGATGCAGGATTATTTCGACGCTTACCGCGTAGATCATATCCTCGGTTTCTTCCGTATCTGGCAGATGCGCAAGACCGACGTGTGGGGTCTCTGCGGTCATTTCGTTCCGGCGCTGCCGTACAGTTACGACGACCTCTGTGCGCAGGGTATTTGCCTCGACTGGGACCGTATGACCAAGCCCTATATCCGCTCGAATTTCTTAGGTGATGTCTTGGGTTATGATACCGAGTGGGCAAAGAAGAATGCCCTCCAGACCCGCGATGGATACGTCTATTGGTTCCGTCCGGAGTTTGATACCCAAGTCAAAGTGCAGGAGTGGTACGACCGCCTGATGGAGGATCCGAAGCAACTCAAGGCAGCAGGTCTGAGCAAAGAGGCTGCGAAGAATATCTGCAACGGCTTGATTTATCTCCATTGCGAAGTGCTGATGGTCGAGGATCAACGCCGTCCGGGATGGCTTCATCCGCGTATCTCGATCTACCAGAGCCACTCTTTCAACGAGCTCTACTCCGACCAGAAAGAGGTGCTCATGCGTATCTATAACGAGTATTTCTATCGCCGTCATACGCAGTTCTGGCGCGACTCGGCGATGCGCAAACTGCCGACGCTCATCGGCGCAACGAGGATGCTCTGCTGCGGCGAGGACCTCGGCATGGTTCCGGCTTGTGTGCCCGATGTGATGCATGAGCTGCAGATCCTCAGCCTCGAGATCCAACGAATGCCGAAAGACCCGACTGTGAAGTTTGCCCACCCGGCAGACGCTCCATATCAGTCTGTCTGCACGACCGGCACGCACGACATGAACCCGCTGCGTGCATGGTGGGAAGAGGACCGCGCGGTAACGCAACAGTTCTACAACGAGCAGATGGGTTGGTGGGGCGATGCACCCAAAGAGATGACGCCGGAGATTGCCGAGTTCATCATCAACCAGCACATGTATTCGCCTGCGATGTGGACCATTCTGCCGCTGCAGGACTGGCTCGCTATTGACGGCGATGTACGTATCAAAGACCAGTTCGCGGACCGCATCAATGTGCCCGCCAACCCGCGTCATTTCTGGAACTACCGCATGCACCTGACCATTGAACAACTGCTCAGGGAGAAGAAACTGAATGAGAAAATCAAAAAGCTGACAAGCGTTCGCTAACGCGCTTCATGAGCCATAACGGCGTGCTTGTCGCACCACAGATCCCGACCTTCCAGTCGGGATTTGTTTGTATCTGCTCGCGGTACTCCGCAAGCTTGTCTTCCAACTCGTCCTGCGACGAGACAAAGATCGTCTTCGGGTTCGCCTCTAAACAGTGGTTGTATAGCACCTTCGCGTTGGAACTCTTACCGCCTCCGACGAAGATCACGAGATCCTGCGCCTTCGCAAAGGCCTGCAACTGAGCCACCCTGTTCGCTACCGACCGGCAGATGGTATCGTGATACTCGAACGGCGCGCTATAATCTTCTCGTGATGACGTAATTACGTTATTACGTAATAACGAACGGCGCGCTTCAATCGCCTTGACAAGACTCTGAAAACCTTCCACACTTTTTGTGGTCTGCGAGAAGAGGTAGATTGGTCTCGAGAAATCGAGTTGGTCCAACTCTTCCTCGCGCTCGATGACGATAGCGGTGTTGTTCGTTTGGCCTTGCAGTCCGATGACCTCAGCATGGCCGCGTTTGCCGTAGATGACGATCTGCGGGGGGACGGCTTCGTCGTTCTTATGCCGCTCGTAGCAGGCGCGGATACGGTCCTGTAGCTTCTTCACTACCGGGCAGGTCGCGTCGATGACCTCTATCCCTCTTTGCTCGGCTATCCAGTACGTGCTCGGTGGTTCGCCGTGAGCCCGTAGCAGCACGCGCGAGTGGGGTGGTAGTGAACGCAGGTCGTCGTTGTCGATCGTCTGCAAGCCCAAACCCTCTAACCGCGCAACCTCCTGACCGTTATGCACGATGTCCCCCAAGCAACAAAGAGCCCCCTTTCGGAGCTCTTCTTCCGCTGTCCGGATGGCACGTGTCACACCGAAGCAGAAACCGCTATTGGAGTCTATCGTACAGATCATAAATGACTTTCATCTGCTCGTCCGGCGTCATTTCGCTGTTATCGATCACGATGGCATCTTCTGCCTGCCGTAACGGGCTCTCGGCGCGATGCGTGTCGCGGTAGTCGCGGTCGTTGACATCCGCCAATACCTCTTCATAGACAGGCTTCTCGCCTTTGGCTACCAGCTCGTCGTACCGCCGTTGGGCGCGAACCTCCGGCCGAGCCGTGAGGAACAACTTCAGATCAGCCTTCGGGAAGACTACTGTACCGATGTCGCGACCATCCATGACGATGCTCTGGTTGGCGCCCATCGCCTGTTGTTGCGCTACGAGGAAAGCTCGCACTTCTTTGATCTGCGATATCTCCGAAGCTCGGTTGCCGACCTCGAGTGTCCGTATCTGACCCTCCACATCTTCGCCGTTCAGCGTCACGTGCTGCGCATCGCCTACCCGCACAAAACCTACATTTATCTCCGGCAGCAGAGCGACTATCTCCTCCTCGCTCAATTTTTCGACTTTCGACTTTCGACTTTCGACTAATACGTACAACGCAATAGCCCGGTACATAGCGCCGGTGTCCACATACGTCGCGTGCGCATGCTTCGCCAGCGCCTTGGCTATCGTCGATTTCCCGCACGACGAATATCCGTCTATAGCAACAATGATTTTATTTTCGCATTTACTCATTTTCGCATTTATTTATTTCATGAGCGAGTTTATATCTAATGTCAGTCCGACCTGGTACGAGAAGTTGGACTTGGTCATCTGGCTGATCGCGAAATCCACATGCGCCTGTTTGATTCGTACGCCGAGACCTAACGCGAATCCTGCTAACGACCGCTGATCGGCGAGGTTCAACTCCGCGCGGCGGCGGTGGTTGTATGAGAAAGCGATGTAGAACCGCTCGCGTTTATCGACTACCTCTATCGTCCATATCGTGTGGCGGAAGAGCATGTCGTACCATTTGACGTTATGGGGAATGATGTCGCCGGTCGTGGCATTCTTGTCCAGCCCCGTCCATTCGTAGTTCAGGTACCATGTCTGCAGGTTATGCGCCTGCAGGTGAAACCGCAACGGTGCGTGCTTCACTCGGTACGTCAGACCTAACTGCAGGTTCAGCGGCAGCATCTCATGATTCGTACCGCCTTCCTCCGAGTAGAAGCCCTTCAACTGCCATCCTATGTTCTGCAGCACCAGCCCCATCTGGAAGGTCGAGTCCGGGCTTTGGAAATGCGCTCCTACGTCCGCGCCTAACGCAAACGAACTATAGCTCTCATAGATCGAATAAACCGGTTTGAGCGTCACGCCGACCTTGAACAGCCGTCCTAACTGCCGCGCGTACATCACGTCTATCAAGATGTCCCGCGCACCAAACGAACCACCGGTCTTATTGCCGTCTTTGTCCGCGTAGTACATCTTCCCGTAATCCAAGTAATGGATACCTACTGCGAAATAGTTCGGCTTGTCGGGCTCACCCTCTGCCGGTTTCTCTATTTTAGAACGCCCGAAATTATGCCCATACAACACGCTGCCGAACATCGTCCCAGGCAGGTAGTAGCTGTAGTTGAGTTGCAGCATCATGTGGCTGTTAGCATGCAGCAACGCCGGGTTGCACATGCCCATCGCGATATCCCCGTCGCTGAGCGAGACGTTCGACCCGCCCAAGGCGTTGATACGTGACGATACCGGCAGTCCCATAAACGAGAACACCGACCGCCCAGCATTCGATACCTGACCATACGTACAAAGGGACAAGGTACAAAGCACAAGGGTTACTATTTTTTTTCTTATAGCCACACTATGGCATTTTAAATTCGGCTACAAAATTACTGCTTTTTTTTGACATACGCAAGCGCACACACGTTTTTTGTCTTTTTTTTCTTGCGTATCTCGTTTTTTTGTTGTACCTTTGCAGCCGGATAAATTTAAAAAACATTATGAAACGTACCCTTATTATTCCTTTTCTTCTGGTCGCGATCTGCGTGTTTGCAGAGGACGTGACCCCGTATTTTACGGCCCCGGAGATGCCGAACGCTTTGCGTTACCTGCCGGCGCCGCCAAAGACCAACGAGATGCGTTACGCCTACGATACCGCCCAGTATCAATGGGGCAAAAGCATCCGCAACACCCCGCGTGGGCAGAAAGCACGCCTCGATGCCGCTTACAGCGTCCAGCGGATGGCGGAGATCTTCTCACCGATCATGGGAGTCGCGATCTCGAAGACCAACACTCCCCAACTGTGGAAACTGCTGACGGACGCAACAAAGACAACCAGTTTCGCATGCGACAGCGCGAAGATTACTTACATGCGTAAGCGTCCGTATATGGTCTTCCATGAGCCTACGCTCGTGCCCGAAGATGAGGAGGAATTGAGCCATAACGGTTCGTATCCTTCCGGCCATACGACCTTGGGATGGAGCACGGCACTCATCTTATGCGAGATCAACCCTGCGGCGCAAGATGCGCTCCTGAAGGAGGGCTTCGAATACGGACAGAGCCGCGTCATCGCAGGCTTCCACTGGCAGAGCGATGTTGATGCCGCTCGCGTAGCGGCCAGTGCCGCCTTTGCCAAACTCCATACCAGCAAGGCTTATCTCAAGCAACTGAAGAAGGCACAAAAGGAATTTCGATGCAAAAATCGGGAGAATATTAAATAATTCTTAAGAAAATGACGTGCGCGCTTGCGTATGTCATTTTTTTTTAGTAATTTTGCAGCCGAAATACGAATCATCATTAATTAACAACAATATTTATCTAAAAAACACAAACAATTCTATGTGGTTAAAAGATTCTTCTATTGGCCGTAAGTTTGTCATGGCGCTTAGTGGAGCAGCGTTGGTTTTCTTCCTGCTTTTCCACGGCTGCATGAACCTTGCGCTGGTCTTCAGCGAGGAGGCTTACAACGCCATCTGCCGTTTCCTCGGCGCTAACTGGTACGCAGTGATCGGTTCGCTCGGTATTGCGTTCCTCATTTTGGTGCATTTCTGCTATGGTCTGTATCTGACCATTCAGAACCGAGCAGCACGTGGTAACGACCGCTATGCGGTAACCGACAAGAAACCCGGTGTGACCTGGGAGAGTGAGAATATGCTCGTCCTCGGCTTCACCATCCTCGGTTTCCTCTGCTTGCACCTCTACAACTTCTGGTTCAAGATGCAGTTTGCGGAGCTCTCCGGCATCGAGACCGGCGCGTTTGACCCGCAGAACGGTGCGGCTTACGTCAAGGAGCTGTTCACTACTCCGGTTTGGGGACAGATCTACTGCGTGCTCTACCTCCTTTGGCTCGTTGTTCTTTGGCTCCACCTCAATCACGGTGTGGGCTCGGCGATGACCTCCATGGGACTCAACAACCTCAAATGGCAGAAACGCGTTGAGGTCATCAGCACGGTCGTAGCTACCCTCGTGGTACTGCCGTTCACTATTGTTGTATTGTATTACCTGGGCATGGGCATCGGGATACTCTGTGCCGCATAACTGTAACATGCAATGAATAAACGGCTATTGATATTTGTTCTCTGTCTGGGTGCCAATCTCTTGGCTCTCGCCTACGACGTGAAAATCAATGGTATCTTTTATAACCTCAATAACTCTACCCGTACAGCGACTGTCACGCAGAAAGACTATTTTAATACTTCCGCTTATGCCGGTCATGTCGTCATACCCGAACAAATAACACATAACGGCGTGCAATATACCGTTACCGAAATCGGAGAATGGGCACTGAGGTACAGTGATGTAGAATCGGTGGTTATCCCTACGACTATTACCAAAATAGGCGAACGGGCGTTCGAAGGCTGTCATAGCCTCACCAAGATGTACTACAATGCTGTAAAATGCACTGTCAATAGTTACTGGCTCAAACCGTTAAACTTGCGCGAAGTCATTTTTGGCGAAGATGTACAATCTGTGCCGAGCGGACTCTTTGCTAACGCCGGCAAACTGAAGGTCGTACGTTTCAACGCCAAGAATTGCAGGGGTGGAAGTATGTCATCCGCATTGGGATATAATGGCAGTACCGGCAACTGGAGCACGCATATAGACAGCATGTTCATCGGCGACTCGGTGCTGTATATCCCTTCTAACCTGTGCTACCAAATGGATTCGCTCCACTATGTGCGTATGGGTCAATCCGTTCGTGTAATCGGCGAGTATGCCTTTCGTGCCTGCCCGCGTCTGACCGAACTGGAATTGCCGCCTATGCTGGACAGCATCATGACCGGTGGTCTGCAGGCTTTAAGAGGCATCAAGGAGTTGCATATCCCCCGTTCGCTCCGTTATGTAGGACTAATCGGTTTTTCCAGTACCGACAGCATACGGATACACGTGGAGGATCTTGCTGCGTATGCCGCCATCACTTGCGAGCATGATGAAGCAAGTCCGCTATACAATAATTATTTATATGTAGGCGGCCAACGTGTGACAGACCTCGTGTTGCCGGACACAGCCCGAACGGTCGGCAAATATGCCTTCTCCGGGTGTCTTGGACTTAATTCTGTCACGCTGTCCGACTCGCTCCGCACGATTGAAGAGGGCGGTTTCTACCACCTTCCCAATGTGCAGACGATACGACTGCCCGAAGCGTGCGAAAAAGTAGGAAAAATGGCATTTTATGACTGCGACTCCATGCGTACCATCATCTCCGATGCGGTCACTCCTCCGCAACTTGAAGCGCAATGCTTTTACAGATGGTTTGAGTATAACTATACCGGTTTATATTCCCGGTATAATGTGCTGATCGGCTGTTCGGTGGACTCGCTTGCCTATGCTGCTAACAGCAGTTGGGCGGGATATAAGTTCCGTAAGGAACGCCCGCAAGTAAGTGTAGCAACTGCTGAAGGAGGCATGGCAACAGGAGAAGGAAAGTATGCCTGTGACGAGTGGGTGACAATCACCGCCGTAGCGGATGAGGGATACACTTTTGTCGGATGGAGCGATGGAGACCAGACAAATCCACGACTTATTCAAGTGGATGGGGATGTCACGTATGAACCTCTATTCGCGGGAAGCAATCCCACAGATATTCATACGGAACCCTCGCAGGCAATAAAGAAAGCGGAAAAGCTGATGATTGATAATCATCTGTATATACGACGCCAGGACGGAGAAACTTATACTATAGACGGAATGCATGTTATCCGGTTATAAGAGTACGAGTACTTAACGTAGAAAATAGCAAACATATATAAATTCTACCTATTTATGGCAAAGAAAGAAGAAATATTAGACGCTGCGAAAAAAGTAGCAGTGAAGGCAGCAGAGGCAGCTCTGGACGTGGCAGAGAAAGTGCTGGACAAGGCGGCAGAAGTAACCGAGCAGGTTCAGGCTGCTGCCGCAGAGGCTGTCAAAGAGGCAACGACTCCGATCATCACTCCGAAGGACGCGAAGATCCCGGAGGGACCGCTGGAGTTGAAATGGACCAATTACAAGAACCACCAGAAACTGGTGAACCCTGCTAACAAACGTCGTCTTGACGTCATCGTCATCGGTACCGGTCTGGCTGGTGCTTCGGCTGCTGCCTCCCTTGCAGAGATGGGATTTAACGTCCTCAACTTCTGTATCCAAGATTCTCCGCGTCGTGCGCACTCGATTGCTGCACAAGGCGGTATCAACGCAGCGAAGAACTACCAGAACGACGGTGACTCCGTATATCGTCTCTACTACGATACGATCAAAGGTGGAGACTACCGCGCTCGTGAGGCGAATGTCTATCGTCTGGCGGAGGTTTCCAATAACATCATCGACCAGTGTGTAGCACAGGGCGTACCTTTCGCCCGTGAGTACGGAGGTCTGCTCGACAACCGTTCGTTCGGTGGCGCACAGGTAAGCCGTACCTTCTACGCAAAGGGTCAGACCGGTCAGCAGCTGCTCCTCGGTGCTTATTCCGCCCTCAGCCGCCAGATTGGTAAAGGCAAAGTGAAGATGTACACCCGTTACGAGATGCTCGATATCGTGCTCATCGCTGATGAGAACGGCGAGAAGCGTGCACGCGGTATCATCGCCCGTAACCTCGTTACCGGCCGCATCGAGCGCTTCTTTGCTCACGCAGTCGTAGTAGGTTCCGGAGGATACGGAAACACGTTCTTCCTCTCCACGAACGCGATGGCAAGTAACGGTTCGGCTGCTATGCAGATGTACCGCCACGGCGCCTATTTCGCTAACCCCTGCTACGCACAGATCCACCCGACCTGTATTCCGAAGCACGGTGACTTCCAGTCCAAACTGACCCTTATGTCCGAGTCGCTACGTAACGACGGACGTATCTGGGTTCCGAAGAAACTGGAGGACGCCAAGCGTCTGCAAGCCGGCGAGATCAAGGGACGTGATATCCCTGAGGAAGACCGCGATTACTACTTGGAGCGTCGCTATCCGGCATTCGGAAACCTCGTTCCGCGTGACGTCGCTTCCCGTGCTGCCAAAGAGCGTTGCGACAAAGGCTACGGCGTGAACAACACCGGTCTCGCTGTATTCCTAGACTTTAGCGAAGCTATTCAGCGTTTGGGCAAAGATGTCGTAGCTCAGAAATATGGTAACCTCTTCCAGATGTACGAGAAGATCGTGGATGAGAACCCGTACGAGAACCCGATGATGATCTTCCCGGCTATCCACTATACGATGGGTGGTATCTGGGTGGACTACGAGCTCCAGACGAGTGTCAAGGGTCTGTTCTGTATCGGCGAGGCGAACTTCTCCGACCACGGAGCAAACCGCCTTGGTGCTTCCGCCCTCATGCAGGGTCTCGCTGATGGCTATTTCGTACTGCCTTATACTATCCAGAACTACCTCGCAGACCAGATCGGCGTACCTCGTATGAGTACCGACCTGCCGGAGTTCGCAGAGGCAGAGAAAGCTGTTCAGGACAAGATTGACAAACTGATGGCTATCAAGGGTAACCGTTCCGTGGACTCCATCCACAAAGAGCTCGGTCTCATTATGTGGGACTTCGTCGGCATGGGCCGTACCGCAGAAGGTCTCAAAGAAGGAATCAAGAAGATTGATGCTATCAAGAAAGAGTTCTGGACTAACGTCTATATCCCGGGTGAGGCCAACAGCCTGAATAACGAACTGGAGAAAGCTCTCCGTCTGGCTGACTTCATCGAGATCGGCCGTCTGATGGCTGTCGATGCACTCCATCGTGAGGAGTCTTGCGGTGGTCACTTCCGCGAGGAATACCAGACGCCGGAAGGCGAAGCACTCCGTCAGGATGACAAGTTCTCTTACGTAGGCTGCTGGAAATACATGGGTGAGGACCAAGAGCCGCAACTCATCAAAGAGCCTTTGGATTACGAGTTTACTGAGAGAAAGACCCGTAACTATAAGAATTAATCTCTAAACATTAAACTTTAAACATTCAACTTTAGAATATGGATCAATATATTGATATTAAGGTTCGTGTTTGGAGACAAGCAGGACCTAAGGCACAAGGTCATTTCGAGACCTATGAGCTGAAACACGTTTTCCAAGGCGCTTCGTTCCTGGAGATGATCGACATTCTCAACGAGCAACTTATTGCAGAGCACAAAGACCCCGTGACTTACGATCACGATTGCCGCGAGGGTATCTGCGGTATGTGCTCGATGTACGTCAACGGTCACCCGCACGGACCCGACTCCGCTATCACCACATGCCAGCTGCATATGCGTAAGTTCAAAGACGGCGAGACTATCACCGTAGAGCCGTGGCGTAGCCGTGCGTTCCCTGTAATCAAGGACCTCATGGTCGATCGCGGCGCATACGACAAGATCATGCAAGCCGGCGGATTCGTTTCCGTCAACACCGGCGGTGTACCCGACGCGAACGCCATTCCTATTCCGAAGCCGGTAGCTGATGAGGCAATGGATGCAGCGTCCTGTATCGGCTGCGGCGCTTGTGCGGCGGCTTGTAAGAACGGCTCGGCAATGCTCTTCGTTGCTGCGAAGGTTTCACAACTAGCACTCCTGCCGCAAGGTAAGATAGAGGCGGCGGCTCGCGCTAAAGCGATGGTAGCTAAGATGGACGAACTCGGTTTCGGTAACTGTACCAACACCGGCGCTTGTGCCGCGGAATGTCCGAAGAGCGTCAGCCTAGCAAATATCGCTCGCCTCAACCGCGAGTTCCTGGCGGCTAAGTTCAAGGACTAACACTCCAGCTCAAGGGTGGCTGATTACCACCCTTGATGCACTCATTATTACTCATGTCGTTATGAAAAAGGTGTATCTTATTGCTTTTTTAGCCATTACCATGGCTGCGCAAGCAGCAGAACAAATTACCATTGCAGAATTTATAAATCGTGCCGATGAAAGTACGACATACCGTGTGCGAGGTGAAGTGCGAAATATAAGTAGCACTTATTATGGTAATTATGATCTCAAAGATGAGACGGGAAGCATCTATGTGTTTGGTACTTTAAATACCAATGGCCAAACCGGAAAATTTTCCACTCTGGGTGTGGAAGAAGGGGATACCGTTACTTTGGAGGGCACTTACACGCTTTACGGCAGCAAACACGAGATAGTAAATGCACTATATATTTCTCACGTTAGACCTGCTGTCGCATGGGAGCCGATACCGGCAACGATTAGTGAATTCATAGAACTCAACGACGGCAAACGCTATATCCTTACGGGCGTTGTGTCTAACATTACCAATACGACGTACGGAAACCTTACTTTGACAGATGAAACCGGTAGTATTATCGTGTGGGGGCTTAAGCAAAAAGGAGACGGTTCTAATTTTGCGTTTAGTACTTCAGGTATAGCAGAAGAGGATACGTTGACTATTTCCGGAATATACCAATATTATAATAACACGACCCCGGAAGTCACCAGCGGTCGCTATCTCAGCCATAAAAAGCCTGATGTGCCGGTTACGCCAGCTGCTTTGCGTGTATGCGCCCAAAACCTTGAGAACTATTATTTCAATTATGATGCGACAGAAACTACACGTCCGAGTTATCATAATGCCGCAGGTTTCCGTGCCAAGACGATGAAAATCGTGAATTCGATGCTTACTATTGATGCTGATATCTATGCGTTCTGCGAGGTAGAGGCGAAACCGATTGTCCTGGCGCAGTTAGCAGACTCGATGAATGCTCATGCCGGCATAGCCGGTCGCTATGCTGCAGTAAGTGACAATATAGACTATACATGGTATGAAGGTATCCCCGATAACCAGATTAAGTCCGGTTTTATCTACCGTACGGATAAGGTAGCAACACTTGGCATTAACACAAGTGCAGTGAACGGTAATGGTTACTATGCGCGCACAATGCGTATTCAAGCATTTAAGTTGTTGGCCAACAATGAGGCTTTGGTGTTGAGCATGAACCACTTTAAAGCCAAAGATTCATCTGCGGATCAAGGAGAAGGAATGCGTCAAATCAATGCCAATAATCTGGTATCAGCATTGGATTATGTCTCCGAAGACCCGGATGTTTTGGTACTCGGTGATCTTAACTGTGAATACGGCGAGACACCTATTCGTATTATCCGTAATGCAGGTTTTGAAGAGCAAATCCTGCGTTTTGACAGTTCGGCATACTCGCATTGTTATAATGGCGGCGAATTGATCGACCATGTAATGGCGAACGCTTCAATGAGTGCGCAGATCACGAATGCATACGTATCGCACGTATGCACATGGAAGTGTACTGACGGTGTATATTCATCTAATTCTTATTCCGACCATGACCCCTATGTGATTGAGATTATTCTTGGCAAGAAGATTGCAACGGATGTCGAAACAAGTGATGCCATGCCGCTGCCGCCTCAAGCACAAAAAGAAATCCGCCACGGACAAATCATTATTATCCGCGGCGGAGTGGAATATACCATTACGGGGCAGCGTCTCTATTAATCGACGCGCCTGCCGGTAATATCGAAGGTCTTATTGTCGCGAAGGATGAGTAATCTTCCTTCGCGAATTATTTTACACGCTTGTTGTTTGTCCGAGAATACTACCTCTTTGTTGGCTGTCTCAGATCCCTGAGATGTAAGTTTTACCCCATAGAGGTTGATTCCACTGGCTGCAGAGTACAAGTATATGCGCGTAGCGGGACCGGTGTAGTTATATGTATCCTTATTCACAGACCCTGCCGGGGCAGACATTGTGGAGACTACATTATTGAAAGAGCCGGTACTGATATTGAGTGTGCGCGCATCTCCGGTACCACTACTGCTCGTCAGATAGACGGTAATGGAACAGTCCCCGGTTACGTCAAACCATAAATGACGGGCAGTCTCGTTTCCTGCTCCTCCAAATTTCAGACGG
Source organism: Bacteroidales bacterium UBA3717 (assembly GCA_002372695.1). Classification (GTDB taxonomy): domain Bacteria; phylum Bacteroidota; class Bacteroidia; order Bacteroidales; family Paludibacteraceae; genus Colicola. The sequence continues at coordinate 138,430 of DFHS01000017.1, forward strand.
TGGGTGAAGTTGATACCGTCTATTGCCTTAGCACTTTGGTCAATAGTGATTTTGGCAGATGATGATGCCACTATATGAAGGTCGCGCACAACTGTTTCCGCAGTTATCTCACCAAGGCCGTTGAAGTCAGAGTCTGAGAAGTTCCAGAAGTCGGAAACAACACCTTCTCCTCCTTCACCGCCTTGACCGCCGCCTTGACCGCCGCCTTCACCACCGCCTTCTCCGCTATCGCAGGAAGAAGAAACGACACCTTCGTTCGTCACACTCAGCGTGGCGCCTGCGCCGCAGGAGGACAGGGTGATATATGTTTTCGCCGTGGCGGCTGCTAGTTGGTCGTAACTGTATGTAGGGGCGGCTACGTTACCTTTGTCGGACGGACAATTACCAGTGCAGTTAACAAACTTGCAGTAGTTGGTAGTATTATTGAAGCCTTTGTAGATGTTTTTCGCCGAGTTGGCTTTGCCGGCAAATGTACAGCCCTCGAAATAACATTTTGCATTCTCCGGACCGACGTAATAGTCAGCCACGGAACTATTCCAGTAACAATTCAAGAAATGCAGTTCGCAGTTGCGGCAACGGGTCATACGCTGCTTGCATCCTTCGTCCCACCAGCAGTAGCCATATGTGATATTGTACGTCCCGTCTGATGGTTTGTCGGAGGATGATGACCCTACGAGATTGGAGAACCGGTGGTCATCTGCGCCGCCGGAACCACCTGCTTTCGGTGTTTTTAAATACCGGAAACGGCACCATGTGACAGAAATATTGTCCGATAGTCCTTTTATATCAAAATTTCCATCCATGCCGTCTTGGAAATCGCAATGGTCCACCCATACGTTCTTTGCTCCATCCAAAGTCAGTAAATCTTTTCCGTCGCAGTCATATGCACCGGGACCTTCGAAGGTAATGTTACGAAGGATAATATTGCTTCCTTTCATGTACAAGATGCCGGATTTGTCCTTCGTCTGGCTGTTGGAGATCAGGCGTTTTCCCGGCAGAGCCATGATGGTCAGGTTGCCTTTATCAGTGCTGATTTGGTCGCTAATGGTAATGTTTTGCGTGATAATGATAACTTTGTTGCTGCTCTTGAGCGCGTTCTTGAATTCGCTCTCCGACTTCACCAGCGTAGGAGTGGCATTGCCTCCTCCGGTAGCGCTGTTGCCATAGCCCCATGGGGCACTCGCGCAGTAAGTGACTGCGCTCACGGATGAAACCATCCAAAACAGACTTGCAATAAGTAATACCTTTTTCATATGTTTATATTTTTAAATATAATCCTATTCCGTTATTTATAGAGAGATAGAGCGTGTTCTTCTTTCGCGGTCATTTGGGCTTTTGTCTCGGGCGTCTTGTCGCCTTGGCCTGTGAGATGGAGCACGCCGTGGATGAGGATGCGGAGAAGCTCGGCATCAAAGGAGATGTTGAGTTGCTCTGCATTGGAGCGCACTGTATCCAACGAGATGAAGATGTCGCCGTTGAGCACCGAAGGAGTGGAGTAGTCGAAGGTGATGACGTCCGTGTAGTAGTCGTGTCCGAGGAACTCGCGGTTGACCTCTAACTCCCGCTCGTCGGAGCAGAAGATATAATTGATGTTTCCCACACTGAAACCATAATACGCAGCCACCGCCTTGATCCATCGGCTCACTTTGCGCTCTTCGAGTGCAGGCATTTCTATACTATCCGCTATGAATGATACCATATTTATCCTGTATGAGGTGCCCCCATTTAGTTGGAC